>NZ_JAMXDB010000010.1 GCF_024718545.1 Weissella fangxianensis
TTATAAGGCGGAATACCTTGTAGATACATTGTGACAGCTTCAATTTGTACTTCTTTTGAAAACATAGTAAAACCCCGTAAGTTTTGGAAATTACTCCAACTTACGGGGTTCAGTTCAGGAACAAAAGCAAATGTTCCAACCTTTTTATATTAAACATGTAATTTCTGTTAATCTGGTAGTTCGTCTTCTTCTGGTGTTAACGGCAAATTAATAATGAAGCTAGTAATGTCATCATCTGACTCAACTCGCACTTGTCCACCATGCGCATTAATTACTCCATTAACGATAGCCAAACCAAGTCCTGTACCACCGGTTTTCGTATTACGCGATCCTTCTACACGATAAAACCGATCAAACAGACGTTTAATGGACTCATCAGGAATTTTAGCCCCATTATTCGTCACACGAATTTCTACCTGGTTGTCATCTGGCATAACCTTTGCCGATAATCTAACAAAAGTTGCACCCTCACCATACTTAAAGGCATTATTGATTAGATTCATAAACACACGCGCCAGTCGGTCAGGATCACCAACCATTTCAATAACCGTTGGATTTGACACGGCCGAAATCACAACACCTTTTTCCTCTGCTTCAAGCTCATAATTCACTGCCAATTGCTGGAGTAAGGCCGCTAAATCTAATGGTGCCCAATGGAGTTTGAAGTCAACTTGATGAACTTGCGTGTAATCAAACAAATCTTCAACTAATGATTTCATTTGGCCTGACTTATCAAAAGCCGTTTGGGCATATTTCATAATCTCTTCACGTTGCAATTTTTGTTGCTCACTATCGTTAATGATTAATCCAAGATACCCCAAAATTGACGTCAACGGTGTCCGCAAATCATGCGAGACATTTGTAACCATTTCATCTTTAGACCGTTCAATTTCATGTTCTTCAACCATTGCTTGTTGCGCAGCTTCAAAAACACCGTTAACATTCTCTGCTAATGGTTGCAAGCGGCGCCCCCAGTGCTTAACCTGTAACCCCTGACTCTTTGTATCACCAACCTGTGGTACTAATTTATTCACTGCTACAATCAATTCTGATAACTTTGTTTGTTCATAAAACTGCCATAGCAATAGCAACCAGACAATTAATAAAATACCCCCTACAATCCCGACAGTTACTGGTGATTGCTGTGATATCCTTACTAATTCTGACCACAAATTATTTGTATCCCAATGTGATTGAATCATGAGAATAATACCAATTCCCATGCATACAAAAAGCAGGGCGGAAACCACTGCCTTGACTGTGAATTTTAGCCAACTCAGTATTCTTAGTTTCATCCCCACTGCCTTTCTGTATTAAAGTACTTCGATTTTATAACCAACGCCCCAAACAGTTTGCACAACCTGGTTACCACCAGTGGCTTCTTCTAACTTATCACGTAAATGCGACACGTGAACCATCACTGTTTTTGCTGACACAACGGATTCTTGTTGCCAAACACGCTCAAAAATATCATCAGCACTGAATACTCTATTTGGATGTGATGCTAGTAGGTACAAAATGCCAAACTCCAAAGCTGTCAAATTAATATCAACACCGTCTGCTGTGCGCACTTCGTGACTATCTTTATTGATTGTCAATGGGCCGACATCTAGCACCTCTGGTGTAGCTTGTGCCAAGCCGTTTTGTGCCCGACGTAGTAATGCACGTACGCGCGCCATAACTTCCAATGGATTAAATGGCTTTGTCACGTAATCATCAGCACCCGTAATTAGTCCTTGAATTTTATCCATCGCACCTGACTTTGCTGACAATACTAAAATAGGTACTGAATTGTCCTTACGAACTTCTTTCAAAACCTCTGTACCGCTCATTTCAGGCATCATAATATCTAAAATAATCAAACCAATATCGGGATTCGTCCGAATCTTAGTCAATGCCTCTCTACCATCGCCAGCAACAACTGGCTCATAGCCTTCATTTTTCACATAGATTTCTAGCAATTCCGCAATTTCTTGGTCATCATCAACAATCAAAATTTTCATTAATCTACCCTCACTGCTTCTTTGGCTATTTCTTTCGTGATTGTGTTTGCGCGTTTGCTCCAAGGAAACCACCCTTGATTCCCGTCTTTGAACGCCAGTAGCGGAAGCCAACGAAGGCAAGTGCTGCAATCACAAGATATACCCAACCTGGTAACAGTGGATTAATCACTGGTGGTAAGAAGGCAAAGCCTAGGTATGCTAAGAACCAAATAGCAAAGGCCCCGACTGTAACACTGGCCTTTTTCAAAAATGATACATGTTTACCATCGCGACGTGGTGCAAGGGTCAATGTAACAGCTGAGAAGAAAATACCACCTAAGACTGACGTCAAAATCAATGAAGTAATTCCGGCTGCACCTGCTGAGCCATCCGCTGATGACTTCATACCACTAAAGATCAATGTTAGTCCAAACATGAAACTAAACATCATAAAGAAGGCAATGGCGTTATCAACTGCAAGTGGCCAAAAACCATAACTTGCATACCCACGAGTATCATCGCTCTTTTCTGCCTCAGTCTTTAGTCCCATTGCTTCGGCTGGCGTATTATATAATTGCTTAGCTGTTACTCCCGTTTTTTGGGCAGTTAATAATTTTGCGCCAACTTCAGTGATCAATTGTGCTTTAGACTCATCACCATTAGCCAGAATAACCATTTGACGGATAAACTCTTGGTTACGTCTTGTTAATCCCGACGTTGCAAGTTCTTGAATAGTCGGCAACGTTGGCTTTGGTGCCTGTGATTGTGTTTGTTCCTTTGACTCTGTCATATTTCTCCCCAATTAAACGTTGAACAAGAATTCAATGATGTCTCCATCTTGTACAACGTATTCCTTTCCTTCTGAACGACGACGCCCAGCCTCTTTGATCGCCTTCATTGATACATACTTGTCCAAATCTTCGAATGACACTGTTTCAGCACGAATGAAACCACGTTCAAAGTCTGAATGAATAACACCGGCAACCTGAGGTGCCTTCATGCCAGCACGGAATGTCCAGGCACGTGTCTCTTTACCACCAGCAGTAAAGAATGTACGTAAATCAAGCATATGATAAGCAGCACGAATCAAACGATTCAATCCCGGTTCAGTAATGCCCTGCAATTCCATGAACTCCGCTTTATCTTCATCATCCATTTCGGCAATTTCTTCCTCAGCGCGTGCAGAAATACCAATAACATCAGCACCTTCTGATTCTGCATATTGCTTAATCTGTTGATAATATTCTGATTCTGATGGATCAGCCATGTCGTCTTCCGAAACATTAGCCACATAAAGCACTGGCTTTGACGTTAGCAAGAATAAATCATGAATGATTTTTTGCTCATCTTCATCCCAATCAATTGAGCGGGCTGGTTTACCAGCTTCTAATGCAGGCTTTAGTTGTTCTAGAACGGCAAGCTCAGCAATAGCATCTTTATCTTTAGCAGACTTCGCTGACTTTTCAACACGACTGTAACGTTTGTCAATTGATTCTAAATCAGCTAATACTAATTCCGTATTGATTGTTTCAATATCTTCTAATGGGTCAATCTTACCAGACACATGGGTAATGTCATCATCATCAAATGCACGTACCACATGGACAATAGCGTTAACCTGTCGAATATTTTCCAAGAATTTATTTCCAAGTCCCTCACCTTGTGAAGCACCTTTAACGATTCCAGCAATATCAGTAAATTCAAAAGTTGTTGGGACAACTTTATCCGCCGGAATCAATTCTTGAATACGGTCCAACCGATCATCAGGCACTTCAACCATACCAACATTTGGTTCAATGGTTGCAAATGGATAGTTTGCCATTTCTGCACCTGCTTTAGTAATTGCATTAAACAAAGTTGATTTACCGACGTTTGGCAAGCCAACAATTCCTGCTGTAAGAGCCATTTTATTTACCCATCTCTCTTTTCATTAATTAATCTTGTGCACTTTTTAGTACACGTTTAAAACGTTTATCAAAATCATGACGTGTCATGACAATTTGTCGCTGACAACCTTGGCACACGATTTTCATATCAGCACCAACACGCATAATCTGCCATTCATTTGCACCACATGCATGCGCCTTTTTCATTTCAACAATATCATGTAAATTATACATCACTGCCTCCACTATTCCGCATCTAAGTCAATGTCTAGTGTTTCAAAAATCCGGTTTAAGTCTTCATCTGACAAATAGGTGATTTCAATTTTTCCAGCACCTTTATGATTACGTGTCATATGGACTTTTGTCCCGAACTTATTTTCCAATGCCGTTGTCGATGCTTTGATATAAGGAGACAAACTTGGTTGCTCCTTAGTAGGTGCTGACTGTTCGTTTAATTTATTGACCAACTGTTCTAATTGGCGAACTGTCATCCCTTCAGCTACGGCACGCTTGGCAACAGGGACAATCCGACGCTTATTATGTAATCCTAATAACGTACGAGCTTGCCCCATTGACAGCTGACTGGCATTTAACAATTCTTTGACTTCATCAGGTAGATTCAATAAACGCAAGAAATTAGCAACCACCGACCGGGCCTTGCCCAATCGTTTAGCTACTTGTGCTTGTGTCAAATTAAGGCCATCCATCATATCACGATAAGCCTGCGCTTCTTCTAATGGCGTCAAATCTTCACGTTGTAAGTTTTCAAGAATTGCCGCTTGCAACATTTGATCATCGTCTAACTTGCGCACGATTGCCGGAATAGTTTCTATATTAGCAATCTGCGAGGCTCGCCAACGGCGCTCACCAGCAAGAATTTCGTATTGACTACTGTCTTTGGGATTATGTCGAACAATAACTGGTTGTAGGACCCCATTTTGCTTAATTGATTCAGCTAATTCCTGCAGCTTATCCTGGTTGAACACCCGTCGCGGTTGGAATGGATTGGCAACCATCTTTTCAATTGCGATTTCACGAACTTCATCACCATTAGAAACTGAGTTATCAAGACCTTGATCAGCAAATAAGGCTCCTAGGCCACCACCTTTTTTCCCAAAGCCACCTAATCCTGTTTTTTTAGATTTCACCATGAGATTCTAAGACCTCCTTCGCTAACTTTGTATAGACCTCAGCACCTCTTGATTTTGGATCATAATCAATGATTGACATCCCCCGAGATGGTGCTTCAGACAAGCGAACATTGCGCGGAATAACAGTATCGTATACTTCACTGCCAAAGTACTCACGCACATTATCAATAACATCAGCTGACAAATTTGTACGTGGGTCAACCATGGTCATTAGGACACCTTCAACTTCTAAATCAGGGTTGAAATGACGTTTGACCAATTTCATATTATTCATAAGTTGGCCAAGACCTTCTAACGCATAGTACTCAGCTTGAACCGGAATCAAAATTGAATCCGCCGCTGAAAATGTATTAATCGTCACTAATCCAAGTGAAGGTGGATTATCTATTAAAATATAGTCATATTGTTCGCGAATGTTACCCAACGCATTTTTTAAGCGCAATTCGCGTGCCATTACTGGTGCTAACTCCAGCTCTGCACCAGCAAGACGAATCGTTGCCGGTACAATATCAACGCCTTCATGAGAAGTTGATAAAATGACGTCAGCTAAGGGCACGTCATTAATCAAGACGTCATAAATATCTTGTTCAATATTTGATTTATGAACACCAGTTCCTGATGTTGCATTACCTTGAGCATCGGTATCAATAATTAATACTTTTTTGCCAAAAGATGCTATCGAAGCAGCCAAATTGACTGTTGTGGTTGTTTTACCAACACCACCTTTTTGGTTTGCTAATGCAATAATGTGTCCCATTATTTTCCCCTTCCTACAATGGTTTGCGTGCTGGGTCTCCTGGTTTACGAGGATAACGGTTAGGTGTTGAACTTACCTTATCAATAACAATAATTGTCCTAGGATCACCATTTGGTAAGTTGACCGGTACTTCTTCGCCAATCTTGCCGCCCAACTTTGCGATTGCTCCTTGTGCTTCATGCAATTCTTCGCTTGCAGCACTACCTTTCATGGCTAACAGTGCCCCACCAACTTTAACAAGTGGTAAAGTCAATTCGCCTAAAACATTTAAACGAGCTAACGCCCGAGCAGTCGCCACATCAAATTGTTCGCGATTTGGCGCCTTTTTATGACCAAACTCTTCAGCTCGAGCATGGATGACCGTCACCCCTTCGAGTCCGAGTTCGTTAACTAGCTCCTGCAAAAAGTTTATCCGCTTATTTAAAGCATCAATAATAGTAATCTGTAATTGTGGAAAGGCTATTTTTAGCGGCAACGACGGGAATCCAGCCCCTGCACCAACATCAATCATACTAAGTTGGTCAGTTTGTAACTTAGGATATGCCCATGCTAAAGTTAATGAATCATAAAAATGCTTTAAGTAAACCTCATCACGATCAGTAATGGCCGTTAAATTCATATGTTCATTAACTGCTACCAAACGATCGTAATACGTTTGGTATTGCGTTAGTTGTTTATCGTCTAAAATGACGTTTTTATCGCGTAGTGCCGCCGCAAATTCTTCGGGGTTCATTATCTCTCTCCAAACTGATTCCAATACTAAAAGAATACCGCAAAATGCCCATCTATTCAATAGATGGACAGAGTTGAATCACAAAATCTAAGGGCTTATGTTTCACGTGGAACATTAATATTTGTGCTACTACCCAACAAAAATTATCATCATAAATCAAGTAAACAATTGCCAGATTTTAACTTAAGCGACGCCAAATTTTTTCCTGAATTTTAGGTTGCGGATCCTTTTGCATGTCATCAAATGATCGCCACATGCCACGAGCCAACTGTTGTGATGCTACTTCTGCCGTTAAAATCGTGACCGTCCACTTCAAATGCGTGTAAACGTGGGTTACTGGACGGCCGGTTACCTTCTTTAAATCGGCTACCACACCATAATCAGTAGTCAGTCTTTTCTGAGTGGCTGTAATCATTTCATCTTCAGTCCAATTGGCATCACTATCTGTCATAAAATCTGTTAATGCATACAATGGCATCGTCCAAAAGTTTCCTAATAAACCATTGGCTGGTCGTTGTTCCCATAAATAACCGGCTGGTGATTTCACAGCAATTGCAAAATAAGTAACTGGTTTGGGCTTGGCTGCCTTTGTTTTTACTGGATAAAAATCCTCAGTTCCATCTAAATATGCTGCATTAAACGCTTTGACTGGCGAATGTTCGCTATCATAATTTTTAGCACTCATATATGATGACCCTAAATCCATAATTGCTTGGTTAAAATCGCCAGGACGTTCTGGATCAATTAACTTTTGTCCCACCTCAAAGAAAATTTTTCTTGTTTTTGCTTGAGCAATATCGGCATCAATTTTGAATAACCGTGAAAACACCCGAAATGCGTTCCCATCAATCGCTGGTACTGGTTCATTAAAAGATATACTAGCAATCGCTGCTGCCGTATATGGACCAATTCCGGTTAATTTCTGTAAAGTAGCCATATCAGTTGGCCAAACGCCTGCATAATCATTAACAACTTGTTGGGCTGCTTTTTGCATATTACGCACTCGTGAATAATAGCCGAGTCCCTCCCAAGTTTTCAATAAAATTTGTTCCGGAGCTTTCGCTAAATCTTCTATTGTCGGAAAGGTTGTCATAAAGCGTTCAAAATATGGAATGACCGTCTGCACCTGGGTCTGCTGTAACATAATTTCCGATACCCAAACGTGATAAGGTTCATGGTCTTTACGCCACGGTAAATCTGCACGGCCTTCTCTGTCATACCATTCAAGTAATGTTTGACGGAATGCCGCAATTTTGTCTTCATGCCACATATCAATCATGAATTTTGCCACCTTTTTTAAAAGTTATTTATCCAGTGTAACATTTTCTAATTTCAAATTTGCCTAAACCATATGCAATGAGCGATAATGGAGATAAGAAAAAATTAAGAAAGAGGCATTATCCTTATGGCAGACCAAACTGCACTTAAAAAATTAGCCGGTTATCGTGCAGCTGAATTCGTTGAAGATGGTATGGTAGTTGGAATCGGTTCAGGTTCAACTATCGCCTTTGTCGTTGAAGCATTGGGGAAACGTGTTGCGGAAGAAGGATTAAAAATCAAAGGGGTTCCTACTTCAGATAAGACACGACGCACAGCAGCAAAGCTTGGTATTCCCATGCATAATGTTGATGATGTTGATCACATCGATATAACCATCGATGGAGCCGATCAAATTGATGAAAATTTTGCAGCAATTAAAGGTGGTGGAGCTGCCTTACTTTGGGAGAAAATCGTCGCTGTTAACTCACGACGTAATATTTGGGTCGTTGATGATACAAAAATAGCACCTCAATTAACACATTATCTACCTGTAGAAGTTATCCCTTACGGTGCTGAACAACTATTTAAGCGCTTAAAGCAAAAAGGTTATGAACCAACCTGGCGCTTAGACCAAAATGGTAACCCGGTCCGTACCGATTCGGCCAACTTCTTGTTTGATTTGCATTTTGATAAAATGCCTGATCCATTTAAACTAGGTCGTGAACTGACTAGTATGGTTGGTGTGGTTGAACACGGTTTGTTCCTAAATATCGTTGACCAAGTGATTGTTGGTCGTGATGATGAGACAATTGCGGTTTTTGATTCACATCCCCAGCCCTTAATCTAATTAAATAGCTGAGGAAACATAAATTAAAAGACAGGTAAGAAGAATCCATGGATTTTTCTTACCTGTCTTTTTTCATAAATTACATTATGAAATACTCTTTTGACCTTTTGGAATCAACATCTTAAAAATCGTACCATGCGGTTTATTATCCAAGATTTCAATCGTACCACGATGGCCTTGCACGACCCATTTAGCAATCGACAATCCTAACCCATGACCACCCGTTGAACGTGAACGAGCCTTGTCAATTCGATAGAAACGATCAAACAAGTGCTTCTTATCTTCTTCTGAAACACCTTTACCAGTATCCGCCACTGTCAACTTGACCCCACTACTTGTTGCTGCTGCAGCAATAGTGACGCTGGCACCTTCACCAGCATACTTTTGAGCATTATCAGTAAGAATCACCAACAGTTGACGTAGACGCTGGGCATCCCCAACAATCGGCAATGTTTCTGGGACATCAACTTGCAACGTTTGCTGCTTTTCATTAGCATTGTATTCATAAATGTCGCCAACTTCACGTACCGTCTTAGCCAAATCCATTTCTTCAAATTCAAACATCGGGATATCCGCATCGGCCTGTGAAAGGGTCAATAAATCTCCAGTTAAATGGTTCAAATGTCTAACTTCTGTCAGTGCATTGGCGACACTTTCGACTTGATCCATTACCGTATCATTTGGATGTTCCAGCATACGTTCCAAATTATTTTGAATAACGGTCATCGGGGTTTTAAATTCATGCGCGGCATCAGCAACAAATGTCCGCTGCTGATTCCAAGACCGCATAATCGGACGCATATTAGCTCTCGTTAATGCCATTCCCATCAATAATAGCGCTAATTCAGATAGCACATAAATCCAAAACAAACGCGTCTGATATGATTCTACTAAATCATGTTCTGCAGTGACATCGACATAGGCCAACTCACTGCCCTTACGATTGAAGAAATACCAACTGCCTCGATATTCACGCAAATATACATGATTAGATTTAGGTAAATCCAACGTCTTTTTAAATGCGCCGACATAATCAGTAATCTGGGCCGTTTCATTTTGGACAACGGGTCGATCAAAGCGGTTTGCTTGTACATCAAAAGCACTTTCCACACGTGATTGGGCATTGCCATACATCACTGTTCGGAATTGACTAATTGAAAAGGAACCAATCAAAACGAAAACTAAAGTAAAGCCAACCACCATTAAAATAGTCATTTTAACCTGTTGTGACAACGAAGCGCGGATTCTTTGTAGCCACTTTGGTAGTTTTAATTTGTTAAAACAATGGTGTTGCTTTTCAGCCAGTTTCGTTTTAGCCATTATTCCTCAGTCGTCGCGCTCAGTGTGTATCCCACGTTACGCAATGTTTTGATATTAACTTGGGCCTCCGCTTGACGCAAGTTCTTTCTCAAGTTAGACATGTAAACTTCGACAACCGTCAAAGATGTATCAGAATCAAATCCCCATAGTCGGTCAAAGATTTGATCCTTGGTAACTATTTGGCCCACGTGTTGCACTAAGTATACTAACAGACCAAACTCACGACCTTGCAAACTAACTTCTGTATCATCAACTAACACCTTGTGTTGGTCCACATAAATTTGTACATTACCAACTTCCAATGCGCCATCTTGTCCAAGCACACCTGTATGACGTAATAACATCTTTAAACGTGCCAAAAGTTCTTCTTTATAGAATGGCTTCGTAATATATTCATCAGCACCTAAATCAAATCCTTGCATTTTATCAGCTATTTCACCCTTAGCTGTCAGCATCAGTACTGGCAAATTTGGAAACTGTTCTTTAGCCTTTTTCAAAATAGTAAAACCATCTTGTCCAGGTAACATCACATCCAAAACGACTGCATCATATACCCCTGACTCAATTTCAAACCAGCCTTCATCACCATCGTGGACCTGAACAACTTCACCTAGGTCAGAAATTGTTTCTTTCACTGTATCATTCAACGCATAGTCATCCTCGACAATTAATAATTTAACCGTATTTTCTGCCATAATGTTACCGTCCCTCTTGCACTTGTTAGTTTTGTTATTTTCAATATAAACGCTGAACCTTAAAAACTACCTATTTTCAACTTATTTATACCTTAAATATTTAAGGTTTATATCTCTCATTATAGAGCACTTGCTTGTACAAAAAAACAAACTGCTACCGAAGAAAACGGCACAGCTTGTTTAATAGTTAAAATTTATTAATTTGTAGACATCTATTTCTTCTTACCAGCAAAATAACTGATCAATCCGATAATGATCCAAATACCTAAAATAATATATTCATAAGGCCAAACTAGAGAAACCGATGTACCCGGAATAATCGTTGATAACGCAATTAGAATCGCAATCACACCACCAATAACAGGTAGCGATAAATGCTTGTTACGAAATCCACCCTTCAAATCAGGGTACTTCTTACGAATGGCTAACAAGTTAAAGGCGTTGATTCCCCAGGCTAAAGCCGTTAGGAAACCACCGATATCCAAGAAGTAAGTTAACGCACCTTTTCCCATCCAGCCAAGTGACAAAACCAATACTAAGGTCATCACAATGGCACGACTTGGCGTACCATGTTTAGGATGTACTTTTGCAAAATAACGTGGCAAAATATTCTGCTCAGCTAATGAATAAATCAATCGTGGCGCCGCTGAAAACAACGTCAAAAAACTGGTTCCTAATCCTAAGAAAGAAATAATAAAAGCCGCCGTACCAAGTAATGGGAAACCTTCTGCTTTAAAGGCATCGATCGTTCCCATTTCCATAGTTGCAGTACTTTGCCATGGATGAATCCAAGCTGAAGCTAAGAGCACTAATAGATAGTAAGCCGAGGCAATCATAATTGCCATCACGACAATGCGCCCAATTTTTCGTGCGGGGGTCTTCACCTCTTCAGCCATCACACCGATTGATTCCCAACCCGTCAAAAATGTCATTGCTGGCAAAATAAAGCGGAATATTTCAGGGGTTTTTGACTGATGATCATAGAATGCTGGCCAAAAATTACTTGGTTTACCATGGCTAAACCCAACAACTACCAACATAACACCAATGACGCCAAGGAGAATAAACAACACAATTTGCACATTACTCGTCAGACTTGCTCCTCGATAATTAATCGCAAAGATAAATAATGTGATCAACACGCCTAACACTAATTCAGTATAATGAACCTTCATCCCTGCAAATGAATATGCTGGGCCAGTCGCAATCTGCGGAATAATCTGTGACAGTAACATACTGGATGCCGTGACATAAAAGGCTAACGCACTCAGGTACGACCCGAGCAAAGCCCAACCGGCAAACATCCCACCTTTTCTACCAAAGGCCTGATACCCGTAAACAACTTCACCACCTGCTTTAGGGTAAATCGTTGATAACTCAGCAAATGACAGCGAAACCAGAACTGCTAACACTGCTGCCGCTAATAAACCAAAAATTTCTCCACCCGCACCATATTGGTGGAAAAACTGACTATTTGTATAAATCCAACTACTACCAATTACACCACCAGCACCCAAGGAAATAATTCCGAATGTGCTAATACTTGGCTTAAGCCCATTTTGCGCCATAAACAATCCTACCTTTCTAAACCTACCTTGAAGTATATGTCTAGCAACCCATTTTCTGTCCTAACTTACCTACTATATTAAAACATATCGCCTTGGGCACATACCACTACTTATTGACCATCATACAATACATTTATTAAGACTTATTTTACCCGAAAAATCCATTAAATAGGACTTTCTTTAGAAAAAACCAAAAAATCCCGAAAACTTGCCAAACAATGTGGTCAGTTTTCGGGTCAATAAACATATTAATTCTATTTTAATTCCCTATCCTCTACGGATAACTGCGTCAATTGACAATGTTTGCATAGCCTGCAAATACTCCGTTGCCGTAACATCTTCCGTAGTTGCTAGCAGGTGGAAAATACCACCAGAATTTTCAGAAAGCAATTGCTTATCCTCAAATCCATTACGTTTATAGAAGGCATAACGCTTAACACGTTGCTCTTCATTTTCTGCTTGGTGGCCAGTCTGTTCAGCTTCCAGAATCAAACCTTTTGGGTACCGTTCTTTCAAAATAGCTAAAGCACGGCTACCATAACCCTTGCTTTGAATTTTTGCATCCATCGCGAAATATAGCACAAACGCTTTGTCCACACCAATTTCACACAAATACAAAACACCAATTACCTGATCTTCATCAGTCACCACTTGCATCCTTGTGCCACTCTTTTGATCAGACATTGCAACTAGCTCCGCAATGGGACGTTGCTCATATTCTGGGAAGGCCTCAAGGTAAATACGTTCCCAGTCTGCTTCAGTCTTTGGCGTAACATCAATGATTTCCATTTTTTAACACCTCATTCTATCGACATAAATTATAAACTATCTACGATTATAACATGGATAGCCATTTATAAAAAAAGCGCGCGACAAAAAACGCCTTGGCGCTAATTTGTAAGTAATTTCTTTTAAGAACAAAAAAATGGCTGGGACATTATTTTGTCCCAACCATTCCGATTATGCTGTTAAATTACAATCCGCATAATCTATTTAGTAATTATCTACTAAATTATACAGAACGTATCGCCCTTGTTTCCTTTTACAAGGGCGATACGTTTCGTTGATTGTGTATATCTGCCAAAACGTATCACCCCCTTTCCTAGATTACCAATTATTATAGTCGCTCATTTAGAAAATTCAAGGATAATGCTTATTCTATTTCCAACGCGTCCGTAATCAAGTCGCGTAACTTGTGTCGTTGGACTTTACCACTAGCTGTGCGTGGGAAGTCTGTTGCCTTGTAAAAATGGGCGGGCACTTTATAATGAGCCAACATATCTCGTCCAAAGTCACGTAAAGCTTGTCGTGATAATGTTTGTCCATCCTTAAAGATAACAAAAGCCACTGGTACTGCGCCCCATTTTTCATCGGGCACACCAACCACCACAATTTGCTTGATTTCATCTAATTTCGCATAAATTGATTCAATTTCGTCCGGAAAGACATTTTCACCACCTGATGAAATCATATCGCCCTCACGACCATCAATAAATAAGAAACCTTCATCATCTAACCAACCCATATCACCAGTATCAAACCAACCATCTTCAAATGTGTTGGCGTACTTCTCGGGTTGATTTAAGTACCCCACTGCTAACGTTGGTGATTTAATTTGAATACGCCCGTGCTGTTGGTCATCTTGATGAGCAACACGTATTGATACTGGGAACAATGGCTTACCAGCTGAACCAAGTTTCCGTTGCGCATTCGCTGCATCCAAGGCAATCACTTGTGAGGCTGTTTCCGTCATACCGTACGACTGCACGACCTCAATACCTGCTGCTTTTGCCCGTTGCAAGGTTGTTAAGTCCGTTGGTCCACCACCTAACAACATCGTGCGGAATTTTTCATGATAACGGGTATTGGCTGGCAACTCAGCTAATAGTTGTGTCAACATCATAGGAACTACAGAAATGGTTGTCACTTCACCATTCAATAATGCATGATTAATCTCATGAACATCAAATTTTTTGAATAAGCGTACCCCCATACCATAGATGAGCGAACGCATCATAATTGACAACCCGCTAATATGAAAGATTGGCACCACTGCCAACCAAACATCATCCGCCATAATACCCAAATTTAATGCTGAACCGACGGCTGAGTAAAAGTGATTGCCAAAGGTCTGCATGACCCCTTTGGGATTACCAGTCGTTCCAGATGTATACATAATTGATGTCACTGTATCTAAATCAAACTCGGCAACTGGTTCAATGAGCGTGGTTACTGGTAATTCTAATACTTCCGCAAATGATACTTGTTGATCGACTGATAATGCTAAGTCAAAATCATCATCTTGGACAACTACCTGAACCCCTGCATCTTGTAATTGAAAATTAATTTCTCTTGCTGATAAACGTCGATTAATCAGCACGACTGTTTTCCCTAGTTGTTGGACAGCCAAAATCATCAAATAGCCTTGAAGTTGATTTGACGTAATCACCGCAATGCGTTCTTCATCTTGTGCAAATTGCGCTAATTGGGTTGCAATGCGCTGCACTTTTTCTTGCATCTGTGCGAAAGTTAATTTTGTTCCCTGATACTGAACGGCTAATCGATCAGGTGATAACTGGGCACGTTTTGTTAACCAATTTTCCATAATATTCCTTCTATTATTTTTTTAAAGCAAACTAGAACAAAAAACTCGATAACTGACAATCATTTGTCACATACCGAGTCTTAATCTTTTTTATGGGAATTTTGGATACTTATTAAAGTCTGGTTGACGCTTTTCAAGGAAGGCATTCTTACCTTCTTTTCCTTCGTCAGTTGTGTAGTACAACATTGTGGCATCACCAGCAAATTGTTGCAAACCAGCCAAACCATCTGTATCAGCATTCATGGCTGCCTTAATAAAGCGCAAGGCAGTTGGTGACTTTTGTAAAATGATATTTGCCCACTCGATGGTTGCTTCTTCAACTTCAGCCAAAGGAACCACACGATTGATCCAGTTCATATCATAAGCTTCTTGAGCGGTATAGAACTTGTTCAAGAACCAAACTTCCTTTGCGCGCTTATGTCCAATAACACGTGCTAAGTAACCTGAACCATAGCCGGCATCAAATGAACCAACCTTGGGACCAGTTTGTCCAAACATGGCATTGTCAGCGGCAATCGTCAAATCACAAACTAATTGCAAAATGTTACCACCACCGACTGACCAACCCTTAACCATTGCAATGATTGGCTTAGGAATAATACGCATCAAGTGTTGTAAGTCTAAAACATTCAAACGAGCAATGTGATCATGTCCAACATAACCACCATTACCACGTACTGATTGATCACCACCAGATGAAAAGGCCTTATCCCCTTCTCCAGTCAAAATAATCACACCAATTGACGCATCGTCACGCGCAATTGAAAAAGCGTCGATCATTTCTTGAACCATATCAGGTGTGAACGCATTGTGATGGCGTGGATTATTCATGGTAATCTTAGCAATCGCATCAGCACGTTCAAAGAAAATTTCTGAGTATTCTTTAACTGTTGACCATTCTACTGTCATATTTATTTTGCCACTTCCTATTTTTTATCTCTTATATGCTACTAATGCATTATAATCTTTTCTATTATTTTTTCCAAATTAATATTAAAATGATGATTGATTATATTCTATATTTAAATGCGAGGTATTACCATGGATGCACTGAAATTTCTAAATGTTGCAAACGATCTGGTCACGACTGAAAAAACAATCGTGCGTTTACCAATCACCGATAATATTAAGCAACCTTATGGCATCGTGCATGGTGGTATCAATGCTTTTCTTGCTGAAACTGCTGCCAGTTTAGGGGCCAAAGCTAGTTTGACTGAGCCAAATCAAGTGCCAGTTGGGGTCGATATTCATACTCATCATTTAAATGCAGCAAAAAATGGTACCTTGATTGCCGTTGCAACCCCTATCAAATTAGGTCACCGCATCCAAACTTGGACAGTCACAACCTTAATTGAAGAGACACAGCAACAGACATCAACATCGATTGTGACGGTGATGATAACCACGCAAGGTTGAGTGATACTTTAAAGATTTTAGTTAGTCATACTTTCCAAGGCACAATCAGTGTTCCTGCTATGTAATATGTTACGATTAAATAAATTGATACGGCTCAATAAAAGTTTTCAAATGTATGTATGAACCACAGGATTTGCCTAGCACAATGAACGTATGCGTCCTACTACTGGAGAAATGACCCGTGCTTATTAACCCGCTTCATTATTGAAGAGAACTGACTATCAGAAAGTGTTAACCTATGAAAAATAAAAACACTGCCTTACTCAATCAATTTGATATTGCAATTCAAGAAGTTGATGAAAATTCAAAATTAAGTAAGTTTTTAATCGAGTACCGAAACAAGTTACTCAACAACAAGCTTAAGGGAATTGAAATTTCTCAATTCATAGATGGAATTTCAAAAATCATCCGAAAAGATCATCAAAATGTTCCTCATTCTGTGCTCAAACTAATGTCAATGGTTCAATATCGAGGTATTTGGAATGGATTTGGCCTTGGGTTACGTATGTTATAAACCCAGGACATGAGAGAATATTTGCAGTCTTTCAGGCAGCATCTATACGCTCAAGTTAACAAATATATAACAAAGCCTAAAAGGGTTGGGATACTTATTGTATCCCAACCCTTTTTGAATCCTAATAGATTTAATTTTATAATATTTCAAACATCTACTTGATGGCGTTTAGTACAAGAAGCAAGCACTCGCTTACATCTCGTCTAGGCGACCCCACTTGGGTTTATCATCGTCCGCATTATTTGACTGAGTCTCAACATCATCGTTACCCGTGACATCTGTTACAGGTGCATGTTCAGCTGCTAGTACTTTTGTTAACACATCATATAATGCAACAATTTCATCATGGGATAAGGTTAGTCCTTTTCCCATTTTGCTATTATCTGGTGACCATGATCGTAAATCAAATTTAGGTTTATTCTCACCCCATTGCACAAAGTTTAACTGTAGTTCCCAACCACTTTTACTGGTTGATAATGCACCGAACTTTTCTAAAATATCATATGATAGTTTTGCCATTTGAACCTCCTCTGTGACAATATCTAAACAAATCCAATATCATGAGCTGTTTGTGTCTGAATCATTTTTGTAATCGTTTGTGGATCGCGGGTCTGATCTAGTACCCACATCAATTTTGCCACAACCGCTTCGGTATTCATATCACCCACCGTGACGCCACCAGCATCCGCCACGCGTTTACCAACTTCATACAAATTGATGTCTTGACCCTCTTCCAGAATTTGCGTCGTAATAATAACCGGAATATTCGCCGCAATCAACTTCTCAATCCCTGGAATTAAGTTACGTCGTTGGAATGGCAGACCACCATTGCCAAAACTTTCAATAATAACACCATGGGTATTTTCAACTAGATAATCAAATATATCCACAGAAAGCCCCGGAAAGGCTTTAACAACAAAGATATTCGGATCCAATGATGTATGGGCCTTTAACAAGGGTTCTTCTGGTTCTGGTTCATATAGTGACACCATTTCTCCAGCATTCACGCTTGCCAGGTATGGGTAGTTGATACTTTCAAACGCATCATAACTCTTTGTTTTTGTCTTAACCGCGCGGGTCCCCATCATGACCAAACCGTTAAATACAAGATAAACACCGGTCAAATGCGTTTGACTAGCAAACGTAACGGCATCATCCAAATTACGAATAGCATCCGACTGTGTCTCACTTATTGGAATTTGCGATCCAGTCAAAACAACGGGCCTTTTAATACCGTACAACAAATACGACAATGCCGCCGCTGTATAGCCCATCGTATCTGTCCCATGAGTGATGACAAACCCATCAAATTCATCCTGCTGTTCTAAAATACGTCCGGCAATAATCAGCCAATCCTCTGGTTGCATATTCGTTGAATCTTTCCCCATGATATTTTCAACAGATATCGTCACATTATCACGTGGTACAACATATGTCATCAGTTCATTAGCTGTCATCCCTGGCGCTAAGCCTTGGGCAGTTTTCGTTGAGGCAATGGTACCTCCAGTAGTTAAAACCAATAATTTTTTCATCGGCTTTTCTCCCATCAATTTCAATGACTAGTATTTAATTATTATCGCATATTTATATTAGCGAAATACAGTCAATTTGATTTTACTTAGCTATGCCGACTACCATAAAATACGTAAACTAGAACACCAAGGCCTAACCAACCCAGTGTTAAGAAAATTGCGGAAATATTTAATGAGCATAGTAGCAAGAACGCTGCTAAAGCTGCCAATATTGGTAGTATCGGATAATACGGCATCTTATAACCACTATGGTCGATATCTGAACGCTGACGGAGCTTCAAAACAGCTAATCCAGCCACAATAAAGGCAATCAATGTTCCCGCTGAAACTAGATTTGCTAACATACCGATTGGAAAGATACCGCCTAGAACAATTGCAATAATCGTAATAACAATCGTGGCAATCTTAGGTAATCCTGTCCGATCTAACTGTGCAAATTGACGAGGCATTAGACCATCACGACTAAATGAGTACACCAATCGCGACCCACCAATCAACAAGGCAACCAAACCAGAAAACATCCCCACTAAGGCTACCACTGACAACAAGTTAGCTGTAAATAAATGACCTGATTCACGTAACGCCCATGCAGCCGGTTCAGCATTATCAGCAAATTTTTCGTATGGGTACATCCCCGTCAAAGTTACTGCAACACCAACGAATAAAGCTGTCGCAATCACTAACGTCCCCACAATTGCTTGTGGCATTGTTTTTTGCGGATTTTTAACCTCTGCTGAGTTAGCAGCAATCGTATCAAACCCAATATACGAAAAGAAAATTTGGGTTGCCCCAGCAATAATCCCAGTCATCCCACCAAAATGCGTCCCTGCTTGATGATGAGGAATAAATGGCAACCAGTTATTTACTTGTACAGCTGTGGCTCCCACAACAATAAAAATAATAATGACCACAATTTTCCCAACAACTAGCCAATTCTCAATCCGCGCAATATTTCGCATCCCACGAGAAGCTAATACACCAACGGCTAAAATCGCCAGTGCCCCAAACAAATCGAAGCCGGTACCTTGCGCTAAATTAAAAGATGCCTGGAAAAATTGGGGTAATTCAAAGCCAAAACTTGCTAAAAAACCTTGAAAATAAGATGACCACGCCGATGAAACTAGTGCTAAAGCAATCAAATATTCAGCTAAAATCGCCCAACCAGCGACCCAACCAATAAATTCACCGAAAATAACATTTGCCCAAGAATAAATCGAACCTGCAAAAGGCATCGCTGATGCTAACTCGGAATAGGCTAAAGCTGATAACCCAGCAATCAACGCTGCAATAATAAAAGAAATGACCACTGCCGGACCAGCATATTCGGCTGCCACTATACCGGGCATCGTAAATACACCAGCACCGACCACCGTACCAATCCCCATGGCAATCATTTCTTTTTTACCCAATATTGGCTGTAATTTACCATCCTTATCCGCATAATTACTGGGATTTTCACGTCGAATCATTTTTTGCCATAAATTCAATTGCGCCATAATAAACCTCTCATCTCTCTTGTACTATTCATCGTTTGTCATGCCCGGCATGAATATAACTTGTAAAGTTTCTCATGATATTCAAGATACCGCTGACTTATTATTATTATTTGGTAAATAAATACGTCATTCCTATTAATGAAATTTCAAATTAACTCTTGTCATCTCAGAATAATGGTGCTATTCTTCTAATTATCAATTAATGCACGGAGGGAAATCGTTATGTTAGTTCATGCAGTTAAAAACTTAATCTTGGCAGACCACTTAACGACCACCACCTCAACCACCATCTCGGCTGGTTGGGTTATTTAACGTGCTGTTAATAAATATCGATTATTAGCAAACCGTCCAACCAGCTCGACACCCCCTTGCGGTGCAAGTTGATTGGGCGGTTTTTTGTATACTTTTTTAGTAGAAAGAGGAGTTTGGCAGATGAAAAGTGAACAGGGAAAACCTGAGCGTCAGTTAAAACGTTCATTAACGAGTGGGCAAATGCAGATGATTGCACTTGGTGGCACAATTGGTGTTGGTCTATTTATGGGATCAACATCAACCATCCAATGGACTGGTCCATCAGTGCTATTAGCCTACGCTTTTGTCGGTATTCTGTTGTATCTAGTCATGCGAGCACTAGGGGAAATGATTTTCATTAACCCAACAACTGGCTCATTTGCTGACTATGCAACAAACTATATTCATCCTTTGGCTGGTTATCTCACAAAGTGGAGTAACGTTTTTCAATACATCGTTGTTGGAATAAGTGAAGTTATTGCCGTCAGTACTTATCTAAATTATTGGTGGCCCAACTTACCCGGCTGGATTTCTGGCGTTGTCGTCATTGCCACGCTAGCTTTTGCAAATCTAACTTCTGCTAAAGCTTACGGTACGATGGAATTTTATTTTGCCATGATCAAAGTGGTCACGATTATCATCATGATCGTGCTCGGTGTCATGGTCATCTTCTTAGGGTTAGGTAATAACTGGCACGCAATCGGATTATCAAATTTGTGGTCACACGGCGGTTTCTTCACAGGTGGCGTTAAAGGGTTCATCTTTGCGCTGTCAATCGTGGTCGGTTCTTATCAAGGAATTGAAGTATTAGGAATCACTGCTGGTGAAGCAGAACACCCAAAGCATGCCATCGTTGCATCAATTCGTTCAATCGTTTGGCGTATTTTGATTTTCTATATTGGTGCTATCTTTGTTATCGTCACAATCTACCCTTGGAACCAACTTGATGCTGTCGGTTCACCATTCGTTGAAACATTTTCAAAAGTCGGTATTTCAGGAGCCGCTGGTATTATTAATTTCGTCGTACTAACAGCTGCAATGTCGGGTGCCAACTCTGGTATCTACAGTTCAAGCCGGATGTTGTTTAAGTTATCAAAAGATGGTGAAACAGCAAAATCGTTATCAAAGTTGTCATCACATCAAGTGCCTTATGTTTCAATTCTTGCTATTTCTGGTGGTATTCTACTTGGTTTGATTTTAAATACGGTCTTTTCTGCATTAAGTAAATCAACAGCTGATTTGTTCGTCCTAGTTTATAGTTCAAGTGTGCTACCAGGTATGGTGCCTTGGTTTATTATCCTGTTCTCAGAGTTAAGATTCCGCGCATCTAATAAAGCCTTGATGGCTGAGCATCCTTTCAAAATGCCACTATATCCATTAACGAACTACTTCGCTCTGATCTCACTAGTAATCATCGTTATTTTCATGTTTATTAATCCAGACACTCGTATTTCTGTCTGCATCGGTGCTGGTTTCCTAGTTCTGTTGTCGATTATTTTCTTTGTTCGAGAAAAGAAACATCAAAACTAAATCACAACAATAAAGACCAGCAAGGTCATGCGATGAACATCGCGTGACCTTGCTGGTCTTTTTACTATTAAATACAATGCCATACATTTATTAATGACGCTTACCAATTTTAGACGTTACCCCTTCGGCTACCATCAAATCCTCAATACGATCAACCATCGCCAAGACTTCATCATCCCCAATGCGCTGCCGGGCACGACTTAAAGTTGACGAACTAAATGGCCGTTGATAAACATACCCTGATTGACCAACGAAATATTGCAAATAGGGATTCTCCTTGATTTGTTCCAAAGTTTCTTCATCAGTTAATTCAAGCAATTGTTGAATCATTAGCGCACCGAACACTAATCGGAACGGTAAAGGTTTAGGACCACGATTACTTGTAAAAACTAATGCATATTGTTTTTCTAAATCATGCCATGGAATTTTATCTGCGCGCACAACCCAACGATTGTCACGATCGATTGGTAAACCTGATGGCTGATTAAAATCATCAAACGACATCTGTTCATAATTCGTCACATGATACTTTCCCATACTGACATACTCCCTTACTAATAAATACTTTTACATCTATTATCGCATATTTTCTTAGTAAGCAACCACTTTCTGATTGAGTGAGGTTTCAATGGCTATGAAATACTATTAGTTATTCATTCTTGCGTTTGTAGTAATAATAAACTGGGATACCAACACCTACAAAGAAAAATGAAATCAACACCATTGAGAAACTAGCAATTAATGTGTTGATCAAAACAAATAAGGCACCACCAATGGCAATGATTGGAATAATTGGGTACAAAGGTACTTGGAATAATAATTCATTGGGCTTCACGCCAGCTTTTTTATCTCGTAAACGCAAAATAAAAACACCAAAAAATGTTGCCGCATAGAACAACCAAATAACAAAGACAGCCATATCTGACAACCAATCAGCTCCTGAGATTGCAATCAAAATAGCTGCTAAGCCGGCCGTTGTCCATAATGCTGTTACTGGGGCTTGTGCACGATTAACCTTTTTTAGATAACGTGGTAAAACACCTTCATCAGCCATTGCATAAACCATCCGGGGAAAGGCAAGCATCTTACCATTAAGCGTGCCAGCCATAGAAATCAAAATACCAAGTGCCAATAATTTACCACCTAAATCACCAAATGCTTGACGAGCGACTGTATATGGCACCTCACTACCAAGGGAAACAATTTGGTTGGCTGGCACGGCTTGATAAATACCATAAGTTACCCCAACATAAACCAAAATAACAACTAACAGACCACCAATAATTGCTCGAGGTAAGTTACGACGTGGATTTTTTATCTCACCACCTAAGTTAGCTAATGTTGCCCAACCATCATAAGCAAATAATGTCGCTAAAATTGCCAGTCCAAAATTACCAGATGTTGATGATGCCATATGATGAACGGTTTGACCCAAAGCATCGGCTTTCCCAAAGAAAACGCCAAAGGTAACCAAGGCAAAAATGGGAATTAATTTAATCGTCGTCGTCGTTACTTGGAAAGCACTGGCAATACGATTATCCAATGAATTCATGGCTGTAATCAGCAATAGGGTCACAATACCGATTGTTGGTGCCCATTGTGTTGGTATATTAAAAAAGTCCGCAAACAGTTCCGCAAAATAAGCCGCAACCGATGCAATAATCGCAGGGGCATAAATGGCAACTTGTGTCCAACCAGTCAGGAAGCCAACAAACTTACCATAGAGCTTTTCCATATAAATGTACATACCACCGGTTTCCGGTATTCTTGAGCCAATCTCTGATAAGGTCAACCCACCAGCCAAGGTAATCAAGCCACCCACGATCCAGGCTGCTAACCCTGCTGTCGTACCGCCAGCCGTCTCTAATACTTGTCCTTGCTTAAAGAAAATTCCTGAACCTACAACCGTACCAATAACTACCGAAATACCTGTCATCACGCCCATCGAGCGCTTTAAGCCACTTTTTTCTAACGCCATCTCTATGCTCCTTAAGCCAAAATAAAAAAGCCGTCCAACCCAGGTAATACACAACACAATGCATTACCCAGATTGAACGGTTTTTGTTAGCGACAAATTATTTAATCACCTCAAAACACTCAACTGCTTGGTAATACAGTTGAGTCAGAGGACGTCGAATTATTAATTTGCATATTTTTTAAATTAGTCATTAGTGATGTCCTCCCTTGATGCGATTTAATATATATTAAACTACCACAGCGATTATAGCTTTGCAACTGTTTTTTAATTATATTTTCATTATCGCTAATAAAAATATCTATTACATGATAGATCATTTTTTATAAACCGAAGCATTAGGATGGTCATTCTTGTACCATTCTTCAGCCTTTTTGGTGGCAATCGCAATAATACGTTGTTCATTATAGTTTTCTTCTCTTTGTAGCGCATTCATAATTTCAATCGCTTTGTTACGCACAGTTGGCTTAAGATTTTTTAATGAGTCCGGGTAATCTTCTTTTGTCCATGGCATGTTAAACATCTTCTTTGACATAATTACTGACTTGTAAAAAACAATCAGACTGAAATTGCCTAACTATTTATAGCTATATTCTAACGTACAACCATGTTTGGGTGAATTAATTTGGACTTTTGTCCCACTTATCAAACTAAGTTAGACTATACTTATGATAAAAGAAATAAGGAGGAAATATTATGAAAGCTATTCAATTAGATAATTATGGTCCAGTTACTGGTTTAAAAGAAATCGATACTGAAACACCAGCTTTACTGAAAAAACAGGTGTTGGTCAAAAATCATGCCGTCGCTATTGATCCTTATGATGTGAAATTTATCGCAGGAAAAATGGGTACTTCAGAAGAATTACCATTAATTCCCGGTTCAAGTGTGGTGGGTGAAGTCGTCGCTATCGGTTCAGACGTCACCGACTTTAAAGTTGGTGACCGCGTTGCTGCCACTCGTCACCAAAAAACCTATGCTGAATTAGTACCAGTTGGCCAATCTGCCGCTACAAAAGTGCCTGATGACATTGATGACATTCATGCCGTAGCCGCGGTCATTGGTGCTGCAACTGGTTATCAAATGATTCATCGTGATTTAAACATCCAACCTGGGCAAAAAGTTCTTGTTCAAGGTGGCGCAGGGGCTGTTGGTTCAGTTGCTGTGCAGGCCGCATTGAATATTGGGGCACAAGTTTATGCAACCGCTAAGCCAGCTGACTTTGACTATCTAAAATCATTTGGAGATGTCACACCAATCGACTATCATACCGCCTATGAAAATGAACTATCTGATTTCGACGCTGTCTTAGATACCATTGGTGGTGCAGTCTCGATTCAGTCTGCAAAAATTCTAAAAACTGGTGGTATCCTACGTAGCATCGCTGGTCTTGATGAAAAAGCTCTGTCAGCATTTGATATCGACGCTGCTAACACCTTCTCCGATGGAAAGCGTCCTAATCTTGAAGCATTATTTGCCGATATGGTTGCTGATAAAATCACGTTCCGTATTGGTCAAGTGCTCCCATTTACATTAGCTAATCTTCGTGACATTCACGAACAAGCTCGTCAGCATTCCTTACAAGGGAAAGCTGTTTTAAAATTCGATACGTTTTAAAAGGCCCCTCTTTCTGATACAATAATGCCATTGTTAAACGAGGGAGCGTAATGGGAAATGTTATTTACTGAGCGTGATTATTATGAAGATGTTGTTCAAATGTTGCAGGATCGTGGTGTCCAATTACCTGACATTGCTGAATTAGTTGTCAGTGGTCAAAAAGACTATATTCCAGATTTATCATTGGCAACAGCCATTGATTCTGTACAACACGTGTTACACAAAACTGAAGTACAAGATGCCGTCATGACTGGTTTAGCCCTAGACGATGTGGCGGAGGCTAAACAACTACCAGAACCATTACAAGAACGTATCGGTGGTGACCATGCGACTTACGGTATCGATGAACAATTGGTCATGTCTATCTTAGGTATCTATGGAACAATTTCATGGACCAATTTCGGTTATCTAGACCGCGTGAAGCCTGGCATCGTTGGTAAGTTAAACGACGAACAACATAACGGCGGTCGCGTAAATACCTTCATCGATGATATCGTCGCAGCAATCGCAGCAGCAGCCGAAGCTAGAATCGCACATGATTAAAGAAAGAGCTGATACGTTGCCGTTTTGGAGTCCAAAAAATAAACAAAATAAAAAACCACTTGCTATCGCAAAACTTTGCGTAACAAGTGGTTTTTAGTGTTATTTATTAAAAATTATTCTTCTGAACCAAGACCGTACTTAGCAACCAATGCTGCCAAAGCACCACCAACTAAAGGTCCGATGAAGTAAGCAGCAACGTGAGTCAATGAAGTTGCTGAACCAAACATTGCAAAGAACACAGCAGGTCCAAGTGAACGTGCAGGGTTCAATGAAGCTCCGGTTACTGAAATACCAACAATAATCAATACTGCCAATGTCAAACCAATGATCATTGGTGCAGCAACTGAAGATGCTTCAGCCTTCTTTGAAGTAACCATCAAGATAACTAGTACAAAGAAGAATGTCAAAATCAACTCGATAACAGTTGCGCCGAAGAATGAAACTGGTGTTGTGTAATCAGTTTGACCAAAGCCAACTTGCTTGATCATCGTAGCGCTGGCTCCAACACCCTTCATGATTGCCCAAACAACGGCTGAACCAGCTAGTCCACCAATCAATTGTGCAATAACATAACCAGTAAAGTCTTTCCATGAGATACGACCATTCATGGCTGCTCCCAATGAAACGGCTGGGTTAAAGTGACCACCTGAGATTGGGCCAAAAGCGTAGGCACCAGCAGCTAAGGCGATACCAAAGGCCAAGGCAACAGGAAGTGGACCAGTTTGTACACCGACCAAAACAACTGCACCAGTACCAACGGCAACTAATAACATCGTTCCAAAGAACTCTGCTAAGTATTTACGTGTATTACTTTCCATAAACAATAATTGCTCCTTAAATAAAATTGACTTGTTCTCTATAACAAAATAAATAACTAACTCTAACTATATAACACTATTGTACTTAAATTCAGCTTTATTAATAAATTTTTAACCTTAACGGCCAATAATAGCCAATGCGTCTTTGTCTAAAGCAAACCATGTATTCGTTGCATTAGTTTTAAATTGCTTGATAAAATCAGGACCATCCGCTTTTGGCTTTGCTGAACCAACCAGCTCATTATCAATCCCAAGGACTTGCAAGTCATGAAAGGCTTCATCCCAACGGACGGTATAATAATTACCATCCATTTTTTCATCCACAATTGATTGAAAGCCCATTTTCAATGCTTCTTTAATAACATCTTCTTCCGATACTGTAAAGCCACGTCCTGCCATCAGGTCAACACGATCACGCACATCTTGCATATCTTCCGGAATCTTTTGCGTGTTCATTTTTATCCTCCTTACTAATTTCGTCTACTGAATGTAAAAAAACATTGTACTAGAAACATTTTAACAGTCAGTTGCGATATAATAAACACTGAACGTCGTAATTGATTATTAAGATATAAAAAATTGAAGGAGGTTGCTTTTCATGATTGAATCAGTAACTGCACAAGAAATGCAAAGGTTTAGTCACTACACCACTGATGAAATTGGTGTCCATCCCCTAGTTTTAATGGAACGAGCAGCCATCTCTGTGATGGAAGTACTCGGTGCAGGTACTTTTGACTTATCCAATGTTCTCGTTATTGCTGGCTTAGGCAACAATGGTGGTGATGGTATTGCCATTACTCGCATGTTAGCACAAAAAGGTGTTAGTGTTGACTTATTGCTATTAGGTGATGCCCATCGCGCGACTCCTAATACAGCAAAACAACTAGACATCGCCCGTAAATACGGTGTTACCCCACATAATCGTGTCCGCGACTTCCGCCATTACACGGTTATTGTGGATGCCCTATTTGGCGCCGGACTATCAAAACCAGTCCCTGTTAAACTAGGTGAAATCATTAAACGCGTTAATGCTGCTAATATTCCGGTTGTGTCAGTTGACATTCCATCCGGTCTAAATGCAACAACAGGTACTATTTTAGGCTCTGCCATCCGCGCATCTGCTACGGTTACTTTTGCATATCCTAAACAAGGATTACTAAAAAATGAAGGCCTAAAACGTGCTGGTAATATCTACGTTAAAGATATTGGCGTTTATTCTCCAGAAGAACTATCAAATTTTAAGAAAGAGAGCAGCAACCAATGAAGATTGTATTAGTTGGTGCCGGACCACGCAACTTAACCCTATTAGAACGTCTGATGGCTTATGCCAAGGAAACAACAAGGCCTGTCGATATTACTTTATATGACAGTTTCCCAATTGGTGGCCGTGTTTGGAATCCGGATCAAAGTCCACTTTTCCTAATGAACACAGTTACTCGCCAATTAACCTTATTCCCCGACCCTTCCATACCGAACCATGCAGCAACTGCCACCTATGGTCCTAACTTTTATGAATGGGCAATTACATATGGTAAAGAATATATACAACGGCGCCATTTTGTTAACAGTGAACACTTTCTTGATGAAATTGCACGGATCAATCCTAATCGCTTTACTTCTCGTGCCCTATTTGGTGTTTATAGTCAATGGTTTTATGAACGTTTAGGTACTCAAATTCCTGGTAATGTCATGCTGTCTTATGAACGTAAACAAGTCTTAGATGTTATCCCTCAAGACGATCAATATGAAATCGTCTTAGATGATGGGACCAACTTTATGGCTGATAAAGTTGTCATGTCAACGGGGATGGTCGATAACCAATTATCAGAAGAGCAACAAGCATTTACTGATGCTGCTAATGCCCATGAAAACATGCTATATATTGGACCAACTCATCCTGCAGAAGCGAATTTAGATGATGTTCCAGCCCGTCAAAAGGTTGTGCTTCGTGGTCTAGGATTAAGTTTTTTTGATTACCTAGCCAAATTGACGATTGGTCGTGGTGGTCGTTTTGCACGTGACAACAACGGTGTTCTTTATTATCTACCCTCAGGTAAAGAACCGCATATCATTGCGGGTTCTCGGCGTGGTTTGCCTTTGCATGCGCGTGGTATTAATCAAAAGGCAACTGAAAGTTACCAACCACTGTTCTTTACGAACAAAAAGCTTGATCAGCTAGCTGACGAAAACAACGGTCAACTATCATATGATGACTTTTTCAAATTACTGAAAAAGGAATTAGAATATAAGCATTATCGTAATACAATCAATGACTTTGGAATTACTTGGCCATTCAATGCCGATCACTTTATGACTGCACTTGCTGAAAGTGACGATTTGAATAAGACCGCCCGTCAATATGGTGTCGCCGAAGAATATATCATGGATTGGCAACGTATCCTAAACCCAGTTGCTGATATTCCTGAAGAGGTCGAATATAGTGACTTTATGATGAACTACCTAACTTGGGATATTAACGATGCATACAAAGGAAATAACGACGCCCCTTATGCGGGTGCTTTTGATATGTTACGTGATATTCGCTCAGTCATTCGCCACTACTTGGATGCTGGCTATCTAAATGCTGATGAATATGAAAAGTTTTTGCGCCACTTTAACCCACTGAACACCTTGATTTCTGTTGGCCCACCTATTTTACGTATTGAGCAGATGCGCGCCCTGATTGAAACCGGCTTGTTAACGATTGCTAGCCCTGGTCTCAGCGCAAGCATTCAAGACAATCACTTTGTGGCCCGCGATAACCGTAACAACGAGTGGACTGTTGATAATCTGGTTGAAGCACACCTATCAGCACCTTCACTCTCACATACCATCAACCCATTGATGAGTAATTTACGTGAAAAGGGGATTCTAAGCGAAGCAACCTACACGAAATCTGATGGTTCAACGTTCTCTGCTGGTGGTACACGCATGAATAAACAGACAATGACGGCAATTGACCAACAAGATCAAGAAGTCCCTGGCCTATTTATTTGGGGTGTCCCAACAGAAGGCTGGTCATGGTTTACAACGTTCTCACCACGTCCAGGAATTACTGATAAAAACCTGAGCGATGCTGAGAATATTGCCCAAACAATTTTTGAATAAAGCAAAAAAATAGGTTGAGACATAAATTATGTCTCAACCTATTTTTATTTGGATTTTATTGTACAACCCCTTGATCTTGGTGCTTTAAATTATATACAAATGCCAAAATCATGCAGATAACCGCAACAATAAAAATATTACGTAATCCAGTATGATAAATATTATGCATCACTGGCACAATCTTATTTGATAATTCATCAACCGTGTGTGGATTGATCATTTTATTAAACATCCCCACTGTTAATTGCTTATCTGGATGTTGCGCAATACCGTTTTGCAAGGACTGATTCATAACAATTCCAAAAATTGAAATGGAAATACTTTGTGCCAAACTACGAATCAATGTATTAAACGAAGTAGCCATACCGATGTGTTCAAGCGATACAACACTTTGCGAAATAATTGTTGAGCCAGTCACAGTGATACCAAAACCAGTTCCCAAAAATACACCAATAAGTAAGAATATAACAAATGGTGTATTGGTTGGTAAGAACGCTAGTATCGTGCCACTAACCACCAAAAGCCCCATGCTGGCCATCAAAATCTTTTGTGGTGTTAGACGTGATAACATCTTACCAGCAATAAATGATCCAACAATCCAAAAAATAGAACTAGGCGTTGTTGCAAAACCAGCAAACGTTGCTGGCAATCCTAAAATTCCTTGTGTCCATGATGGTACATAGACTTCATAAGCGATTAGGAAGATTGCCATCATCCCCACTGCGAAGTTTTGAATAACAAAGGTCCTATTTTTAAATAAGTCCAACAAAATAATTGGGTCTGTGGCACGTTTTTCTCGTTTAATAAACAGTAACAAACCAACAATTGCAACAATCGCAACAACTACGATCATGGCCCAGTTAATGTGTGCTTTATTAAGTAATTCAACACCATACAAGATTCCTGAAATCGTCATTGATAGCCAAACGATACCCCAGATGTCCAAATGTCCCTCGGTAGACCGTTTCTCTTCTTTCAAAAATATTAAAGTCAGAATCATTGATAATAAGCCAAATGGCAAATTAATAAAGAATACCCAGCGCCAAGTAAAATTATCAACAATCAAGCCACCCAATAATGGAGCAACCACAGAAGCAATTCCCCATGCTGAATTATTGATACCCATAATTTGCGCACGTTTTTCAGGCGGATAAATATCAGCAATAATCGTATTAGAAATTGGCAAAATAGCTCCTGCACCAATTCCTTGAATGGCACGCCAAATGATTAATTGTGGCATACTAGCCGAAAATCCACTTAATACAGAACCAGTTAAAAATATAATCAACCCGGCAATAAATACTGGCTTACGACCAATATTATCAGCTAATTTCCCATAGATTGGTGTAGTCAACGTACTCGTCAATAAGAAAATCGAGAACACCCAATTCATGATTGAAATACCCTCTAGGTCACCGACAATGGTAGGCATTGCTGTTGACACTATGGTCCCTTCGACCGCACTTAAAAAAGTTGCGATGAATAAGGCCAATGTCACCATACCTTTATTCGTTTTTTCCTTTTCCAAAACTACTACTCCTATTTCCTATAAATTCCGTGAACAATCAATCATAGCACATGGTAGACAATGACTACAAGCAACATACAATTAACTTAAAGCTTGCAGAATACCGAAATTAGGTTTATCCTAACATTAAGTTAAAGTTAACCAGGAGGATACCTTATGCTTGATGTTTACAAAGACGAACCCAGACGAGCTATTTTTGTCATTGATTCCAAAAGCTTCTACGCCAGTGTCGAATGCGTTGACCGTGGTAAAAATCCACTGCAAACCATGCTCGTTGTGATGAGTCAGCAAGAAAATACAAATGGTGGTCTGGTACTTGCTGCTTCACCAATGGCTAAAAAAACACTGGGTATCAGTAACGTTATGCGACAACGAGATGTACCCTATCATCCTGATTTATTGATTGCTGAACCACGGATGAATTATTACATTGAAAAAAATCAACAAATTAATGATATCTATCGTGAATTTGTGGCTGACGAGGATCTGCACATTTACTCAATTGATGAATCTATTCTGGACATTACTGATAGTTATCAATATATTATTTCAAAATTTGGTGATGGCCATGATTTAACACGCCAGCAAATCGCCCGTATCATTCAAAAAGAAATCAAGAAAAAAACTGGTATTTATACCTCCGTTGGCATTGGCGACAATCCAGCAATGGCTAAAATGGCGCTTGATTTAACTGCTAAACACGCTCCTAGTCTAATTGGTGAATGGCATTATGAAACAATTTCAACGTTTCTATGGCCAATTGAAACGCTATCTGATGTTTGGCACATTGGCAAACGTACAGCTAAGAAACTCAATCGTTTAGGCATCTTTTCAATGAAAGACTTAGCTTTGCATAATCCATACCACTTGGTTGAAAAGTTTGGGGTTGTCGGTGGTGAACTTTATGCACTTGCTTGGGGTATTGATCGTAGTCTCGTTAGACAAAAGTATCATGCAAAAAGTCGTGCACTAAGTAACAGCCAAGTTCTACCACGAGATTATGATAATCCCACTGAAATTGCCGTCATCATTAGGGAAATTGGTGAACAAATCGCCAGTAGACTACGTGCCAAACATTTAGTTACCAACCAAATCTCGCTTGGTTTAGGGGTAGGATATCATAACCCGACTGATAGCCACGGTTTTCACGTTCAAATGACGCTTCCCCCAACAAACTCAAGTGCCCAAATTACACAAGCACTTCACCAACTATTTACCGTTCACTATCATGGTGAAATCATTCGCCATATCGCTGTTAGTGCTGGTAATTTAGAAACTGCGGGTGAGGAACAATTGGACCTTTTTGTGCCACCAGCTACTATGCAACAACATCATCAGTTAGATGAAACAATCGATATGATCCGCCAAAAATTTGGTATTGATGCCATTTTTAAAAGCTCTAGTTTAGCTGGGGGCACAATGCTTGACCGCGTTGGGCTGGTCGGCGGACATAATGGTGGTAATGCCTATGGCTATAGATAATGAAGAAATTGATAACGTCACCCTCAAACAAGCCCGTCAGTTTTTTAAGTACGACTATCATGACCGCGGTATGGTCAAGTGGCAGGGTTACTATTTATCTGACCATACTGAGCACGTGAATAAAATTGCCCATGAAGTAAAGCATGCCAATCAACGCGTACGCAAACCCGAAATGGCTCCAGAATTAATTGCCAAAATTTTATTTGAAGCATATGCCCAACAGGACACGGTAACCATTCAATTGAACACACAATCAGAACAAGGCATTAATCCACCTATGATAACTGGCGTAGTTAAAGGCTATACTGATGAAGCCATCGTTATCGGTACACAATTTGTTCCGCAAACTAATTTATGGTGGGTCAGTAAGACGCCACCCACCACTCAGTAATTTTTAAGTAAAAAGAGGTTCAGAGACAAAAACATGCCTCTGAACCTCTTTGTGCTTAAAATTATTTAATTATGATTCAGAAAGTTTAACGACATTACTGATTCATTCTTGAGTGACGGACACCATACGTCAAGTACAGAATAAGACCAAGAACAAACCAGACACCTGCGGCAATCAATGTTTCAGCATGTAATTGTGTAATCAAGAATCCTGTCAACAGTGCTGAAACAATTGGCATCACCGGATAACCTGGCATTTTGTAACCATCATGGTTAACGTCTTTACGACGACGTAATGGCAAGATACCCAATGACACAACCACGAACGCCAACAAAGTACCAACATTAACCAAATCAACTAAGGCGTCCAATGGCACTAACCCACTAAATAGGGCAATAACAACTGTTGCGACAGTTAAGGCACGATTAGGATTTCCTTGTTTATTTAGCTTACCAACACCACCGGGTAACAGGCCATCTCGACCAACCGCATAAATTAACCGTGATGCCGCATACGTCATTGTATACATCATCGTTGCCATTCCAATCAATGCACCAATTGTAATAATCAATGATGCCCAATTTTGACCAACTTGTTGCAAAGCAAAAGCTGCTGGATCCGCAACATTCAACTTAGAATAATGTACCATACCAGTTAGTACAAATCCCATTAAACCATACAAGATAGCCGCAATAATTAGCGTACCAATAATTCCAATTGGCATGTTACGCTTAGGATTTTTCACTTCGGCTGCTGATGATGACAATGCATCAAAACCAAGAAAGGCGAAAAAGACCATCGATGTTCCAGTAATAACTCCTTGCCATCCAAACGCACCATTAACACGTTCTGGAATTAAAGGACTGTAGTTACTGCTCTTAACAAAGAAGAAACCAATCACAATGAACGCCAAAATAATAATTATCTTGAATAAGACCATTGCATTTTCCACACGTTTTGACTGACGTAAGCCGCCACGTAATAGCAAACCAATTAACAAAACAATGACAACAGCAACGATATCAATATACGTCCCATTTGCTGGGTTATAAGCACCTGATAAGGCCGTTGGGATTTTGACCAAAGGAGAGATCAGGTTAGCAAAATAAGCTGACCACCCCGTCGAAACAGCCGAGACACTTAACATGTATTCCAAAATTAGTGCCCAACCTAATACCCAGCCAATCACTTCACCAAAAATAACATTACCATATGAATAAGCTGATCCTGCTACTGGCATAGCAGTTGACATTTCAGAATAAGCCATCGCTACTAAGCTCGATACTAAGGCCGCCAAAATAAAACTAAAAATAATTGCTGGCCCAGTTGTCGTTGCTGCCACAGTTCCAGGTAAAACGAAAATTCCTGAACCAATCACTGCACCAATTCCCAAAGCAACTAAATCTTTTGCATTTAGTGACTTTTCAAAATGGCCATCACTACTCATATAGGTGTCTAATGACTCCTTTTTAAATATTCTCTGCCACATTCCCATATATATAACTTCCTTTCACGGAACATCATGCTACAACCCATTTGTCATTTGAAAAATACCAAGATAATAAAAAACACGTATTGGATAACATCATTGTATCCAATACGTGTATGCAGATAATGCATTACAAGTTGCTCACTTGCTTTCACACATTTGGATACTTTACCGTCATCCAAATGTTCAGCGCAAACAACCTTACGCAGAATTCGGATGACTACCCGAAATACGTAAAGTAACTAAACGCTGATGTTACTGACAAATAAGTTTGCATATCTACATTTCCTTTTCTTTTAGTTTACCTGTAGATATTAAGCCCATTTACGTGCAAAGTCAATTGTTTTATGAAAAAAATCTCATAAATGTATTAATCTACTAATAATTGGTAACCTAGTCGATCACCAAATTCAAATGGTACCATGCCTCTATATGTAAAATCAGTTTTCGTAATAACATTCTGCATAATGATATTTTCTGGGAATGTATCAATGCGAATATCACGATAGCCACGTGCACGTGCTAAATTAACTAAATCGCGTGTTAATGTTTTACCAACACCCTTACCACGAATGTGCGAATTAATCGTTACTCGATGAATGGCGACATATTCTGGTTCTTCACCAACCCATTCACCTTGTAAAATTTCATATTCTGCTTCTGGTCCTGGTACTAATGAGCCATAACCGGCTACTTGTCCATCGTAAATCAGAACGATTCCCCAGCCATTAGCAATATCTTTTTCAAATAAAGCCCTGTCTGGTGCACCTTCGCCCTGCCATTGCGATGCGCCTTGCTCACCCAAGTATGCAACGCCATCTTGAAACGCAGCCCAAATTGCTGGAAAATCTTCTGGCTGGGCTGGTCTTGTGTACATCAACATAATCGTATCCTCCGCGTCTACATTATTAAATTTTCTAATTATAGAACGTTTCTTATTTAATACCTACTAATTATTAAATAGCAGAACATTATATTAACAAATTAAAAACAAAAACCCAACCTTTTTTATTAAAATAATAATTTTATTTTTAGGCTATTTCACCCTAATTTGAATCATTTGTTGATTTCATCAAACTCATTAAGAATCTTAAATAGTGACCAAATACATAGATAATCATCAACGTCGCCGCAAGCCATTCAATTTTTGCTAAAGCCATCACACCACTAGCTAGGTTTAAACGATTTGATAAGACCGTTATCGCTGTTGATGCAATAACCAATGGAAAAGTAAAGGCTGCAAAGCTTGGATAAAATCGTAACAATGAATGTTTAGCAGAGATATAAATTTTAGCCATTAAAAATAACGTAGCAAAGTAAAGGCATTGCGCAAAAATCGCCATGCCAATGGCAAAAGCATGATTAAATTGGCTAAAAATATTTAAATATCCGGTTAAACACAACGATGCTGGCGCTGCCATAATTGTCAACAACGGCAGCGCTCCTTCTGTCATTTCCCGCAAACGGATTAATCGAAAAATAACAATTGGGAAAACAATGACATACAACACCACTGCTAAACAGAAGAAGAGTTGACCAATGATTGTACTAAACATTGGTGCACTAACTGGAATAACACCAATACCAACAAACATCACAAACCAACTTGGATAAACGGCTTGTAACCGCGGCTTGGTCTGAATTAAGTTAAACCAACAAAAGGCGACCATGATACCGAGATGAACAATAATTGCAGCCAACCACAAACAACTGGCAAAACGCGTCATTCCCCATCGATACCAATACATTGCCATCAACATCAACGCCATTGTAAACGTTGGTAGCGTCCCCGCAGTTACAGGGTTCATCATTTCACTGTGGACACTACCATATGCGAACAACAGTTTCGCAAATACAAACAACATTAAGATCATTCCCACTATGCCAATTATATTACCCGTCATGAAAAAACCATTCATAATAAATAAATTCCCTAATGATTCAATACCTAAAATTAAACCACATAACGCCATTGGAATTTTTTTCAACTCTTGTACCATGAAATTCTCCTTCAACTCATTTCACTTGTCTGGTAATTTCAATGGCACTAACGCCATGCCTTTTTCATAGCTAAAAAAATAGCCAGTGTCTCTTTTGCATCAGGTAACGCCCGGTGCTTTTGTTGCCCCAAATCAATCCCATACATTTCTGCTAAATCCATTAGTGAAATGTCTTGCGGATTACCTGCAATAGCACCATGAATTTGCTGCGTATCATATAATTTGCCGCGAGTGTCCCATTTGCCAAGATTATGATGCTGCAAGCCTTCTTTGATCAGCTGGACATCACCATCAATAATGGCATGACCAACAATTGCATAATCACCAACAAATCGCATAAAACGACTTAAGGCGCGTTCTTCAGAAATACCATGGCTAATCATGTCCAACGTGATCCAGCCGTCTTTACCACCCATTGATTTAGTAATATATTTAAATGATTTCATGGCGCTACCAACAGGTGGATTATTAACAATAACTGAAAATTTCTCAATATTTTGGGTACCTGTTACTTTAATCGCACCAATCTCAATAATTTGATTACTACCATTCATCTCCAAATCAAATACCACATAATTATTTAAATTCGTAAATAGCATTTATTAATACTCACCTCCCCAAAAATATTTATCCATCAAGCATTTTAATTTTAACAATAATTATAAAGAAAGGCCTGAAAATTTCTCATCAACTGACGAAATTTCAGACCTTATTCTTTAGATTTCGTTTAATTAAGCACCCATTAGCATATAAATCAGCGCTAGGGCAATAACTACTTGGAAAATAATCGTAACAAGTCCATATCCTAGGAACTTAGCTCCTGATGACTTGATCGTTGTCCACTTCAAATTTAATCCAATACCCGCTAAGTTAACAACACCAAAAAAACTCGTAATATTTTGTGCTGTATGAGTCACAAGATGAGGTAGTGAAATAAATGAATTGATCAACATCAGAATAATGAATGTTATGACAAACCAAGGGATACTCATCTTTGATTTAGTAGCTGTACCAGTATCAGTTGATATTTTTGCAGCATGACGTGCCATAAAAATAACGACTACTGATAGCATAATGACACGTAGCATTTTGAAAATTGGTGCATAAGTAACCACACTGCCACCAACAAGTGACGCAGTTCCAGATACTTGACCAACTGATTGCACGGTTCCACCAATCAAGGCACTAACCATCATATTATCCGGTAACACGGCCGGTCCTAAAATTGGTAAGACAAATAGTAATACCACACCAGCCAGTGAGACTGTTGCTACGGACGTCCGTCGTTGATCATCACTAGCGCCCACAACCGGTGCCACTGATGCAATTGCACTTGAACCACAGACAGCATTACCTGCTCCCATCATCATTGCTGATGCCGGTGCAACTTTAAAAATACGGCCACCAAGCCACATCACAAAGAAAATGGTCAATGACATTTGTAGCAAAATAAACAACACACCTTGCCATCCAAGTGAAGCCATATTTGTTAAAGTAACATTCAAACCTAGGCAGGCAATCCCAATCTCAATCGGGTATTTTTCAGCCCATTTAACTCCTGCTGCCCAACGTTGGTTGATAAAAATTGTATTTCCTAAGACAATTCCCGCCAACATAGCCAATGCCTCGGCACCTAATGTTGGTAAGAAAGGTGACAGTAGTTTTGCAACGAAAGCTAGCAAAAACGTTAAGATAATGCCCGCTATCATATTCTTTCTAATTACCATGTGAACTCCTAAAAATTTTATAGCAAATCGGCATTATTATACACCTTATTACCCATCAGACTAACAAAAATTGCATAATTTGTCCTAAATATGACCATTATTTACTTTTAAGAAGTTAATATCTTGAAAATTGTACAAAATATCGCTAATATGGATAAGGTTTAAAAATTTTCGTATCAAAAATACATATTTCTTTGAGAAAGGAACTTTAAATGGTCCAAGTAAAATCTCCTTATTGGCAAAAAGTTGTGGACGATGCTCAAAAACATCCTGCTGTTCCAGGATTAGACACCATCCCCTTCTTCACCATGGCTCCTATGGAAGCCGTAACAGATTCTGTTTTCCGTCGTGTCGTTGCTAAAGCTGGTGGCCCTGACGTTTACTTTACCGAATTCACAAATGCTCGCAGTATTACCCATCCAAAAGCAAAGTTCACCGTACAAGGTCGTTTGCACGTTGAAGAATCAGAACAAATGCCTGTCGCTCAATTATGGGGTGATCGTGGTATTGATTTTGAGACTGCTTGTTTTGACTTAAAAGAACGTGGCTACGAAGCCGTGGACATTAACATGGGATGCCCAGCTGCTACTGTCGTTAAGAATAATAGTGGTTCTGATTTGATTCGCCATTTTGATAAAGCTGAAGAAATTATTGCTAGTGCTAAAAAAGCAGGCTTAGCTGTTTCTGTTAAAACTCGCCTTGGGTTCAATCAAATTGACACTTTTGAAGAGTGGATTCCATTTCTTCTAAAACAAGATATCCCACTACTTACTGTTCATATGCGTACACGTAAGGAAATGTCAAAAGTGCCCGCTCACTTTGAATACATTGACCGTTTAGTGCAATTACGTGATGAAATCGCCCCAAACACCTTACTTCAAATCAATGGTGATATTAAAGATCGTGCTGATGGTCTTGAATTAGTCCGCCAACATCCTGGTGTTAATGGTATTATGATTGGTCGCGGGATTTTTGAGAATCCTTTTGCTTTTGAAATCACACCACGAGAGCATACGCTAGATGAGACCCTTACCCTATTGCGTATGCAATTAGACTTATACGACCAATTCACTGCTGAATTTGGTCCCATGCACTTCCAAAAGTTAAAGCGTTTCTTTAAAATATACGTGCGTCATTTTTCATACGCGTCTGACTTACGAGTTGCTTTGATGGATACAAACAACACGACACAAGTCCGTGAATTACTTGATCAATTTGATGAGCAATGGGCCGCTCAAAAAGCAGCCGACACAATTGCAATTACAACAAAATAATAATAATAAAAAAGGAGCATGTTCATCTGAGCATGCTCCTTTACTGTTAATTAGCTTCATTTACTTAGTTGGTTCAAAAATCAAATGCTCGTTAACGAACGCATTCAATCCTAATTCACTTAGCTCACGACCGTATCCCGAGTTTTTAACACCACCAAATGGCAGTTCAGGTAATGATGTCCATCCTGAATTAATGAATGACATACCTGTCTCAATTTGTTCGGCGACACGTTGTGCATGGTCGATATCACTTGAGAAGACAGTGTTACCAAGACCATAACTTGAATCATTAGCCAATGCAATGGCCTCTTCTTCTGAATTAACCTTGTAAACTTCAGCAACTGGACCAAACAATTCTTGATTGTAAATTGGATTATCCTTAGTAATATTTGTCAATATAGTTGGTTGGAAGAAGAAACCATCCCCTTCAACCGGCTCTTGACTATAAACTAACGTCGCTCCACCAGCAACAGCACTATCAACTTGTTTCTGTAGTTTCTCTTGCGCACTCTTAGATGATAATGGCGCCACGTCAGTTTCAGGATCCATTGGATCTCCTACCTTAGCCTTTGAGAAACCATCTTTTAGAATATCGATAAACTCATCGAACTTATCAGCCAAAACAATGAACCGCTTTGATGATGTGCAAACTTGTCCTGCATTGTACAAACGTGCACCTGGCGCAACTGCCTTAACTTCATCCCAATCCGCATCATCTAAAATAATGAATGCGTCATTACCACCAAGTTCAAGCGTTGACTTCTTTAATGCCTCACCGGCTTCTTTGGCAACGGCTGCACCACCACGTTCAGAACCCGTCAAGCAAACACCTGCGACACGTGGATCATGAATAGCCTTAGCTACTAAGTCATAATCGATAAACAAATTAGTCAAAGCTCCCTCTGGCGCACCGGCTTCAATGACTAAATCAGCAAATAATTGGGCTGACTTGGCACAAATTGACGCATGCTTCAAAATCATTGGATTACCAACAATAAAGTTTGGTGCAAAGACACGCACAACTTGATATAGTGGGAAGTTCCATGGTTCAACCGCAACAATGACACCAGTTGATTGCTTAACATAGTGTGCATTTCCTGCTGGTGATTCGACAGGTGTGTCGGCCATGAATTCCTCACCCTTTTTTGCATAATAAGAAACAATACTTGCACACAAGTCGACTTCACCTTCGGCCTCAGTTAATAACTTCCCCATGTCATAAGTCATTGCCTTAGCTAATTCTTCTTTGTGTGACACAATTGCATCAGCAATTTTCTGTAATGTTGCTGCACGATCACTAACAGATGTACCACGCCATTTTTTATATAAAGCGTGACCAGTTGCTAGCGCTTGCTCTAAATCTGCTTCAGTTGCATTATCATATTCCTGTAAGACTTCCCCAGTATATGGATAGGTTGTTTTATATGCCATAATATCCCCCTTTGTATAAACGACAATCAGTAGCAATCCATGCTACGCCATCATTATAACGCTAATCGACTAAAAAAGCGCTTAAAAAAATTTCACAAAGAAGATGTTTTTATGTTTAAAAAATCACAACCAAGCCTTTAACGGCGCTTTTTTCGATGACGGTTACCGCTTGTGATTTTTCGTAAATTACCGTCTGGGCGCCGTTGGGCTGCCGGACGTTTAGCAGCCGTTGGCACAGGGTCTTCCGGATTCAAACTAGTAGCAAAAAGACCTTCTAACCAGGCAATCAAAATCTGACCAATCACCATAATTGTTCCAATTAAATTCAAATAGACAATTAGCACAAGCAATGATCCTAATGATTGATAAAAACCAACATTTTTTACAGTAAATTGCGCATACCACCCAAATGAATAGTTCAAAATGATCATCAAAACAACTTCAATACCCGATCCAATGATCAGCGGTTTTAATGCAATTCTTTTAGCTGGTAACGCAGCATTGAATACACACATCATCACCCAAAGACCCGCTAGAGTAATCAGCCAACGTTGTTTCGTGATAAATTCTAGCCATCCGATACCTGGAATCGCCGCAATAATCGCTGGTAGAAATGCACTAACAACGATTACAACAACCGCTGACACCAGAATAACCAATAGCCATAAGAAACTAAATACACGTGTCAGTAAACCACTGACCCGTTCTGGTACATCATACACAGCATTAAATGATTTACGAATAATTGCTAGTACTGAACTCGCTGCCCAAATCGTTGTCACAATTGAAAATGACAAAATTCCGACGCCACCTTTTAGGACTGATTTAATAATTGGTTCTAAAATCGACATAATATTACTTGGAAGCTGTTCCGAAAGTAATGTTATTAAGTCGTTCGCACTCAACCCTGCTAAACTGGCAACCGCACCAACACTCATCAAAATAGGAACCATCGACAATAAGGCATAATATGTAATAGTTGGCCCCACCATTTTGAGATTTCCGCGTTTCAAAAACGTTTGGAATTGTTCAATCTGAAATTTCTTTGTTAGGCGGTGAACATCAACAAGAATTTGTCGCATGCTTACTCCCTCCTTCGCTAAATATACACCCAGTATCTCAATGTTTGATGTAGATAGCAAATACTAAGTTATGATATTTACATACCATTTCTAATAAAATAAAAACTGACGACAAATCTATATAATGATTTATCATCAGTTTAAAATTTAAATTAATTATTCATTAGTGGAATTGCATACCACCATCAACTTCAATAGTTTGACCCGTAATGTAGTTTGAATCTGGTCCAGCAAGGAAGGCTACTGCAGCAGCCACATCTTCTGGCTCTGACAAACGCTTCATTGCAATGTCCTTCGCAAATGTTTGCATACCCCATTCGTCATCCTTACCCGCGTTCTTACCAACTTCATGGGCAATATCAAACATCATTGGTGTCTTAACAATACCAGGTGCATAAGCATTAACTGTAATGTTCTCCTCAGCCAAATCACGTGCGGCCACTTGCGTTAGACCACGTACCGCAAACTTAGTACTACTATACAAAGCAAGATTTGGATTACCAACAACACCAGCTTGTGAAGTTGCGTTGATGATCTTTCCCCCGTTACCCTGCTTCTTAAATTGTTCAACTGCTGCTTGGATACCCCAAATATCTCCAGCAACATTAATATGATAAACCTTATCAAACAATTCAGGAGTAATTGTATCAATTGGTGTCGTAGGACCAAGACCAGCATTATTAACTAGCACATCAAAGCTACCTAATTTGTCAGCAACTTCTTTAACCGCTGCAAAGAAACCATCACGATCAGAAACATCTACCTTGACTGCCATTGCAGATCCACCGTTCTTTTCGATATCATCTGCAACTTCTTTACTCTTTGCCTCGTTCAAATCAGCGACTGCGACTGCAAATCCATCTGCGCTAAGGCGACGAACAATTGCTTCACCAATACCTTGTGCACCACCAGTAACCATTGCGACTTTCTTTGTCATTACGAATTCCTCCAGTAGTATTATTTGAAACAACTATAGTTTAGCATAAATTCTTCTGTTTGTTAATAGTTCCACAATTAACTTAACTGGAATAAAAAAACGTTTAATTAGTGGTAGTTAAAACTAATTAAACGGTTCTTTTTTTAGATACTAATGACAATATTTAGCATATCCTATTAATGCACCACCCCAGTATCCTACAGGCCCAGCTACTGATCCTACCAATGCATGACCTAACGTACCTGCATAGCATTTTGCAACGTTTTTCTTCTTACCACCAATAACAAACATTGTTTCCTGTTGTGTTAATTCTTTGTATTGTTCCTTCATTAGACTCTCCTCCAGTCACTATTAGCAATATATAAATCGTAGCCTAAGGTCTTACTATGAAAAGAAAAATAACTTTATACTGAATAAAGTTTTGTTAACTGCCAATACTCAGAAATATATAAAGTAAAAAAGTCCTGTTTATTCAATATATAGTAAGACACTTAAGACATGAAAAGGCGTATCGATTAAATACCATTTTTGATTTTACGATAAATCCAACATTCTAAAATTAAAGCCGATGCCAAGACAATATAAGTTGTAAAAGTATCCTGAATATTAAATTGGTTTGTTGAGCATAAATCAATAACTTCAATGGCATTGATTAACAATATACAATGCACCGGTATTAATGGCATATATTTTTTAGAAAAAAACATGATGACTTCTAATATACCGTTGTTACAATCGATATATTATAAATATTCACCTCCTTTGCTATAAATAATGATATACATTCTTTAAAGATTTAGATGAACTTTAATTTACCGTTGTATTTTTACTATTAACCGTTAATTTAACCCATTGATTCGCTGCCAAGCTTTCTTAAAATTTTGCTTTTTTCGGACAGATAATGGACACCATATTTGGTTTTCAACATCAAAATAGACACGATTAAGCCGAATATCAAAATAACTAACTGACATTAAATTAATAACAAATCCTTTATGCGACCGAAATAAATTTTTGTGCCTTTTTTCGATACTAGATAGTGAATCATTAATTTCAATAATTTTATTTTTAGCATAAAGCACAACACGGTTAACATGATTGGGTTTAGAAGCAACGTAAAGGACTTCTGACATTGGAATATCATAGTAGCGCGCATGCAATTATAAACGAATTTTTCTGGATTGTTTTTCATATGACTAACAACTAAACCCAAAGCAATATTAATATCTTCCCGAATCGATTCTTCTATCTCATCAAAACTTTTATTTTTAGAAATGCAGTCCAGGGGGCTTAACCGATGTTCTAATATTAGCGTTGACAATTTTTCATGCCCATTAATAAAAACAAGACTAGCCAGTGGTAACCAATGCCTAATATACTTGCCTAATTCAATAATATTAAAATCATTAGCTAGCGATTCTGCATTTAAAAAGAACAAAATATTCTGATGATTACTCATTTTCACAAATTTTTTGATACTTCGAACATCACTTGTCACAAGCTTAATGCTGGTATCTAATTCTTCAAATTCCGTATACCGCTTAATAAAATTAGATATCCAAGTTAGTTGATGTTGACTATCTTCTAATATTATTATTTCTAGCACCATCTATCCTCCGCCACTAGTTCTTAATCTTTTTATACCTAATAATTTAAACCTAGTTTAGTTTCATATCTTCCTTATATGCTAAAAAAGACACAGATTCAGTAAATTTATACATTATCGCTTGCCTCAATTTACTCGTCATATTTTAATTATCTGATCAACATATTTCGCTACCTCTAAACGATGGGTGATGATAATAACCGTTTTCTTAGTTAAATTACAAATGTTTTTTATAATTTGTTCTTCTGAAATAAAATCCAAACTACTAGTCACTTCATCTAATATTAAAACTTCAGCATCTGTTAATAATGCCCTGGCCAAACAAAGGCGCTGCTTTTGGCCACCAGATAATTTTGATCCATGTTCACCTATAACCGTATCTAATCCCAAAGGCAATTGATTGATAACCTCATCTAATCCAACCAATTCACATACTGTCTTGATCTTGTCATCGCTAATTTTTCTTGAACAGTCCATCAAAAGGTTTTCAAATATCGTTGTATTAAATATATATGGTATCTGAGGTACATATAACACATGTTTTCGCCATTCTACTGGATTCAAATTTTTTATATCTTGTTCACCAACAATAATTCGACCATTATGACATGTTAAGAAACCCGCCAATAACTTTGCAAAAGTCGACTTTCCACAACCACTTTGCCCCTGCAATAAAACTTTTTGTTGTCGTAGAATTGAACAAGAAATGTTCGCAAGAACTACTTTCCCATCCCCATAACCAAAGTAAACATTTTCCACTTTAATATCTGCATCAGTATTTTTATGATGTAAACTGTCCCCTTTTAATTTCTCTTGCGGTACAGATAAAACTTCATTTAGACGATTAAGAGCAACCTTAGCAGATTGTATTTTAGATTGTAATCCGACAATGTCCTGTAACGGATTCATAAAATAGCACAACAATGTATTAAATGCCACTAATTCACCTAGACTAATACGTTGTGCGAATACTTCATGGGCACCGATCATCAACACCATAATTTCTAAAATATGATCAACTAATTCTTTTAATGTCTTTTGAATTTGATCCATTTTCATAAATTTTTGCGTTGAGTTTAATAGCTTTTCTAGCTTAATATTACTTTTGTGCAAAACTACATCCGTCCAATTCATCGACTTAATAAGTTCCATACATGAAAAGTCACTAATCAGTTCAGAAGTAACTGTTTCACTTGCTGCCATCACATTTTTATTTTGCCTTTCAAAAGGTCTTACAAACATAATAATAATCATCACGTATATCGGTATACTAATTACAGAAACACCAAAAAGATGTATATTTTGCAATGCTAAAATTATCCCAAGAGCAAAGAAAATGCTTGACTGCATTATACCGACAACGTAACAAGATGATATTGCTGTAACGATTTTCTCGGTATCTTGGAATCTAGAAATAATATCACCGTTAGTTTTATTAATAAAAAAGTTTATTGGCAAATGAAAAACATGTTTTATATACATCATTATGATGTTCTTTGAAATATTACGTTCTAACTTTAGAATTAGGCTCTGATTCAGGTACATTGATATACTTGAACATACATGACCAATAATTAACCCAATTGAGATAATAGTCATCTCAGTAATTAATTTTTTAGGAATAAAAGAATCAATAAGATTCTGAAAAAAGTAAGCACTAATCAATTCTAAAAAAGTAATAAATACAACTGATAAAAAAATAGGCACTAATAGATGCTTTTTTTCAACAATTAATTTCTGAAATTGCCATAATGATAGCGGCTTTTCTACAATACGATGGTAATCTTTTGCTTTTTCAAAAAGTATGGCTACACCAGTCCACTCTGCTAATAAATCTTTTTTTAACATATGTACTATACCAATATCTTCATCCGGATCAGCGATAGTTACCTTATCATTCTTAACATCTAAAACAACGTAGTAGTGTAATAACTCTTGATTTTTCTGAACATGTACGATAAAAGGATAAGAAATTTCTCTGTCTTGAAAAAGATGTTTCGATGCTTGTATTGCTTTTGCAGAAATTTTTAACTTGCTAGATGCCCTTATAATCCCCCAAATAGTCGTTCCCTCAAGCGATGTTTGCGTTAATTTTCTTAATTTAAACAATGGTATCGTACTACCATAATATTTAAATATCATCGCTAGAGCAGCTACACCACAATCTGATTCATCAATCTGTGCAACATAATATCTACCCCATTTCAAATTAAACAACCTCCTTCCCACATATATACATCCTAAAGCCCTTTTATTACCCCTATTAAAAATAATTTTAACCGTCCACTTTTTATTATTTAACGTTAAAAAAGCAGATGACTCTTTAAAAGAATCATCTGCTTTACTATAAAATGTTCCATGTGAAACATTATTTATTTTCTTCAGGTTTGTTATCTTTAACATAGTTCCAAAAACTACCAACTGCCGATATTAGATCAAATCCCGGTAAGATAATAATATAGACCCATACCGAAAATGAATCCGTGGGTTTAAAAATTAAATACCACAATATATCAATCATTAGCTGTACAAACAGTTGTCGTGGTGTTGCTCGAAAAAATGTTTTTCCAAAAGCACCTATCATTATATAACCTCAATTTACAGCCATTTCTTTAAAAAATTAGCCTTTATTTCTGTGTTTTCGGGTGTCATATAAGCATCCGGTCCGTGACCTGTGCCATCCACGATATGGATTTCTGCTCGGTCATCACTGACCACTTCACGGGCAGCTGCTATCATATTCACCGTCTGTTGGTATGGTACAACAAAGTCAGCGGTTCCTGCAAATGCCAATATTGGTGGCATTACGGTACTGAAATATGTTGCTGGATTATATTCCTTCACTTTATCTGGCACATCTTTGGGAGCTCGTTGCTTAAACATCTGCCCTTCAAAGGATTCTGCTGTTCCAGTCTCCGGATACTTAGGTGTAACGCCACTTTCCTCAAATTGCTCTGAAAACTTATCAAATTCGTATGGACCATACAAAGAGATAATTGCATTTACCTTTTCAGATTCACTAGCAGCTTCCCCAAAATCATGATTGAACATAGTATTGGCTGATGCTGTAACACCTGTCAATAATGCTAAATGAGCCCCTGAAGACTCTCCCATTAGGGCAACATGATCCATATCTAGTTGATACTCGTCAGCGTGAGCACGCAAAAAACGAATAGCAGCTTTGATTTCATAAATCTGCGTTGGAAAATCTGCATCTTGAATTAAAGTGTATGACACACTAGCAACAGCATATCCTCTATCCAAAAGTCTTAGCGCTGGTTCAAGCTTGTGTGAACTCTTATCACCAAAAACTAGTCCACCACCAAAGACATCCACAATTACCGGAAAAGGTCCTTGGCCCTCATTTGGTAAGTAAATGTCTAAATCATGACGAGCACCCGCCATGTAAGGCACATCTTGCCATTGTTTTTCAATATAATCTGTTTTTGCGACCGTCCGTTTATAATCACGATCAATAAATCTCTCTGCCATATTAACCCCCTAAAATCTCTCTTAAATAAAAAAGGATAATTGCCTACACAACTATCCTTTCATCATACACTATTTTTTACTCTTTATTCGCAAACTTATAATAATCATTATCACGAACCAAGCGATTGCCAAAACAGTTGTTGGCATGGTATCCGGCGTAAATAACAAAATTAAGAAAATACCAATCAAAAATGCGATAGTTAGATAATTCGTAACTGGTGCACCAGGCATTTTAAACAATTGTTTGCCATTTTTGAAGTCCGGTGATTTACGATACTTCACATGAGCATATACTAAGACAGCATACATAACAACAAAGGCTGCCGATGCAACTGACGTCACTAAATCAAAGGCATTAGCTGGGAAGAAGAAATTCAACACAACTGCTAATGCAATGAGTGCTGTTGAAATGTTAATCGCATTAAATGGGATATAACGCCTATTTAATTGACCTGCATATCCTTTACCTTCTGATAATGAAAATAACATACGCCCAGTTGTAAAGATGGCACTGTTTAATGACGATGCTGCTGCAGTCAAAACAACAAAATTAATAATTCCTGCTGCCCCTGTCACACCAATACCTGCAAACACTTGTACGAATGGTGATTCACCGGCACTATAATTCGTCCATGGTTGAATACACATAATAGCTATCAATGCACCGACATAGAAAATTAAGATTCGCATAATGATCGAATTAATTGCCTTCGGAATATTCTTATAAGGGTCTTGTGCTTCTGCAGCAGTCATACCAACAAATTCAATTCCTAAGAAAGCAAAAAATACCATTTGAAATGCCGATAACAAGTGACGACCACCATGGGCAACAAAACCATGTTGCCATAAATTACTAATAGACGTGACCCCTGAGGAAGTCTTTGTATGTAAGACCATCATAATCACACCAGTAGCAATCATCGCCAATATGGCAATAATCTTGATCATCGAGAACCAAAACTCTGTTTCACCAAAAGCAGCAACAGCAATGATATTAATACCATATAAGACGGCTAGGAATCCTAATTCCCATATCCAGATGGGTACATTAGGAAACCAGAAGTTCATATAATTTCCAACAGCCGTTAATTCTGCCATGGCAATGGTGATCCAGCCAATCCAGTAAGTCCAGCCAATAACGAACCCTGCTTTAGGCCCAACATATTTTTCAATAAATCCGACAAAGGTCGCTCGATTAGGGTCAGTTAGTAACAACTCACCCAGCGCGCGCATCATCCAAAACATAAAAAGCCCAACAATAATGTAGACCAGTAAAATGGCAGGTCCTGCCGCACTGATGGATCGACCTGCTCCCAGGAACAGTCCAGTACCAATCGTTCCTCCCAAGGCAATCATCTCAACATGACGGCCAGTCAACCCTCTTTCCAGTTTCTGAGGGGAACCTTTTTGTTGTGACATCTTCACACTTCCTTTTTTATTAAATACTTCATACTACTTTGCTGAATCTCTTGCGAACATATTAACTAGTATATAAGAATTTTCAAATTTTTCAAAACTAGAATTAAATTTATCTTTCATTTTTTCTAAAAAATAAGCAGCCTCAAAAGCTTTAAGCGCCTAAATTAACCAAAAATAATGGACAATTTAGGCGCTTAAACGTCTTTAATAATTGGGACCTGGAAAGTCTTCTGGTATTTGTGCGTGTAATCTCTTTAGCAAGCGACGTAAAATACCTTTTTCTAGCATCGCTGCCCACATACCTTCTAATCGAACCTCACCATGAATAACTACTGATGTCACAGCACGTAACTCACGAAAATCATGGCTCGTTCATGCGATCATCTCAACATTTTCTTCTAATAACTGATCATGGTCTTTTTGATGTAATGTCCGATCAAAATTTTGATCATAAAAATCAGACCATTCAAAAGCCTGCGCTAAAGCTATCATCCGGCTATCGTAACTTGGATGAGTTGTCATATGGTCACCTGCTATCCAAGGCACGGGTACTCCCTCAGCTTCAGCTAAATATTTATCCCATTTTTCAAAATCAAACGGATGCTGTCTTCTCACAATCAAAATCCAATACACGTATGCCAGTGACGATGCCATCATGAACAACCTGCGCAAGATCGCCCTCACCGAAGTAAGCTCTAAATAATTCTTTTTTATGTGTTTTAAAATAATCTGTCCGTTCATTACCAAGCTTTGTTGCCCATGTTTGCATGTCAGTCACACTAGGCGCTTCTGCAATCATCTTGGCAGCTGGTGTTTTAGTTGGTGTTAACACACGATCCGTAATTAATGACAGGCCATCATTAAACCTCATACCAAAATGATCAGCTAATTGCGAAATGTCTTGCATAATTGCTAATGCATCTTTTTTATTAACTAAGTTTTCTGTCGGTTGCTGTAGTGAAACATCATTTGCTAAATTCTCATTACTTTGAAGGCTGTCTTCAGTTAATTCATCGTCACTAATCAGGAAATAAATTAATAATAAATGGATCAAGTTTAAATCATTTTCAGAAACACCAGCAATATCGAATGGATTCGTATCCAAAATGCGGATTTCTAAGTAGTCGATTTCGTCATCACCATCTGTTTTACGCTTAAATCGGACGGGGCCATATATTTCATGTTCCGAGAACAATTTACCTTGTGATATCAGTTGTTCGATTCGTCGCTGATGATCAACATAATCGCTATCATAAGCTACCTTTTCCCCTTGATCATTAACAAAACCATACTCACTTGTCCGTAATGAACGGACTGGCTTGGTGAATTGTGGCGTTCTTGAGTCGGAATCATTTAAATTGAATGGCGCTGCACCAAATAAATAATTAAAGAACCAACTATGAGCAACAATTTGACGCGCAATGTGAAAATAAACGTCGTTTTTAAATTCTTTAAAATCAGTTCGATCACTGGCTTCAAATAAGTGCTGCAATAAGCCATCTGACAATGAATAATTAAGGTGTACACCTGTCATAATTTCATGCGTAGACCCATATTTATGCAATAACCAATCACGATAGTCTTGAACCCAAGTTCTCTCAAAAGTTTCATCCAACCATTGGAGATCGTCTTTCTTTAATTGAGGTGGCATACTCAATGGCCAGACCGACTCATCATCTGCCATATAGCTCCGTAAAATCCACTGTAATTGTAGTAAACGATCACGGGCTTCCTCAAATGAACCCACAGCCTCTGTCACCAGCTCAGCCTGTGTCTCACTATAGTCAGTTTGTAGATAAGGATGAATTTGTCTCGAACCTAATTTTATTGAATGATTGACACGACTTAGCCGACCTTTTCTTGTTACCCGATGAGTCTCAAGTTCAATGCCAAATTTACCATCAATAAGTTCTGCATATAAATTATACTTATCGACTAGTTCTCCTAATTTTAAATTAGCTACCATACGTGATGCCTCTCAATTATCTGTCCTCAAATAGGAAAAGCTCTGTTCATGGTAAACTACCATACACCAGAGCCATACCTTATTATTTTTTAAAGAATATTATTAATTAAATTGTCTCTTCATCTATTATAGTCTTTTCTGTATCTACTTCAGGCATCTGCTGTACCTGCCAAAGCTGCCAAGTATAAACAATCACCGTCCGAATAACCGCATAAAATGGCACTGCTAAAATCATGCCTGCAATGCCGGCTATATTACCAGCAGCTAATAACAAAACAATAATAGTCAGTGGATGAACATGCAAAGATGCCCCCATGACACGTGGATAAATTAAATTACTGTCAACCTGTTGCACAATCAACACAACAACGATGACCCAGATTGCTTGCCAGAATGAATCTGTTAGAGCAACAAACAATGCCGGAACCAAACCAATATAGGGACCAACATATGGAATCATATTGGTTATACCAGCAAAGACGCCTAACAACAAAGCATATTTTTGACCGATCATAAAGTAACCAACAGCTGTAAATACACCAACAAAAATCATCTCTAAGACTTGACCACTAATGTATTGCGCAAGTGTTTGATTTAATCGCCCTAATATGTCAGAAATCCTTGCTTGTTGTTTACTTGGAAAGACTTTCTGAATAAAGGGTGCCAGTTTATGACCATCATTTAACATGTAAATTGTCATTACTGGCACGGTAATCGCTGTCACCGTGAAACCAGTTAACTTGGCAATCACCGCGCTTAAACTAGTTGCCATACCTGATACGACGGTTTTCCCAATATTCTGCACTTCTTGTTGTAGCTTATCAAGATTAAAATCAATACCATACTCTTTAGAGAAATTAATTTGACTAATCTGGTTAGCCCAATGTTGAATTGTATCTACTAATATCGGAATATTCTTTACCAAACTAGCGATTTGATCAACTAAGGCAGGTAATAATGTTAGTAACAAGGCTACCAAAATACTTAATAATAGCAACATAACAATGGTAATAGCCCAGCCACGGCTAACATGCCTCGTCTTACTTAATGGCACCTTTTGCAGCGCCCCAACCACCGGATTTAAGATGTAATATAAAAATCCTGAAATAATTAATGGGACAAAAACAGCACCAATAAATTGACCAATTGGTTCTAGAATAAAGCGTAATTGTGCAACGATCAAAACTAATAGCGCAACGGCTAATAATTCAATTGTCCAAAATAATGTTTTCGATCGTTTGACGTGTTCTAACACTTCAGACCCTCACTTTCATTTTTTTCTAATTATAACAGATATTAGGCAATCATAAATTTCCCGTCATTATTTAAATAAATATGTTTTTATTTGTGAATTTTGTAACTATATAATTCAGTTTAACTTAATAATCGAAAAAGTTTTACACACTTTATCCACAAGGCACATCATCAAGCCATTACTGCTTGCAAAGAGTAACTTCATTGACCATAAAAAAAGCATTCTGACGAATTACTTTATCGTCAAAATGCATTACTACTAATTAAAAATTAAAGCCAGAATCAAACCAATTGCTAACGTTACTGAAATGACTACAGCATTTTTAATAGCATATGGAAAATTAGGTTTGATTGGATTTGCTTGAAATGCTTTAACATTTTTCATCACAATTGGGAACGATACTAAGGCAACCAATGATAGCCAAGGCAAAATTCCGGCAATCACTGCAATAATCAGCATCACATAGCCGGCAATGTAAACCCAACCAAACGCTTTAACTGCACGATTCTTACCTAAGTACCAAGCTAATGTGTGCCGTCCTTCTGCAACGTCTTCATCGTAATCACCGATATTATTGGCAAACATGATATCGCCAATTGCAAACCAGGCAATCGCTGAAGCAATAATAGCCTTAAAGACGAGTTCACCGTTGAAAGTTGGCGCAATATTTACATAAGTTGCACTCAAAAAGATGAGATATCCCATCGTTAGCCCTGACGCTAATTCACCGAATGGCGTGCGTGACAAAGGCAACGGGGTACCAGCATACCAATAAACAACCCAAAATCCAATTAATCCCATGATTAACAAGGGCCAACCTGTTTGTGTCGCTAACCATAATCCACCAACCGCAGCAATCAATGCCAACACCAGTAAGGTTATCCAACCTTGACGTTGTGAAATACCACCCTTACCAATGATGTTATTGACACCGTTCTTCCACTCCTCACTGGTTGCTGATTTAAAGTCTTGTATATTATTCCAAACATTAGCAACCATTTGCAAAGCTAGGACAACAATCGCGAAAACTATTGCATATCCCGTATGAAATTCTTGATATGTGATTGCAGCATATAAATTACCCAAAACCAATGGTAATGCACTAGCAACCAATGATTGAATTTCCACGAATTTCAACCATGTTTTAATACTCATCTACCATAACCTCCTAAAAACTCTCGACATCTCAGCTTACACGAAAAAAATCAGTCGCGCAATGCAACAACGTCGACTGATTACCTACTTATGCAATTATAATGCTCTAAAACGATGCAAATGTTCATTTACTGGTATATCTTTACTATCAACTGAATCTATTCGGGCATATGGTGATGGCGACATACTAATCTTTGAAATAAAATCCGACATCGCATCACTTTCTGCTTGAGCCTCAATATGCACGGAACCATCGGATTCATTCCATACATTACCTTGGATGCCTAATTTATCAGCAATATTTTTTGTAGAGTATCGAAAGCCAACCCCTTGCACTCGGCCACGTACGATAATTTTCTTTGCAATTAACATTTATATTCCTCCAATAACAGAAAAATCAGAGTTTGAAAAAGACTGGCACATTGCTCATGTCCCAGTCTCATTATAGCGTGAATTTATGGTTTCTTTGTTAAATCTGAATCAAAGTATTTCTCTGAAAGGTCAGATAATGTACCATCTTTAGCCAATTGTTTTTGTGCTTTAGTAATTTTCTTTGCTAAAGCCTTGTCTTTCTTGTTTAACATTGGTGAAGATGACGTGTTATCCAAAGTTTTCGTCACTTTCGCCTTTAACTTTGTCTCGGGATGAGCCTTTTTATAAACGCCCCATGAATCCTGTGAGTTCAACGTCACATCGGCCTTACCTGAATTAACTAAATCAATAGCTTCCGCAAATCCTGGTACTGATACAACATTGGTACCAGCCTTTTTAGCGGCCTGACCAAAGTTAGACGATGCCGATTGAGCTGACTTTTTACCTTTCAAATCAGCTGCCGTCTTGATGTCTGATCCGGCTTTAGTAATCATCACTGTCTTGGTATAGATATATGGCTTGGCAAAAGCATACTTTTTAGTACGTTCCTTTGTCTTTCCCATATTATTGTACACAACATCGTACTTTCTTGAATCTAAGCCGGCAACTAATGAATCAAATTTTGTTTGTGTAAATTTGACTTTCAAGCCTAATTTCTTGGCAACAGCTTTTGATAAATCAACCTCAAACCCAGTTAATTTACCAGATTTGTCACGATACGAATATGGTGAGTACGTTCCTTCTAGACCAACTGTCAACGTCCCTTTTTTGTGAAGATTTTTTTGATAAGCAGGTACTGATTTATCAGATGCACTTGGCACAACTGCATAAGCACTACTACTTGCGGTAATTAACGTAACAGCTGCGATGGCTGCAATTTTTGTATATTTATTCATTTTATATTTCCTTAACTGATGTGTTTGATTAATATTATTCATTGCCCGTAATATTTGTCGCTAACGACATCTGTTAATTTAACATCGCATCCCCAAACTCATTATCGTCACCCCTTTTAGTTTCTGACGCAAATCATACCCCGCTCTTTATCCCTTTGTCAACTGCACGGTTATTTTAAACTTTTACTTGCATTTAATTAGTAACACCCCTAGAATGAAAATAGTTAGTAATTCGAAATTTTCAATTTTAGGGAGTATAACTATGATTCACATCACATTAAATAACTATGTTACTTGTGAAAGCCTAACGCGTTTTTTGCGGTAGGTTATCTTGGTGTACACCAATTTAATAATCGTCAAAAACGTGTTAGGCATCTTACGACTGAGATTGTTTAACACTTTTTTTGTGCTCTTTTTTGAAAGGAAGGCTCATGTTTGAATTCATTGCAACTTATGCACCACAATTAATTGTCGCTGGAATTAAGTACACAATTCCACTAGCATTAGTTTCTTTTGTGGTTGCAGTTGTTATTGCAGCTACCGTAGCTGTCTTACGCTCATACGTGCCACATGCCACCGGTCTCGGTAAACTCGGTTGGCAAATCTTAAAACTCATCCTATGGTTTTACGTCTGGATTTTCCGGTCAACACCAATGCTTGTGCAATTATTCGTGGTCTTTTATGGTTTACCAAAATTAGGCATTAGTTGGTTGTCGCCATCTGGTTGGATTGCGGCTGTTTGGGTGCTATCACTCAACACTGGTGCGTATGCTTCAGAAGCAATTCGTGCGTCAATTTCTTCCATTCCAGATACACAGCGTGAAGCGGCTGCCGCTCTTGGAATGACTGATCGGCAGATTTTTATGCGCATTATCTTACCGCAAGCGACTCGTATTTCTATTCCAACGCTAGCAAATTCGTTCATTTCATTAGTTAAGGATACGTCATTGGCTTCAGTTGTCACGATAGTTGAAATGTTCTATCTATCTCAGCAACTCGCTGCCGTTAACTTCGAACCATTAAAGATGTACTTGCTAGTAGCTGTTATTTATGCTTTATTCGTCACTATTTTGTCAATTCCCCAACGTTATATTCAACGCTGGGCCGACCGTTTCGTAAAAGATCAGAGGTAAATCATGCTGAAATTAGAACATATTGATAAAAATTATGCTGAGCATCACGCATTAAAAGACATTAACGTGACTTTTAATCCACAAGAAACAACAGTGATTGTTGGACCATCTGGATCAGGAAAATCAACATTGTTACGTTCATTGAATTTACTAGAGCATCCTGACAGCGGAAAGTATACTATTGATGATCGTACAATCGATCTCAGTGAACCCGTAACGACTGATACCTTACTTTGGGTACGTCGTAAAACAGGGATGGTTTTCCAACAACCCCGTATGTTTGATCATCTAACGATTATGGGTAATATGATTGAAGCTCCAGTCCATGTCCTAAAGCAATCAAAAACAGTCGCAACCAAACATGCTCATGAACTATTGTCAGCAGTCGGCTTAGATGACATGGCTAACCGCTATCCTTATCAATTATCAGGTGGTCAAACGCAGCGTGTTACGATTGCTCGTGCGATGGCGATGGCTCCTGATTATTTACTACTAGATGAACCAACTTCAGCCCTAGATCCTGAACTTGAAGCACAGGTACTACGTGTCTTGAATAATTTAGCTCAAGAAAATCAATCAATGATTATTGTGACCCACAATATGGATTTCGCCCGTCACGCAGCCGATCGGATGTTGTTCTTAGAAGATGGTGAAATTGATTTCGATGGTACCCCAGATGAATTCTTTAACAAACCAACGGCACGTATTCATCGCTTCTTGAATGCCTTTAAATTTGATCAAGACGAGCATTAAGTGAGTGCAACAAAAGGCATTTTGAAAGACATTTATACTATATAATTTTAAACATAAAAGGATTGGGAAAATTTAATTTCCCTGAACTGAACCCCAAAAATTGGAGAGAAGTTTAAGCAACTAGCTGGTCGGAAAGATTTCGGTATTGAACCGGAGTTTTTCCGGCCAGTTTTGTTTTAATCCGTTTATTATTGTAGTAATAGATA
>NZ_JAMXDB010000011.1 GCF_024718545.1 Weissella fangxianensis
TTTCCGTATTTTATAAGGCGGAATACCTTGTAGGTACATCGTGACTGCTTCAATTTGTACTTCTTTTGAAAACATAGTAAAACCCCGTAAGTTTTGGAAATTACTCCAACTTACGGGGTTCAGTTCAGAACATTTTTTTGTTCCAACCTTTTTCATGTTATTAATTAATTAATTTTCCAGACTTATAAACGGACTTCGGACCTTGTAGAGCCTTTATATTTGCTAATGGATCTTCATTCAAAACAATAAAATCAGCCATAAAATCAGGCGCTATTTCCCCAACATGGTCATCAATTCTTAACACTTTCGCGGCATTGCGAGTTGCTGCCAGAATAGCATCTTGGGGCGTTAAGCCGAGCGCTGTCATTTTTTCAAGCTCCTTCGTTGAACCATCACTAAAGTTATTGAATGGTGTCCCCGCATCAGTACCCATAACGATTTCAACCCCTGCCTCAATGGCCTTTGCGATACTCTGACGATGAGCTAGCAAGACATCCTCATTTTTGTCATACATCCATGCAATGATGTCTTTTTTATGATCATGGATAGCATCTGGCGCAGAAAGCGTTGGCACAATTGGCGTACCGGTTTGTAGTAACATATCAATCGCCTCATCATCCAAATAAATCGCATGCTCGATTGAATCTACACCTGCCTTGATTGCATTTTTTATTCCTTGATTACCTTGCGCATGAGCAGCTACTGGTATGCCATAATTATGCGCTTCTTCGACAGCTGTTGCTAACTCAGTAACACTGAATTGGACATTACCAGGTACTTCTTGATCATTACTCGTAACACCACCAGTTGCCATCAACTTGATGTTTTTAGCACCCTCTTTAATCAATTGACGCGTTGCTTTGCGGACCTCATCAGCACCATCTACTTCCTTACCAATAGCCCCTGCCCCATGACCACCGGTAATCGTCAGTGCAGCCCCACTAGCGATAATATTTGGACCAGCAATCACATGTTGTTTAATCAATTTCGCTAATTTAATATCAATGTTATTTGCTGCGCCAACCTCTCTGATTGTCGTTACACCATCTGATAAAAATTCACGTAAATGTTTCGTTGCATAAATGGCCAGTTCCGTCTCATTGGTAATGTTTGCCAGTTGCTTTTTATCACTAGTTGTTAAATCTGAAATATGTGTATGCGCATTAATTAATCCCGGAATGATAAACTTACCTGATAAATCAACAACTCGAGCATCATCATCATTATCTATAAAATAGCCTGAGTCTGTATCAACCGTAAAAGCTGCTGTTTTAAATTCACCTGCGATAAAAATTGCGCCATTAATAAATTTTACTTGTGTCATTACTGATATTCCCCTATTTATTTCTTGTAAGCTTCTTTAAAGTCAAACGTTGCGCCATAAGTATTCACTAACAATCCTTTAACATTTGGTCGAACCAATGATGGTGTCGACTGATGTCCTAAAGTAACAACTGGCAGTTCACTATGAATTCGTTGTTCAGCTTGTAGTAAATCCTGGTACCGTTTAGATGGCTTATTAACATCATTGCCATTAGCCCGTGCGAGCGCTGCATCATATTCTTTATCATTAAATTGTGCAATATTGATACCACTATCACTTTGAACCATATTAAGAAAACTCATTGGATCTGCATATTCACCACCCCATGAAGTTAAGACAATGTCAAAATCATGTGATAATTGTGCTTTAACTCGCGCAGCCTTCGGTTGAAATTTAACCGTTAATTCAACACCAGGTAAATTCTTTTGTAACTGATTTTGCACATATTGTGCTTCAATCTTACTCTGATCATCGTTATCGGCTAGTAAAGTTAGCTTTATTTTCTTCGTCTCACTCGCAGCTAAACTTTTCTTAGCGTCTTTTTTATTAAAGGCATATTTTTTACTGTTAGCCTCTTTACTAAAGTCACGCTGATTATCTGGATTCTTAATTGTATTCTCAGGCGTAAAGGCATTCCCGCTACGTTGAATACCCTTAAGCACCTTATTTGTCAGCCCTTTTGTATTAATAGCTTGCTTGATGGCAACTCGCACGTCTTTATTTTGTAAATATTTATTTTTCATATTTAATCCCAAAAAGTCAGTCCGACCATTTTTAATACTATGGTATGCGCGGTTATTTTCATTCGCTCGAACTTGATCAGCAGTTAATGGTGTATAGTCAGATTTCCCAGCTTTATATAAATTATAACCAGTCGTATTATCGGTCACGGTCTGGATATTAATTTTATTTGTGGCAACATTTTTCTTATCTTCATATTGACTATTTTTTACCAACTGATACGATTTATCCGAACCATGCCAATTTTTTAGTATAAATGGCCCATTCGATAATGTTTTATCTGAGGATGTACCATATGCCTTACCCACCTTCGTAACAAATTTTTTAGGCTGCGGATAAAATGCTGTGCCAGTCAGAATACTTTTAAAAGCAGGATCAGGATTATTCAAAGTGATTTTCAATGTCTGACTATCAAGTGCTTTAACACCAAGATCATCAGCTGCTTTCTCACCGTTTGTTACTGCTGTCGCGTTCTTAATATTATTAGCTAAGGTAGCGCCATTAGACTTATTTTTCGGATCAACAGTCTGTTGCATACCAAAGACATAATCATTTGCCGTCACTTTTTCGTGATTAGACCACTTTAGATCATCTTTTAAATGAAACACATATTCACGACCGTCTTTTGAAATATCAACCGACTTGGCATCAGCTAATTGCGGTTGATTATTTTTACCATATCGATATAACCCTTGCCCAGTTTGAGTGACTATTTCCGAACCAGTAGAATCATTAGCCTGCGATGGACTCATCGTCGTCAAAGCTGCCGATTCTGTCCAATTGATTGCTTGATCCGCAAAAGCTACTCTTTCCTGTGACAAACTTGCAATAGTTGCCGTCGTCATCCCCACTGACAATATGAATGATAATTTCTTTATTCTCATAGCAATTCTCCATTAAATAATAATTAACTCAACAAATAAAAAACGGCCAATCAGCACATTATGTGCTAACTAGCCGTTGTCTTTTAAAATTGACAGGTTAATTTCTAGCGGCTAGCTATCGTTAATACTTAACTGATAGCTAGCCCACAACAAATAGCCAACTATCTCGTTGGCCACCACCATGAAATAGTTGCTGAGAATACAACTTGATTAATTTGTGAATTTATTAATAACATGATGTTTTCTCCTTACATGTCTTACTAGAATTTATTTAATTATAACGCTAGTATGAGAAAAAGCAACCGTTAAATTAAAATAAGATTAAAAAACTGTTTGGCTGGTTTTTAATTTTCAAAATTTGCAATCAATACTCGGTTCCCTGCCGACTGTTTTGTTGGGTCAGCCTGGCCGAATGCTGCCTGTGTCAAATGAAGTTTCGCAACTTCGACACCAAAATAATCTTGAATTAAATTTTGTAAAAACAACAGCAATGCTTGTGAATCAATTTCCGTTTCGTGAATTAATACGGGACCCTTATTTTTAAACACAGCTGAATTCCGTAAATTATCAACCTTCTTTTCTAGCGCTGGTAATCCAGCCACTAAATGATAGACCACATGATTTTCGTGAACCCACTTTGTTAAATGGACAACATGACGCAAATCAGTGAAACCAATTGGTAAAATCATATCTGCAGCAACTGCTGTTAATTGCATTGGTTCTTGCGTTTGCTTTTGAATAGTACTTTTTAGTGCGGTTGTATCTAAAGTAAAGCGACCATTATAGTCCAACATAGCCTGACCAAGCAACATTTCAACACGCGTCACATAGCCAATCCGATCAAACTGTTCATTATGCTGTAATTCTTGTGCTAAGTGTTGTCGAAAAATATCCGGTGCGCGCCAGTCAAGTCGTAATTTCGCCTGATTTAACTGAATATCATCGCCCTCTGCGTGAAATGTAATCAAGGTATACCCCATGGTACCCGGTATTTCATTGAGGACAGCTTGTCTATCATCTGAAAAAAAGTGACTATTATACATCTGATTCTCCCCATTTATGTAATAGTGTTGCGAGTGTCATTTGGCCTGGTGCTGATGCTGCTTTCCCACTTGCAAAAGTTAACTGTGACCCATACTGATAGCCAACCTCGCGTGATTTCATTCCCAACGCCCCCATCGACATCGTAATCAGCGGTAAATCACTGTCTGCAGCAACAATCGCAGTCGCCTGCAATACGCGGTCAACATCCATTGCTACTTTTGGCATGACCGCTAACTTTACAACATCAATAGGTAGCCTGGTCATCTCCATTAAAAGACTAACTAAATGATTAGGGGTTGCGTCAAAGTTATGCTTAGAACCGATAACTTTAACATTTTCAGGCACTAGTTTCAAAAGTGCTTGTTGATCTGCTAGTAGCGCAACCTCAATATCAATGGCATCAACGCCTGCTTTTAGCGCCCGTTGATAAACCATTTGGTAGCTATCATGATGATAGTTTAATTGTCCCCCTTCACTGGCAGTTCGCCAAGTAAATAACAAGGGTTTATTAAGTATCTCATGAACCTGACGAATATTACTAACCGTTAACTCACAGAAATCTGATAAGTAATCAACCCGCCATTCGACGACGTCGGCAGCCGTTTGGCTGAGCATCCGTGCCGTCTGTCTCACATCTGCCATCGTCTCATCAACCATGGGTACAGCGACAAGTGGTCGTTGTTCAGTTGCACTCGCATTACCTATTTTCAGTCGTTTCATCATTAAAAGCTCTCATATATTGCAATACTTCTTCAGCAACCTGGTCAGCAGTCTTGTTATCAGTATAAATAACCTCTGTTGCAATACTTGAATACTTTTTGAGACGTTGCTCCCAAAGTTCAGCCAGTTCCAATAAAGATTTATTACGGACGATTGGCCGTGTATTATCTTTTACCAACCTTTCGACTGTTTGACCAAAGGAACCAGATAAGTAAATAACTGGTACTGGACTACTTTTTAACAGTTGTCGATTTTGCTCTAATTCAATAATGCCACCACCGGTAGCCATAATCCCAGATTTTGTCAGATTTTCTTGCAGGATAGTTTGTTCTAACTGTCGAAAACCTAATTCACCAACAATTGCAAAAATTTCTCCAGGTGTCTGACCAGTCTGTGTGACAATCAGTTGATCTGTATCAAAAAATGGCAACGTCGTTTTTTCAGCCAGTAATTGTCCAACTGTTGTTTTACCAGCTCCCATGAAGCCAATTAAAATCACTTTCATATTAATCTATGACCTCACTTAAATCACTAAAAAAGTTGGGATACGAAATATTCACTGCTTCTGCATTGGCAAGTGATACATCCCCTGTTGTTATTAAGGCCGCAATGGTCAACATCATCCCCACGCGGTGGTCACCACAAGAATCGATGATTGTTGGTTGCTTAACTTGTAATGGTGTCCCACCATGAATATAAAAGCCATCTTCTCTAGGCTCAATATCAGCTCCTAATTTATTTAACTGGGTAGTGACAGTGGCAATCCGATCACTTTCTTTCACATGTAATTCACTAGCACCCGAGATAACTGTATCGCCTTGTGCTTGTGTCGCAGCGAGCACAACTAGTGGCATTTCATCAATCATAGCTGGGACGTCAACTGCTGTAATCGTTGTGCCATGTAATGATTGCGATTGCACTTGGATATCAGCCATTGGTTCTCCATCAGCTGACTCATTATCAAATGTAAATTTAGCACCCATTCGTTGCAAAATTTTCATGATACCTGTACGAGTTGGGTTAATTCCAACCTGTTTGAGAGTAAGCGCACTTTTCGGAACCAGCACACCAGCCACAATCCAAAAAGCGGCTGACGAAATATCGCCAGGGACGCGAATAGTGGTCGCAGTTAAATGCGTCTGTGGTGTAATTTTAATTTGATGGTCCTCGCGCACCAAATGTACGCCAAATGCTGCTAACATTCGTTCAGTATGGTCACGAGTCGCAATTGGCTCAATAATTGTCGTTGGCGTTTTTGCTTGCAGTGCCGCTAAGATAATGGCACTTTTTACTTGGGCAGACGCCACTGGCAATTCATAAACGAGGCCTGCCAGTTCGTGTGTACCAAGTTTAGTGACTGGTAAATGGTCATTCTTTGTCACAAAACTGACGCCCATGGCGATCAATGGTTTAATGACCCGCGCAAATGGTCGTTTTGATAAACTTTTGTCACCACGAAATGTTACCGCAAATGGTTGATTCGCTAATAACCCCATTAATAAACGGGCCGTCGTTCCTGAATTTCCCATATCTAACATTTGACTTGGCTCAACGAGTTCATTCAATGACCTGCCATGAATAATTAAATCATGATTGTCAGTACTAAATGTCACCCCTAAATTTGACATTGCCGTCACTGTATGACGAACATCTTCGGAATCCAAAAGATGTTGTACCCGCGTATCACCTGACGCAATACTTCCCAACATAACTGCTCGATGTGAAATACTTTTATCACCAGGCATCGTTAAAGTTCCCCGCAGTTTTTTCCCCGCTGTTTGTAACTTAATCTTGCCCATTATTTAACCTACAATTCTTTTCCAATTAAAAATGTTTGATTTCTTCACGATAAGCTGCCACTTGTTCTTGTAAACGTGACAAACTATCAGTATCAAATTTATCTAGGATGGCTTTTGCAAGTTCAATTGCCACCATAGCCTCAGCAATAACTGCTGCTGCTGTTACTGCCGTCGTATCTGATCTTTCTGTTGATGCACGGTGATCTTCATGAGTGTCGATATCAACACTCTGCATTGGTTGGTATAGTGTTGGAATCGGCTTAACAAGACCACGGACAACAATCATTTCACCAGTTGTCATACCGCCTTCAAAGCCACCCAGATGGTTAGCGCCACGATAAAAGCCACGCTCAGCTGACCAATAGATTTCATCCATCAGTTCACTACCATATTTTGTCGCATTCGCAAAACCACCACCGAATTCAACACCTTTAAAGGCATTAATGCCCACCATTGCACGGGCAATCTTCGCATCTAATTTTTCATCTGCTGATACATACGATCCTAACCCAGCTGGTACACCAGTGGCCATGACTTGCACCGTACCACCAACAGTATCTCGATTGCGTTTTGTTTGATCAATCACTTCACGCATTGCTTCATCATCCGCAGCAGTCAATGCACGTGTTGGCAAACTTTCAGTGACCGCACGTAATTCCGCTAAGGTTTTATATTGCGTTAGTTGTGTCAAATCCGAACTAGCGGGACCGATATTCATCACAAAACCATGAACATCAATATCGAGCGCTGCCAATAGTTTTTTAGCAACTGCGCCCACAGCCACACGCATCACTGTCTCACGAGCCGATGAACGTTCTAGGACATTTCGCAAATCATGCTGATGACGATATTTCATGCCACCAACTAAATCGGCGTGACCCGGTCTTGGTCGCATGACTTTACGCATACTATTCTCAACAGTCGCGGGGATATTTGGGTCCATAATTTTTGACCAATGATTGTGATCATCATTATGAACATTTAAAGCAATGGGTGATCCTAAAGTGACTTGGTGACGGACACCAGACATAATCGTTACGGTATCTGTTTCAATAACTTGACGTTGACCACGCCCATAACCATGTTGGCGCCGAGCCAGTTGTTCATTAATATCATTTGTTGTAATTGTCAGGCCCGCCGGAATGCCTTCAATAATGGCAACCTCTTCTGGACCATGACTTTCTCCTGCTGTCATATATCGCATAGGTTAAGATGCTCCTTCAATAAATTCTGTCATCTCTGCCAATGACTTTTTGATAATTGCTGGTTGACCAGGTTCTTTAACTGCGACTAGCTGTAAGACACCTGAAAGGTTCTTTTTATCGTGCGCCAACTGTTCAATTGTCGCTGGCTGGCGAATCAAAGCAGAATCCACCGGCAAACCAACTAGCTGTAAGCGCCGATTTAACGCCTGTAAAAATTCAGACGAACTAATGTTTTCAGCCACAAAACGTTCTGTGATTGCTATCATACCAATTGCCACTGCTTCTCCATGCCTGAGGCCACCTTCAGCCAGTAATTCTATCGCATGGCCAATCGTATGCCCAAAATTAAGATACTTGCGAATTCCTGCTTCACGTTCATCTTGCATTACAATATCAGCTTTATATTGTACAGATTGGGTAATCAGATCGGATGATCTAGTCAAAATATCATTAACCGTCCGAATCGTACCAGTCAATTGCCAAAAATCGCCACCTGCTAAGGCACTACATTTAATCACTTCAGCGTAGCCTTCAACTAAATCACGAATGGCTAGCGTCTTAAGATAGGTTGGATCAATCAATACCAAATCAGGTTGGTAAAATGTTCCCATAATATTCTTTGTCTGACCTAAATTGATGGCTGTTTTACCACCCACACTTGAATCAACTTGGGCGGTTAGCGATGTTGCAATTTGAATGAATGCAATACCACGCATATATGTGGCGGCTGTTAAACCTGCTAAATCACCAACTACCCCACCACCTAAAGCAATTACACCATCCGCACGAGTGAATTGATGTTCAGCTAAACAAGAAATGGCTTTTTCAAGACTTGCCAATGACTTTGAACGTTCACCTGCTGGCAGTACCAGCGTGGCAACGTGGTAACCTGCTGATTGCAGTTGTACCACTGTATCAGATAAATACAGATCAGCCACATTTTTATCAGTAATCACTAATATCTGTCGTGGTGACCATACTTGTCGAATTTTTTTACCAATTTCATGGCGCAAACCGTCTAAAACTTGCACTTGATAAGTTTTATCAGGAACAGAAACTGTCACCATATTATTCACCTCATAGTTCATGAATAGCATTTGCTTTTGCAAATAAATTCGTCATCTGATCAGGCGTCAATGCTTGTTTGCCATCCACCCAGGCCTTTGCTGGTTGATCATGAATTTCAAGCATTAGCCCTTGCGCACCAGCCGCAACCGCAGCTAATCCAATTGGCGTCACATGTTCAGAAACCCCAGCAGCATGTGATGGATCGGCCAAAACAGGTAAATGAGTCAACTTTTGCAAGACCGGGATCACACTAACATCCATTGTATTCCGTAAATATTTTTGATCAAAACTACGAATACCCCGCTCCATCAAAATGATTTGTCGATTCCCTTCAGATGCAATATACTCTGCTGCACTTAAAAACTCATCAACTGTCGCACTCATACCGCGCTTTAACAACACTGGTTTATTTTGACGACCGACAGCTTTTAGTAAGGAAAAATTTTGCATGTTACGTGTGCCGATTTGGAAAATATCTGTGTATTTACCAACTAAATCAACATCCGCAGGGCTCATGATTTCTGTCATCATGTCCATACCTAAAGCATCTGCCGCTGCACGATGCCAAATAAGTCCTTGTTCACCAAGTCCTTGAAAACTATATGGGCTCGTACGTGGTTTATAAGATCCCCCACGTAAAATCGTTGCGCCAGCTGCCTTGGCAGCTTGACCCATCGCTAAAACATGTTCGGCAGATTCAATAGCATCCGGTCCAGCAATTAAACTAAAGTTCTGACCACCAATTGTTGAATGAGGTGTCTGAATCACCGTATCAGTTGGATGAAAGGCCCGGCTAACTTGCATTGCTCCCGGATGATCCGTAATAACATCTACGACTTGCTGCTCATTAATAAATGGAACATCGTCAATGTCCTTTAAACCAGCAAAACCAACACGATTTTCAGAGGCATAAACATGCTCTATATGATTAGCCTTGGCCTCCGCTAAAGTTTTTTGTGCTGCAGACTCATCTGCCATGATAACAATCATTTTATTATCTTCCTTCTCTTAAAATCGCTGTCAACATTGCGTTTTGATCAGGTTGGATGCCTGTCCATCTTTCAAAACTCAATGCACCTTGCCCTACTAACATGGCGAGACCATCGGTTGCTTGTCGATTGGCCTGTTTGGCAGCTGCTACAAATGGTGTATCAGTCAACTTATAAATATTATCAACAACTTGCGCATGGTTTGGCGTAATGGCAAATTGTCTTGGTGAAAGAAGCGATTGATTATTTTGCATCCCCACATTTGTTGCATTAATAATCAAATCTGCTTCTAATAAAAACTGATCCACATAGGCAATATTATGTAATGGTTCATCCAATAATGGTGCTAACATGGCTGCTTTCTTATCAAATTCTGGCGTCATGCGATTAAAGACATGTAACTGACTTTCACTAGGTGCACTGGCAATAATGGCGCGTGCCGCACCACCAGTGCCTAAAACAACAACATGCTTTGGTACCTGTTGAATTGTTGCCCAAAAGCCAATGCCGTCCGTAATGTCACCAAATACCTGGCCATCTTGCACAGTAATCGTGTTAACCACTCCTAATTTTTTCGATAACGCAGACATTTCATCTATATAAGGAATAATTGCTTGCTTAAAAGGCATCGTGACATTCAGACCACGTATACCACTGGTAACCAATTCATGAAATTTTTCCCCTAAATTTTCTGGCTCAATAGCAAATAACTGATAGTCAGCATCAACATTAGACAACCGAAAGGCTTCATTTTGCATAATTGGTGATTTGGATTGTTGTACCGGATAACCAATTAGCCCGTAATGATCTGTCATTATTATCTCCAGGAATATATATTTTTAGCAATAAAAAAGAGACCGAAAAGTACAGCCTCTCGAGTGACATGATATTGCTAAACTCTTCTCTCTGTTTAGTGTACTAAAATCAAAAGAGCTTTCCAATACCATAGTGAATAGTAATTGTAATTATCCCAATAATTATATTTCTAATAATTGCACGCTTTGGGAAACCATTTCCCAACCGCGCACTTAATAAGCCTGTCAAAGCAACCGCAATGACCGTTGCGCCAATTGTGGCTAAGAATTGCCACTTAACTGGCGCCATATACATGGCAATTAATGGTAAAAAGCCACCCAAAGCTGCACAGAATAAGGAAGAAAATGCTGCAGACCAAGGACCAACATAATGGCCCAATGAAACATCATATTTTACCTTCAAAATTGTTGCCAGCGGGTTTTTACGCATTAATTCATTAGCAATTTTGTCTGCAGTTGTTTCACTTAGTCCTTGTTCATGGTAAAAGTTATAAATATCTTGTTGCACACTATTAGGATTAACCTGAATTCGATCCTGCTCAAGCGCGACCACAACCTTTTCTGCATCCGCTTGTGAGCTAACTGAGGCATACTCACCAGATGCCATTGACAAGGCACACGCCATTAAATCTGCTAATCCAGCTATTAAAATTGTAAACTGATTAGTTGTCGCTGCACCTACTGAAAAAAGAACACCAACAACTGTCAAAATGCCATCATTTGATCCTAATACACCTGCACGAATCGTGTTCAATTTTTCAGACATCGTTGTTTGTGAGTCCTGCATAATTTCACGCTCCTATTAATGTTCCGACAAAATATGTCACAATCATTGTAAAAATACCTGCGATAACATTACGGCCAGTTGCCTTATATTCATTTGCTCCTGATAAATGAGCAGCTGAAAAACCAGTAATTGCTAAGGCAATCAACACAGCAAGCGCTGTTGCAGGAATACGTAAATGAACTGGTAATAATGTAATTGCTAGCATCGGTAACAATGAACCTAATGGAAATGAAATCATTGATGCTAAGGCTGCCGCTAAAGCAGATATTTCATGATGCTGCGTAAAGCCATACCGTTCACGAATCGTCGTTTCTAATGGATCACGGGCCATCAATTCTGACGTGGCCGTTTGCGCCAAATCTGCTGATATACCTTGTGCCATATATTGCTTTTTCACAAAGTCAAATTCTTGTTCATAATGGTTTGTCAATGCTGCTTTCTGAGTTGCCACGGCCTTGCTTTGCGCATCATTTTCTGAATGCACTGAAACATATTCACCCATCGCCATCGAAACTGTACCGGCCAGTGCACCGGCAAAACCAGCAATAAAAATTGCAAAAGAATTTGTTGTTGCCCCCGCAACACCGATAACAATACCTGATACGGATAAAATACCATCATTAGCTCCCATAACAGCAGCCCGAATAATATTATTCCTTTGTGCCAAATCTTTACCTATCGTCATATGCTTTCTCCTCTTTTCTTATTATACACCAGATAAAAATAAAAAGTTTTTGTTACGATAAAATTTCAAAAAATAGCCGTAAAAAAACAGGTAACGTTCATGAGTGTTGTTACTCGCTGTCGTTACCTGATTAAATAAACCAGGTTAATACGTCGATTTAATTGTTTGGTCTGCATACTACGCCAGACGATTTTTAAAATAGGTCATGATTGGTAAGCCAATCAGTGGTACTAAAATGGCCCCTGCGATAATTTCAAAAATCCCATTAAAACCAGCAATCGAAACGATCAACCACTGCGCTAAATTAGTGTTTGGAATACCGGTAAAAGAAGTATCCATCACAGTAAAACTGAGCCATGTTATTAATAAGACCAACGTTGTATTAATAACAGCTGACAAACTACCTAAGATAGCTAAGCCAGGCCCCTGCTTTTTTAACTCATATTGTTGCACAAATTTTTGATATAAATAACCAGTCAATAATCCAACCATAATCCTTGGTACCAATGCTGTGATGGGATTACGGAAAATCAAGGCGCCAATGCTTGGGACACTAGCCCATGCATGCCATAAAGAATAGGCACCCCAAACAAAACCTAATAAAGCTCCCGTTTTAGGTCCAAGAACCATCGCACCAATGGCGACCGTATAAGTAATAATCGTTACTGCTGCACCGACCGCAAAAGCACCTAAAGGTAACGTGCCGAGCCATGGCACAATTGATTGTAGTAAGATAATCGCTATAAACAGCGCTGTTAAGACTAAATGTCGACTTTTGTTTACACGCGTTTGCATCGCGTTCCTCCAAATTTATCATAAAGTTATTAAACACTCTAAGCTGCATTGTTTATTATATACCAAAAAATGGATGCGACAAACGATGTTTTGAAACCGCTATGTAAATTTTTTAGGCGTTAACGTTAGCTCTTTTGGCAGCGAAGAAAGCTGACATACGACGCACCGCTTCTTGCAAATCTTCATCTGAAGCAGCGTATGAAATACGCACATACTCCGGCGTGTATTCAGAAAAGGCTGCTCCAGGAATCATCGCAACATGACCATTCTCTGCTAAGTCCAAGGCAAAAGCCTCGCTATCATGCCCCATATCCTCAGGAATCTTAGCAAAAATATAAAAGGCTCCCTCAGGGTTAACAACTTCAAACCCAAATTCTTCTAAATGTGGTACTAACCAGTCACGACGACGCTTGTAAATATCACGCATGTCATCAGCAACATCAGCAGCCGTCGTTAAGGCCACCTTAGCACCATCCTGAATAAATTTTGGCAATGCGAATGTCAATGCTTGGTGCACCTTTTGTGCTTCATCAATAAAGGCTTGATCAGCAATAATGAACCCAATGCGATAACCAGTCATGGCATGTGACTTTGATAGTCCGGTCATCAAAATCGATTGCTCAGGTAATAGGCTACTTAACGACACATGGTCTTGGTCATACGTCAATTGTGCATAAATCTCATCGGAAATCACCCATAAGTGATAACGTTTAAACACATCGGCCAGGGCTTCTAACTCATCACGAGTATAAGTGACTCCAGTTGGGTTTGATGGGTAATTAAATAGAATGGCCTTTACTGGTACATTAGATTGCTCTACGGCATCAGCTACCAACTCCGGGGTTAATTTAAAGTCTGTTGGCCGGGTATTAATGGTAATTTTTGTACCATGTGCCAAGTCCAACGATGTTGTGTATGGTGTGTATGCGGGTTCAGGAATAATCAATCCTTCATTTTCATTCAACAGTGTCATAAAGATAACATTGATTGCCTCAGAAGCGCCGACGGTTACAATCACATTGTCTTCACTCTCGAAAGGTAAATCATAGCGAGATGCATAATACTTTACAGCTGCTTGACGTAAATCACGTTCCCCTTGGGCATCACTATAATGTGAATTATTGTTGGCAACTGATGAAATGACGGCGTTCTTAATTGCATCATCTACGTTGAAACCAGGTTCACCGAATGTTAAACGTAACAAATCAGGAATATCGCGAACTTTTTTTGAAAGCCGATGAGGCCATCAGCAGCTAAGCTTGTGACCTTTGGATTAAGTGGTTGTACAAATTCATTTTTGGTCATTTTAATTCACTCACATTTCTTTTTATTTTTTAATTGAATATCATTATAATATAAAATCCGATTTTCAGGAAAGCATTTACTTCTGTAAAAAGAATACTTTTATTTTACACTCTTTGTGCGTTTTTTAACAACCATAAAGCGGTTTCATTAAACCGAATTCATGGTAAAATAGGGCTAAGACGTACTAATAAATTGACATAATTTTTTAATTATCAAGGAGGCATTAGATGTTAGATTTCACTGACACGCCAATTGAAACACCAGTTACAAACTGGGACTGGTCTCCCATTCGTGAGGTTCCTATTCGGGAGAATAACGAGCCACTCGTTTCTTTAAGCTATTTACCAGAAAAGATGGTCGTTAGTCCACAATACTTTATTCAAAATCTGCCAGGCAGCTACCCTGACTTGTATACACGTGCTGGCGTTCAAGAAAAGCTCATTGCAGCAACTCGCAAGCTACCCTATGGGTATAAATTTGTGATTTTTGATACATGGCGCAGCATTCCAACGCAACAAGCTTTATTTGATCAAATGAAGCGCTTTGTAAAGCAGGAGCATCCTGATTATTCTGAATCAGAAATCCAGCAAGCAGCCCTTCGTATTGTTGCCTTGCCATCAACTGATGCAACGAAGCCATCCCCTCATAACACGGGTGGATCAATCGATTTATCAATTGTTGATGAGAATGGTCGCTTGTTAGATATGGGTAGTCCGTTTGATGATATCAGCCAACGAGCAAAAACGACCTATTACGAAACAGAAGAGACTGATCCGAAATACGACGCTGTACGTCAAAACCGACGCTTGTTATACCATGTCATGACCCAAGTCGGGTTCACGAATTATAGTGAAGAATGGTGGCATTTTGATTACGGTAATCAAAACTGGGCTAGTCTGACTAACAATGGTTTTGCCATCTATGGTGCCACAAAGCCTGAATTCCCATGGGTTGAAGCTTATTAACAATTGCAAATACTAAAAAAGGTGCGACAAAACGTTTTGAAACTGTTTTGTCACACCTTTTTAGTATTTTATTTAGCCTGACTATGAATCAAGTCGCGCTTTACAAGTTCTTCAGCAATTTGCACGGTATTCCATGCAGCACCTTTCAACAAGTTATCTGACACGACCCATAAGTTAAAGCTGCCCGGATTTTCACTGTCAGCACGGACACGACCAACAAATGTCTCACGCTTACCAACCGCTTTGATTGGTTGTGGATATACTTGGTTAGCTGGATCATCTTCTAGGATTACCCCTGGTGCACTAGCTAAGATATGTTGGACATCCTCTCGCGTTGCTGATTCATCAGCTACAGAAACATACACTGATTCACCATGACCAATTGGGACCGGTACACGTACGGCAGTTGCCGTAACTTTTACCTCACTTGACTTAGGATCACCAAACAAGATTTTCTTAGTTTCTTGCATCATCTTTTGTTCTTCAAAAGAATAGCCATCATCTTGGAAAACATCGATTTGTGGCAATAAGTTAAAGGCCAATGGGAAATGTTTTTTATCCCCCTTAGTTGGCAAAATGTCAGCCGTTTCAGTTTCCCCATCTAAGTGTTGTTGTGCTTCATGCAATAACTCATCCCATGCCCGTTGACCAGCACCTGAAGCAGCTTGATAAGTCGACACAATCACCTGATTCAAGCCGTAAGCTTTACGTAATGGCTCCAAGGCAACAACCATTTGAATTGTTGAACAATTAGGATTAGCAATAATTCCTTGATGATTTGCCAAGGTCTCCGGATTAACTTCTGGTACCACAAGTGGTACATTAGAATCCATACGCCAGCGTGATGAATTATCAACTGCCACAGCCCCACGCTTAACAGCTTCTGGTAATAATTTACCTGCTAAACTACCACCAGCAGATGCTAATACCAAATCAACCCCATCAAATGAATCTGGCGTTGCTTCTTCAACAACAATATCTTGTCCTCTAAACTGGCGGATCTGGCCAGCTGAACGAACAGACGCTAGCAATTTCAGTGATTTAACTGGAATCGTTGACTGTTCTAACTGCGCTAAAATTCGGGTACCAACGGCACCAGTAGCTCCCAAAATAGCTACATCGTAACCTGCTTCATTCGTCATCTGATTTTCTCCCCCATTTCACTAGTTATAAATTTATTTTTTTAAATCAACATAGTGTTTTAAACGGGTAATAGCTGATTCCAAATCTTCAGTTGATGCGGGGTAAGAAATACGAATATAACCTTCACCACCAGCACCGAAAATTGAACCAGGTGCAACTCCCAATTTGACAGCATCTGCCAAGTCATAAACAAATTCAATATCATTAGTATTCAAAAATTCTGGAATCTTCGCAAAAATGTAGAAAGCCCCACCAGGTCGAGCCGCCGTAAAGCCAGCTTCTGACAAGCCTTTCAAAACTAAATCACGACGCTCTTCATAAACAGCACGCATCTTAACAGGGTCTTCACGACCATTACGCAAGGCTTCTAAAGCACCGGCCATCATAGGACCTGGTGCGGTAGCAATCATTGATTGATGCGCTTTACCAACCTGCTTCATCAATTTAGCTGGTCCAACAGCATAACCAATTCGATATCCAGTCATCGCATGTGACTTTGAGACGCCACTGATCAATACTGTTTGCTCTGGCAAAAGACGAGCCATTGAAGTATGCTTGGCATCGTAAACCAACTCAGCATAAATTTCATCAGCAATTACTAATAATTGATGGTCCCGCAAAATAGCGACTAATTCTTTTAATTCGTCTTCAGAATAAGTGACCCCGGTTGGATTTGATGGGTAGTTAAGCAAAATGGCTTTGGCATTTGGATGCTCAGCTAAGACATGCTTTAACTTTTCAGGTGTCACAATAAAATCAGGGGCTGTATTTAGACCGACTACTTTAATGTCTGACGTTTGAGCAACCGACTCATATAATGGGAAAGTTGGCGTTGGAATAATCAATTCATCCCCAGGATTAAACAAAGCTTGAAATGCCGCATTGATTGCTTCAGCAGCCCCCACTGTTACACTGATCTCAGTAGCTGGATCATATCTTGGTGTATCAAAACGTTCAACTAAGTAATCTGAGATTGCTTCACGCAATGGCATGATACCTTGTGAAGGTGAATAATGTGAATCATTCGCTTGTACATCACGAATAATTGCTTGTTTAATATGTTCTGGCGCCGCAAAATCAGGCTCACCTAGTGTTAATTTTAAAATACCATCAATTTGTGAAAACTTTTCATCGACCACACGAATTGGCGAAGGTACCGTCGCCGCTAATACTTTGTTGCACTGTCCTTCTAACGCTGCACTTAATTCAACCATTTTTAACTCCCCTTGGCTCCTTGCCTACTTTTTAATATCTATAATACCTTTTCTAACCCAATTTGTAATCCTGTAATGGTGTTAACCTGGCGGATAGCCAATCCGACCCCACCCATAAACGACTCACGAGTAAACGATGTTTGTTTGATACGCAAAGTTTCACCTGGTGCGCCAAATACAACTTCTTCTTCGGCGACATATCCAGGTAACCGCATGGCATGAACATCAACACCATCAATCTGATCACCGCGTGCTGGATCTGCTGTATTCGTTGCCACTGGTGCTTGTTGGCGTGCTTTAGCAATTGCTTGCGCAGTCGCACGCGCTGTCCCAGAGGGTGCATCAATTTTCTTAGGATTATGAATTTCCAAAATTTCTGCATCAGGTAAATACTTAGCTGCTTGCGCGGCGAACTGCATCAATAAAACCCCCGACAATGAAAAATTAGGCACAATCAAAGTTGAATGCTGTTCTTTCTCACTTAATGTTTTTAAGGTCGTAATTTGTTCAGATTGTAATCCACTGGTCCCAACAACTAGCTGAAATCCATGCGTTAGCGCATATTGTCCATTAGCAAAAGCTGCATCTGGTTGGGTAACGTCAACCCAAACATCTGCTGTCACGTCTATATCTGCTAATGATGTAAAAACAGGTAATTCACTGTCATGTGATGATCTTGATAATAGACCAACTAATTCTAAATCAGCGGCATCTTGAATCATCTGCTGAATGGCACGGCCCATTTTACCGAAACCACCAGCTAAAAATACGGTTGTCATATCATTATTCCTTCCGATCAAGTTTTGCTAATACATCTGCTGTCTCTGCGTTATCTAATGACATAATTGGCAAACGAGTCACGTTTTTGACCTCACCTTGATGCGCAAGCACCGCTTTTACTGGTGCTGGGGATGGGTAACTAAACAGAGCTGACATACGTGGCGTTAACCAACGTTGTTGTGCACCAGCCTTTGCCACATCTCCTTCGGCAAGTGCTTGGAACAAATCAGTCATTTCCTTACTATATAAGTGTGCAGCCACTGAAATCGTTCCGGCTGCCCCCACTGCCTTAGCAGCTAATGTTTGTGAATCTTCACCAGTATAAACTTTAAATCCGTCAGGTGCATGATCAACCAGATAGGCTAAGTCATCAATACTTGTTACTTGCTTCACCGCATTGATATTAGGGTGTTCGGCCAATGCCAAAACACTTTCATTATCCAATCCAACCACGGTACGACCGGGGATATTATAAATCATAACGGGAACATTCGATGCATCGTCAATAGCCTTGAAATGCGCAATCATTCCCTTTTGATTAGGCTTACTATAGTATGGTGTTACTGCCAACACCGCATCAACACCAGAAATCTCGCTGACTTCTTTGGCAAATGCAACGGAATGGGCGGTATTATTATCACCTACGTTCGCAATGACTGGACTCCGGTCACCAACTTTCGCTGCAAAATAAGCATATAGCGAAATTTTTTCGTCATGGGTTAATGTTGGCGACTCACCAGTCGTACCACCAATAACAAATCCTTGGGTTCCTTCGGCAATCAATCGTTCAGTTAATGAATCTAATGCTGGATAATCGATTGTATTATCATTAGTAAATGGTGTAATAATTGCTGTAATTAAAGAAATATCTTCGTACATTTTATTCACACTTTCTATGCTGACATCCGCCAAGACAAATACTTAATAATTGACTTAACTCCTGCTTCAATCGCTGTTTCATCCGGACTTAATCGACTGTCATGTAAACTATGGTCAACATCGCCGACCCCTAGCCAAAACATCGTTCCTGGAATCTGGTTAATAATATACCCAAAATCTTCTCCCGTCATAGCTGGTTCACAAGTTGTAAAATCAATCTCATCATCATTTGCCATGTACTGAATAAACTCACGGGTAATATCGGAATTATTATTAACAGGCCAATAACCACCTTGTTCTAATTGTAAATCAAATGCCACACCATACACAGCTGCCAACCCTTGTGCAATTTCTCTGACGCGTTGTTGCATCATTTCTAATTCTGACTGGTCAAACGCGCGAATCGTCCCTGCTAGCTTTGCCTCGTTTGGAATGACATTCCCAATGTTACCAGCCTGTACCATACCAATCGTTACCACGCCACCATGAACTGGATCAACATTACGCGAGACGATTGTCTGAACTTGCATGATAAAAGCCGCTGCAGCAACAATCACATCCTGTGATCGATGTGGAAAGGCAGCATGGCCACCCTGTCCTTTAATCGTTAAGTGAATTTCTGCACTACCGGCAAATAAAGTGCCTTGACGAGTAGCAATCTGGCCAGCTGGCATAGCAGGCTGATCATGTAAGGCATAAAACTCATCTGGCCGCCATTCATCAACAAATGTGCCTAATTCATAAAGTTGTTTACCGCCAGCGTGTTCTTCTTCAGCTGGTTGGAACAAAAAGACCATATTATCTTCTGGTTGTTGTTCAGCAAAATGGGCTAAAACTCCCAGGGCAACAGTCATATGAATATCGTGCCCACATGCATGCATGACTCCGGCACGCTTTGACGAGAAAGGTAGGCCCGTCTCTTCTGTAATAGGTAGTGCATCAATATCTGTTCGATAACCAATCGTTCGTTTAGGATGCTTACCGGTCAATCGTACCAATAGGGCTGTCGGTAACGCTGGTATTTCTCGAATCGTCAACCAAGGAGATTGCCAAGCTGTCACAATATTTTTTAAATAACGCTGTGTCTCGAACTCCTCCAGTGACAATTCCGGGTGTGCATGTAAATGGCGACGAATATCAATTAAATTTAAATCTGTAATCGTCATATCTACCTCCGTTTATAGCGATCTTAGGGCATCAACTAACGCCGTTTTTGCCTGGGTCTTTTCATCCATTTCCTTGATTACTTTAGCCGGAACACCAGCAACTACCGTGTTTGCTGGTACATCCTTGGTAACAATTGCACCAGCTGCAATAACCGCATTATCACCAACTTGAACCCCTTCAATAACTACTGCATTGGCACCAATCAATACATTATCACCAATCGTCACTGGTGTTGCTGAAGCTGGTTCAACGACCCCCGCAAGCACGGCTCCCGCACCAATATGACTGTGTTGACCAACAGTTGCACGGCCACCAAGAACTGCGCCCATATCAATCATCGTACCAGCGCCAATCTCAGCACCGATATTAATAACCGCTCCCATCATCACCACAGCATTCTCACCGATTGCCACCTGATCACGAATAATGGCACCTGGCTCAATTCGTGCAGCAACATTTTCATAGTTCAACAATGGGACACCACTATTTCGCGCCAATAATTCCACATGATAATCCGATATCTGATCCGCTGCTGCGGCAAGGACAGGTTGGATATCTTGGTAGTCACCAATGACCGTACCGGTTTTGGTTTCAATAAAAGCCTGCACCGTTGTCGGCCATTCAATATCGGCTAAATCTCCTGCTAAAGTTACCCTTGCTGGCGTCTTTTTAGGGGCAGTTGCAATATAATTGATAATTTCTTGTGCATCTAAATTATTCATCTTGATTTGTCTCCTACTTGCAATTATTTTTTATTGATAATGCTTGTCTAAGCGAAGCATGTCAGCATATGTTTCTCGTTCAACAACTAATTGTGAGTGGCCATCCTCCACAAAGACAACTGCTGGTCGTGGATTACGATTGTAGTTAGATGCCATTGAATAGCCATACGCACCAGTCGCTAAGACAGCTAGGACATCCCCAGGTTTCGTTTTTGGTAATTCTTGTTGCCAAACCAAGACATCCCCCGATTCGCAATATTTACCAGCAACCCGAACTACTTGTTCCGTGGATGCTTGTGGATTATTTGCCAAGACCGCTTCATATTTTGCTTCATATAAAGCTGGCCGAATATTATCGCCCATCCCACCATCAACTGATAGATACGTTCGAATGCCAGGTACGTCTTTCTTGGCACCAATTGTATATAAGTTATAACCAGCTGGACCAACAATTGCTCGTCCTGGTTCGATCCAAATAGCCGGCATCGCCATTCCATATGACGTCGTTTTCTCCGTAATCGTATCAATAATAGCTTCAACAAATTCAGTTGCTGGTAATGGTTTGTCATCTTCTGTATATCGGATACCAAAGCCACCACCGGTATTGATAACTTGTGGATCAAAGCCCCATTCATGTACTAAGTCGACCAACTTTGCAGCTGCCATCTGGAAACCCGTCACATCAAATATCTGTGAACCAATATGGGCCGAAACACCTAGTACATTCAGATATGGATCAGCAATTGCTTTTTGAAGCGCTGTATAAGCTTGACCACTTGCAACATCAAAGCCAAATTTACTATCAGTTTGACCAGTAGAAATGTAATCATGGGTATGTGCTTCAACTCCTGGCGTGATTCTTAATAGGACATTTTGCTTTTTGTCACGTTCACTCAACACATCATGTAAAATATCTAATTCATAAAAATTATCAAGGATAATCGTGCCGAGACCACTATCAACTGCCATTTCCAGCTCAGCAACCGACTTATTATTACCATTAAAAGATACATGATTCATTGGATAATTTGCCGCTAGGGCTGTTTGAATCTCACCGCCTGAGACAACATCCAAATGGACATCTTCTTGTGCAGCGACTTCATACATAGCAACTGTCGCAAAGGCTTTAGATGCGTATGAAACTGCATAATCAAGTTTCCTCTTCATAAACACGGCCTTGAAAGCTCGCATTTGCTGGCGCATATGATTTACATCATACACATAAAGTGGTGTCTGATACTGTGAAGCTAATTCTGTCGCTGTAACGCCACCAATTGTTAATTCACCGTCCTGATTGACTTTATATGGTTTTGACATATTTACTATTTCTCCCTTTTAATCAACAAGCACACGCATCAGTCGATCTTGTAATCCTGTAGCAACGACCCAAGGGGCTAGTCCCACATGTTGCGCAACATCTTCAATTGTATTTTCATATTGTCCTTGCTTACCAATAATCGTCACGACGGTACCCACTGGTAACTCTTCCGGTAATGAAATCATCATTTGGTCCATTGCTATTTGTCCAATAATAGGTGCCTTTTTGCCATTTACTAATACTTCAAATCCTTGAATTGGTCGTGGCAAACCATCGGCATAACCGATTGGTAGCGTACCAACCCATTCACCTTCATATGTGTAGTACGTATGACCATAACTAATCCCCACATCGGCGGGCATTTTTTTCACAAAAACAAGTTCTGTTTCCAAAGTTAGGACAGGTTTTAAATAATTATCTGGCAAAACCTCACCACGTGATGGTTCAATACCATACACGACTGTCCCTGCACGAATATAATCAGTTGGTAATTCATCGGCATGATACATCGCGGCACCAGAATTCGCTAAATGAACCATCGGCGGCATTGGTAAGTCATCCGTTAAGCGATGCCAATTTGCCAGCTGCTTTTGAAAGTAATCTGTGGCTAATGAATCAGATTCTGAAAAATGGGTCATGATACTTTGATATTTAAAGAAACTCGCATGCGATTGTAAGTACGTAATTGCTTCAGATAACGTTTCGCGACTACGAAAACCAATTCTCCCCATACCAGTATCGACCCCTAAATTAACTTGCAAAGTCGCCTGATGTTCATCCAAATTTTCCTGAGCTAATTGTAACCAAGCCAAATCACTAACCGTCGCAATTAAATTATTATCAGCTATCAACTTGGCATATTGTGGCAACGTAATTCCCAAGATAAGAATTGGTACCGTAATGCCTGCTTGTCGTAACGCTAAGGCCTCATCTAACACGGCAACCGCTAAGCCATCAACCCCCGCTTTGACCGCGGCTTGTGCCATTGGTATCAAACCAAATCCATAAGCGTTGGCTTTTACGGCTAAAAACATAAACTTCGCACCGCTGGCCTGACGAGTAACGGCCACATTATGTGTGACTGCCACTTGTGATATTTTAATTCTTGTTGGTCTTGTTGCTGCTACTACCATGATAATGGCCCCTTTGCTGTTAAATTTATTGCATAAAAAAACCGATTGACAGTACTATTGCACTGTCAATCGGACACATTTCTATTCCTTAAGACCGTGACAATAGCTCCCCGCTTATTCAGCGACAGTCTAATAGTTTTTCGCTATTAGCCCAACGATACGAGTTACACAATCTGTATCATTTCGGCAACCGCCCCTTTTACTTAGTATCATTGTCTGTGTGAACTCCACTAAGTGACTGTTGTTGGTTGCAACCTCTATTAATCATTAACGTAACATTAGAATATATTAATCTTATGGCTATGTCAATACTTGACATTAATCTTTTTTTCACTTTTAATTAGTGCCAATTAGGAATTCAATTGGAGGCAGAAACAATGAAAGTCGTAAAATTTGGTGGTTCATCCCTGGCGACAGGCGCACAATTCCAAAAAGTTTTGGATATTATTACAGCAGATCATGATCGTCGGGTCGTTGTCGTATCAGCTCCGGGCAAGCGTTTTGATAGTGACATCAAAGTGACCGACTTACTAAAAACCTACGCTGATCAAACAATTGCTGGTGCCAACACCGATGAAATTATGACAACAATATTAGCGCGTTATCAAGAAATTGCTCAACATTTTTCGTTAGAAGATAATAAGATTATTTCACAGATTAAGCAACAACTCGTTCACCTAAACCGAGTGCACTATCCATCATTTAATCATCTCTACGCCGCTTTCATGGTACATGGTGAGCTATTAAACGCCCAATTACTAGCAGCAATTATGCAAGAAAAAGGCATGCTAGCTAACTTTGTTTCACCAGCTGAATTAGGACTTACTGTGACTGGTTCGCCACGCGCTGCCCGCTTAGATCCAGAAAGTTATCATGCAATCAATCAGTATCAATTCGATGACTCGAGTCTCCTCATTGTTCCTGGATTTATCGCCTATACCAATGATGGTTATGCTGCAACGTTTAGCCGCGGTGGTTCTGATATTACTGGCGCAATTTTGGCAAGAGGCCTGCAAGCTGACTTGTATGAAAATTTTACTGACGTATCAGCAATTTACTCGGCTAACCCAAAGATTGTCGCCCATCCACAACCAATCTCAAAAATGACTTATCGTGAAATGCGTGAATTATCATATGCCGGCTTTGCTGTTTTCCATGATGAGGCAATTATCCCGGTTATTGAAGCGAATATACCAATTAATGTCAAAAACACCAATGATCCACAAGCTCCTGGTACAATGATCATGCCTAATCATGCGATTGATCCAAAAAATCCTGTTACAGGTATCGCCAATGACAATCGCTTTGCTTCCCTGTACTTACATCGCTATTTGCTGAACCGTGAAGTCGGTTTTACCTTAAAAATTTTACAAATTTTAGCAACATATAATGTCAGCTATGAACATATGCCTTCCGGAATCGATGATATGACTATCATCTTTGATAAAGCACAATTAACACCTGAGATCAAAGCGCATATTAGTCATGATCTTTACGCCATCATTGCCCCAGATGAACTAGATTGGTTAGACGACTATGCCATCATTATGATTGTCGGTGAAGGTATGCAACAACACATTGGTACATTTAGCAAAATAACTTCGGCATTAGCTGAAGCTGGTATCAATCTACCAATGATAAATCAAGGCGCATCACAAATTTCAACAATGATTGGTGTCCCTGTCGATCGCATGAACGAAGCCGTACAAGTCATATATAACGCCGTTTTCTAACGTTAACATACAAATAACCCCCTCGTTGCAGTTCAACGAGGGGGTTACATCTATTTAAAATTGCTTTTTCGCATAATTACGTAAATCTGATTCAAGTCCAGCGTAACGATTGGCTGGCTTTACATCTAATGACTGGTGGATTGGACCACCAGCATTTGCATAATTGGTTGATTCCGTATTGGCAATCATCTGTAGTTCAGCTAATGAGTAATCGTCTGGTACTTCTGAAAAAGTAAGCACGCCATATTCATCAACCGTCTGATGAGCCTCTAAGGCCTCCCACATCGATACCAAATGACCTTGATTATTAAAAATCAATTCCAGATGATAACCTGGTAATGCCATCTTGACATTATCCTGCTTCGCAACCCCACGATTATGAAAGGCGACATTAGGATAAGACACTGGCGTACCAGTCAACTGTAAGGTTTCCTCAGCAACGTCTTCCTGACGCCAATTATTGCGTAAAATAAAATCCACAATTGGCTTGCTGAGATAGTATCGCAATTGATTGTCCATGATCGTACTTAATTGTCGACTAGTTTCATACTTTGAACGAATACCATTCCAAGCATGATGCTTTAGCCGTACCATAAAGGCGATTTGTTTAACGAATTCAAAATAATCTTGCACCTCATCAACCGTTTCGAGATGCAAATAATACATGTCTACATCCTTAATTTTGTCTTTTGAGTCCCAATCACCTAACCGTGACATTCTCACAAAATTAGTTGGACTAACTGTCATACCCAGCAATTTGTATAGCACGTCAAGGCGGTCAGCTGCGGGTACACCACCACGATGAAACCCAGCTGTAAACATGGTTGTAAAAAGCGACGACCCAATCCGATGTGCTTCGCCCCACTTTTCCGATAAGATTTGATTCATTGTTTGGTCGTTCAATTGCTCATTATTAACAATATCGTCAACATAAGCAGCGATTGACTTTGGCACCCAACCATCATTCATAAGATGTGTTACTTGGGTCGATAAGGCTGCTGACATAATGGTCTGGCGCTTATCGACTCCTATTGGTGACTTTATTAGTTCGCGTGTTCGTTTGAACAATCCTGTCATTATAAAATGACCTCCTTGTTACACTTACCTTACCATATCTATGATAGTGATGCAGTTGATTCTCTAACAATTAATTTCGTATCAAATGCAGCCACTTGTCGTTCCGCATCAGGATGATTAATACGTGCCACCACCGTTTTCATGGCCGCTTCAGCAATTAACCAAAGTGGCTGTTCAACAGTCGTTAATGCAGGTCTGAAAAATTCAGCATAGTCAGTATCATCATAGCCAATAACCGACATATCTTTAGGTACCTGAATACCATGTGCATTAAGTCCAGCAATTAAGCCGATAGCAAGTTCATCATTTAATGCAAATGCTGCTGTTGCTTGTGTAATCGAAACAGCCATTGCAGCTGCACGGCCAGCATGCTTTGTCAAATTACGTGTTGCAACCTCACTAACTTTCGCCCCTGCAGCTAACATCGTCTCTTTAAACGCTGCTGTTCGATATTGCAGGTTATCAGTATAAACTTGATTTCCTAACAGCACAACGTGTTTATGACCGAGAGCTAACAGGTGTTCAGCCACCAGGTGACCACCCATTTTATCAGAAGCATAAACAGCATCTGCATCAACTAATCCGTCATGATTCTCAAGAACCACTAAGGCTATGCCACGCTTTTTCAAACTACTAGCAATAGCAACAGGTTGTGCCAATTGACCTGCCATAATAATACCATGAACGCCTGAATTAACCAACATTTCAACCGTTTGATCAGCCTGACCAGCTCCTGCCGTCATAATTGATAATGAGACATTATCAGGAATATTTTCTTGCATGTGTTGCACCAAATCACCAAAGAACGGGTTACGTAAACTTGGCACGACGACACCAATTAGCATCGTAGCCCCTTGTTTTAAACTACGGGCACTTGCATTTGGTACATAGCCAATTTCATCACGGGCCGCCAAAACTTTCGCTTTCGTTTTTTCAGAAAAACGAGTCCCTTTGCCATTTAATACTTGTGATACTGTCGCGATTGATACGCCCGCTAAACTAGCAACATCTCTAATTGAAACTTTTCCCATATCCGGCCCCTTTGTAGACAGTCTTCATTTTTATATCCATGAATTATCCTTATTAAAACATTTTACCAACTTTTTAAACATTTTAAACCCTTGACGTTTGTTTTGCTTTTTAGAAATTCATTTTACTTTTAAATTCTTTGCAGTATAATATAAATTTGTTAGATGCACAGGGTAGATCAAGATGCGTTAAGTGCCATGGAAACGGAATGTGGGCCATGGACGAAGGATTACCGCGATGTCTTGGTCACATTCACTGTAATAAGTGAAACCCTCCAAAAGAAGGAGGTGTTTTCAAATGAAAACATTAGAATATGGTTTACCACGTTTACGTACAAAACAATTGGCTATGTTGGGTATTTTAATCGCCCTACAGTTAGTCATCAGTCGCTTCTCATTAGGAACTGCCACAATTAAAGTTGGTTTTACTTTTTTAATCGTTGGCATGATTGCAAAATGGTATGGTCCTGCCTGGGGAATGCTAGTTGCGATTTTTACTGATGTGATCAGTAGCTTGCTCAATGGTTACGGTTATTTTTGGGGATTTACCTTATCTGCTGTCCTAGCAGCTGCCATTTACGGTTTTTCCTTCTATAAGCAACAAACGTTATCTTGGCTTCGAATCATCGTAACAGTAAGTATTGTCCTTGTAATCGTCAACGTCCTATGCAATACATTATGGGTCGTGATAATTGGTAATATTCATAATAACGAAACTATTATGTCTTTGTTATGGGTACGAGTGATTAAACAACTTGTCTTTTTACCTATCCAAAGTATTTTGTTATATTTTTTGCTTAACAATCAAACAATTGAGCAGCTACACCAAAAAATATAAAACAATTACGTTGGTTTAAGGACTGACAAATAAAAAACGTTTATAATTAGAGTTTATAAACTTATGATTAATGTATTTTAAGCATAAAGGGGGTTGGGACAAATAAATGTCCCAACCCCCTTTGAACTCATGCCTCACTACTTTATAGTACCAGGCTGTCATATTCATAATTATCCATCCAAATGACTAATTATAGAAATTAGAAAGTAGTTTTTAACCTATTATTAGTAACTTCGATGAACACGCAACCCGACCTCATGACAAGCAGCCTCAAATGAACTGGCAAACTTATTACGGACATCCGGTGTGGCAAATTTTAATTTTGTTTCCGAGTAAACGGAACCACAACCGATTCTGTAGACACAACTATCATATACCTGACCAACAAAAACTTCTTGTTGGCAATCACGCGTCGCCTCTAGCAATTCAACTAATTGATGAACAGTCTGCTCAGAAATGTCACGCGAGCTTTGCAATAATTGCCGAATCACGGCACATCCAACTAACTTGTTCTCTTGGCGCATCTTTGTTTCCTGCATATCTAGCCTCCAAAACTTGTTACTGACTGTCGTCAGTTGCTAATTTAATTTTCCATAATTATGATAACCTATCCTAAATATTTTATCAAACGTATTATTTTTTTAATCATATAAAAAACACAATTGTCTTTTCCGTGATATAATTAACAGCATTAACTATTACACAACAAACGAGGAATTTTTACATTATGCCTGAATCTATTTCTAAAACCCAGTATTTACAAACCATCCTAGAATTAAGTGTTGGCGATGAATCAACAAAAATTTCAAATAACCAAATTGCTGAACATTTAAATGTCACTCCCTCATCAGTTTCAAATATGTTAGCAAAACTGCAAGAAGCTGGTGAAGTTGACGTAGTACCTTATTATGGTGTCACTTTAACAAAACCCGGTCGTGCAACTGCCCTTCGTTTAATCCGATCACATCGTTTGATTGAAACATTTGGTGCAACCAAACTTGGCTTATCAATTTCAGAAGCGCATTCTAATGCTGATCATCTGGACCATGATGCAAATGATCAATTTATCAACGCACTAGATAAATATTTGGGATTCCCAGAATTGAGTCCTCATGGGCTTGTCATTCCCGACATTGACCATCACTACCACCCAAAATCATTACGAGCATTGCGTGAAGCGAACGATAACGAAACTGTTACTATCAATAGTTTCACTGAAGACTTAGAACTATTACAATATACCGAGACTTTGCAACTAGACCTGAATAGCACGTGGACAATTAAAGAGCGGCTACCATTTGATGGTCCCTTAGTATTAATTTCTGGTGATAGAAAGCTCCAAGTTACACAACATGCTGCAGACTTCATTTATATTAACGATTAACATCAGACGAGACGAAAGTCATCTTGAAGCTGATTTTAAGAGAAAAGGGGTTACGACTAGAATCTGTCGTAACCCCTTCTTTATTTATAATTAATTATAATTTTGGTAAAAACCTACTTTTCACCGAAATTATTTATAAAATACAAAAGCGTTTGTAGCTCATTAGTTAAGTCCACGTTCTGAACACGAATTGACTTTGGTACATCCAAACGCAATGGTGTGAAATTCAAAATACCACGCACACCTGCAGTAGCTAAACGCTTAGCAACATCTTGTGCGACATCAGCAGGTACCGTTACAATTGCAACATCAATGCGCTGATCCGTAATTTGTTTCTCTAAATCATCTAGACTGTACACTGGAATTCCTGACTGAATGGTATTAACAATATCAGGATTAACATCAAATGCTGCTGCAATACGTGCATTTGAGCTTTGATGGAAATTGAAATTCAACAAAGCTTGACCTAAGTTTCCTACTCCAACTAACGCAACAGAAGCTAACGTATCTTGATTAAGAATTTCACCAAAGAACGTCATCAAGGCTTCGACATCATAACCGTATCCACGCTTACCTAATGCGCCAAAGTAAGAAAAATCACGTCGAATTGTTGCCGCATCAAACTTTACTGCATCAGATAACTCATTTGATGAAACGCGGACAGTCCCAGAGTCTAACAACAGTTTTAAGTAGCGATAGTATATTGGCAATCGCTTTGCCGTTGCTCTAGGAATATCATGTTCAACCATTTATTTCGACCTCTTTTTCAAAATTTACCTATTTTCACAATCTATCTCAAATATTGTGAATCTCTCATTACCTATTATCGTAACATATACAGCGTTTTTTGTGAATGAAATAACAATTTTTTATTCACAAACAGACAATTTGTGAAAACGTTTCCTGAATAGTGGATTGCTCATAAAAAAAGAGCGAAATATTTGATTTTATCTCGTTCTCAATCCACTTATTAATTATGTTTTGGCTTACCTTTATTTTTACGATGCTTACGTTTGGCACGCTTTTCTTTAGCAAAACGCTCTTGACGTGAAATACTGTCGGTAGTTGCTACTTTCTTTTTTCTAGGCTGGTCAACCTTTGATGACTTTGATTTCGGACGGGTCACAGACGTCTCATTTTGATTTTTATGAGCCGCTTTTTCAGTAATTGTTGCTTTCTCAGCCTTTGGTAACCCTTTACCACCAGAAATGGCCTGAATATCAATAGCAACCATTTTCTTCAAATCGCGGAAATCATGATCATTTCCGAAAGAAATTACAGTACCGACTTTCCCCATACGACCAGTTCTACCGGCACGATGTGTGTAAGTCTCCCCATCACGTGGTAAGTCGAAATTTATTACTGCTGGCAAATCGGGAATATCAAGTCCCCTTGCCGCAACATCAGTGGTTAACAAAAATTTTGCTTTACCCTGGCGGAAATTAGTAAGTGATTTTGCCCTTGTGGTACTTGAATCACCGCGTACCAAAGTCGCCATCGCCACATGTTCATGTGCCAAAAAGCTGGCTGTAATCTTTAATTGTTTTGTTGTATTAAAGAATACAATCGCTTGAAAACGCCTTTCTGTCGCTAATTGACGCAATCTTTTTTGTCGTTGATCACGTGCTGTTAACCAAAACTCATGCTTAATTGCTGTTGGAATGCTAACCTGTCGTTGATCAATCCGCGAAAATTCACGATTAAATAGACCGCTAGCCGTTGACTGATCAACTTCCGTCGCACCAAATAATGCAACTTGTACGTCATCGTCATCAATTGAATCCCAAATAAGATCAATTTGATTTGCTGTATCATCGCGCAACAACTCATCAGCTTCATCTAAAATTAACGTTCTTAATCTTTTTAATTTTAGTTTACCGTTATTAATCAACTCACTGACCCGTCCAGGCGTTCCAATCAAAATTTCTGGGTGCTTTTTTAAACGATCCAATTGATGCTTGATATTTGCACCACCAGTTAGTGACAACACTTTTAATGACAGTACGTTCGCCCAATCACGGACAACCCGTGTTGTTTGCATAGCTAATTCTTGTGACGGCGCTAATATTAATAATTGTTCGCCATCTTCAGGCACCAATTTAGGTAACAGTGGCCAGGTAAAGGCCAGTGTTTTTCCTGTCCCTGTTGGTGCAAGTGCATCAATTGATTGACCATTTGCCAAGGGTTCAGCAACAGCTGATTGAATTGGCGTTAGCGTGGTAAACCCAACACTTGTTAAACGTTCTTCAAAACGGGAATCCATTTTATCTCCTTCATATTATGTTTCATTGTTATTTATCAGCAGGAAATACAATCCCAGCATCTTGACGTAAATCAAATAGTACCTGGTTTACTGTTTTACTTAAGGCTAATAATTCTTGATAAGCTTCCGCAGTATCGACCGGATTTGTCATCATATCAGCAAATTTTACCGCTTCATCAATCATCGGATTTTCTAATGGTTCTTGACTCAATCGATGGGCAGCACCTTCGTTATCATAATAAGTTACATCAAGTACTTCAGCAATATCACCGATTACTAGGGTGTCCCGTCGACCTAGAATTTCAGATGGTAAATGACTATTAGATCCCTTTCCAAACTCGATTGTTACATCAAAATCATCATAACGTAGAATAGCTATGCCACGACCATCAGCACCATTACGTAATGGTGTCGCAAAATAACGACTTTGTTTTGGTGCACCAAACAGTTTAATAGCGGCATAAATTGGGTACACACCTAAATCTGTCAATGCTCCCGCACTAAAACGACGACTGAGTACATTAGGTTCGTTACCTGCTAGATAGTCATCAAAGCGTGATGAGTACTTTTCATAAACAAAAGTTGCCCCAGAAATTTTTTCCATTTGGGCCACTTGTTGTTCAATAACTTTAAAATTAGGCTGCTGGATATGACGGGCTGCTTCAAATAAACGTACATTGGGATGATCATGTAGTAGTTCTAAAATCGCAGCATACTCCGTTGGGTTAGAAAAAGCAGTTTTTTCCACAATCACATGAATATCATGGCTTATCGCAGCTTTAACCTGTTCAAAGTGCACACTATTAGGTGATGCAATGTAAACAACATTGATACCACTATTATAGAAAGTTTCCAAATCAGTATAAACATCATCAACATTAAATGGTTGAGCAAATTGCTTACCAGTATCTTCATGACGTGAATATACTGCCTTTAGCACATATTGACCTGATTCGTGAGCCGCTTGTACGAATTGTTTTGTAATCCAATTGGTGCCAATGATTCCAAGTTTGTATGCCATAATTAGTTCCCCTTGTGTACTACTTATACGTTTAGTTAATATTAATTATATCATCATCAACAATAAAATTAGCTATCTCTCAGCTGATAAATTATTCTAAAATAAATTTGACACGTGTTTATGCTGTAAAAATTGTTGATTTACAATTGATACATTTTAAGCATAAAGCAGGCTGTGGCATCCAGTTGCCTCAGCCTGCTCTTCATTCATGCTTTTAAAAATAATTATTAATCACGCTCAAGTACAGTTACTGACTCAATATGCGTTGTTTGTGGGAATTGGTCAACTGGTTGCACATCACCTTTAATCGTGTAACCATTTTCTTCGAATTGCACAATATCACGTACTAAGGTTGCTGGATTACAGCTAATGTACACAATTTTCTTTGGTGCCATTGCCGAAGCCGCATCAATTAACTCGGGGGTCAATCCCTTACGTGGTGGATCCACAAAGATAACATCTGGTTGTAGGCCATCTTGTTGCCATGCGACCATCTTTTCTTCAGCCTTACCTAATTCAAATTTAACATTATGAACATTGTTTAAATCTGCATTACGCTTAGCATCATCAATAGCTGCTGGCACAACTTCCACACCAAGTACTGACTTTACCTTATCAGCAATCGTCAATGAAATCGTTCCAATACCTGAGTAAGCATCAATAACTGTTTCATTACCAGTTAATTCAGCCTTATCAGCTGCTAACTTATAAAGCACTTCGGTTGTTTGTGGATTAACTTGATAGAATGAATTTGGTCCAATCGCAAAAGTCTTATCAAACAAAGTATCCTTAATCACTTTGTTTCCCCACAATACATGGTTAACATCACCCAAAATAACATTTGTCTTATCTTGGTTAACGTTTTGAATAATCGAAGTCACTTCTGGCAGCGCTTCTTTAATTTGTGGAATGATAATGTTTGCACCAGGAATACGCTTTGAACGTGTAACTAACACAACCATCATTTCGTGTGAATAATAACCACGACGAACCATAATATTACGAATAACCCCCTTATGATGAACTTCATCATAAGCGGCAATATGGAACTTCCGTAAAATATCACGAATAATAACAATGGCTTTGTCAATTTCAGGATCTTGAATATAAAAATCCTCAATTGGCATCAACCGGTGTGAACCACGGCGGAAGAATCCAGTCGTTAATTGTCCTTTAATTTCACGAGCTGGAATTTGTGCTTTGTTACGGTAACCCGTTGGATTTTCCATACCAATAGTAGGTGCTACATTAACATCAACATGTTGCTTATTGAATAATTCGGCAATCTGTTGTTGCTTGAATTTCAATTGTGCATCATATTTTAGGTGTGCTAATGGTGCAATACCAGTTGTTAAAGCAGCTGTATTAACCATATGATTACGGTTTGGTGATGACTCAATTGTCTTTACCACCCGTCCAAAGGCATAATTACTAGTAACTTTTGTAATACCCACGCGAATCTTTTCGCCAGGAACTGCATTCGTCACAAATACCGGAAAATCATCAACTTTAACAACACCATTTCCTTGGTAAGTTAAGTCGATTACTTCAGCATCAAATTCTTGATTCTTAACCACTGGGGCTTTCTTTTTCATCATTTTCTCCTTCTTTTGGCCTTTTCGACGACCAACAATTCTTTCATTGTATCACAGCGTATTCAAAAGCCAAAAGAAAAAAGCATAAACATGTGGCAAAAGACTGATCTTTCAATGTCACGCGATTTACTCTGACTTTAAAATATCTTTTGTCTATTAATGTTTATGCTTAAAATATATTCATCTTCACATTTTTTGTAATGCTGAAATTCTTTCAGACATTGGTGGGTGTGTTGAAAATAGATTGGTTAATTTTTTTGTTTGTAATGGGTTAGAAATATACAATGCGGCACTTTCTGGTGAAACATTTTCATCAGACATTGGTTCACTATTAGAAATTTTATTCAAGGCATTGATCAGTCCCTGCGGATTACGCGTCAATTCCACTGCACCGGCATCTGCCAAAAATTCTCGATTTCGTGAAATTGCTAATTGGACTAACGTTGCCGCAATTGGTGCCAACACAAGCACAGCAATCGAAGCAATTAACGCAATAACGTTGCCTTCTTTATTATCACGATTACGACTACCACCAAAGTACCAAAAATGGGTTCCAAAGTTGGCCAACATGGCAATTGCTGATGTCAAAGCAACGGCAATTGTTTGCAGTCGAATATCATAGTTACGAACATGCGTCATCTCGTGTGCCATGACACCTTCTAATTCTTCACGTGTTAATACTGACATGATGCCAGAAGTCGCTGCTACCGCTGCATGTTCAGGGTCATTACCCGTTGCAAAAGCATTAGGACTTGGATCATCAATAATAAATACACGTGGCATTGGCACATTTGCGACTAGCGCCATATCTTCTACGATATGCCATAAGTCAGGCGCCTGGTCCGCATTCGTGATTTCCTGGGCATGATTCATTCCCATTACGACATCTGTTGATTGACCAAACATATAGACAGCGTAAACAATTCCTGTTACGACCGCTATAATTACACCTGCTACCCATTCACCAAACATGCAATACCCTAACGCTGCACCAACAATTCCCATGAACAAAAAGAAACCAACAAACAACACAATTGTCTTGCGTTTATTTTTTGCAATTTGTTCAAATAACATGGTCAATCACCTCTTAAAGGCCACGTTCATCAAATGAGACGTTGACCATTTCTCGTTCTTCTGCTGGTGTTTCCAAGAATTCACTAGGTTTGAAGCTATGAATCTTAGCAACAAAGTTTGTTGGGAACGACTGCAATTTTGTATTGTATGTGGCAGTTGTGGTATTAAATAACTGACGTGAATAAGCAATTTTATTTTCTGTATTCGTCAATTCTTCCATCAACTTATTATATTGATTTGATGCTTTCAAATCGGGATACGATTCAGCAACTGCAAAAACTGACTTCAAAGAGTTGGTCAGTTGGTCTGATAGGGCCATTGTTTTCTGATGGTCATCAGTTGGTGTTTGTGTTAATGCATTACGCAGACTAACAACTTTCTCTAAAGTTCCTTGTTCGAATTTAGCTGAGCCCTTGACTGTCTCCACCAAATTTGGAATCAAATCGTTTCGTCGCTTTAACTGTACGTCAATCTGACTCCATGACTCTTGTGTACGCATACGTGCCTGTACAAGGCCGTTATAAATTCCTACCCATAATAAAGCCAAGACAACCACGATACCGACAATAATCCATCCAATCATCATTTTCTCCAATCTTTATGAACTAATAATCATAAGATACTTTCTAGTCTACTATCCTACATTGTAACATGCCCAAAAATATCCATCGCCTAATATTTATTTTTTTATAATATGCGTGTGGCATAACAACCCTTTATTGATAAAAAAGGGTTCTACAATTTTGGGTACTGATAGCTAATCATTCAGATTAGTCATCGGTACCTTTTTATTTGTTTCTGTATAATTTACGATAAATAAAAAAACAGACCAGCTGTAACTAGTCTGTCCAACAAAAAATCCCTCTAGATATGAAAAAGGCTCGGCTGACTCTAAAAAAGCATCTATCAGAAATTGAAAACAGTTTTACCTATAAGTTCTCTAATGGTCCCGTTGAGAGGGCTAATAATAAAATTAAAGCCATTAAGCGTACTGCATACGGTTTTCGCAATTTCAAACTATTCCGTTTGCGTATATTAATTGCTTTTAAAGACAGTTTCTACTCACAAAACTATACACAAAAAGCAGCCAAATTCATGAAGAATTCAGCTGCTTAGCGCTTAAGCTATTCAATTAAATAATTCTGCTATCAGTACCATTTGACGAATAACCTAAAAAAGGTTGGGACACAAGAAAATGTTCCAACCTCTTATACTTAAAATGCATTAATCAACATAATCAGTAATTGATTGCTGAATAGCTGTTAATTTATCATCAGCCGCTTGTTGTGTTGCACCTTTAGTACCAACATATAGTTTGATTTTTGGTTCAGTACCAGATGGACGCACAGCTACCCATGAGCCATCAGCCAACCAATACTTCAATACATTTGCCTTTGGTAATGTCATTGGGGTCGTCACACCTGTCTGCGTATCAGTCTCTGTTTGTAACGTAAAGTCCGCAAACTTTGTGACCGCAATGTCACCAAATGAAGTTGGTTGCTCAGCACGGAATTTCGCCATTAATGCTGCAATCTTCTCCGCACCATCGATTCCCTTAAATGTTAGTGATTGTGTATTTTCAACAAAATAACCATATGTCTTGAACAAGTCTTGCAAACCGTCATACAGCGTCTTACCTAATGACTTGTAATAAGCTGCTACTTCCGCTAACAAAACAGTTGCTTGAACAGAATCTTTATCACGAGCAAATGGTTTAACAAGGTAACCATATGATTCTTCAAAGCCAAACAAGAAAGTGTGCTCATGCGTTGATTCATAGTTTTGAATCTGTTCAGCAATATACTTGAAGCCCGTTAACACGTTAACAGTTTCAATATCAAAACTCTTTGCGATATCTGCCGCAAACTCTGATGAAACAATTGATTTAACAAGCACACCATTTGCTGGTAACGTACCAGCTGTTTGCTTAGCAGTTAGTAAGTAGTGCAGTAAAATGGCTCCAATTTGATTACCTGTTAATAATTGATATTCACCTGATGGTAGTCGGACCGCTGTTCCCATCCGATCAGCATCTGGATCCACACCAATCACCACATCAGCACCTTGTTGCTTAGCCAAATCAATCCCCATGGCCAATGCTGCTGGGTCTTCCGGATTTGGCAAAGTAACTGTTGGAAAATCACCATCTGGCTGTGCTTGTTCTGGTACGATCGTCACATTCTTAAAGCCAGCATTAGCCAACGCTTGGCCGGCAATCAAAGCGCCCGTTCCATGAAGTGGTGAATAGACCAACTTCATATCACGGCCTTCTTTATTAACCAATTCTTGATCCACCGTAACCGTCTTGATTTCAGACAAATAGTCATCATCAACATCCTTACCAATGGTTACCAACAAACCGGCAGATTCTAGCTCCGTTTGCGGCTTTACTGGTACCGTAAACATGTCGGCTTCACGGATTGATGCTGTAATAATATCCGATTCCTTTGGTGGCATCTGGCCACCATCTTCACCGTAAATTTTATAACCATTGTATTCTTTTGGATTGTGCGAAGCTGTAATCATAATCCCTGCATAAGCATTAAGATGACGCACAGTAAAAGATAGCTCTGGTGTTGGGCGTAGTGATTCAAAGACATAGGCCTTAATACCATGGGCACCCAAAACCTTGGCTGATTCAAAAGCAAATTCTTGTGAGAAATGACGTGAATCATATGAAATCGCAACACCGCGCTTTTTCACATCTTCAGATAATGAATCCATCAAACGAGCTAATCCCTCTGTAGCTTGTCGGACCGTGTAAATGTTCATACGATTGATTCCTGCACCTAACAGGCCTCGCATACCAGCAGTTCCAAATGACAATGGTTGATAAAAAGCATCTTCTGCTTGTTGTTCATCTATTGCCAACTCATCCATGTCATTTTTTAAATATTCTGGTAAATCATTGTGTTTTGTCCATAATTGAAAATTATCTTGCCAAGTCATTTCTGTCATTCTCCTTTGTTATTGTGTTCCCCAATACAACTAATCTCATTGTACCATAGGATTATGGCGTTATTTAGTCTAACATGATGGCTTTGTATTAGAAATTAATGTCGGTTGATTGCCGCCAATAATAACCTCATCGACTATATTCAAAAATAACCCATGTTCAACGACCCCAATCGTTTGTTCCAAAAAATACGCTAAACTTGTAGGATGCGTAATGTGGTTTAAGTGCAAATCAATAATGTAATTACCTGCATCAGTGGTTACCCGTTCGCCTGTCGTCGTTCGTCGAAAAGTCGGATTCATATCTGCTGCCAAAAACTTTTGCAACAGATGATGACTGCCATAAGGCACCACTTCAACGGGTAATGGAAATTGACCAATCACCTCATGATATTTTGATTCATCAATAATCCAAATATTTTTCTCTGAATTTAACGCAACAATTTTTTCAAACAGCAGAGCTGCACCCCCACCCTTGATGCCATTTAATTGGTGGTCGACTTCATCAGCACCATCAATCGTTAAATCAATTTTGGGTACTTCATCAACTGAAGCTAACTTGATTCCCCATGACTTGGCTAATGAAGATGTTTTATTAGATGTTGTGACACCAATAATATCCAATCCTTCACTATTAATTCTGGCCGCCAATGCTTCAATAAAAAAACGTACAGTTGAACCGGTCCCTAGACCAACAATCATGCCATCTGCAATCAACGTCGCCGCAAATTCTCCAGCTTGTTGCTTTTGCACCATTTGCCTATCAGTCACTGTATATTCCTCCTCATCCCCCTAATATTAAGTTTATTCTACCGGGAAAAATTGAAAAAAGATAGAAAAAAGACGGGGATGGCAGAAATCAACATGACACGATGGGCTAATTCCTCTAAATGATAAGAAAAGTGGCTGGAACAAAATAAATGTTCCAGCCACTTTTACTAAAAATATATTAATTTACGTCTGTAACTTTGATAGTATAAACGCGTGTCAAAAGTCTGAAGCCTCAATGTAACACAATTCACGTCACACACCGGCTTCAAAACAACTTTTATCTCGCTCCCTTTATAATTAAAATTTACGAAAACGCGCCCGTCGTTGGGCAATCAATTTATCCGTTGGCATATTAGCCAATGTTTGAATTTCCTCAGTCAATTTTGCACGAATCAGTGAAAAGACACGTGAATGTGAACGACTTTCAGGTATGATGTACTCAATGACATGATTATCTAGCAAATCATTAGGCGTTAAGCCCATCACTGCCGCTGCTTCATCATGACGTTTTGCATCCTTCCATAGAATAGATGCAAATCCTTCAGGTGAAAGAACCGAATAAGTTGAATTCTGGAACATCCACACTTGATCAGCTGTTGCCAATGCAAGCGCTCCACCAGAACCACCTTCACCATAAACAATGGCAATCATTGGTACTGGTAATTTCAGACTCTCCAAAATACTTTGCGCAATCGCTTCACCTTGCCCCTGATCCTCAGCGGTTTTTCCTGGAAAAGCTCCGGGTGTATTAATGAACGTAATAATTGGTCGGCCAAACTTAGCTGCCTGTTTCATTAAACGAATTGCCTTACGATAACCGTATGGTTCAGGTGAACCATTACGTTTAGCTAACTTATCATTGATATCTGAACCTTTGTCAATCACAATCACCGTCACTGGTTCACCGTTAAGGTTTGCGAGACCACCAATCACGCTTTTATCATCACCAGCATAACGATCACCATGTAGCTCAAAGAAATCAGTAAACACGCCTGAAATAATTTCACGGGCCATAAACCGGTCCTCACGCGCACGTTTAACGATTTGGACGGGGGTTAATTCACGTCTAAATAAACTCACCATGATTAACGACCTCCTTGTGGTTGATGGAATTTAACGAGTTGTGCCAAAACCTTTGGCAATTCTTTACGTTGCACAACTGCATCAATGAACCCATTTTCCAACACTGTTTCCGCACGCTGGAAATCTTTAGGTACTTTCTCATGGATGGTTTGCTCAATCACACGCTTACCGGCAAAGCCAACTAACGCATGTGGTTCAGCTAATGTAACATCCCCTTGCATTGCAAATGAAGCAGTCACACCACCAGTTGTTGGATCAGTTAATACCACAAAGTATGGCAATCCGGCTTCCTGATGTGCGGCTACTGCTGCCGATACCTTAGCCATCTGCATCAAAGAGTTGATACCCTCCTGCATACGGGCACCACCAGAGGCAGTGAATAATATAACTGGTAACTGTTGCGTGGTTGCTTTTTCAAACAAGCGCGTAATTTTCTCGCCAGTCACAGTTCCTAATGACCCCATCATAAAGTAAGAATCCATAATTCCCAGTGCAACCGTCTCATTTTCAATAACCGCTTGACCAGTCAAAACTGATTCCTTCAGTTTAGTTTGTGATTTTGCGCGACTTAGCTTTTCTGCATAACCAGGAAAGTCTGTCGTTTCTAGTGTTAAGTCTGCATCCCACTCTTCAAATGCCGTTGTCATTAAATGAACACGCTCATATGCTTGCAAACGAAATCCGTAACCACAAGTTGGACAAACGCGATGTTCTCCCAATTGCTTAGAATATAATTGTGCGCCACAATATGGACATGCTAAAAATAAACCATCCGGAATTTGAGCATCAACATGCGCATCCTTTTTAATTTTAGGCAATTTGGCATTTGGTTTATTAAATAAATCCATTATTTGCCTCCTATTCACCTGTTGTTAAACTTTTTTGCCATGTTGGTAAAAAGTCATGCTCAAGGTACTGAGTCGTAAACAATCCTTTGGCGACAACCTCGTCATTCAACAACGCTTCTTGGAAATCCGCATTCGTATTGACACCATCAATGACCAGCTCATCTAAAATACGTTTCATCTTAATAACTGCTTCACTACGGTCATCACCATGCACCAGTAGCTTACCAATCATGGAATCGTAGAATGGCTGAATAATGTCACCTGAGTAAATCGCAGAATCGATACGAATACCTGGTCCACCAGTTGGTAAAAAGGCAAAATTAATCTTACCAGCACTTGGAGCAAAGTTACGCTCTGGTTGTTCAGCATTTAATCGCACCTCGATTGCGTGCCCATTAACTTTAATCTCTGCCTGTTGCATGGTTAATGTCTCACCAGCTGCCACCTGTACCTGCATCTTTATTAAATCAACGCCAGTAACTAATTCAGTAACTGGGTGCTCAACTTGAATTCGAGTATTCATTTCCATGAAGTAGAAATTACCTTCATGATCTTCCAAAAACTCAAGTGTTCCGGTATTTTCATAATCTAATGCATTGACGGCTTTGGTTGCGATAGCTCCCAATTCATCACGCATTGCTTGTGTCACACCAACCGCTGGGCTTTCTTCCATAACTTTTTGGTTATTACGTTGTAATGAGCAATTTCGTTCTGGGAAATATAGCACATTGCCTTGTTGGTCACGAATAATTTGCATCTCGATATGACGCACATTAGTCATGACCTTCTCAACATACATATGACCATCCCCAAAAGCGGCTTTCGCCTCATGTTGGGCATCATCAAATTTGTCAGCTAATTCGGTTTCCTCATAAACAAATCGCATCCCTTTACCACCACCACCAGCGGCGGCTTTTAGCAACAAAGGATAACCGATTCGCTCAGCAACCTTTTTCGCTTCACTTGCATTATGGATAAAGCCTTCAGATCCTGGAATGACTGGTACACCAGCTTCACGCATTGACTCACGCGCGTTCGCTTTGTTTCCCATCAATTCCAATACCTTAGGACTTGGTCCAATCCACTTTAGACCAACTGCACCCACCATCTCAGCGAAGGCTTCATTTTCAGATAAGAAACCATAGCCCGGATGGATAGCCTCAGCACCAGTCAATACAGCAGCACTCAAAATATTTTTCATATTTAAATAGCTGTCTTTTGACCTTGGTCCACCAACGGCAATTGCTTCATCTGCTAATCGCACATGAAGACTATCCGCATCGGCTGAAGAATAAATAGCGACAGATTTAATGCCCATTTCCTTCAGTGTACGAATGATACGAACCGCAATTTCTCCTCGATTCGCCACTAAAACTTTTTTGAACATATTTAATCTCCAACAATAAATGTTAAGTCAGCCGTGGTGACACGCTTGCCATCCACATAGGCTGTTCCCTTACCTTCCCCGATAGGGCCACGTAAACGGGTCAACTTAACTTCTAATCTCACTTGATCACCAGGGCGAACCATTTTACGGAAACGAGCCTTTTTAATACCACCGAAATAAGCCGTTTTCCCTTTGTATTCAGGCATTGATAACAAAACGACTGCGCCAGTTTGGGCTAAAGCCTCAATTGTTAAATTACCTGGAAATGTTGGATTGCCTGGAAAATGCCCCTGGAAAATTTCTTCATTGACCGTTACATTTTTAATCGCAACTGCGCTTTCGCCAGGTACCAATTCTTCTACGGTATCCAACATTAGCATTGGGTAACGATGTGGCAAAATTTCTTGAATTTGTTGTGTATTTAATACTGACATATCAAATCCTCCTAGTCATCCGGTTGGACACGGAACAAAGCATGTCCGTAATCAACAACATCTTCTTCTTCAACCAAGATTTCTTTAATCACACCTGTCACTTCACTTTTAACGGGGGTCATTAATTTCATTGCTTCAATAATAGCAACTTGTTCACCAACTTGCACATGATCGCCAACCTCTTTAAAAGGAGCGGCATCTGGCTTTGGCTTCAAGTAAACCGTTCCAACCAAAGGTGCTTCAACTAAGACGCTATTATCAGCGCCCAAGTCATCAGTTCCTTCAGCTACTTTCTTATCAGTTGTCACAGCTTGCTCAGTTGTTTCTGGCTGAGCAGGTGTTGTGACAACTGGCTGTGTCATCTCATTCTTACTTAAATGTAAGCTAAAATCTTCTGATTGTAATGAAAATTCACGCAATGAGCTTTTTTCTAAGTCTTGCATTAACGTTCGAATTTCGTCTAATTGCAAACCCATTACTTTTCACTCCATTTCTTAAAAATAACCACCGCATTATGACCACCAAACCCATAATTTGCTGATAGCACATAATTTGGTGCAACATGCCTATTATCATCATTGACTAGAGTCACACCAGCAGTTTCAGGATCTTGTTCAGTAAGGCCAACATTAACTGGCAATTCTTCACGAACAAGCGCACCAATAGCTGCAATGGCTTCAATCGCCCCAGCGGCACCTAATAGATGACCGGTCATTCCCTTAGTTGAAGACACCAAAACACCATTCTTACCAAAGATAGCTTCCATTGCCTTTGATTCAGCTGCATCATTTGCACCAGTAGCTGTTCCATGGGCATTTACATAATCGATATCTTCTGGTTGAATGCCAGCATCATCCAATGCTAATTTAACTGAGCCAGCAGGTCCTGAACCATCAGGGGTTGGGCTCGTTAAGTGATAAGCATCAGCATTTGAACCATAACCAACAATTTCAGCAATAATATTGGCACCGCGTGCTTGAGCGTGCTCCAATGATTCAAGGATCAATACACCTGAACCTTCTCCTAATACAAATCCATGACGGTTAACATCAAATGGTGTTGAAGCTTTTAATGGATCTGGTTCAGTTGACAAAGCTGTTAAAGCGGCGAATCCTGAAATCCCCATCTCATTAACTGAAGCTTCTGCCCCACCAGTAATCATGACGTCCATCTTACCAGATTGGATACGCCAGAAAGCCTCACCAATCGCATTTGTGGCACTGGCACATGCTGTAGAAACCGTATAGTTAATTCCTTTAGCACCGTAACGCATTGAAACGTTACCAGAAACCATATTAGGAATAGCATTAGGTACAAACATTGGGCTTACACGCTTTGGCCCTTTATCATGCATCTTAATAACTTGTTGCTCGATAGTTGTTAAACCACCAATACCAGTTCCCATAATCACACCAAAACGGTCTGGATTATCAACGCCATCAGCTAAATCTGCTTGTTCAAGTGCTTCACCAGCCGCATGAACAGCATATTGTGAAAATAGATCCATCTTACGTGATTCACGCTTACCAACGCGTGCAGAAGGATCAAAGTCTTTAACTTCACCAGCAACAGTCACACCTGTTTCTGTTGCATCAAATTTTGTGATTGGTGCAATACCAACTTCACCGTTAAAAATACCATTCCAAAAGTCTTCAGTACTATTTCCAACGGGTGTAACAGCACCCAAACCTGTAATAACAACTCGTGTCATCTTGTTCTCCTTTATGTTTTAGCAATTCTATACGTACGAAAAAAGTCAATAAAAATAAATAAGTGCAAAAGCGCACGTATGCGTTGCTTAAATATATAATCCACCATCGACCGTAATTGTTTGGCCGGTAATGTAATCGTTTTGAGCCAAGAAAACAGCTGTATGTGCAATTTCAGTTGCTTCACCAAACCGTTTTAATGGTACTGCTTCCAGCACTTGATTTTTCACTTTATCTGATAAGGCATTCGTCATATCTGAGTCGATCATACCTGGTGCAATGGCGTTCACACGAATACCACGCATTGCACCTTCCTTAGCAAGAGACTTGGTTAATCCAACGATACCTGCCTTAGAAGCAGCGTAATTGGCCTGACCAACATTGCCCATCAAACCAACAACAGAAGCCATGTTAATAATCTGTCCAGTACGGGCACGCAACATCTTCTTAAACACAGGTTGCGTGACATTGAATGTCCCATTTAAGTTAGTATTTACAACCTGTGCGAAATCTGCTGACTTCATTCCCATTGTGAGTTTGTCATTCACAATTCCAGCATTGTTAACCAGAATGTCAATCCCTTTAATTTCAGCGAATAACCCATCTAATGCTGTTTTAACACTCGCATCGTCGGCAATATCTGCTGTAATCGCCATTGTATCTTCACTAAATTTAGCTAATACCTCTGCTTTGGGAGCTGAACGGCCGTGCAAAATGACACGTGCGCCAGCTTTATCAAAAGCTTGGGCAATGGCCAAACCAATACCACGGGTTGACCCTGTAACTAAGACTGTTTTCCCTTCGAGATTCATCACTTCGTCTCCTATTCTGCTGCTAGCATGTTCCGCACTTCTTGATACGTCTTGAAATTAGTGACCTTATAACGTTTGATATCTTTACCAACAATTTTACGAGCAAATTTATAAAGCGTATCACTTGGACCAAATTCAATTAATGTATCAACACCATCATCGACCATTGCTTGCAATGCTTGTGCAAAGTAAGTTGGTGAAACAATCTGATCTAATAATGTCGCTTTAACATCTGAAAACTTCTCACCTGTCGTATTTGAATAAACATCAAATGCCATCGGTGCAAAGTTTTCATCTGCGATACGCGTTGTCAATTGATCAGCTGCTGATTGCATCAATGGTGTGTGGAACGGTCCTGAAACCGGCAACGCAACCATTCGTTCAATGCCTGCATCTGTCAATGCCGCTACTGCAGCATCCACATCTGCCTCAACACCACCAATAACTAGTTGATTAAATGTATTATAATTTGCTGGATAAACACGTTTACCAGCTGCTTGTAACTTTTTAATCGTTGCAATGACCAAATCTTGATCATCTGTCATAACGGCAACCATCTTACCAGGATTATCTTCACCAGCTTGTTGCATATAAGCGCCACGATCTTTGATAATCCGCATTGCTTGATCAAAAGTTAATACATCAGCTGCTACCAAAGCACTATACTCACCTAGACTCAAGCCAAGAGTTGCTTGTGGTTTTGGCATAACATCAGCTAGTGCTCGGTATATACCAGTACTCATCGCTAGAATTGCTGGTTGGGTATACTTTGTCTGTTTAACATTTTCTTCATCATTAACAATAGTTGACATGATGTCATAACCTAGCACATGACTAGCTTCATCAATGGTTTCTTTATAAGCAGGAACTTGCTCGTATAAATCAGCACCCATGCCAACTTTTTGAGCCCCTTGTCCACTCATTAAAATGCCAATTTTCATATGTCCTCCAATATTGTTACTTCAAAAGATTCTCTGCCTGAGACCAGGTCTCTGACAAAATTTGTGACACTGGCTTTAATTCTTTAATCAATCCAGAAACTTGTCCAGCCATGAAAGCACCAGTAGTTTTATCACCATCAATCACCGCACGGCGTAGTGAACCGTTTTCCAAATCCTCAATAGCGTCAGCATCTGGCTTGGGCTTTTGAATTTCAACTCGTTCTTGCTTAACAAAGTTCTTTGACATCTTTGTCTTTAGCACACGAGCACGGTTTCCCATAATTTCACCAGTCACTAATGTATCAATATCCTTAGCTTTCACAACTGCGTTCTTAAAGTTTTCATGGACCTCTGATTCTTCAGATGCTAAGAAACGCGTTCCCATTTGCACACCGGATGCACCAAGCATGAAGGCGGCTGCAACACCACGTCCATCCCCGATTCCACCAGCAGCAATAACTGGAATATCAACAGCATCGACAACTTGAGGTATCAGCGTCATTGTCGTCAAACTACCAATGTGGCCACCAGATTCCATACCTTCGGCAACAACGGCATCAACGCCCTTCTTTTCCATCATTTTGGCAAGTCCAACGGATGGAACAACCGGAATGACTAAAATACCATGACTGTGCAACTCATCAATAAAAGGTGATGGATCGCCGGCACCAGTAGCAACGACTTTCACACCTTCCTCAATCACAACATCGAATACTTCACGAATATGACGTGACAATAGCATCACGTTAACCCCAAAAGGTTTATCCGTTACTTCACGAGCACGGTGAATCTCTTCACGTACTTTGTCAGCCTTCCAATATCCAGTTCCGATAATACCTAATCCACCAGCCTCTGAAACCGATCCAGCCAAATGACCAGTTCCAGCCCAAGCCATACCGCCTTGGATAATAGGATACTTCATGCCCAACTTTTCAAAAAGTGGATTATTTAGCTCAAAGCTCATAATATCGTCCCTTCTAACTACGTCGACTACTTAGGCGTTTACTTGTTCTGCTACCTTGTTAACCAAATCTTGTACCGTTTGAATTTCTTCAGCAACAGCCAACTTAATATCAAATTCATCTTCAACACGGTTCAAAACTTCGAACAAATCAAGTGAATCTGCATCAATATCTTCGCTTAAGTTAGTTGTTAGTTTAATTTCATCATCTTCTAAATCAAATTGGTCAACCAAGATTTCGCTTACTTTGTTAAAAATTTCTGTTTCAGTCATGTTCTTTTCCTCTTTTTCGTTTATTAAAATAGTAAATTAATTGTTATAAATTATAACTGGATAATTAGGGCACCTGCAGTCAGGCCACCACCAAAACCAGCTAAAGCAATCCTTTGTCCTTGATGAACCACACCATTTGTCCGTAGTTCATCAAGCAATATACCAATACTTGCTGCACTGGTATTACCATAGTCGGTCACATTTATTGGGAATTTCTCAATCGGTTGACCAAACCTTTTTGCAATGCTGGCAATAATTCGGGCATTTGCTTGATGTAGTACATACACATCAATGTCATTTGCCGTTAATTGTGCTTTCTCCAATGCCTCGGATAAAACAACCGGTACTTGGCGAGTTGCGAAGTTATAAACTTCACGTCCGTTCATATGAAAATAGGGATCTGCTGTCACAATGTTACCAACAAAATGATTCGTATTTTGCTGACGACCCGCTGTCAAGAACTCTGATTGATTACCATAGGTTTTTAGCGATTCTGCTAATAAACCAGTCTCTGTTGAAGCCTGCTGTAACAAAACGCCTGAAGCACCATCTCCAAAAAGAACGGCTGTCGAACGGTCTTCCCAATCTACTAGCTTACTTAGCACTTCAGCACCAATGACCAAACCACGTTGATAATTAGTTGCTAGTAACTTACTAGCCATACTAAGCGTATACACAAAGCCCGAACAAGCCGCTGACAAATCAAATGCAAAAGCATTCGTTGCCCCAATCCGACCTTGAACTTGTTGCGCAACACTTGGTGTTAGGTGGTCTGGTGACATTGTCCCAACAACAATAAAATCTAGTTGATCTGCTGATAAATCAGCTTGTGCCAAGAGCTTGTTAGCAACGGCTGTTGCCAAATCGCTAGTATTCTCATTTGACACAATATGCCGTTGGTGAATACCTGTTCGTGAATGAATCCATTCGTCTGACGTATCCATAAACGTTGCCAATTCATCGTTTGTAACAATACGTTCAGGTACCACGTGAGCGGACTCAACAATTGTAAATCGTTCCATAATGTCCTCAATTAAAACTGTATTAGCTCATGAAGATAATCTTGTAAGTCACCAACGGCCTTTTCAACCACGGGTGCTTCACCTTCCTCTAATGAATCAAACAATGAATGGGCCATGCCACGATGAAAGGCCTCATGAGCACGAAAAACAGTACGTCCTTTATGCGTCAATCCGATTCGAACAACACGTCGATCCTTGCTATCACGAGTACGAACCACATAACCCTTTTTTTCAAGCTTATCAATCACACTAGTCATTGCACTAGGTGTTAGATGCATCGTTTGCGATAATTGTGAAGCGGTCCGTGTGTCATACATCGTGATCGCCGCAATCGTATGCATATCCTTAATAGAAATATCCTTAAAACGTGACTTACGCAGTGACGCTTCTTCAATCCACATCACATTATTAAAGACATCTACTAAGGATTCATTCATTTTTTCAAAAGAGTCTTCTTCATGTGCGGTCATACTTATTTCTCCGTGTCACTGGCTGACTTATCTTCAGGTGAAACGACAAACATTAGTTCAGCGCTAGTAGCCAACTTACCATCAACCACTGCTTTAACCTGCACTGTTCCCATATTTTCACGTAAGTTACCAAATTCAACGTGTAATTTCACTGTATCACCTGGTTTAACCATTCTCTTAAACTTCGCGTTATCGATTCCAGTCATATAAGCTGTTTTACCAACAAATTGTGGTGACGATAAAATTAAAATCGAAGCTGCTTGCGCTAATGATTCAATAATTAGCACTCCTGGCATCACTGGATTACCTGGGAAATGTCCTTGGAAAAATTGTTCATTAATTGTGACGTTTTTCGTTGCAACTAATGATTCTCCTGGAGTCATCTCGTCAACATAATCCATATACAAGATAGGATAACGATTTGGAATTAAATCCATAATCTCTGTCGTAGATAGAACTGCCACAGTTGTGCTCCTTCCAAAATTTATTTCGAACATCGAAATATTCGATATTCAAATGTTATTGCTTTTTTTCTAAAATGTCAACTTATTATACACATTCGGCGAATTTATCTAATATTTTATTAAAATTATCGTGATTATATTTAATAATAAAAAGCGACCATGAACTGAACCCCAAAAATTGGAGAGAAGTTTAAGCAACTAGCTGGTCGGAAAGATTTCGGTATTGAACCGGAGTTTTTCCGGCCAGTTTTGTTTTAATCCGTTTATTATTGTAGTAATAGATATAA
>NZ_JAMXDB010000012.1 GCF_024718545.1 Weissella fangxianensis
ATCTATTACTACAATAATAAACGGATTAAAACAAAACTGGCCGGAAAAACTCCGGTTCAATACCGAAATCTTTCCGACCAGCTAGTTGCTTAAACTTCTCTCCAATTTTTGGGGTTCAGTTCATGGTTGCCTTTTTTGTGCATAGTCTTGATTATTAAAAATTTAAGCTGTTACAGCAACTAATGGATCACTATTTTTGACCTGATTAGTTTCAATCGGTTCAACGTTGGCGAAGTCTGCGGTATTCGTAATTGCCATAATTAGTGTTGGGTCATAACCGGCGTCGGTAATTTTTTCAATCTCAAAACTACCTAATGCTTCACCTGCCGTAACATGTTGTCCTTAAGAAACTTTAGAATCAAAATATTGTCCTTTTAAATTAACAGTATCAATTCCTAGGTGAATTAAAATTTCCGCACCATTGTCTGATTTAATACCGTAAGCATGTTTTGTTTCATAAGCAACTGTAATTGTACCAGAAACAGGTGCGTAGATTGTTGTATCACTTGGTACAATTGCGGCACCATTACCCATTAATTTAGAAGAAAAGACCTGATCATTGACGTCTGCTAATTTAATTGCTTGACCAGAAACGGGTGCGTTAACAATTTCATCGGCTAAGTCAGTTTCAACCGGTGTATTGGCAGCTGGCTTAGCGGTATCGCTTTTATTACCACCATCGACGATGGCGAACTTCGCTGCATTTTTCTTACCGTATAGATAGGTCAGTGTAAAGGCAATTGCAAATCAAATCACTTCACATAATAGATATGCGGGAATTGATTTTGCATTAATTGATAGGAAACCAAGGAATCCTGCTGATCCAAGCGATACGGCGATGACATGCATTAATCCGGCTAATGCTGCGGCTACACCAGAACCGATAAGCGCACAGAAGAATGGGAACTTATATTTTAAGTTAACTCCAAATAATGCCGGTTCGGTAATACCCAATAGGGCAGATACAGTGGCAGAAGATGATAAGCCTTTCATCTTTTTGTTTTTTGTTAAAGCAAATACGCCAAATGTCGCAGCACCTTGTGCAACGTTTGCCATCGAAGCAACAACAAATATAAAGTCGCCGTAACCACTGTGATTTTGGGTGAATGCCGTAACTAATTGTGTTTCAATAGCTGGAAAACTTTGATGGAGTCCGGTTAAGACGATTGGTGAGTATAATAGTCCAAAAATACCCGTTCCAACAAAACCTAATGTTTGATAAATAAAGACAATTCCATTTGTAACCCCGTCTGAAAGTAGACGCATGACTGGTCCAACAAAAACAAATGTTAGGAATCCAGTCACCATTAATGAAATTAAAGGTGTAAAAGTAAAGTCAACGGCAGAGGGTAATCTTTTGTGTAAGTATTTTTCAATTAACGACAAAATATAAACAGCAGCTAGTACAGGAATAACTTGATAATAGTAGTTATTTTGTGAAACAGCTAAACCGAAGATGTCCCATGATTGGTTGGCTATTAAATCTGGTGATACCATGATCATAGCTAAAGCTGCACCTAGGTATTGGTTAGCACCAAAACGTTTGGCAGCTGAAATACCAACCAAAATGGGCATGAATATGAAGGGAGCAGCTGACATGACTTGAATCATTGCTGAGAATCCCTTAATGACTGGGAAACTGTCTACTAAGGCTTTTGGTCCAAACAAGTCAGGTGAAGTTAGAAAGTTATTTAGTGCCATTAACAAACCACCAGCAACTAAGGCTGGAATGATTGGCACAAAAATATCAGACAGTAATTTAATAAAAGCCATGATTGGATTTTTCTTTTTACCCTCTTGGGTGACATTTTTAAGTTCTTCAGTTGAAACTGGCGTCACATTTGCAATATTTATGAGTTCATCATAGACATTATTGACATCCCCAGGACCGATGATGATTTGATATTGACCATTTGTTTTGAATGTTCCTTTAACATCATCGTTATTGTCTAGAGCATCTTGATCTAGTTTACTTTCATCTTTGATAACTAATCGTAGGCGTGTAGCACAATGTGCAGCAGCAGCAAAATTATCCTTACCAACCGCTGAGACTATCTCATTAGCGACTTTTTTATGATCCATTTATCTACTCCTTGCTTTTGGAAGCGTTTTCTTTTTAATTACACTTATTAGAATACCTTATTTCTGTTATATGTCAATCGTTTGACACAATTTTTGATAATTTTAGCTTTTTTTAATTATTTATAGGTGCGTATATATGATAAACGTTTGACATATTGTGCGACATAACCTATGTTAGAAGTAATAATTTTCTAATTTAGTAACCACTGCCAATTTAATAGGGGATTAATTTATATGATTTGGACTAGAGACAAAAGATACCAACCTTACAGCGCATATTCAGAAAAAGATAAAGAAAATCTAGCAGATCAAGTATCGTCGTCAGTGTACAAGCCAGCGTTTCATATACATCCAACTTCAGGATTATTAAATGATCCTAACGGTTTTTCTTATTTTAATGGTCAATGGCATGTATTTTATCAAGCTTTTCCTTTTGGAGCAGTCCACGGTCTAAAATCATGGGTACATTGTGTTTCAGATGATTTAGTTCATTGGCATAATTTAGGTATCGCGTTAAAGCCGGGAGATCAATATGATTCGTATGGTGCTTATTCTGGGTCAGCGCACGTGATTAATGATAAGTTATTCCTTATGTATACAGGCAATGTACGAGATAAAGACTGGCAACGTCGTAGTTATCAACTTGGTGCTTGGATGGATGCAAATAACCAAATTACGAAAGTAAATGAACCGCTCATTGCAGCGCCTGATTATGTGACTGAGCATTTTAGGGACCCACAATTGTTAAAGGTGAATGATGAATATTTTGCTTTAATTGGTGCACAGGATAAACAAAATTTACGTGGTGAATTTTCATTATATAAAACTCAAAACTTAAAAGACTGGGAAGATATGGGGTATATAAAGCATAATCTTGGTGATATGGGATATATGGTTGAGTGTCCAAATCTAGTTTATGTTGATGATAAGCCTGTACTAATTTTTTGCCCACAAGGATTGCCACAGAATATATTACCAACAGAGAATATTTATCCAAATGTTTATACGGTTGGTAGGAATTTGGATTTTAAAACTGGTACTTGGTATTCTGACACATCAACGTTAATGCAATTAGATGCTGGCTTTGATGTTTATGCAAGTCAGGCATTTAATGCACCGGATGGGCAAGCATATTTGATAAGTTGGGTTGGATTACCTGAGATAAATTATCCATCGGATAGGGAAAATTGGGCTCATTGTCTTAGTTTGGTTAAGCGATTAAAAGTGGTCGACAATAAACTTTATCAAATACCAGTAACAGCTATGTCTACATTGACTGTTGCGGAACAAACGTTACCCCAAAATCAACAAGTATTAGTCACTGATACTAAGCAACAATACGAGTTAAAATTGGATTTGGCTCCTAATCAAAAAGGCAATTTATTATTAGCTAGTGATGGCACTAGTGACCACGGCCTACAATTACGATTTGACACAAATAATGATGGTTATCTAATTGTTGATCGATCAAATGTCGGTGAAAAATTTGCAACAAAGTATGGTGAAACACGCAAAGTAAATTTCGATCCTCATAAAAAGCTATCATTAGATATTTTCGTTGATCATTCAATTTGTGAGATTTTTATAAATGGTGGCGAGCAAGTCATGACGTTACGTTTCTTTGCACCACAAACACAGACAATGATTGCGTTTTCTGAACAAAATACGCTAAAATATTCAGGTAGCTATATCTTATTAAATGATATGGGATAGCTAATATTACGTAAATTTATTAGAAATTTGTATTGAAAAAAGGATGTGCCATTGTGAAACCAAAGTTATCTGATGTTGCTGAAGAAGCAGGTGTATCACCAACAACTGTTTCTCGTGTTATTAACAACCATGGTTATTTGAGTGCGGCAACAAAACAAAAAGTTTATGATGCAATGGCAACATTGAACTATCAGCCCAATTCTTTAGCAAGATCTTTGAAGGGAAAAAAGTCGCATATAATTGGTCTTATTTTCCCGGGAATTACAAATCCTTTTTTTGCAGAATTGATTGAAAAACTAGAAAAACAATTATTTTTGCAAGGTTACAAGGTTATTTTGTGTAATTCTGCGGATGATGTTGCGAAAGAGCGTAATTATTTACAAATGTTAATTGCCAATCAAGTTGATGGCATTATAACCGGCGCACATAATTTAGGGATTGAAGAGTATCAAGATACAAACTTGCCCATCGTTGCCTTTGATCGACGGTATACAGATGGTATGCCAACGATTAGTAGTGATAACTTGCAAGGAGGTATCTTGGCAACAGATACCTTATATCAGGCAGGTGCGAAAAGTATTTATTTTATGGGAAATCCCAACCAAAAAGGTAATCCCACCGATAGACGTTTGCAGGGATATCAGCAACGAATGGCTAAATTAGGCTTGGCAAATCATGTTTTTCCGATTTTCTTTGATGAAACCCCAAAAATAAAACAAGTCTCTATTCAACAATTTTTAAAGAAAAAGCAAGCCGATGGTATTATTTGTAGTGATGATTTAACGGCTATTCTTGTATTACAAACGGCTCGTGAATTGCATATTAAAGTACCGGATGATTTAAAAGTCATTGGTTATGATGGTACCGAGTTTATTCAAACATACTTTCCAGAATTAACCACAGTGGTACAGCCAATGGATGATATCGTGATGATGCTTGTTGAAAGTTTGATTCATCGGATAACAAAGCGTGAAGATAAACTTGAAGAAAGTGATTTTATTTTACCGGTCTCTTTATATCATGGTGGCACAGTATAAAATTAATAGACAAATGCAGTTTTGAAATGAAGTGTTCTTTATTTTCAAAACTGTATTTTTTTGTGTAAAAATTAGTCAGCTGTTTCATTACTGTCATGCTAGTCTTAGAAGAGCTTGGACATATTGAGATAGTGATAGATAAATAAAATAGAAGTAATCGGTTAAAATTTAAAAAACCTGACTAGTCTAGAAATGCTTGCCCGTATGCAGTTATTCATAACCTGACTAGTCTAGTCGTGAAAAGCTTGGCACAAATGAATTGAAACCGTTTTCATAGTCGTGTACACTGAACGTGTTGAAAGGGGATATGGAAATGGAAAAATATCAAAAAATATACTCTGACCTCTTGAAAGCACTACGAGATAATGTCTACCAGCCAGGTGATTACTTACCAAGCGACGGTCAGCTTGTCATACGATATCAAGTATCGCGTGAGACGGTGCGTAAAGCTGTCAAGACATTGGCTAATGATGGTTATGTGCAAAGGTTACCTGGACGAGGTTCAGTTGTTTTGGATCGAAAGCATTTTGTATTCCCTGTTTCAACGCTTGAAAGTTATCGTGAAATGGTTGCGCAAGCGAACCTAGATGCTAGTAATGATGTCATCGTTATTAAGCAAAATGTACCTGTTCCTGAAAACTTAACAGGAGGTGACTCACCAGTATTAAGCACATTGGTTGTACGTAGACGTTGGGTTGATGGTGAAGAAATGGTCATAGATTATGATTATGTTAATCAAGCTGTTATTGATCATGTTCCGCATACGGCTGCTAAAAATTCACTGTTTGATTATTTTGAAAATCAATTAGGTTTACAAATTGATTACGCAGTTAAACGTATGACAGTTGAAAAAGGAAATATTGAAGATCGACAGTTACTTCATATTGATGAGGGGATGTCGATGGTGGTTATTCGGAGTGAAACTCGTTTATCTGATAATCGCATCTTGTCTTATACTGAATCGCGACATCGTGCAGATCGCTTTACAAGCGTTGAATTTGCAAGACGTCATAAATAGGAGGGTTATATATATGTTTGGGTTTGGAAAGAAAAAAACGGTTGCTGATGACAACAACTTATACACGCCAGTAACAGGTGAGGTTATTCATTTAGAGAATGTTTCTGATCCTGTATTTGCTGGGAAAATGATGGGGGATGGCTTTGCTGTAGAACCTACTGATGGCACAATAGTTTCTCCCGTTGCTGGTAAAGTTACTATTCAGCAAGGTCATGCTGTTGGCTTAGAGCGGGCTGATGGTTTGGAAATTCTTATTCATATTGGTATCGATACGGTTTCACTAAACGGTGCGCCGTTTACACCAAATGTGAAAGTTAGGGATGTTGTCGATGGCGGCGATACTCTAGCAACGGTGGATTGGCAGCAGGTCGAAGATGCGAAGTTACCAAAGACAACGATGGTGCTCATAACAAATTCGGCTGAAAAATTAGATAGTTTGTCTGTAGAAGTAGGAAACTCATCTGCTGGTAGTCAGATCGGGCAAGCGATTGCCATAGGTTAAATGGGGGAGAATTAAGATGGCAAAACAAAATTATGATGAATTAGCACAGAACATTATTACAAATGTTGGTGGTAAGGAAAACGTTGATAAGGTCATTCATTGTATTACACGTTTGCGATTTTACTTGAATGATGAGAAAAAGGCAGATACGGATGCAATTCAAGATCTAGATGGCGTTGCTGGTGCTGTCTATAATGCGCAATTAGGTCAGTATCAAGTAGTTATCGGACAAGCTGTGGAAGATGTCTATGACAAAGTGATTGAACAACTGGGCGATGATGTTGTTGATGAAGAGGCCACTGATGCCGCCGTTGAAGCAACAGGTGGTAAGCAATCAAATAAGCCAGATGGATTCTTTGGCATGATTAAATATGGTTTCCAATTATTGATTGGAACAATCACTGGATCAATGATGCCAATTATTGGTTTGTTAGCCGCTTCAGGTATTTTAAAAGGTGTTTTAACGTTATTTACATTTAATTTAGGTTGGATCAATGAATCTTCGGCAACGTATCAAATAATTAATACTATTGCTGATTCGACATTTTACTTCTTGCCAATTCTTGTTGGATATACTGCTGCCAAGCAACTAAAGTCAGATCCAATTATTGTTGCTGCCATTGCGGGTGTGTTAGTTCACCCAACGATGGTGGACTTAGGAGAAAAAACGTCAAAGAATTTTGTTGAATTTCTTGGGGTAACCATGAATTCTAATTTCTTTGGTTTACCAATTCATATTCCGTCATATACGTACTCGATTTTCCCAATTATCTTTGCGGCATGGCTTGCACGCCCAGTAGGAAATTGGTTTAAGAAGGTCCTACCATTGAGTTTACGTTCAATTTTCCAACCACTATTCACATTATTCATCGTTTCAATTGTTGTGTTGGTTGTTGTTGGACCTGTGATTACGTTAATCTCATCTGGATTGGCAACATTTATTAATTGGTTAGTAACGTTGAATCAAGCTATTGCTGGATTAGTGATTGGTGGTCTTTATCAGGTACTCGTGATCTTTGGATTGCACTGGATGATTATCCCAATTATTTCTAACGATATTGCACAAACTGGTCATTCAGTTTTGAATGGATTGATTAACTTCACAATGATTGCGCAGGGTGCAGGAGCACTAGCCGTTTGGGCAAAAACAAAGATCACAAATATTAAGAGTTTGGCGTTCGCAGGTGCCTTGTCAGGATTTGCTGGGGTGACTGAGCCAGCAATGTATGGAATTAACTTGAAGTATGGGCGCGTATTCTGGATGGCTAATATTGGTGGTGCTGTTGGTGGATTGATTGCAGGACTATTAAATGTTGACATGTTTGGATTTACTGGTTCATGGATTGGATTCCCATCATTCTTTTCAAAGACTGATCCAAATAATATTTGGTACTTTGTCATCGCCGCTGCAGTAACCACAGTTGTTTCGTTCATTGCGGTCTACTTCTGGGGATTCAAAGATTCTGATGTCAAGAGTGCTAAGAATGCTGAAAAGAAGAACGTATTTAAGGACGCTGTTAATAACTAATTTTGACGAAAGGAGCTTTTGATGAATTCAAATAATTGGCAATTAAGTTATGACACGGTGTCACATGGTGTTCGTGCTTATGGTGAAGAATCATTACTCACTTTAGGGAATGGGTATCTTGGTTGGCGTGGTGCACCTATTATGACATCTTATAATGATGATCATTATCCGGGACTTTATGTTGCGGGTGTCTTTAATCAAACGTCAACACCAGTTGCCGGTCGTAATGTTATTAATGAGGATATAGTTAATTTACCTAATCCGCAGTTATTAAAGTTGTTTGTAGACGGCGAGCCAGTCGTGTTTGATCCCACAACACGAGAATCAATACTCCATTTCGACAGCGGTATGCTGTCAGAAAGCTATACAATACCAACTGTTAAGGGAGAATTGACATTAAAAACTGAGAAAGTAGTTAACCCATTTAAGATGCATCAAATTGGTTTATCTATTACGATTAGTGGTGATTTTACAGCGGATATAACTGCCCAAACTATTATTGATGGTCGTGTGGAAAATAAAAATGTTAAACGCTATCGTGATTTTGAATCAAGAGAATTTGATGTAACTGATTTAACAGCAAATAAATTAGTCGCTGAAACGCGACAATCAGCCATTAAGTTAGTCGTAGGTGCAAAAACAAGTAGTGATGCGGGTGAATTTTCGGTGACAACTGGTCAAGACCGGATAGTTGCTACAGGTGATTTTAAGTTGACCCCTGAGACACAGATTGACATCGAACGAATTATCGGTGTTGCCACAAGTTACGAAGAAACTGATCCAGAACAAGTAGTTGATGAACAATTGACAGATGTGACATTCAAAGAAATTGTTGCTGATTCTGTTAAGTATTGGCAGGATGTTTGGTCTGAAGCTGATATCAATTTAGATAGTGACGATCCTGATTTGCAAAGAATGATTCGAATGAACATTTTCCATCTGCGACAATCAGCGCAGCACTATGCTAATCAGCACCTAGATGCTTCTGTTGGTTCACGTGGTCTAACTGGTGAAGGATACCGAGGACATATTTTCTGGGATGAAATTTTTGTTGTCCCTTATCTAGCTGCTAATGACCCGCAGACGGCAAAGGATATTTTAAAATATCGTATTAATCGTTTAGCAGGTGCTCAAGCTAATGCCAAAATTGATGGTGAAAGTGGCGCTATGTATCCCTGGCAGTCTGGTATGACTGGTGATGAACAAGCACAAGTCATTCATTTAAACACCGTTAATAATGAGTGGGATCCTGATAATTCAAGACTTCAACGCCATGTATCCTTGGCGATTGTTTATAATTTATGGATATATGTACAGTTAACAGGTGACGAAAGCATTCTTCAGGAGGGTGGTCTCGATGTCGTTGTTGAGACTTCAAAATTCTGGTTAAACAAAGTGATCCTAGGTGATGACGGCCGTTATCACTTAGCAGGAGTGATGGGACCAGATGAGTTCCATGAAGCTTATCCCGATGCTGATACTGGTGGTATTACAGATAATGCTTATACTAATTTGATGTTAACTTGGGCATTGAATTGGTTACAGGAACTTAGTCAACAGCAATACTTGCCAGCCATAGATAAAGAATTGCTAGAAAAGGCGCAAGATGTCTCAACTCGTTTATCATTAGAAATCAATGATGATGGTATTATTGCCCAATATGCTGGTTATTTTGATTTGAAGGAAGTTGATTTTGAAGCATATCAACAAAAATATGGGGATATCCATCGAATTGATCGTTTGATGAAAGCGGAAGGCTTATCACCGGATGATTATCAAGTTGCCAAACAGACCGATACTTTAATGACGTTGTATAACCTAGGTGCAAATCACTTCGTAAAATTGGTTAATCAGCTTGGGTATACTTTGCCAACAAATTGGTTACAGAAAAATACCGATTATTATTTAGCCCGCACGGTTCATGGGTCAACGACTTCACGACCTGTGTTTGCTGGTATTGATATTACGTTGGGTAATAAAGAAAAAGCATTGGACTATTTAAAGACGGCTATTGGTTCAGATTATTACGATATTCAAGGTGGTACAACAGCAGAAGGTATCCATGTTGGTGTTATGGGTGAAACACTGGCAGTCATTCAAAATGAATTTGGTGGTGTTTCATTGCGAGACGGTCATATTGTAATCAATCCTAATTTACCTGATGGTTGGCGTAAGTTGTCATTTAAGCAAAAGTTTCACGGCGTTTTGATCTCGTTGGACATTTATCCTAATGAGGTAAAAGTCAAAGCAGATAAAGATACGACAGCAACTATTTATAGTAAGACTATTAATTTACATGCCAATGAGGAGCAACAGATTACTGGAGGTTAACACAAATGAGTGAATTTGATGTAATTAAAGGATTTGCTTTTGATATGGATGGTGTTTTAGCTGACACAGCTCGTTTTCATACCATTGCCTGGCGTAAAATTGCAGATGAAGTAGGGACAACCTGGACCAAAGAGTTAGAAGAGGGTCTTAAAGGAATTGATCGTATGGGGAGTCTAGCATTGATCCTATCAGCTGGTGGACATGATGATGAGTATGATCAATCAGCACGTAAGGCGTTGGCTGAAAAAAAGAATACTAATTATCGAGAATTAATTTCTACATTGACACCCGCCGATATTTTACCAGGTATGCAGCAGTTCTTAGATGAATTAAAGGCAGCAAACTATCAACTGAGCGTTGCTTCAGCTTCCAAAAATGCGCCATTTATAATTGAACGCCTTGGTTTGTCCGATTATTTTGCGGCGGTTGTGGACCCGGCATCAGTGGCGGCTGGTAAGCCCGATCCCGCTATCTTTGCAGCAGCAGCTAAGGTTTTAAACTTAGAACCTGAACAGGTGATTGGGTTAGAAGATTCCGTAGCTGGTATTCAGAGTATTAATGGAGCAGGCGAAATTAGTGTTGGGATTGGGGATGCAAATGTTTTAGCTGAAGCCGATGTGAACTTTGACAAAACAGCTGATGTGACATTAAGTGCAATTAAAACAGCTTTGGACGACAAATAAAAAATTCAAAAAGTGGCTAATTTTGGTTAATAATCAAAATTAGCCACTTTTAATTTGTCAAAATTTAATTCACCTATTTGATTGACTTACTTTGGTGGGAAAAATTTCCTAACAGAATAATTATATCCAGTTTTAGAGTCGATTTGTTGTGAATTCGTTAGGTTATCTGACATGCGTTACAATTTTTCTAATCTTTTTATAATTTAATTTTGGCTGGATTTTGGTTCCAACATGTTTTCCCATGAAAGATAGTTGAAAATTTCAAAATTTATTTAACAATATTATATTGTTTCTGTTTGTCATACTAGTAGATATTAATAATATGACTTTTTACATTAAAAATATTACCATATAGATTAATCCAGTACTTAATTAATCCGTTTCGTATAAGAAAACGCTTTCTTTAGAATGATGGAAATACGCAAATTTGTCATAAAAATATTACTTCATGTGATTGATTACTGGTGCTTTTTATTTACAAACATTTTCCGCGGTGATAGAATCATTAAAATCAAATGAGAAGGGAAAAAGATTATGTCATCATTATTTCGAAAGAAAGATATTAATAGACTAACGGAAAATGCTTCCCCGTTAAAAAGAACCTTGCATACTTGGGATCTGACTTTTTTAGGAATTGGAGCCATCATTGGTACAGGTATTTTTGTTTTAACTGGTAAGGGAGCTTTGACAGCTGGTCCAGCTTTGTCTGTATCGTTTTTAATTGCTGCTATCTGTTGTGGCTTTGCTGGTTTATGTTACGCTGAATTTGCGTCAATGGCGCCTGTAGCTGGTTCTGCCTATACTTATTCATACATTGCATTTGGTGAAATCATCGCTTTTATTATGGGGTGGGACTTGATACTTGAGTATGCCCTCGGAGCTGCGACGGTTTCAGTTGGGTGGTCTGGGTATTTTGTTAATCTGCTAGATAATATGGGTATCCATATACCAACTGCCTTAACAACTGCCGCCGGAACAACACCGGGTGTTCAGACTTTTTTTAATCTCCCAGCGTTTGTTATTGTTTTAATCATCACGTGGATCATTTCGGTGGGGATCACGCAAACAAAACGAGTTAATGATACGATGGTGATCATTAAGTTAGCGGTGATCGTTTTATTCGTTGTCTGCACGGTTTGGTTTATCAAACCTGAAAACTGGCACCCGTTTAGTCCATTTGGCCTTTACTCACATACTGACGGGGTGGCAACCGGAATTATTCCCGCAGCATCGATTGTTTTCTTCTCATTTATCGGTTTTGATTCTGTTTCTTCAAGTGCTGAGGAAACTGTTAATCCTAGCAAGACATTACCAAGAGGTATTTTATATTCGCTATTAATTTCAACAGTTCTCTACATTATCATGACACTCATTATGACGGGTGTTGTGAAGTATACTGTATTTTCAAAGTATTTGAATGCACCTATTTTAGCGATTTTGGCCAAGACAGGCCAAACATGGCTATCAGTTATTGTTAGCTTGGGAGCCATTCTTGGTATGACAACTGTTATTTTGGTTCAGCTTTATGGACAATCACGTATCAGTTATTCAATGTCGCGTGATGGCCTTTTCCCAGAATTCTTTGGTCACGTTGATGAAAAACATCAAACACCGTTTAAAGGTACGTGGTTCTTTGGTATTATCACTGCTTTAGCTGCTGGATTCATAAACTTAAATATTTTGTCAGAACTGGTGAATATCGGAACATTAACAGCATTTATCTTAGTGTCTGCAGGTATTATGATTATGCGTCGTACAAAGCCTGATTTACATCGTGGTTTTAAAGCTCCTTGGGTACCAATCACGCCAATCATTGCCATCGCTTTTTGTTTTGTTTTGATTGCTGGTTTGAACTGGGAAACATGGTTACGTTTCCTTGTTTGGTTGGCCCTTGGAATGGTGCTATACTTTGGTTATGGTAAACGTCATGCTGATACAAAGTTTTAAAAGCAAGGAGAAAATACATGATTTATAAAAGTATTTTAGTTGGCTTAGATGGTTCTGATCAAGCAAAGCGTGCTTTTGCAACCGGGCTTTCGTTAGCAAAAGTATTGTCTGCTGATTTGCATATTGCATGGGTAGTTAATCGTGATCGTGGCATGGATGCATCATTTGGTGTTAATGAAGACTTTTATCATGATATGGCAGAGCGGGTTCAACAAAAAATGACGCCATATATTAAAAAAGCACAAGAAGAGAATGTTAATGTTGTTGATCATACTGTCGTTGGTAATATCAAAATGGTATTAACGAAAGATTTGCCCGAAGAAAATGACATTGATTTGATTATTGTTGGCAAGACAGGTGCCAATGCCGTTGAAAAGATGTTGCAAGGATCACATAGTGGTTATATCGTTAGTCATTCTAATTGCGATGTCTTAGTCGTTGAGTAATAGACGGCAGAAACAAATTGAATAATCTTTAAATGAGATAGCGGTGGAATAACAGAAGGTGTTCTAATCGCTATCTTTTTATTATTTTAAAACGATTAACTGTCATTTGAGGGTTAAAACTGCCAGATAGGTGTGCTATCATTTGTGCAACATATAATTAAGTCTCGAGTTGGGAGTGAAGTAATGGCAAAATTTATTTTTCCAGTAACAAGCATTAACGATTTAAAAGAGAATTATGATTTAATCGTGGTTGGTTCAGGGGCAGCAGGTATGACGGCAGCAATTCAGGCACAAGAATTAGGATTGCATGTTGCTATTTTTGAAAAACTAAGTGCTTTGGGTGGTAATTCTAACCGTGCCTCAACTGGTATGAATGCTACGGAGACTTTGGTTCAATTGGCAAATCATGTTATTGATGACCAGGATAGTTTCTATGAAGATACATGGCAAGGTGGTGGCAAAACTAATAATCAAGAATTGTTATCATATTTTGTGACTCATTCTGAATCAGCAATCAACTGGTTAGAAAATCACGATATTCATTTAACAGATTTAACAGCCACTGGTGGGATGTCACAAAAACGAGCTCATCGACCCGATAATAAGTCAGCCGTTGGAAGTTACTTAGTGAAAGGTCTACAAAAACAATTACTGATTAAAAATATACCTTTGTTTTCAGAAACGACTGCTATTAAGATTATGAAACAAGACGGACAAGTAACCGGTTTAAAAATTAATAACCGTGAGATTGGTGAAAAAAAGATTACAACTAAAGCTGTTGTAATTGCAACGGGTGGTTTTGCACAAAACAAAACCATGTTGAAAAAATATGCCCCTGAATTATTACAGTTGAAAACCACTAACCACCCAGGTGCCACAGGTGATGGAATGAAGTTAGCTGTTACGGCAGGTGCAACGTTGGTTGATATGCATAAAATTCAAGTGCATCCAACAGTACAACAAGATACGAATCATGTTTATTTGATTGGTGAGGGTGTACGTGGTGAAGGAGCTATTTTAGTAAATCAAGCAGGTCAACGATTTGTGAATGAAATGACGACACGTGACAAAGTAACAGCCGCTATTGATAACTTACAAGAAGACGGAGCAACATTGGTTTTTGATCAAGGTATTCGAGAGGCATTTCCAGCGATTAATTTTTATGACTCGGTTGGACTTGTGATGACGGCTGAAAATTTAACAGATTTGGCTAAAAAGGCGCACTTGGATAGTGAGAAATTGATCGCCACTGTTGCGAAGTGGAATGATTGCCAGCTAACGGGAATCGATGCGGACTTTGGTCGTGAAACTAAAAAGGCGCGTAGCTTGGCTTTACCACCTTATTATGCGGTTCATATCAAACCAGCAATTCATTACACAATGGGGGGCATTAGAATAAATAAATTGACAGAGGCTATTAACGAAACTGGTGATAAGGTTAGTGGTTTATATGCCGCTGGTGAGGTTGCTGGTGGATTGCACGGAGATAATCGTATTGGTGGTAATTCAATAGCTGAAGCCGTTATTTTTGGTCGGCAAGCTGGTATACAAGTAGCAAAATATATCAGAGAAGTGAACAAGTGAGACAAAAATATCGGGTTCAGAACAATATCTTTTGTTCTGAACCCGATATTTATTTTTTAGGATGAATGTTATTGAGCGGTATAACCACCATCAACAACAAATTCTGATCCTGTTGCAAACTTTGATTCATTTGAAGCTAAGAACACACACATATAAGCGATGTCGTCTGGATCTCCCAAATGTCCCATTGGTGTCTTAGAACGTTGTGACATTAAGTCAACCATGCCATCGGCGTTCTCAACCATTGGTGTTTTAATATATCCTGGATGAACTGAGTTGATGCGAATATCATAATCTTTCAGTGCACAGTCAACGGCTGCTGACTTAGACATTAGTCGAACGGCCCCCTTTGAAGCGTTATAGGCACCCAGATTAGAATCACCAACAAATCCTTCAATAGATGACATATTTATAATAGATGCACCAAGACTTTTATTTTTCATGCGCTGGATAGCTAGGCGAGTACCAAAGAAGACACCATCTAAGTTAACAGACATAACCTTACGCCATTCTTCAGTTGTCGTATTTTCAATACTATTATCCACAGCAATACCAGCATTATTAACTAATGTTGAAACAGGTCCAAATGCTTTTTCGGTTTGATCAAATAAATCTACCCAACCATTTTCATCAGATGAATCATGTTGAATGAAACGAATAATGTCGGGTGTACCAATCTTTTTTGCAGCATCTTCCCCAACTTGTGCACGACGACCAGTGATAACGACTTTAGCGCCTTCTTGCACGAATCTATTGGCAATTGCCCAACCGATTCCTACAGAACCACCAGTAACAATTGCAACTTTACCTTTCAAACGCTCGCTCATTTTTAAATACCCCCAAAGTTTTTTATAATATGTGTATATGTGAATTATATCACAAAAATGGTGCGCTTAAAGGATTTTTTGTTACACATTTTTTGTAAAAAAGGGGGTATTACTCAATTATTGTCGGATGACATGCGGTTTTTTGAGTCTTTTTAATTGTTCAAAAAATCACTATTTATTTTTTAAAGTATAGAGAGTATACGCAAACAACGTAAGCGGTTATGTAAAGACTTAAACGTAGATAATGTGGAAAATGTTAATTTTTTTGTTAAATATAACTAATATGTCCTTAAAAAAAAGGACTTGCGGCCGTGTGAGTAAACGTTTACAATATTGATGAGGGTTATTTTTTATATAAAGGAGATTTTATCATGGAAGCACTTGTTTTAACTGGTACGAAAGAGTTGAATGTTAAGGACATTGATCGTCCAGAGGTATTGCCCAATGAAGTTTTAGTTCATACGGCATTTGCTGGTATTTGTGGAACTGATCATGCATTATATGCAGGATTACCAGGTTCTGCAGATGCTGTACCACCAATCGTGTTAGGGCATGAAAATTCGGGAGTCGTTGCAGAAGTTGGGGATGCAGTCACTAATGTTAAAGTAGGGGATCGGGTAACAGTTGATCCTAATATTTATTGTGGACAATGCAAGTATTGTCGAACAGGTCGTCCTGAATTATGTGAAAACTTATCAGCAGTTGGTGTAACTCGCGATGGTGGCTTTGAAGAATATTTCACTGCTCCCGCATCAGTTGTATATCCAATTCCAGATAACGTATCATTGAAATCAGCCTCTGTTGTAGAGCCCATTTCATGTGCAGTACATGGTATTAAGTTATTAAAGTTATCTCCATACCAAAAGGCACTAGTTATTGGGGATGGCTTCATGGGGGAACTATTTGTTCAAATCCTACAAGCTTATGGTATTCACCAAGTAGACTTGGCTGGTATCGTTGATGAGAAATTGGCTATGAATAAGTCACAATTTGGGGTTAAAAATACATTTAATACCAACAATGGTGATCAAATTCCTGCGGAAGAATACGATGTTGTTATTGAAGCAGTTGGTATGCCACAAACACAAGAAGAAGCTATTGCGTCAGCTGCTCGTGGTGCACAAGTTCTTATGTTTGGCGTAGGTGGTCCAGATGCAACATTTGAGATGAATACCTACGAAATTTTCCAAAAGCAATTAACCATTCAAGGATCATTTATTAATCCAAATAGTTTTGAAGATTCACTCGCATTGTTATCATCAGGAAAGTTGAATGTTGAAGCCTTGATGTCACATGAACTCGATTACAAGACGGTTGATGATTTCGTTAATGGTAAATTGGGGGTTGTATCAAAGGCCGTTGTTAAAGTCGGTGGTGAAGAGGCATAAAAAATGGAAAATATGGGGGATAAAAAGGCGCAGAGAAGCCTATCTATGAGTTCTTCAATTGCTTATTTCATTATTTCCTTAGTATTTAATTCTTTAGGAAATGTATTGACTTTAGTCACATCGGCCCATGTCCATCCGTCGTTTCTTGGATCAGCTTATTGGACAGCTGGTGAAGCTAATTTAGGTAATGCAATTTTGGGGGATAACTCATTAGCATTATTTTGGGCTTTTTTAGTCCTAGGTATGTTGGTTTCATTTTTAAATGCTTTATTAATGAAGCAACTTGATTGGAAACGCATTTTTGGTAATTTTATTTTTATGTTGCCGTTCTCAATCTTCATTCAATGGTTTTCTAATATTTTTAATCAAATCATGCCGGATGCAACAACATGGCCAATGGTTATTCTTTACACATTAATTAATTTTATTGGTGTTGGTTTTATTGCCACAGCTATCTCGATCTATCAACGGGTGAACTTAGTGTTGCATCCTGCCGATGATTTGATGCAAATTCTAAGATTTAAATATTTTAAAGGATCAGCATTTAAGGCGATGTGGGCATCTTATATCCCACCAACTATCTTTGCAGTAATTGCATTTATTATTACTTTCCCTTCACTTTATAATTTTGGGATTGGAACATTATTTGCCTTTCTTTTCCAGGGTAGTATAACAGGCGTTGCTGATCGTTATGTATTCCCTAATCTAAAACATCAAGCAATTGATGTTGGTAACTAAGTTTAAAGGAGTTAAAGATGGCTTTTACGGATTATTATTCAGGCTTACAACATGTTGGTATTCCAGCTTCATCATTGCAAGCATCAGAACGTTTTTGGGAAAAACTTGGATTTGAAAAAATTGGAGATTTCCCAGTTGGTAATGTTATTTTTATGCAACGTGAGAATCTTGTGATTGAAACGTGGACTGGTGATGAAATTGTTGGCAAGCCTGGAGCAATCAACCATATTTCGATGGATACTTCAGACGCTGATGCAGCATTTATCGCTGCCAAAGATGAAGGATTATCATTGCTCAGTAATGAGGTACAAACGCTGCCATTCTGGGATAAAGGTATTAAATTTTTTAATGTACAAGGTCCAGATGGGGTAATCGTTGAATTTTGTGAAATAGTTAAATAATAAGAATATTTTTGACTAAAGCCGGGACACAAGTCCTGGTTTTTATTTTTAAAAGACAATTATTCAGAAAATCATTAATATGACATTAAAAAATATTATATTTGACTAAAGTGACAACTTTATGTTTATAATTAGGTTGTCACTTTTTAAAAGAGCTTGATTTTTACTAAACAAGCAGGAGGAGAAGTATAATATGTTTGTTTTAGCAAATTTAATACCAAAAATACCATTTGGCCCGTGGGTCGATAGTGGTGTTGATTGGTTAACAAAGCATTTAAGCGGATTATTTAATGCTATTCAAAATGGTGGTAATGTCATGATGGATACCATGACTAATGCATTAACGGGTATTCCAACGTGGTTATTTATCATCGGATTAACTATTTTAACTGCTTTAATGTTTGGTAAAAAGTGGGGATTCCCACTCTTCACGTTTATTGGATTGATAATTGTTGAAAACCAAGGCTTGTGGTCAAACATGATGAACACATTTACGTTGGTTCTGATGGCAAGTTTGATTTCAGTTATTATTGGTGTGCCATTAGGTATTTGGATGGCTAAGAATGACGTTGTTAATAACATCGTGCAACCAATTTTGGACTTCATGCAGACAATGCCAGCGTTCGTTTATTTGATTCCTGCGGTAGCCTTTTTTGGAATTGGTGTGGTACCGGGTGTATTTGCTTCGGTTATCTTCGCGTTACCACCAACAGTTCGAATGGCGAATTTAGGAATTCGTCAAGTGCCAACTGATTTAGTTGAAGCAGCTGACTCTTTTGGTTCAACGGGTACGCAGAAGTTATTTAAAATTGAATTACCATTAGCTAAGAAAACCATTTTCTCAGGAATCAATCAAACGTTGATGCTTGCCTTGTCAATGGTTGTGGTCGCATCAATGATTGGTGCACCTGGTCTTGGACGTGGTGTGTTAGCCGCCGTACAGGACGCTGATATTGGTAAAGGATTTGTTAATGGTATCGCATTGGTTATTCTGGCTATTATCATTGATCGATTAACACAAAAGATGAATGCAACGCCTAATCAGAAAACTGATCAGCAACCAAAGCATTCGAAATATCATTGGAAGGCTTGGACAGCAATCGTCGTTGCACTTGCAATGATTGGAAGCGGTGTAGCGCACGCAATCACCACTGCAAAATCACAAGAGGAAACAGTGAAGATTGCGACGACACCATGGGATTCAGAAAAGGCTTCAAGTAATGTTCTTGCACAAGCCTTACGTCAACATGGTTATGAAGTTGAAATGACTTCATTGGATAATTCAATTATGTGGCAGTCAATTGCCAATGGGCAAGCAGACGTTTCAGTCTCAGCTTGGTTACCAATGACTCACAAAGCACAGTATAATAAGTATAAGAGCCAACTTGATATGATGGGTCCTAACTTGAAGGGTGCAACCAATGGGTTGACGGTGCCAACTTATATGACTGATGTCAATAGTATTGAAGATTTGCAAGACCAGGCTGGTAAGAAGATTACCGGAATTGAACCTGGTGCAGGTATTTCAAAGTTGACCAAGAATACGATTAAGGACTATGGCTTGGATCAAAAAGGTTGGAAGCTATCAGAGTCATCAACGGGAGCTATGACAGTTGCGTTGGGTAAGGCGATTAAGGAAAAGAAACCAATTATTGTGACTGGATGGCAACCACATTGGATGTTCCAAAAATATGATTTGAAGTATCTAAAGGACCCTAAGAAATCAATGGGTAGTTCAGAAAATATTTATACAATGTCTCGTAAAGGTATGAAGGAAGATAAGCCTGATGCTTATAAGGCTGTCGATAAGTTCCATTGGAGTAAAGATGATATGTCAAGCGTTATGCTAGATATGTCTAATGGAAAGTCAGCTAAACAAGCGGCAAACAAATGGATTAAAGAGCATCAATCACAAGTAGATGCTTGGTTTAAGTAAATATCCATTCAGTAATAAAACAAATATTTAGGCAAAAAGGAGCCATGTCATTCAAGGTTAATGACATGGCTCCTTTTATATAACGATCGAATAAGTTTAATTTCTTTTGAATCTACTTAGAAAAGTTCCTTTCAAAAACGGATTGTCCTCACCAATCCACTTAAAGAACTCCGTGCCCTTTAATTCCTGATCGATACTATTATCTGAACTAGCCTTAACCTTGGGTGATAAGGCATTAACATATGCGATGGATGGTTTAGTACCGTACCGGTTCACATTCTCATCTAATTTAGACATGCGGTAAAGTAAGCGATCTGTCTTTTTATTATAAACAAAATTTTCTCTGTCATAATCGAATAACTTACGCCACTTTTCTTGACCAGATTCATTGGCGTCATCATATCTATCTAAGGGAAAATACTTTGGTATTGGCTCATCGATTTCTTGATAATATTCTTTGAAAACAGTTCGTGTGATTGCTAAAAAGTCATTTTTATTACCGTTACGATAAGTATTCCAATTGGTTTCATCATCAGATATTTTTTCAGAGAATCGCAATACAAAATCTTGGAATAGTTCATTATTCGTTTGATCAATAATCTCATGATAGGTTTTTAATGATGCTTCTTTAAAGTCATCGTTGAACACAGCGTCATGCTTTAAATAATAGCTTCTACGGCGTGCGCGTTCATTTAAGGTATAATCTTCACTATTAGTTGTTGCGATCATTGCTGGGTAACTAGTGTGTTGCGTCGCTACATTATTATTCAGTGTCATAATTAGCTCTTCACCACGTTTAACATTGGTGAAAAAATCATTGGGTAATTCGTCAACCAACAGAGGTGTGACATTTTCTTCACTCAACCAGTCTTGTAAGATTTTAACCGTATTAGATCCTTTTTGATAATCATTTTGATAAATTAAATCATAAGCTATAAAATCATCTTGCTTCTGATTAAATTTCACCATTTTAGAGATTACTCTTAAAAGACTTGATTTACCTGAGTTGGCAGCACCACCAATGAATAGAATTTGTGGAATATCCCGTGACGCTTCGTCATCTGTACGGCCACTATTACTTCTAATAATGGAAATGAAAGGAGAGCTAAAAGCAAATAAAATGGCTTCGTAAATCCGCTGGCCATATTCATCTGAATAATCTAGAGTAAATTTATGATAACTTTCAATTAATTGATCGATAGTATGTAAACTATCTTTTAATGAATCATGTGAAATATGCTTTCCAAATGGTAATAATTTATTTTTATTTAGCGGGTCGATAGTAAACAGACCTGATTGGTTATGATCGGTATCAATATTGACCTTACTTAACGTTAAAAGCGGACGGTTAAGAGCTATACTATTGTTATCATGTGCATGGAGTTTAATCGAAAGGACTTTATTAGCTTTCTTTTTGGCTGTTTGTTTCGTTACTAATCTATGATTACCTTTATTTTTACTAATGATGTTACTCATTAATTCAAAAACCTGATCAGACTTAAGGTTGTCATTTTGTTTGTCTTCAAATTCCTGAGTGCCAGCGATATTTTCGTTATTAATTTGATTAACCAGTTCGCCTGTATTTTCAGGAATCAGGCCAATTTTCATGTCATCACGCAAAGTTTGCACCACATCACTTAAGTCACTTGTTTGAATATTATCTAAATCATTGGTAGTGAATATCGTTGCAGTGATCAATTTATCTTGTTCCGACAATTTAGAGTCATCACTTATGCGTTGTTGAATAACTTTAAATGTGTTCTTAGAAATGTAATCTGTCAAAATTGGCTCTAAATCATAAAAATAGCGACGTTGATAAAGGTCGAATAGGGGTGAGTTATCGTAAATCAGGACTTCTTCAAATTGATTGTATTGTGATTCAAAGGCCTGACTAGATAAATTAGCCGACCCAATAATTAAGCGGGTCTCTTCGGTTGCATCATTGCTAAGTAAATAAAATTTTGAGTGAATAACATTGCCAGGTTTGGGAACTTTAACTTGAATTTTTTTATCAATCACTTGTTTTTTAATCGGCGTATCTAATTCGCTAAGAAATTGCAGTGATTCGTTAGTAAGCTTACTTTTAAATGAGGACTTCAAGGTTTGCTTTAGTAATTCATCATTGGTAGCTGCCTGAACCCGTTCTTCGGGAATACCAATGACCATGTTGATACTATCAAAGTTAGATAGGTATTGATTAATAAATTTGGGTGAGGCGGAGAAGGTTACAGCAGTGAGTTTGTTATATTTATTCGAATCAAAAATCTCTTCAATTGCGTAATCAACAAGTTCATTATTATAAATAATATTAGTAGTCTTTTGCATCAGTTTTCCTCCGGGTTGAGAGATAACATTTTTTAAGAAGCAATCAATGTATAACAATAGGTCGCATATGATTGCCTATAAATATAGTTGATGACCCATGAAAAATCCACAAGCAACTCTTATAAGAAAATAGGCGGTGAATGACTGAACAATCACAGTCATTCACCGCCTAGCAAAAGATAAGTTATTTATTTTTTGCTATACCTCAATAAATTGTTTAAACAAGAGATAATCTATTCAACCGATTTCTTTAAAAATGGTAATTTTTCACGCATAAAGGGAACAACCCAACGGTCTAACCCGATTTTTCCAGCGTTAAATCCTGCGACAAGAATAATAAGTTCTAAGAATAATAGCAATGGATTAGTAGAAATCATTCCTGCTAGTAGGTAGTTGAAGTTTAATCCCATAGCAAAGAAAGTAGCAGCAGTTGTTAACGTTCCGAAAATCAAACCCAGACCAATGAACAATTCACCGTATTCAACCAAGAAATTGAAAACGTCGATATTAGGTTGGACGACTGATTTTAAGAATGAAGTGTAGAAATCATAAGCTGGTTGTCCATTAGCATCCGTAACGGGATTCTTAATTGCCATATCAATCATACTACTTGCTGAGAAGTTTCCAGAAGAAATCTTTCCAAACCCAGACAAAAACCAGACAACACCTACATATAAACGAATGATTGTACTAATCACCATGCTTGTTTTAGATGAACGTAACCATTTAACCATAAAAATACCCCTTTCAAAAAGTAAGTGACCTAAGTGTAGCGAAAAAAACTGGGGATGTCCACCCTTTGTAATAAAATGATATATATTGTAATGGGGTATTTAATTACAAATTAAATTGTAATCTAATCTTTTACTTTATATGCTTATTATAAGTAAGTCCCGATTATGTCGGTAGTTGTACATTAATCCATTAATTAATATATATTTATATAATTAAATGCTTTTTATCTACAAAAATAAAATATATTAATTATAAAAATGTTATTATTTTGTAAAAGTGTTATTAGAATGTAAAAAACAGATATTAAAAATATATGTTGAACATCTTTTCTTTTATAGTTTATTTCTACAAATAAAGTTGTAATTTTTGACCTTATTATTTGGAAAAGAGACAAATGAAAAAGCATGAAATTTTGGGCTTCGTGCTTGCGAAGTACATCGTTTCGATAAAAACAATCAGCCTTTTTGTGACGAAAAACTCAGGACTTTGATTCAATAATTTTATTTACTCATGCGTATACATATGTGTATTTGATAATTGACATATGAAGTTCTCCTTGCTCTTGTTAACTGGAATATAGATAAATAGTAAGGAAAAAGTTTATACTAAGTTGTGCGCTGTTTTTGTTCAAAACGATGATTTATTTTAAAGGAGGTGACAAAATGAACCTTGAACTGTTGTTTGGCCAGATCATTCTCATGTTTGCGTTAATGCTAGTAGGAGTGGGAGCTAATAAAGTGAAATTTATGCATGAGCAAACCGCTAGTGATTTAACTAATGTTTTACTATATGTTGTTTCACCGTGTTTAATCATAGAATCATTTGAAAAACCATATTCAGATAGTCGCGTTCATGCTTTGTTAGTGAGTGCGTTAGGACTGTTCGTTGTTTACGGGATACAAATTATAGTGTCAAAATTTGTCTTTAAAAAAATTAAAGATAAAAATTTACAGCGAATTGTAGAGTATGGCAGCATTTACTCCAATGCAGGTTTTATTGGCATTCCGCTAGTCAGTTCTCTATTTGGCTCAACCGGTGTTTTTTATGCTGTAGTGCCTCTGGCCTTTTTCAATATTTTTAATTGGACACATGGTGTAGGACTCTTTGCCAATGAAGAAAATGCAACCAGTCGTCTTGAAAATTGCGTAGTGTATTGTTTAATCCCAATATTATTGCTATTTTTATTGGATTAATATTATTTGTTTTTTCTATCAAATTACCTGGCTTACTTAGCCAAATTATCGGTTATATTAGTTCCATCAACACCCCAGTGTCAATGCTCGTAATTGGGAATAGTTTAGCTAATATCGCTCTGAAGAATTTTAAAATTGATCGTTCTATTTTGATGTCTCTATTTTTACGCAATTTAATATACCCTCTCGTAACGGCGTTAGTCATGCAATCATTAGGACTTACTGGTAATCCCTTGTCTACGATGATTCTAATGATGGCCTGTCCTGTTGGAGGAATGGTTGTGTTGTTTACTCTACAAAGTCATGGTAAGCAAGAACCAGCCCTCACGTTAATGGGAACATCAACACTATTGAGCTTATTCACGATTCCCACTGTATTTCTCATAAGTAATTTGTTTACTTAAACTTTTGAATATTTTTATTTCATGAGTGAATTTTTACATTATAGTGGGAGGCAAATAGCAACCGGTAGTAAAAAAGAACAATATGACCAGGTGGGTATTCAGCCGAATTATCTTCGCGGTGGTTTGAAGTTGATGCTAAGGCCACTGAAAGTGCTATAACAATGCTGTATGAATATAACTATATGGGGTGCAAAAATCCACGAGTTGATGTATATAAGGAGAGTATGAAGAATAGAATAGTTGAAACGATGTAATATCATGCGTTAAAAGCCGCCCTAAACTTAAATGAGTTGGGTGGCTTTTAATTATAATAAAGTAATTATTTTTGTTAAATCCTATTGTTGGAAGCAATAGTGCTTCCTAATAAGTTATTTCACTGTGTTTTTGTACTTACCAGTCATTAAATTATTTTATTCCCAATTATCATCATTTAACCACGCGGCTAATTTTTCTGGTGTGTCTAGATCCTCTGAAGGGACAAACTTTGAATAAAATTGAATAGCTTTAACATCTCGTTCCCTTATATAAACTTAAACTGGTTCATTAATTGAACCATCTGCATAAATCATAGTGAATCCTCTCAGCTCATCTTCTTCATAATTGAGAAAGAAGCACGGCATATCTGGAAAATTATTGAATTGATTACTTAAATAAGGATCCCGGTGGCTTTGATCTGATTGGTGTACTTTAGTTAATAATTGTTGAATTGCTTGTTTTTGTTCATCTGTTAATTTTGTTGTTGCTAGTATATTCATCAGTGGCTCCTGTTGTTTTAGTAGTTTTATTTTCTATGGGTTAAAAATGTGGAATAAATTAATGCAACTAGGTAAATAATGAGATAGGTAGATAGAGGTACACCAAAATCTAATTTCTAAATTAGCACGATGTTATCTATATTTTATTCGATTTATTTATAATTAGTCTTTTTTATATAAATTTGTATATTAAACTTCTGAATTTATTGTATATTAAAAATTAATTTATGGTTAATAAATTAAAATAGCATTATTAGAAATTGCTTTCCAATAATGCTACTTTTCATATTCTTATTGATTAGTTACTAGTAATCTTTTAAAAGCACTGAACATAGCCATGATGATCAGGGTAGTCAGAATAAAGCTTGGTACCATGTATGAAACATTGTAGATTGTGGCGTAGGAAAATACTGATTGATGACCTGTTGCGCCAGCGCTAAAATAAATCATCGCCGAAATAATATGTACAATTAAGCGTAATAAGCTACCTAATAGAGTTCCTATGAAGATAAGGAATATTAGACGACCGTTTTTCTCCTTAAATATTGCGGCTTGAATGGACTTTGAAAAAATTCCGGCGCTACCCACAAGCATGAATGCTAATGGATAATCTAAAAATGCTTGAATGGGATTAATGATGTAAGCCCCCAGTAACAATTGAAGAAATCTGAAGATTAGGCCTGTGATTGAACCTGCTTTTAAACCATGTCTAAATGCGATAATAAATATCGGAAGCATCTGAAGAGATATACTTCCTCCTTGTCCCCAAGCTTTAAAAGAAAACAGGTCTAAAATAACGCACAAAACTGAAAATAATGCTATTTCCACTAATAAGTGGGTGTTAAAATGTTGAGTCTTCATATCTCATTACCTCTATAAAAATGTAAATTTTACATAAAAAAACAACACCTAATAATTGACCACACAAAAATAGCCAATTATTAAGCATTGTTTCCTACGCGAGGCTTACCTCACAGGTTCAGAGAGTTTGGAAATTACATCTCAGCTTTTATATAAAGCACCCCTAAATGTTTTGATATTGTTTCTTACGTACTAAAAATTATATCTTATAACTATTAAAAACTCAATTGATAGTAGTTACAAATCCTAAATATTATATTGCTAAATTCTTATATTATATTGCCAATGACTATGGATTAAACCTAAACTTGAGCTATACAAAAGGTAATGACAAAGATCAATAATCTAAATTAATTAACAACAATAGAATAGCTAATCATATGTTCTGTATCTTTTCATTGGAATGCTAGGAAGTTAATCAGGGGAATTTTTATAGTGGCTACTTTTCAAAAATGTTTAACCCCTTTTTATTGTATTATTTTCTGATGATGCAGGTGGAAAAGGGCTCGCAGATAAGCTTAATAATTGATGGGACTGTAAATGGGGGACAATTGTTTGATCGACAATTATTTTAGTTTAGATAGAAAGTATGAACACAAAAGCCTAGTTGTATGAACTTTATTCTTAACTATACACAGTACTCTAAACGTTGATATAAAGGCGTTTAGAGACGTGTATAGTTTTTTTATTACATTGATTACAAAATAATGACAGACTGATTTTTAATCAAGTATATAGCTAGTCACCGGACTTAGTTCGGTTAATTTTTTGGTAAGAACTTCCATTATCGATATTAAAGAGTAAGGAGGTGAGAATTAATGGATTATAAAGAAAAAGAAACATTGGGGCAAGCAGTTAAAGCTTGGCGTGAAGATCATCATTATCGCATGGGTGACGCAGCTAAAGTAGCAAAAATTCCCTATGCAAGTTTTCAACGTATTGAGTATGATCAGGGAAATCCGCGTATTAAAAATTTAGCATTAATTGCACGAGCCCTTGATATGTCAACGGATGAAGTCATTGCCCGTTGGTTTAACGACGATGATGACAAACAAAAAGATCAATAACTGAAGATAACATCTAACACAGTAAATGAACGATGTTATCAACAGCTATTGATCTTGCACAATTTAATACATTACCCTCTGTTGCGATTAGTACTGGCATACTTTTTAAAACAGAAAGTAAGTCTATCATTTTCAAAAAAATGATGAAAATGAGCTGGTTTCAGTGTGCCATTTTTTAGCACCAAACCTGATGTAAATTCATTATAGCATAATATATTATGCCTTGTGAAGTCATGAATGAAGTGAATTCACAACTTAGGATTATAACTGGTGTTACAAGACGTTACTAAGAGCCGCAGAGGGGGTATAGTAGCGTTTTTTGACTATACCAAAATGTGGTTCTAAGCAGTTACATTATTATGCGACGTGGTAACTTGTATGAGCAACTAAGGGGTTCGCATCGCCTACACGTCGTCAGAAAGGTGCCAGAGAACGTTGTAGCGAACGTTTAAAGTAATGTGGCGTAATTGATAGCCACTGGTGGTGACAACCAGACAAACGCGTCAAAAGGTCAGGGTGGACGTACTGAAAATGGCGTCACACGGCAATCACAATGACTTCATGGTGCTTAGTTCATAATTCGACCGTATAACTCGAAATGATGTTGTGATGGTAGCTGGGCAGTGCTGGCTTTAAACGTGTGCCAATTCTTGTAATTGGACGACAAAACAGTGATTTTGATCACTCTGATCGCAGTTAGTGTTTTGTTGGAATAGCTCGCTCAAGGGCGAACTCTCCTAACTAACGCTACGCGTTGTTGATGAGTTGTTAAGCATCAGTCTAATTAATGATTAACTACATGAAGTATGTCGTTTTGTTGTCCAGCAAGTCGGACAGAACGGAGAAAGAATATGTTAGAAATTGATAAATTAAAAACGATTGAACGCATGGAGCATCAACCAACGGCGTATGTGTATGTTGCTTTCGATAAGACCTTTTCAACTATTAGAGCTTATGCCAATAAGCAAGCCGATTTACATAAGCAAGTCTTGGCAATGCAAGCACAAAAGGCAGAGATTTTTTGGTTAGGACGATTGTCTAAAGCAGCCTGGGATGATGTGATGCAGCATTGGCAAAAGGGGGTTAGATTGCAGGATTGTATTGTGTTAGAAACAGTGCGTGGGTGGAGGTGAATGAAATGAATTACCAGTACATTGCAGTAGATTGGCAACGACGTCATATCTTATTAAGTGCCGAGTCAATGGCCAGTTTGAATCGGCTAATCTTATCTGAAAAAGGGCAAGCATTAATTCACCAACAAGCTGTTTGGATATACCGGATTGAGGCAGAAGTATTTGGCAAAGTAGTACAAGAAATTGATCGAACTGGGGTCGCTTTTAGTCAATTAGTACGACCTGATCATTAGGTAATTGTGGGAGGTAGGTTATGTGGGAGCAATTGGATTTATTTGACCAGCAGTTAGGTGTTGCAGAACAAAAAACAATCTATTTCGCCAGACCATTAACCGGTACTGGTTTGAGTAGTGTGGGACAATTTGTCAGCGCAGTTAATGAAAGTGAGATACTAAATGGGCAGATAGTGACTACAATAGATAAGCAACTATTTGCGATTGAAAAACCCGTTGCTAGTACGCAAGTGATTCCAGAAAAAGACATCATTCAAGTTATTAAAACGCAGCAAAATCTAGAACAGTTTTTAAGTGATAAGTTACAAGCTAGTTACCCAATTATTCGGATATTATTTGATGAATAAGGGATTAAGAGGAGGAAAGAATTATGCAAACAAATATTCATGTGGGACTTCTGTTAAAAACATTTGATATGCAAATGGTAGGTGAGCAAAAAGACATTAAAATGGTGCGTTTAGGTTTGGCAGTCAAACGGTATTTGAGCCAGAAATCCCAAACTGATTTCATTTATTATGTGGCGTTTGGTAAGACGGCGGATATGTTATATCAGTATGCCAATAAGCAAGGGCTACCACTCGAAGTTCACTTTAATATTCAAAGTAATCACTATGAAACGACCGATGGTCAGCGTAAGTATCAAACCACTAATGTGATCACATCATTCATGCCTTGGTCAACTAATAATCAAAACAAATCTGGTGTAACGGATGATGAACTAGCAGCTGCAAATGATGAAACAGAGGCAGATATTTTACAAGGATTAGCCGGCCTAGTTGCAGATGATTTAGAAATAAGATAGGAGGCTTTCATGCAGCATGTCAAAGTTAAATATAGTGAAAAACCGCATCTAAAAGAAGGTGCTGGTTGGTTCAGTCGTTTGTGGTATCGCAAACGTATTAAGCATGATAATCGGCAATATAATCACTACGATCAGCAACGCAGAACCGTCACGTTACGTTTCCTAAGTTTACTCGGAATAGCTGCGGCTATTTTGATTTATTCTATGGTAATGCCACGGCCGTCAGGTACCGTTTCAACCAAATTAAATCAAGAGATGGCGTTTGGTAATCAAGGCACTAATGTTGCCTTAACGAAGAAAATTTTTAATGATGAAACGAGACTATTAGAATTACATTTTAAGTTCACCGGAAACGTTGATGATTCGATTACCACAGGCATTAATATGAAACGGTTTAAGTTGTCATTTGCTGGTGATCGGTATATTCAAAACGGGCAATCCGAGTATCATATTGTAGCAACTTCACCTAATACGATGGTCGTCCAATTTGAGAAATTAAAGACTAATTTTCAAGACGTACGTGTTAGTTTTGCAGACAAAACAATTGATACAGAAAGTGTCAAAACGGCCGCTAATGATGACAAAAGTACCACCAATAAACAAGCCAAAACAAGCGATCAATTAGCGACAATTATCATAAACAATGATGATAAATTGCCCACTAATCAACAGCGTAAAGTATTAAGCAAAAAGCAGTTAGTTGTGGCCCAAACAAGAACAAATATTCAAGAACATGAACACAATATTAAAGAGAATCGTGCTGCGATTAAAGAGTGGCAAGCGGCCATTAAAGAACAAACGGAAAACGTGCGGGCAACGCGTCAACAAATGCAAGATATGACTGATAAAGAACGGTCACAAGCTAACGAAACAATTGAGTCTTATGAATCAAAAATGACCGATCTCAAGAAAAATATTAGTGATGCCAAGACTGATATTCAGAGTGAAAAAGACAAAATTAAACACTTAGAAAAACAAAAAACCAAGCAACAAAATGGGCGACTAAATGTCCCTAAATTAGCGCAATAATTTTTGCGGAATTGCTGCAAAAAAACAGTAATTGCGCAATATTTTTAACCAAATACGTGGGCTGTCCAAGGGGTGTCTGGTGGTATGTCCAAGGGCTGTCCAGTGGGCTGTCCAAGGGCTGTCTTTAGAAAAATGGTAGTATCACCAAGAATGCCCGCACAGCGGGGTTATATCACAGCGTGGTATCATTCCCCCTTAACCTGTTATTTATTATTGATGTATTTGAACTTTAATTTGGGTGCAATAAAGAATTTGAATTTTGACTTAACGATGGAGGTTTAATTTAATGGCAAATCAATTTATAATGCGCAACTTATCTGACCATACTTTAAAGATTATTGATGCAGAAGCTGCACGAAATAATATCTCACGAAATGCTTTATTACAAATTGTGATTGAGAACTTTGCGAATAATTTAGAACAAGCCAATGCAAATGAAATTTTGTTGGAACCTTTGCAAGATGTTACTAAACAATTGAATACATTAACGCATGCAACAACCGAATCACAAGCAGCTATTTCCCATGATTTAACCGCACTAACCAACAGCATTCGACAACTCATTAAGTACATGTACGACGATACATTTGAATAAAAGGAGAAACAAAATGTATGGTTACCAACGACGATGGTTGCGTCGATTAATGGTGATAGTAATGACAGTGATAGCAGTCTTAATTTTTGTTAAACGAGATGCTATTTTAGATCATCTTTTTAATCAATTTAGTCAGTCAACAGCTGCACCTAAGACACCACAAAAAGAGGACCCACAGAAAAAATTAGCCGCACAAGATTTTACAAATCAACAAGTGATTGCAGTTAATGATAATCAACCTAACTTTACAACAAATGATTTAAAAACGACTGCAGGATCCTGGCAAAAATTATCTCATCGTGATTGGTTAGGACGACCTAGACAAGCCAATGCTTTGTTGAACAAAAAGCAAATGCCAACCATAGAACACAAAGCATTAACGGTGATAACACCGGGGTATCATGTCTATCAATTTAAGCAAAATAATCAACAAGTTTATTTATACAATCGGGCACATTTAATTGGGTATCAGCTGACTGGCTTGAATAATGATGCACGCAATTTAGTAACAGGTACGCGTGCCATGAATGCCATCCATGAACAAGATAATCAAGTTTCGATGGAAACTTATGAGAATCAAATTGCAACTTATTTAAGGCAATCATCAAAGCATTATGTTCGTTATCAAGTGACGCCATTATATCGAAACGTCGAACGCGTACCACGGGGTATTGAACTGGCTGGCCAATCAATTGGTGATGATGTGATTAAGTTCCATGTTTATATTTTTAACAGTCAACCAGGTTGGCAAATTAATTATTATACAGGCACAGCTTTACAACAAAGTAAGGAGAAATAATCATGCAAACATTAAGTGAATTTCGTCAAAAATTGCAGCGGGAAAATCAGAATCGTATCAAGTATTTACGAGCAAAATTTAAAAATTATGCCGATGAGGATTTGGATGAAAAAGTTTCCGATGAACTAAGAGGGTTGATCAACGTCACCGAAATTTTGAATCATGAACCAACCGAAGAAAATAGCCGTCGTCGACAAGTCGCTGTTAAAACTAGTCAACAAGAAGCCTGGTACCGTGATGCATTAAAAGATTGGTTAGGTCAGCATCCTGAAGTCGGGGTTAGTGGCGATAATAATGGTGGGATGTATCGCTTTGCCTTAACTTTTTTCGTTAATCAAGTGGTTTTAAATCCCAAAAACAATAGTCTGTCATATGCTGATTTATTAAAAGGCATGGATGAAATCAATGACCCAGATCCAATGTTAAATCAAATCAATTTACAGATGAACGATTTAAAAGAAATGACCTCATTTATTGCAGCCATGGATTACTTAGAAAATATGCAAGTCTTTGGTCCAACGCGACAAATTGATGAAATAATTCAAACGGATATTCGTTCAGAAATTGATGAGAGTAGTCAGTATGCCAAAGACTATGATGCCTACCAGAAGCGTCGTAAAAATGATCTCGCAAACAAACGTCAGCGCCGTCGCGGTGAAGGAATGGAGTTTAAACATGACTAATCAAAATTTTGATTTACAAGCAGCCTTAGAAAAATTACATGAAGAAGATTGGTTGCACCCGGGTCAAGCTGCCTTTCAAGATAAGATGATGGTTCAAGAAGTTGAAACGGAGAAGAAGTATCGGCAAAAAAATTATTGGCTTGCGCAATTTTCTCATTTATTAATGAACCAGTATCAACAAAGTAGTCACACGTGTGCCAGAATTTTGCATCAAACAAGTCATAAAAGTATTACGCGAGCTGTTGTCCGTTACCCGGAATCAGATTTTGCCACTTTAACTGATGTTCAGGAAAGTTTAGCAGCTTATGCACAACAACAAGGGGTGAAAACAGATGGTTAAAACAGGGGGCTTTGCGAATTTTGCAACGGGGGAAAAGAAAACAGGTGCTGTACTATTACCAACCCACTTTACGACAGCAGCACAAGCAACGAAAGCAGGTAAACAATTTGGTAATCTAGTACGCACTTATGCTGCTAAAAGTTCAAAAGTAATGGATGAAAATAACCAAGTTTTAATGGATGTGACCGATGCTGAACAAGCACAAAGCGCTAGTGATAGTTTTGGTTACAGTTCCCGTTTTTCCGCTACCGGTGATGAACACCCGTTGTTTGATAGTGATACGTTAAATATAACCGATGAGCAAATGGACAAACTAGAAGATACACTAAATTTAGCACAGGCAAATGGCAATATTTTACATGAGATGGCATTCTCGATGCGGGGTGATTGGTTAGTTGAAAATGGCTTGTATGACCCTGAAACGAAACAGTTAGATCAAGATAAATTGAAACGTGCTGAACAACATATCGTGAAAGATTTGTTCGAAAAAGGTGGCCCACAACCCTTAGGCGAAGGACCCGATGATGTGGTTTGGTTTGGCGCAGTACATCAAGACACTGATCACTTAAATATGCACATTTGGTATGCCAAGGTTTCACCTGAAACCCGCCCTAGTATGTTGCACAAAAATGGTGAACCTAAGGGGGTCATTGATTTCAAAGCGAAACATCAAGCTGAAAGTAAATTCCGTTATGAACTAGAGTCGGAAGCGACCAAAATGCAACGGGCAAATGTGTATGAAGCCGTCGGTAATTACCGAGGTCAAATTAAGCAAGATTCACTCACCAAACTGGATCAAGCTCATAAATATACGCCGGACCTGCAGAAAATTTATGACATTTTACCGCAAGATTTACGAGGACGTTGGAAAGTCGGTAACACTGATACGTTAGTGACGAATGACAAAAGCCGAATGGCACCAGCTAATCGTCGAATGAACACGTTAATTGATAAATTATTGACATATGAATTAAAAGACGACTACCAAGCATTTAAGACGACGGCCCAAAAGATGGATGCCATGATGACTGAAACACACGGGCAACAACATCAAGGCCAAGCGAAATGGTCAGAGATGTAAGACCAACGATTACGTAAAGAATTAGCGAATGGTATTTATCGGCAGTTTAACGAACAGTTTAAACTAGGCAGTCATCAAAATGATGATCAGTTCCATAAGCAAGCTAATGGTAATTTTGAAAAAGCGAAACAAAAACAACAACCAGCAGAAACGCCACAACCTAAGCACCATAAAGCGGCCCCCTTAGGTAAATTAAATAAGATTGCCAAACGGATGACGAAACAAAGTCGGCAAGAAATGCAACAAGTACAGAGGATGTTGCAAGAGACAATGGCAGAGCAAAGTCAGGATGTCAGTGATGAATCACTTTCACGGCATCTATGAGTTCTTACTAAAATAAATTATTAATCAATACAAAAAGTGCCACAAACACTGATATATTAGTGCTTGTGGCATTCTTTTATGTTATAATAGTTGTACAGGTTAAAGGCGGTGGCTGACTTTCTATTAGGAAGAAGGTGATGCCTATGAATGCAATTCATGGACACCAGAATCTAACGAAAGGAGGATCAGCCAGAAATGTCTGTTCACGATGCAATGTCCTTAGTGATATTGTTCGCGACTTTCTTGTTGGCGTTGTTGACGTATATCGACAACCACAACAAGAAGTAAGACAAACTAAAAAACCGCCCCATACTTTGACGAGTTAGGCGGTTTTAATTATTTTAAAATCAGTCACCATTAAAGTAACCTGGGCCTCGTGTTGGTAGCACGGGGCTTTTTGTTTACAAATAAATTATACCATAGCTATGAAAAATCCCCAAATTTTAAGGTGTCCGGAGTCTGTAGAATAATAAGCATAAGGTTTGATATGGAAGTTGAAATACTTCTGTAACATACCTTGTGCTTATATTTTTGTCAAAAAGGCTTAATTTATTAAGAAAACCTAAAAAATGAAAATAAGCACGAAAAAAAAGACCAACCAGTGGCTAGTCGATTATGTACTTTGAAAACTAGATATAAAAATTGATTACTATAAAATAATGTCTCGACAACCTTATTCAAAAATCAAATTTACTTAACTAATCTTCAATATGATAATTGTAAAGTATTTTGTGAATTATAGCAATCATGGTTAGCTGTTAATTAGCTAACTCGGAGCCTCTAAAAGAGTGTAGAGAGAACAGTCTAGGACAGTTACTAAAATCTAAGTAATTTTGTTACTCCGTTAGAAAAAACCTCAGTATCGATGCGATGTGTGCATACAGTGGCATGTATGTTACACCAAAGGTTCTGAGTCATGAAAACAACAAAATTATGAGAGATTATACATGCACAGAGATATAGTCAGTATGGTTTGTTGAATAACGTGCCAATTGTTAATTTTCAAAACAAAAATATAGTCACAAATTGATTCAATAGTAAAAAAAGTTTTATGAGAATGTTATTTAATGAGTAGTATATTTATTTAGCACTTACAATATTTTCTGGTAGCGTCAAGAATCTTGTGTAAATGAAATGCCCTCTAACTTAAATAAATGATGCTTCCAAGGTGTCCTGGAGTCCTTTGAACCCTCGGTGGATCCGCTTCAGAGACTTCTCGTTATAAACATTAAACTGAGAAACCAGGAAGCAATCCAGGGAATCTTCCGTTGGAAATTGTTCTTTGTGGTGGGTGGTGCGCTTGAGATGCTTATTAAAGTTCTCAATCAGGTTAGTGGAGTATAGTGATTGCCGGATAGCTGGTGGAAAGTCCTTGAAAGTGAGTAAATTCGGCATTTTAAGCAGATCTTTGATTAATTTGGGATAGGTCTGATGCCAGTTGTTGGCGAACTCATTCAGTTTCAGTTCGGCTGCTTCACGGTTGGCGGCCCGATGAACTTGTTTAAAGTCACTGATCACGGCCTTGCGGTCTTTTACGCGAACTTTGTTCACCAGATTCCGCCCAACATGAACCAGGCAACGTTGTCGTTTGGCTTTAGGGAAATGCCGATTCAAGCCTTCATCCAAACCAACTAACCCATCGGCCACAAACAACAGCACATCTTTAACGCCCTGCTTGATCAAGGTTCCCAGCAGTTCAGTCCAGATTCCAGTCGATTCCGTTGGCGCCACTTGGTAGTTCAGCACTTCTTTCGTACCATCTGGACGAATGCCAATCGCAATATGAACGGCTTCTTTTTGAACGGTATCCCGCTTTAACGGCAAGTAAGTGGCATCTAAGAAGATGGCCGCATATTGTGAAGCCAGTCGACGTTGCTGGAAAGCTTGAACCTGTTCATTGACGGCTTTAGTCATGTTGGAAACCGTGGCTTTGGAGTAGTGAGCACCGTACATTTTCTCAATGAGTTCGGCAATTTCAGCAGTGGTAATTCCCTTGGTATACAACTGAATGACCGTTGTTTCTAAATTATCACTGTGCCGACCGTAGGCTGGCAAGGTATGATTTTCAAACCGGCCATTGCGATATCGAGGAATGGTTAAGTTAAGTTGGCCGTACTTCGTATCAAACGAGCGCTCATAACTGCCGTTGCGGTTATTACCAGTGTTAATCCCAGCGTATGAGTAGCGTTCGTAACCTAAAAACTCTGCCAGTTCGGTTTGAAGCAGCTGGTTAATCGCAATTTCTAGGTGGTGACGAAAAACTTCGTCCAAATCTTGCTTTTGGGCTAGTGCAGCGATAATTTCTGTGGTAAGTTCATTCATGGGGAATGCCTCCTGTGATGTTTTCTGTGATTACTAAATATCATAAGGGAAGGCATTCCCTATTTCTATACAATTCAAAAATCTTTTATGCATTTACACAAGATATTTTACGCTCTCATTTGACGCTTTTTAAGATTTTGTGTATCAATAGACTATGCAAAGTTATTATGTCTTAAAGCGGCTTTTAAAGGGATTGAAAGGGCTTTGATTCAAAAGCTATTTCTGAAAATACTAATACTATGTTATTTGGATTAAAATTGTTTTGGTTTCACTAAATAGTCGACATCAGTCTGGGTTGCTCAGAAGTCCAAGCAGCCATTGGTTGGTATATCAATTTTTATAATCCCAATCGTATCTCAAATGTCGCCTAATTAACTGAACAAAAATAGTCCAATTTATTGACTTCTGAGCATTCAGTCAAGCCCATATCTTTCGTTAAGATTTATGTTGCAACCTATAGTTATAAGAAATGAATATGGCAAAAAGTGATTAGGTAATGTTTATTAATCCATGATCATTAGTCTTCATTTGTAATTGATAAAAATCAAAGTGCTTGACAATGATAAGGGGTAATTATAAACTACATGTAAGTTCATTAAACTACATTTGTAGACGAAGGTTGTATTACCAAAAGGAGACAAATCGTATGAAAAAAACAATTATAAGTAGTCTTTTATCTGTAGCATTATTAAGTTCTTATCCACTAGTGAATAGGTAGGCGCGAATACACTTGATGATGCAGATAATGCTGCTCAAGCTGGCTCGAAAACGGTGGCTAGCGAAGCAACGGATAAATCTCAAACAGGCCACGAAGGTATGAAACATGATGAATCTGGGAAAATTCCAGAAGGATTGGTAGAGGCAGAAAATCCAACTTATCCAGAAGGAAGCGAAGTAACGATTCAAACCGATCACATGCCAGGAATGATGTGAGCTACAGGTGAGGTTGTAGGTGCCTTTGATTCAATTACCTATGAAATCACCTATAACGATACCAAAACAGGAGAGGAAATCGCCAATCACAAATGGGTTGTACACGAGGAAGTTGAAAATGCCCAAGACGAGCCTTACCAAGTAGGTGACAAAGTCGTTCTAGAAGCTAACCATATGCCCGGTATGCAAGGGGCGACCGCAACCATTGATTCGGCAGAGGACACCACTGTTTATATGGTCACGTACACGGATACAGAAACAGACGATACTGTTGAAAATCATAAATGGCTAACAGAAGAAGAATTAGGGGAAGAAGAACAAGACTCAAGCCAATTTTGGAGAGCACGTACAGTAGAAGAAGTACAAGCAGATGTTTCCCAATACGATACATTAGAAGAACTTCAAAATTACGAAGTGGTTGGGGGAGATACTCTCTGGGCGATTTCTCAAAGTACTAATTTTTCAGTAGACGATTTAACTGAAGCATTTAATATTAAAAACGCTGATTTAATATTTGCTAACTACACACTTGAAAATCAACCATCATTAGAAGATAGCTATGAGAACCAGATAATTAGCGAGTCCAAAAAAACAAGAGATATGGATAATATGGGAGATATGAAGCATGATGAGTCGGGAGAAATTACAGAAGGCTTGGAAGGAGCTGAAAATCCGATGTACGAAGTAGGAGAATCTGTTATTCTTAAGCACGGTCATATGCCTGGAATGGAAGGTGCCGAAGCAACTGTTTCTGGCGTATTTGCTACGACGGCTTATGAAGTTTCTTTCAATCCAACCAATGGTGGAGAACGAGAGGAAAATCATCGCTGGGTTATCCACGAAGAAATTTCTGAGTCAACCAAAGGCGCATTTGAACCTGGAGAAGAAGTGACATTAGAAGCCAACCATATGGAAGGTATGGAAGGAGCAACTGCAATAATTGATGACGCTGTAACTACGAATGTTTATATGGTGGATTACCAGCCAACAGATGGCGGAGCAGTTGTTCGCAATCATAAATGGTTTGTTGAAGAAGAATTAGCTCAATAATTACTAGTGGTACATTAAAATACCTAAAATTTGCCCTCATGATTTTAACTTTAACAGTCATTATGTACTTTCTAATGTTTGTGAATGTCAATGAATTTGCGCACATTTACTTGAGTCAAACCCGTGTTTATATGGCTATTTTGATGGGCGCAGTCATGGCTATTATTATGATGGGTTTTATGTGGAAAATGTATGATAATAAAAAATTAAACGCCGTTATAATGGGGCTTTCAGTCTTACTCGTGCTGGGATCGTTTGGGCTTATTCAAAACCAAGTTGGCGTAGATGATACTGCTTGGATGAGAGCTATGATTCCACACCATTCTACAGCTATTATGACGAGTGAAAATGCCAATCTCATAGATTCACGGGTGCAGTAATTAAGCGAAGAAATTATCCAAGCCCAAGAAGAAATTGCTGAGATGGAACAATTAATTGAAGATATAGAAGAAAACGGAGAAGAATAAACATTCAATCAATTTAAGAAGTAAATCAATGGTAACCTTATAATTAGTATTGGGTAAAGATAGGAAAACAAAGGCAATAATAGCTGGTTACATTTATTTAAAAAAGACTTTACAAGAATGGTTTACAATAGTATAATTATCTCAAACATTTACGTTTACGCATGTAGACAATAAGGAGGGAAAGAGAATGAGTACAATAGTAGTTAACCCTCATATCACAGATGCTGAATGGGAAGTTATGCGTGTAGTCTGGGCGAATGGTCGAGTGACTAGTAAAGAAATCATCTCCATATTGAAAGAAAAAATGGACTGGAAACCAGCCACTATCAAAACGCTCTTAGGTCGACTGGTTGAAAAAGGCGTACTAAATACAGAGCAAGAAGGTAGAAAATTTATTTATACTACCAATATTGAAGAGAAAGAAGCCGTAGGAAATTATACAGACGATATTTTCAACCGTATTTGTCGAAAGAATGTCGGGAATGTAGTAGGGAGTATCATTGAAGATCATGTCTTAAGCTTCGATGATATCCAGCGACTAGAAGAAATATTAGAGATGAAAAAAGCTTTCGCAGTAGAAGAAGTGGATTGTCAGTGTACAGAAGGGCAATGCGAATGCCATTTACATCATCATGGAGGATAAGGAGCGAAAAATTGGAGAATAAATCGTTTGCCATAGAAGGTATGACCTGTGCGTCTTGTGCGCAGACAGTAGAAAAAGCGGCAAAAAAAGTACGTGGGGTCACACAGGCTTCCGTGAACCTAGCAACAGAAAAGTTGAGTATAGAATACAATGAACCAACTTTTTCGGTAGAAAATCTACAAAAAGCGGTGGATAATTCAGGGTATGAACTGATTGCCCAAGAGGGAAAGACGCAAACCTTTGCAATTGAAGGGGTTGAATCTGTAGAGGTTGATTTAGCGACTAAAAAAGCAGTACTTGAAAGTCAAACAGAGAATGATACCGAAACGCTCAATGCTGCTTTAGCAGAAACTAACTATTCAGTATTAAGTGCATAAAGTACGAACACCATTTACTTATAGATAGTAGATAGAGATAAAGTATAGAACCCTTTTCATGAGAATTATACGCAGTGTTAGATGAGAAAGTTCTAAGACTTTAAAATCAGTCTCTAATATAATAAGGAGGAATTAAAAATGAGGAATAACAAACAACATTCGTCACATAGTCATCATAATCACGGCGACATGGATCACTCAAAACACGACCATAATGAAATGGAACATAGTCAGATGGATCACGGTAAGATGAATCATAGTGTGATGGATCACAGTGAAATGGATCATAGTGCGATGGATCATGGCGCAATGGGAGGGCATGCCCACCACCATCACGGTAGCTTTAAGGAGATTTTCTTGAAGTCACTCCCATTAGGAATTGCAATCTTACTCATTACTCCTTTGATGGAGATTCAGTTGCCTTTCCAAATTATCTTTCCTTATGCAGACGTTGTAGCAGCTGTATTGGCAACAATTCTATACATTTTTGGCGGAAAACCATTCTTAATGGGTGCGAAAGATGAGTTTAATTCAAAAGCTCCAGGCATGATGTCCTTGATTACTTTGGGAATAACGGTTTCTTATGCCTATAGTGTTTACGCAGTGGCCGCTCGATATGTGACCGGAGAACATGTCATGGACTTCTTCTTTGAGTTTACAACGTTAATTTTAATCATGTTATTAGGACACTGGATTGAAATGAAGGCATTGGGTGAAGCAGGGGACGCGCAAAAATCATTGGCTGAGTTGGTGCCGAAAGATGCTCATGTTGTTTTAGAAGACGATTCGATTGAGATTCGTCCAGTTGCTGACTTGCAAGTAGGTGATTTGATTCGTGTTCAAGCCGGAGAAAATGTTCCAGCAGATGGAACGATCCAGCGTGGCGAATCACGTGTAAACGAAGCGCTTGTGACTGGGGAATCGAAACCAATTGAAAAAAATCCTGGAGATGAGGTCATCGGTGGATCAACCAATGGTGGCGGAGTCCTCTATGTGGAAATAAAGCAGACGGGCGATAAGTCCTTCATTTCTCAGGTTCAGACATTAATCAGTCAAGCTCAAAGCCAACCTTCTCGAACAGAAAATCTTGCACAAAAAGTTGCAGGATGGCTCTTTTATATTGCGGTTATTGTAGCTCTTATTACCTTTGTCATATGGATGGTTATAGCTGATGTACCAACGGCAGTTATTTTTACAGTCACCACATTAGTTATTGCTTGTCCGCATGCCCTGGGTCTGGCTATTCCATTGGTGACTGCTCGTAGTACCAGCTTAGGGGCCAGTCGGGGATTATTAGTGAAGGACCGGTACGCTTTGGAGTTGACTACAAACGCAGATGTTATGGTTTTAGATAAAACTGGAACTTTAACAACTGGTGAGTTTAAAGTATTAGATGTTGAACTCCTTAATGATAAATATACGAAAGATGAAATCGTTGCCTTATTGTCAGGTATCGAAGGTGGATCTAGTCACCCTATCGCTCAGTCAATTATTAGTTACGCAGAACAGCAAGAGATACGTCCAGTAAGTTTTGATTCGATTGATGTTATTTCTGGCGCTGGTGTAGAAGGTCAAGCTAACGGACATCGTTATCAATTAATCAGTCAAAAAGCATATGAACGTAATCTGGATATGGATATTCCAAAAGGAGCAACCCTCAGTGTCTTAGTAGAAAACGACGAAGCAATCGGTGCTGTAGCTTTAGGGGACGAATTAAAACCGACAAGTAAAGCCTTAATACAAGCCCTTAAAAAGAACAAGATTCAGCCGATTATGGCAACGGGTGACAATGAAAAAGCGGCTCAAGGGACTGCAGAAATTTTAGGTATTGATTATCTAGCTAATCAATCTCCTCAAGACAAATATGAATTAGTTGAAAAACTTAAAGCAGAAGAAAAGAAAGTTATCATGGTCGGTGACGGGGTCAACGATGCACCTTCTCTTGCATTAGCAGACGTTGGTATAGCTGTTGGTGCCGGAACTCAAGTAGCATTGGATTCAGCCGATGTCATCTTGACACAGTCAGACCCTGGCGACATTGAATCCTTTATCGAATTGGCTCAGAAGACCACACGTAAGATGAAAGAAAATCTTGTTTGGGGAGCAGGGTATAACTTTATCGCGATCCCAATAGCTGCAGGAATACTAGCACCAATTGGCATAACATTAAGTCCAGCAGTCGGTGCCGTCTTGATGTCACTTTCGACTGTAATTGTTGCCATCAATGCTGTGACATTGAAATTAGAGCCAAAATAAACAGTTATTTGGCACATGAAATAATTGAATAACCTTATCGTGTAAAAATACAATAGTTTCACAGGAAAGGAAGAGATGAAATAATTTAAAAAATCATCTCTTCCTTTTTGCTCAGAAGTCAATAAATTGGACTATTTTTATTCAGTTACTTAGGCAACATTTGAGATACGATTGCGATTATAAAAATTGATATACCAACCAATGGCTGCTTGGAAGACTGACATATTAGCCTCGATATCATCGAATAACTAAATACAGAAAAATACAATAAATATTATCAAACTAGGGACTATACTAGAAAACATCAGTACATTCCTTAACTCAGGGTCTATAATTACATAATCGCCCCTCGAAAAGACTATTAAAATAACCCTCATTATCTAGTGACTAGATAATGGGGGCTGTTTTTTTGTTAAGTGATATAATAAACCATAATAGAAGTTTAGAAATACGGCCCTGGTCATCAATAAATAAACAATTTAATTAATTATTTATTTAATTAATTATTTAATTTCAGAAAGGTATATATGAATCATGGTGCAACAAATTGTCCTACCCATCAAAGACTCCAACGTCTTAAAGATGGTACAAGATACACTTCTCGATAGTTTCCGTGCTGGTCGCCGAAATTACACCGTTTTTCAAGTTGGTAAGGCCACGCTACTACGTGTGAGTGATGTCATGACATTGAAAAAATCAGATGTCTATAATCCAGACGGCTCTGTCAAAAATACAGCCTTTATTCATGATAAAAAGACCGGTAAAGCAAACACGTTATATTTAAAGCCTGTTCAGCAAGACTTGTTGCAATATCATGATTGGCTGGTCCAAGAAAATATCAATTCTGAGTGGTTATTCCCCTCGATAGCCCATCATGATCGCCATATCACCGAGAAACAGTTTTATAAAGTGATGGCGCGTGTTGGTGATCTACTAGGTATCAACTATTTAGGCACGCACGCCATGCGTAAAACAGGCGCTTACCGTGTCTATACACAGTCAAATTACAATATTGGTTTAGTCATGCACTTATTGAATTACTCAAGCGAAGCCATGACACTGGCTTACCTTGGTTTAGATCAAGCCAGCCGTGAGACTATGTTGAATCAAATTGATTTTGGTTAAACTCATTAGCTATAACTACAGTTATAGTTGTAGTTATAGCTAAGGTTTTATAGCTAAAAAGCATAGATCATTAGACTCAAGCAATACTTTAGTGACTTATCAACCTGAACTTTACTATGCTCTGTATTAAAAACTATAAATGGTGGGAATTTAGCATATGCAAATAGGTGAAAAAATAAAAATTATTCGTGAAAACAAAAAGATGTCACAAGAAAACATGGCTAAAAGTTTACACGTATCATATCAAGCGGTATCTAATTGGGAACGTGGGAAAAGTTATTCCGATATCTCTAATATTATTATGATTTCAGATTTATACAGTATTTCATTGGATGAACTGATTAGGGAAGATAAAAACTATAAAGACATATTACTTGAAAAGAAAATATTAGGCATCGCAGATACTATACTTAATGTTATTTTCCTATTGTGCGCCGTAATGATAGTAATTTACATGATGAGACTCCTCTCTGACTATCTTTAAGTATACGCACAAACACTAAAAAAGCCGTCGAAATTCGGCGGCTTTTCATCATATTACGTTAAATTATTCAGCGTCGTAGGCAGCTTGGAAAATCTTGATGATATCTTCCTTTGTCCCCTTACGAGGGTTAGAGAAAGCGTTCCCATCCTTCAAGGCATTTTCAGCCATCAATTCAAAGTCTTCTGGCTTAGCACCAATTTCTTTGATTGAGTGAGGAATACCAACGTCTTCGGATAATTGCTTCATGGCCTTGATGGCTAATTCGGCAGCATCCCGCGTTGATAGGCCTTCAGTGTTTTCACCCATGATTTCAGCCAATTGGGCGAAACGATCTGGGCAAGCAATGATGTTATATTCTTCAACGTAAGGTAGAAGTAAGGCACAGCAAACACCATGAGGTGCGTCGTATTGACCACCGAGTTGGTGAGCCATGGCATGAACGTAACCCAAGTTGGCGTTGTTGAAGGCCATCCCGGCTAACATTTCAGCTTCGACCATCTTAGTCCGAGCGTCCAAGTTGTGGCCGTTAGCAACGGCTTCACGAAGGGAAGTTTCAATCAACTTGATAGCTTCCACACATTGTGAGTCGGTGATAGGGTTGTGGTCAACGGAAACGTAAGGTTCAACGGCTTGAACGAAGGCATCCATCCCAGTAGCTGCGGTTAAGCCCTTAGGCACATCGAGCATCAGAGTTGGGTCGTTGAATGAAACCAACGGAATGTTCCGCCATGAAACAACCACGAACTTCAAGTGGGTTTCTTCATTCGTGATAACCGCGTGACGGGTTAATTCAGAACCAGTACCGGCCGTCGTGTTAACGGCGATTAATGGTGGCAAAGCCTTGTCGAGTGTTTCAATCCCAGCCAACTTGGTAATGTCGTCGCCATTAGTTAAAATAATGCCGGCACCTTTACCAGTATCGTGAGCAGAACCCCCACCAACAGTGATGATGGAGTCCGCACCGGATTCTTCGTAAAGTTTCTTAACTTCTTTGATGCTACGAATCTTAGGGTTGGGTTCAACGTTGTTATAAACAATGTAGTCCACACCAGCAGCCTTTAAAGAATCCAAAGTCTGTTCCACGGCGCCGTCCTTTAAACCTTCAAGGAACTTATCCGTGACGATAACGGGCTTTTTCATCCCTAACATCTTTGCTCGATCACCAATCTTACTAATGACACCAGGGCCAAAGAAATTGACGCTGGGCATCAGAAAGTCATAACTACGTTCAGCCATTATATAAATACCTTCTTTCGGAAGTTTTGAAAACAATTGTTACTAATTTCACAAAGTAATTATAACTAATAAATTTACAGTTTGCAATCGTTTTTGGGTAAAAGTCCCTTAATTGTGCAATAAAGTGCTAATTTGTCGGCGGTTTAAACTGCTCAGAAGTCAATAAATTGGACTATTTTTATTCAGTTACTTAGGCAACATTTGAGATACGATTGCGATTGGGTATAAATAAAATAATTCAGGCACATGAATCATTCGAAAGAGTGAATTATGTGTCTGTTTTAATAAGATTTGATATTTCTGTGGTAAGGCTTATATTAAAGGTGTATGACACAACCAGAGACGATTGACACCTTAATTAGGCCCATGAGTTTCAATTTTGAACGTAAAGGGGAAATTCATAATGAAAGTGACACAAGCAGTACTAGACGATATTAAACGCACAACAGATCAGTGGCGCGCTTCAGATGAGAAATGAGATGCAGGACTACCAACGGAGTTTCCGGATGTCAAACGATATGACAACATCAGTTATGGTCCAGCTGGTGAAGAAAATTTGTTAGATGTTTATACACCTAAAGATGTGACACAAAGTGTGCCTACCATTATCGATATTCATGGTGGGGGGAACGTATACGGGTCCAAAGAGCTTTATCAGCATTACTGCCTTGGTTGGGCGAGACATGGATTTGGCGTTGTTAATTTCAATTATCGGCTGGCACCTCAATCCATTTTTCCAGGCGCACTGAAAGATACGGCACTCGTCGCAAAATGGGTTGCTGATCACGGGCAAGACTATCATTTAGATACAAATAATGTTTTCATCATTGGCGATAGTGCGGGTGGCACGCTCGCCTATCAGTATTTGACAGCATATGCGAATCCTAAATATCGTAAGGCGCTGGGATTAGTCTCTAGTGGGCAACTTGTTGTCCGAGGTGGAGCACTGAATAGTGGCTTTTATTTTGTAAAACGTCCTGGTGCCATAACACCGGAAAGTTTGATGAGCACCTATTTTACACCAGAAATGATGCAGAAATATGATCAGGAACTGCATACAGAAAACTATGTGACGCCTGATTTTCCACCAGTTTTTGTACTGACCGCCAATCATGACTTTTTACATGATGAGGGCGTGCGCTTTGATCAATTTCTATTGGACCATCACCTAGCACATCGATTTGCCAGTTTCGGTACGGAAAGTGATCCGCGCGAACACGTTTTTCAATTGAATCAACGTGATGCCGTGGCAGCTAAAGCTAATCAGCAACGGGGAGAATTTTTCAGAAGTTTGTTTGTAGAAAAATAAGGTGATCCTCGAAAATTAAGTAAACAAAAAGACCGGGATTATTGCACTCCCCGGTCTTTATTTATATGAACATTACTCAGCAATTGCTTGAAAGAAAAGTACGGTACCCCAAGTTTCACCTTTAATTAAGTTCTTGGCAAATTTAGCAGCGGCATCCAAATCGTTATCAGGGGTTACTTTGAATTCAAGTTTCATACCGGTTTTTTTAACGAATTCGTATTTGAAATCGCCTTCATATTCTGTCAAAAGCTTAATAGATTGAAGTCAATATTTGAGACAGATTTTCTTCTGCCCTGTAAATCTAGCATAAGAGCACCTTACTTAATGTCACTGTTCACCACGTGAATGTCTATCTAAAAAAAAGAAGGAATGAACTGAACCCCAAAAATTGGAGAGAAGTTTAAGCAACTAGCTGGTCGGAAAGATTTCGGTATTGAACCGGAGTTTTTCCGGCCAGTTTTGTTTTAATCCGTTTATTATTGTAGTAATAGATATA
>NZ_JAMXDB010000013.1 GCF_024718545.1 Weissella fangxianensis
ATATCTATTACTACAATAATAAACGGATTAAAACAAAACTGGCCGGAAAAACTCCGGTTCAATACCGAAATCTTTCCGACCAGCTAGTTGCTTAAACTTCTCTCCAATTTTTGGGGTTCAGTTCAGTCAGTCCTTTTAACTTGATAGCTCATCAGGGAGTCGAACCCTGGATGCCGGTGTGAAAAACCGGAGTCTTAACCGCTTGACCAATGAGCCAATATCATTTCGTTGCCTCAACAACATAAATAATAATACCAGCTTCATCAGACGTTTGCAACCTTTTTTTACAAAAAATATAATTTATTCAAATGCCGCATTTTTATCCATTGTTGCCGTGATGGTATCTAACACTAATTGGTTTAATCCACCCTGCGTTAACACTTCAAAACCAGCTGCAGTTGAACCACCAGGTGTCATAACTTCATTGGCCAAATCCAACGGTGCTTTCTTAGCCTGAGTCATATGTTGCGCAGTTCCAGCCACTGTTTGTTCGGCTAGTTTAGCAGCCACTTCTTCATCCAAACCTTTCGCTACTCCAACTTCTTTAAATGCCTCAGTAAATGCGGCCACAAAGGCTGGACCAGAACCAGCAATCGCACTCGCAGCACCAAATTGTTCTTCTGTTAACTCATCCGTACGACCTAACTCCAAGAACAACGCAGCAACGGCCCCTTTGATGTCGGCATCGACCTGCTCATCAAATGCCAAAGCTGTATAACCATACTTAACAGCTACATTTACGTTAGGTAAGGCACGCGTAACCACAACTGTATTACCTAATGCTTTGTGTAATTGCGCTAATGAGATACCACCCAAAACCGACGCAACAATAACACTTGGCTTAATTAAAATACCTGGTTGTAACTCACGAGCAACAGCCGCTAACTGATCTGGCGGTGTTGCTAAAACAACCAAATCAGATGCTAGCCACACTTCCAAAGCTGAGGATTTAGCTTCAATGTGTAAATCATCGGCCACTTTTTGACCAGTATGTGGTGAATAAACGACCTGTTGAATTTCTTGATTACCTGACCATCCTTGAATCATGGCCTGTGCCATATTACCTGCACCAATAAATCCGATAGTTAGCATGTGACACCCCTTTTTAATAATAATTACATTTATCATAACATAGCGATAATAAAAAAGAGTCAAACAAAAGTGTTGCATGCTGTCAGCCATCAAATATGGTACAGTCAGCTTTTTGTTCGACTCTTTTATTTTATGAAAATCCTTCACGCTCAGATAGTGAGAAAGACTTATTATGATAACGCATCGACATAATTAACCCGACACCAATCATATTACCAATCAGCGCGGAACCACCTTGCGAAATAAATGGCAACGGAATTCCAGTTAGCGGCACCAATCCGATGTTCATACCAATATTTTCAAAAATATGGAATAACAACATCATGACAACCCCAGTGGCAATATACGCATAGAATTGATTTGATGAATCAAAAACAACTTGAATGATTTGATAAATCAACAAGAAATATAAAATCAGTAGCAAGATGCCACCGACGAAACCGAAGTTCTCACCAATGACTGAGAAAATCATATCGGACTCACGAACAGGCACATTAACATGTGAGACGTTAAAGCCAGTTCCGGTAACTCCACCAGAGCCGATTGCCTTCATTGACTGCCATAATTGATAGGCACCATTTGAAGTATCATTTTGTGGATTCAACCACGCATCCACACGCGTAAATTGGTAAGCTTTAAAGCCAATTTGTTCAAGTAAATGACGCCCCCAAGTTTGCGTAACGAATAAAATTGCGACTGTTCCAAGTGAACCGACAATGGCAATAATCGGTCCTAAGTATAACCATGATAGACCTGATACCAAAGTCATCCCAAATACTACGGCAATAAAGACTAAGTTAGTTCCAAAATCACTACCATTTACAATCAAAACTGGCAATGTCCATAGGATGATTTTCCACAACAAACGCCAATCCGACTTCATGGTGTGATCAGGGTTTGAAATATTATGATCAGTAATTACACGGGCCAACAGAATAATGAAGGCCGGCTTCATGATTTCAGCAGGCTGAAAAGTAATCGGTCCAAGAGCAAACCATTTTCCACCTGTGCTAGCATAATAAGATTTCGAGTAGAAAAATAGAACCGCAACCATCAGTACCATGCCGACACCAAACGCATAAGGCGCGATCCGCCATAACTGTTCGGAATCAAACTGCATGATAACCATGACACCTACGATACCAACGACATAATAGGCTAATTGTAGTAGAACCATTCGTGTCACATTAACACTAGCATCATGCGTTCCAGCGACATACAACGACGCTAAACCAATCAATGCCAACATCAAAACCACGAAAATGATTGACCAGTCTATTTCACCACCATCTTTTGAGAAAAAACGTTTTAGCATGTTTCCCCCTTATTTTATTGGTTTATTTATTTGATTAATTAATGGTGCAAATTAAATTCTGCAAGTAAACTTGCGACTGCATCATCAAAATTATCTGCTGTTGTTTGATGACCATCAGCAAATGTTACAACAAGTGGTGAATTTTTTTCATCAACCGTTCCTAACGTTACTTTATTGATCATCACTTCTGAAACGCTATCATCTAATTCATTAATTTCGACAGCAACTGGTTTGTTTTTTCGCGACATATTTACCTTCCTTAATTTGCATGCATGTGAGCAAGTAACATCCCTGCTCCTTTAGCAACATTGTCTAGTGGTTTTTCTGAAATCATAACTGGTACACCAAGATGTTGTGAAATCAACTTATCAACACCACGCAATAATGCGCCACCACCTGTTAGTACAATACCACGATCAATAATATCTGATGCTAATTCTGGTTGAATCCGTCCTAAGACTGCATGGGCTGCTTCAACGATTTGCGTTAATGTATCATGCATTGACGCTTCAACCTCATTCGTATTTAGCGTCACTGTACGTGGCATACCAGTAAAACTATCACGACCACGAACTTCCATCTCTTCTGGTTCGTCTAAGGGTGTTGCGGTACCAATTTGAATTTTAATTTGTTCAGATGTTCGCTCACCAATCATCAATCCATGGTCTTTTTTCACCATGTTGGTAATATCGACATTCATTTTGTCACCTGCAACACGGATCGATTCAGAAGTGACAATATCCCCAAGTGAGAGCACAGCGATATCTGTCGTTCCACCACCCATATCAATGACCATTGATGCAATTGGCGAAAAGATATCTAATCCAGCACCTACTGCAGCAACTTTGGGCTCATATTCCAAATAGACCTTACCGCCACCAGATTTTTCAGCTGCCCCAATAATAGCTTTTTTCTCAATACTAGTGATGTTAGTTGGTGCACAAACCATAATATTTGGTCGTGACATAACGCCTTTGGCATTTAATTTTGACATAAACCGTGACAGCATTGCCTCAGTCATATCAAAATCTGAAATAACGCCATCCTTTAACGGACGAACAGCCCTTATATTACCTGGCGTGCGACCGACCATTTGGTAAGCTTCCGTTCCAACAGCCAAAATTTTTTCTGTTTTTGTATCGATTGCCACTACGGAAGGTTCATTTAGAATAATGCCTTCCCCATCAACATAAATCAGCACATTTGCCGTCCCTAAATCAACGCCGATTTCCTTGGCCATGAAATTCACCTCTTATTTTTTATCGAGCAAGTTCTTTCTTGAACAAGCTCGTCCAAACTTTCTAATTACTATCTTTAATAGTATAAACCATACACCAAAAAAAATCTTGAAAAATCCATAACCGTTATCTTTGTTTGCCGGTCCTTACTGAACAAGGTAAAATAAAAGAAAAACGTTTACAAAGGACATAAAACTAATGAATCTAACTCTAAAAGAAATGGCCAACATTTTAAATGCGCCAATAAAGAACGAGGCTGATGTCACTGTTACGAATACCACATTCGATTCACGCCAAGTCAAACCCGGTGATCTATTCATACCCTTAGTAGCCGATAATGATGGTCACAAGTATGTTGATGCAGCTAAAAACAATGGGGCAACGGTCGCTTTATGGCAAGCTGACCATAAAGACGTCCCAACCGATCTACCAGTTATTATCGTTTCTGATACCCTGGTAGCCTACCAACAATTAGCAAGCCACTATCTTGCCCAGGTCGATCCGCTGGTTGTAGCAGTTTCTGGTTCAAATGGTAAAACCACAACCAAGGACTTTATTGCCGCTATCGGACAAACAAGTTATAAAACTGTTAAAACGCCCGAAAATTTCAATAATGAAATTGGGGTTCCTCAGACGATTCTTTCAATGCCTACCGATACTGAATTACTGGTAATTGAAATTGGCATGGACCATCCTGGCGATTTAACCTTCCTATCAAATCTTGTCAAACCAGACATTGCCCTACTAACAATGATTGGTGAAGCACATATTGAATTTTTCAAGACACGTGCACGCATCGCTGACGGTAAAATGGAAATCATCACTGGCTTGAAAGAAAATGGTCACTTAGTATTTAATGGGGATGAACCTTTGTTGCTTGAACGCGTCGGTCAGCATCCCCATTTGTTGCGCGACTCATTCGGACTCGACAGCACCAACGATTTATTTGCTAGTGACATTGATATGACACCCTTACAGGCAAGTTTCACAACTAACCAAAGTAATCAACGGTTCACCATTCCAATGACGGGACGCTACAATGTAACCAATGCGCTTTCTGCAATTACGGTCGGCCATTTACTACATATTTCGGATGAAAAAATCGCACAAGCATTAGCCAAAGCTCCAATTACGGAGAACCGTACTGAATGGTTAGATGGTCAGTTTGGCGGTAAAATTCTGTCTGACGTTTATAATTCTAATCCAACGGCCGCTAAAGAAGTGCTCCACTTCTTTGCCGATACGCCTACTCAGGGCAAGCGCATTGCCGTTCTAGGTGACATGTTGCAACTTGGAAACGCTTCACCAGTATTGCATGCTAGTCTTATTGAAAGCCTTGATCCAACAAAAATCGCCCATGTTTATTTAGTCGGCGAAGAAATTGCACCACTTGAGGATGCCTTAAAGCCACTTTATCCGGCTGGTACAGTTAAGCGATATGCAATCAATGATTCAGACACATTACTCAAGGATTTACTAGCTGATTTGACTCAAGATGATGAAATTATGCTGAAAGGCTCACATGGCGTTCATCTAGAAAACATCGTGACACAACTTAAAAAATAGCACCATTAACGGCTATTCAACAAAAGGAGATTGGGACAAAATAACTGTCTCAATCTCCTTTTTTGATACTTATCTGACTACAAATCGAAGTACTGTCTTAAATAAACAGCCACGCCATCTTCATTATTTGTTAGCGTTTCAACATTAGCGACTTGTTTAATTTGAGGAATCGCATTTCCCATGGCAACGCCTACCCCAGCTTGTGCAATCATTTCAAAGTCATTTTCTTCATCACCAAATGTCATCACATTATCCAATGTCTCACCAAAATGAGCCATTAGCTGTGACAATCCACGAGCCTTGTTGACGTTATTTGGTAAGAATTCCAATAGTTCCGCACGCGAAGGAACGATATGCAACAAATCAGTCAATTCAGTAGGCATTTCTTGACGCACACGCTGCACAACTTCCGCTGGCGCCGCGCACACCGCTTTACCAAACGCACGATTCGCTGGTAGTTCATCAAATGAGATATCCGCAAACGGCAATACCGCTCCCATTGATGATTCATAATCAGATTTTCCTAATGTAACGATTGAATAAACTTTATCAGCACCAATCACATCAATCGGATAGTGCCGTTGCTCCGCATCCTGATATAGAGCAGCAATTTCTTGTTTACTAATGGTAGTCTGCGCTAAAATACGTTGCGTTTGATTATGTTGAATTAAACCACCATTAAATGTAATGGCATAATCTGTCGGTTCGAATAATTCCAATTGTGTTAATAATCTTTGAATGCCTTGAATAGGACGTCCGGTGCATAAAACGATGCGTTTGCCCATCTTATGTAATTGTTTCAAAACACGTTCATTTTCCGCTGAAATTTCTTTTGCAGAATTCAATAATGTATTATCTAGATCCAGTGCGATTGTCGTAATCATCATTAGCCACCTTTTTTAGTTATGAATACATCCATTATAGCAGCAAAAAAGGCCAGGACTTTTTATTTAGTCCTAGCCTACAAACTTTTAAACCGATTTGATGTAATTGATGCCGTCCGCTGCTGGTGCCTTTGACTTAGCAAAGAAAATAACTAATATCAAAATAGTTAACACATAAGGTGCAACCTGCAGGTAAACAGCTGGAATTTGGTTAATAACTGGTAATTGTGCGCCGACAATTGCCATTGACTGTGAAAAGCCAAAGAACAATGCAGCTCCCATGGCGCCAATTGGGTTCCAGCGACCAAAAATCATTGCGGCCATTGACATATAACCTTGTCCAACAATGGTTGAAGCAGAGAAATTACCCGCAATCGATTGGGCAAACAATGCCCCACCAATACCACCAAGGACACCAGAAATTAGGACACCGGCATAACGTAGCGTATATACCTTCAATCCTAGCGTGTCAGCCGCTTGTGGATTTTCTCCTACAGAACGTAAGCGTAACCCAAAGCGTGTTTTATATAATAACCAATATGCCACAAAGGCAATAAAAATAGCTACCCACGCAGTTGATGATGTTTTTGTAAATAAAATTGGACCAATAAAAGGTATCTTGCTTAAACCTGGTACATTCCAGTAACCAAAGTTTTGCGAAATCATTGACGTCTGTCCCTTACCATACATCAACTTAATGATATAAACGCCAAGAGCTGGTGCCATCAAGTTCATGACTGTACCTGAAACAATATGGTCAGCACGCAAAGTCACCGTCGCTATAGCATGAATCAATGAGAAAATCAGACCGATAACAGCACCAGCAACTAATCCTAACCAAGGTGTCGCATGACCAAATTGGTCGGCAAAGCTCAAATTAAAGACCACTCCTGCAAAGGCTCCCATAATCATCGTTCCTTCAAGACCAACGTTAACAATACCCGCACGTTCTGAAAAAGTACCACCCAACGCAGTAAAAATCAAAGGCGCTGAGTAAACTAATGTACTTGAAATCACTAATTGTAAAATTGTTTCCACACTCATGATTACTTTGCCTCCTTTTGATCAGCTTTTGTTGTTTTATGTTTTTTCTGCTTGCCTTTATCCTTTGAATCGTCCTCATCTAGCTTAACTAAAATTAAACGAATCAAATAATTGGCACCAATGAAGAAAATAATTGAAGCCGTCACAACTGAAACTAGTTCAGTCGGAACACCTGTCGCTAGCGGCATTCCCAAACCACCAACTGACAAAACAGAAAATAAAAAGCCGGCAAAGATAATACCTAAGAATGAACCCGAAGCTAGCAATGCAACAGCCATACCATCATAACCAACTTGCGGTGCTGCCGATTGTGAAAAGATATTTAGGTAAGTTCCCAATCCTTCAGTCGCACCCGCCAAACCAGCTAACAATCCAGAAATTGTCATTGCTGTAATCGCATTGCGCTTAGCTGACATACCTGCATAGCGGGCAGCATTTGGATTCAACCCAACGGCTCGAATTTCAAAACCAAGTGTCGTACGTTTCATGACAAACCAGATTGCCAACAACGCAATCAACGCAATAAGAAAACCAATATTTAAACGTGACCCTCCTGTTAGGTTTGACAAGAAATCCCAACGTAATGAATCAGATGCATCTAATGTCTTCGTCATATCGGTTGTCGCCATCATCTTATTAGGTAAGCCTTGCACGATTGCATTACCACCATATAGGGCAATATAATTCAGCATAATTGTCGTAATTACTTCCGAAGCACCAAACTGAGCACGCAACCATCCTGGAATAAAGCCCATGATAGCCCCACCAAGTGCACCGATAATTACAGCCACTGGAATTAAAATCCAAGGATTCATGCCTTGATTTGCCAACACAAACCAGGTTGATGCAATCCAACCAACCCAAACTTGACCAGAAAGTCCAATGTTAAAGAATCCGGCCGATTGGGCCACCAAGAAGCCAGCTGCCGTTAGAACCAATGGTGTCATGGCTCGCAAAACTTCACCAATATTTAAAGATGAGCCAAGGGCTGACTGAATTAAACTGATATAACCTGTAACGGGGTTAAATCCTGATACGAGCATGATAATCGCACCGACCAGCAAGCCAAAGAAGACTGCTAAGGCAGCGACGAGACCAGTACTATATGAATTAATTTTATTCACGAGATCATTCTCCTGCTAATTGTGCGCGAGCATCGTCTAATGACATACCAGCCATCAACAAACCAAGCTCATTCTTCGTTGTTTCATTCGCATTCACGATACCTGTAATTTCTCCATGTGAAATGACGGCAATGCGATCGGCAACATTCAAAATTTCATCTAATTCAAAACTAACCAACAGTACCGCTTTATTCGCATTACGTTGATAAATTAGTTGTTGATGAATATATTCAATCGCACCCACGTCAAGTCCACGTGTCGGTTGTGCAGCGATAATGAAATCAGCATTACGATCTAGTTCACGTGCAATGATCGCTTTCTGCTGATTACCACCAGATAATGAACTGGCTGGTACTAATTCATTCACTGTCCGCACATCAAATTTAGTAATTAAATCACGCGCATGTTTATTAATTTCTTCATAGTCTAAGACGCCATGCTTTGAAAGTGGTCGCTTATAATACGTTTGCAAGGCAATATTTTCTGCAAGCGTCATGTCCAACTCTAACCCATAACGTTGGCGATCCTCAGGAATATGAGAAACGCCCGCTTCAGTAATTTGACGTGGCTTTTTATTGGCAATGTTCTTACCATTTAACATGATTTTTCCTGAAACTGTTGGCATCAATCCTGTCATGGCTGAAATCAATTCAGATTGGCCATTACCATCAATACCGGCAAGACCGACCACTTCACCCGCACGAATATCAAGACTTAAATCCTTAACTGCTGTCAGACCACGACTATCTTTAACAGTGACATGATCTAATGAGATGACCGTTTCTTTAGGTCGGGCTGCTGACTTTTCTGTTGCATACAAAGAAACCGAACGCCCAACCATGATATCTGCTAACTCTTGCGATGACACACCAGCTACAGGAAACGAATCAATTGATTTTCCACGGCGAATAACCGTCACTTGGTCCGCCACAGCTTTAATTTCATCTAATTTGTGAGTAATTAAGATAATCGACTTACCTTCTAGTGCAAGGTGTCGCATGATAACCATCAATTCGTCAATTTCTTGTGGTGTTAACACAGCCGTTGGCTCATCAAATATTAAAATATCGGCGCCACGATACAATGTTTTCAAAATTTCCACACGTTGTTGCATACCAACCGAAATATCCCCTGCGAGGGCGTCCGGATTAACATCCAATCTGTACTTCTCAGATAATTTCTTAATATCTTGGCTAGCCTTTTTGATATCCAATTTCATACCATTAACTGGTTCAGAACCTAAAATAATATTTTCAGTAACTGTAAAAGCATCCATTAGCATAAAATGCTGGTGTACCATACCAATTCCCAGTTCTGCTGCCTTGGCTGGACTATCTACGGTGATTTTCTGGCCATTAATTAAAATGTCACCAGAGGTCGGCTGGAGTAAACCTGATAATTGATTCATCAAGGTTGATTTCCCTGCACCATTTTCTCCAAGTAAGGCATGAATTTGTCCACGTCTTACTTGCAAATTAATCTCATCATTTGCACGAAAATCGCCAAATTGCTTAACTATATTGTGCATTTCTAACACAATTGGCTCATCTGCCATATTTTCTCTCTCCCTGAAAAAAATTCACTTGCTGATCTATAAAACTCAATATATAGCAATTATTTTACATATTTTATTTACGTATTGCTAGTAGCCATTTAAAAAATATTCGTCTTTTAATTCAATATACATGAAATGCCCCTAAAAGTGGCAAAAATTTAAGAAAAAGCCGAACAATAGTTGTTCCGCTTTCCCCTATCAATACTGATTATTAACTTTTACTTCATTTTACTTGGTACAGTTACATCCCCAGACTTTACGTCGTCCGTAGCTTTTTGAACAGCTTGCTTTTCTGCACTATCCAAATTATCGCTTGTTAGACCAACGCCACCATTCTTCAAACCAAATGTTACTGTCTTGCCACCAGGGAAATCACCCTTCATCGCCTGATCAGCTAATTTCACTACCGAACTAGGAATCTTTTTGACTGCTGAAGCTAACGTTAGATTTGCTGATTGGCCATCCTTAGTTTTGTACACTCCTTGGTCCTTTTGATCCATATCGACCCCGATTACCCAAGCTTTTTGTTTGTCATCAGCTGATAGCTTTGCATCAATATCTTTAGCCGATGTGAACACTGAATTTCCTGCAGGACCAGCCGCCTGGAAAATAATGTGTGAGCCAGATGTATACATAGCATCCGCAATCGTCTTTGATTTTGCTGTGTCCGTAAATGATTCAATAAATTGAGATTCAACTTTCATGTTAGGATCAACAGATTTCACCCCGGCAATATAACCAGCTTGAAAAGCTTTGATGGTTGCTGAACTCATACCACCAATGAAGCCAACCTTGTTATCACCTAGGTCTTGTGCTTTTGTCGCTGCGGCAACACCAGCTAGATAAGAAGCTTCGTGTTGCTTAAACATCATTGAAGCCACATTTTTTAACGACTTCTTAGCCTTATCATCAACCAATACATATTTTGTATTTTTATTTTTCTCAGCTGATTCGACTAAAGCATCATTAGTTGCATAGCCAACCCCAATTAACAAATTATAATTTGCTGAAACCCCTTGTTGGAAATTTGGCGCAAAATCTGCATTAGTTTTTGAAGCGAAGTAATTATAGCCATCCTTACCCTTCTGTAAGTTATGTGACTTTCCCCAGTCAGTAACTCCCTTCCACGCAGATTGGTTAAACGACCGATCGTCTACACCGCCAACGTCAGTCACCATGGCAACCGAAAAATCTTTCTTATCAGTACTTGATTGCTTGTTTTGAACCAACGTTACACCTACACCAGCGATTATGATGACAGCAACGCCACCAATTACTAAATTACGACGTGAAACCATGTTTCATTCTCCTCAACTTTCGTTCATCTAAACGATTCATATTATTTAGTTAACAATAGGTTAACATCGTTCAGACCGCTAATTCCTTTGAATAGTATAGCCTGAGCTTCCCCTATCCGCAATAAACAAACGGTTGAAAAGAGTAATTTGGTAAAACGTTTTATGGGTATTTTAGCAAAGTATATCGTGTAGAAACGAACAAATAAAACAATAAATATTAAAATGTTTGCTATAAAACGTTTTAAATAAATATATTAACGACATTTAATGACGTCTATTCGTTATTTTTTTAAGTTACGTTTATGTAACAATTTTAGAATGTTTGTTTGAACTTTGAATTTTCTGGATGAGCTGGCACATTAATTTCGCCCTTGATAATGGCCTTCTTGGCCTTTACGACTGCTTTTTTCTCATCGCTAGTCAAATTCTTTGTTGGTGTGGAAACACCGCCTTCTTTCAAACCGTATGCAACAATCTTGCCACCAGGGAATTGATCCTTCATGGCTTTATTGGCAATCAGATGCAAGCCACGACCAACACCAGTAATTGATGAAGTCAAAGTAAAGTTATCTTGCTTGCCATCTTTGGTTTGATAATTCCCCATATTAGATTGATCCATATCAACCCCAATGACCCAAACCTTATCCTTTGAATCAGCTGTTAAGTCCTGGTTATTATCTTTTGCTGCGGTGAACACACCATTCCCAGTAGCACCAGCTGCTTGGAAAATAATCTTTTCACCTTTAGCCATCATCGCATCAGTAATCGTTTGTCCTTTCGCTGCATCACCAAATGAATTAGCATACTGGACATCAACCGCCAAGTTTTTATCAACTGATTTTACACCAGCAGTGTAACCAGCCTCAAATGCATCAACAATGTTACTGTGCATCCCACCAACAAAGCCAACGGTATTTTGGTTTAATGCCTTAGCCTTCGTAGCTGCAGCAACACCTGCCAAATACGACGACTGTTCAGAACGGAACATGACTGAGGCGACGTTCTTGGTTTTCTTTGTATCAATATCATCAACCAAGACATAATCTGTTTTCGGGTTTTTCTTAGCTGATGATATTGTTGCATTATGCAAAGAATACCCAATACCAGCAATCAGGTCATACTTTCCTTGAATCGCTTGTTGAAAGCTTGGCGCAAAATCAGCTTGTGATTTAGATTGTAAGTAATTATAACCGTCACTTCCCTTGGTTAAATGGTGTTCTTTACCCCAACTTTGCAATCCTTCCCATGCCGATTGATTAAATGACTTATCGTCGATGCCACCAACATCAGTTACCATTGCTACCGTATAATTTTTCTTATCTGAAGACTCAGATGAATTGATCATGCCATAAGCGACCCCGCCAATAATAACAACCCCTACAACACCACCAATTATTTTTAATCGTCGTGAAACCATGTTTGCCCTCTTTCTGAATCGTTAAAGTAACGTTCTGTTGTCCATTTATTTATTACCATTCAAATTATACGGTTAACGTTCGCTGTTTTCAAGTTTATTTTTCGTTATTTAAAATGATAAAATTCTATAGACGACTGTTATAGAGGCATTTTCATTTTATAAACGAACATTGTTTAAATTTACTTCACAACTTATACGTTATTAGTTCACCAACTAAAGTGCATAACGCTATGTTATCATAACATTTCACAAGAGTTATCTTCTGGACAATCATCGATTAGCTAACTGATTTTTTACTTCCTAATCAATAACCTGCTTGCACTTTTCGTCATAACTATGTCTATAATTAAATAAGATTTATAAGTAGAGTGGTTCTTATAGGAAGAATGAGGTAGTGCACGTGACAGATTTAAAAAAAATATTTAAGCGGGCCGATGTTCAGAAACTAATTGCCTTGATTTTTATTTTAGTTATTTTATATATTATTCGTGATTTAATTAGCATTGTGCTATTAACGACCATTTTTAGTTATTTAGCCGTCAAAAGTGCACGTAAAATTAATCGTTGGACTAAAATTCCTTATGGTTTTTCGGTGTTGATATTCTTCACTGTTAGTATAGTTATTTTTGTTACAGCTTTTATGTATATCGTGCCCACATTAGTCAATCAATTTGCCATTATTCCTGACGAAGTCATGAAATTCATGAAAAATTTTCCAGATGTCAAAAAGTACCTCAATGACACTTATCAAAATCTGGATTTGCTGAATGAGGTGACTAAAAATTGGCGGACCCTGCTTGAGAGTGGCTGGGATACACTAAATGTTATTGGTAGTGTGCTTTCTAAAGTGTTGCTTTCAATCTTTCTGAGTTTTATCTTCGCCATTTCATGGCAAAGATTACGCATTTTCGGCACACAATTTGTTAATTCAAATTATCCTAAATTTTTCACTAATGTTTATGAACTAACAAGCACTTTTGTCTTAATTCTAGGAAGCATTATCGAAGTACAAATGACCATTGCTTTTATCAATACCATACTAATGGTAATTGGTTTGAGCCTACTGAAGGTTCCTAGTATTCTAGTCATGGCGCTATTAATCTTTATTCTTGGCCTAATCCCAATTGCTGGTGTTTTGATTTCATTAATTCCATTAAGCGTCATTTCATTCGCGGCGCTGGGATGGACTGGTATGATTGAAGTTTGGATTTTAATTGCTATTATTCATCTATTTGAATCATACTTCTTGCACCCAAGATTAATGGCTACTCGAACAGAATTACCAATCTTTTTAACATTTGCAACAATCATTGTCATGGAGCATTTATTAGGTGCCTGGGGACTAATTATTGGTGTCCCAATCGTTGCCTTTATCCTAAGTATTCTCGGCGTACAAGACGCATCAATTTCCAAGCATTCATCACAAGTTAATGCGACAGAGACAAAGTAAATTTTTATCGCTATAATCAAACAGACGTTGATAACTAACGACCTATCCAGTAGGTGCTGTTATCAACGTCTGTTTATTTATGACTTTATTTATATATTCTTTCTTAAATTATATGGCTTAGCGTCCAGTTCAAACGCTAGTCGACAGAACCGTACACAACTTCAAATACTTCACAAATACATGGTATTTTTTCATGAAAATGCTGACCCATTTGTGCATACTCTTGTTTAAAAAACGGCTCATGGACCTTACGCCAACAGCCTAATGAGCGATCACCCTCACCTTCATGATACGCATGTTCAGCTGACACTAAATCATAAGGTATCGTTTCGACGACAGTTGTTCGTGTAATACAAACCGGTTTTTGATCACCATTTAAAATAATATTATATTCACCAACATACGGTTTAGGTTCACCAAACTCATATAGCTCGGCCGCCGAAGTTGTCGCCGTTTTAACACCACGAACAGTCAAATCTGCTAAATCATTGGCCATTTCAGGACTATTGCCATATGCCCATGCTGAATAGGCCGTTGTCGTGTCCAGTTGATTAGCCCGACAAAATTTTTCCCAATAATTTTTAATTTCAGTACTTGGCACGTTAATTTCTCCTAAAGTTAATTTCTTACAACTAGTATCAAGATATTAAAGCAGGCCAGCCTCCTTAAGCAACTCTGCCACCCAAGTATCATCAATTTTACGCAAAGCAGTCTTTTGAACCAGCTTAGGCAGATGCAAATCAATGTCAGCTAACTTCTTTTTATCGTTCATATAGTACACCGCACGTAGTAATGTTCGAATATCATAAACTGAATTATAAACTTCCGGTACGGCACGCTCGACATTTAGTAATGAATAAACTGATTCCATGGCAGTTCGAATCGAGTACTCTGTTGTAAAGACCGTATCACGTGTTGGTGATTCAGCGAAATTACCGATAAATGCTAAGTTTACCGAGCCATCCGGTACCACTGCTGGACGGTCACCCGCAACTCGTGGCATAAAGTATGACGTAATGAATGGCATATAAACGGGTACAGCATTCACGCTATCTTGCTTGGCCAACGTTTTAATTTTTGTTTCTGGTACTCCTAGGTGATATAGCCACTCTTGTGTAATCTCTTCACCCGTACTTTCAACAACCGTCTTGTCAATGAAGTTTCCCTTTGTATCAGAATACAAAGCATATACCCAAACAACAGTTTCATTTTCAGCCTGCGTTTTAAAATGCGGTTGGCGATGGACGGCAAAGCTCATTAACCAGTTAGAATCTGTGATGGTAACAATACCACCTGTATTCACTTTATTATCATGCAAATCACGATTAGTTAGACGCTCAATATAAGGATCTAAGGCCGTATTCTTAATCGTCAAGGTCGCTGCAACATGCCAGCTCCGATCTGGTAAATTATCATAAAATACTTCTGGGTGACCGAATTCTTCAGATTGTTGGGCTAGATTATTCCAAAGTGTCCAACTTCCACCTAATTCGTGAGTTACTGGTGCTGCTTCATGGTGTGAACCATAAGTTGAACTTTCAGTAATTGAACCATTCGTGACAAATACTAAGTCATTCTGTGTTAATTTAACTTCCCTTTGTTCGCCATCTACATGCAAATATAGTTTACGGGCAGTCTTGGTCTTATTTTCGTCATCAATATCAACGTCAATATCATCTACCGTTGTATTGTATTGGAAATCAACGCCAAAACCTTCAAGATATTTGATAATTGGCAAAACCATTGAATCATATTGATTATACTTGTTAAACTTTAACGCCATAAAATCAGGCAGGCCATCAATATGGTGAATGAACCGCATCGTATAGCGCCGCATTTCCACAGCTGAATGCCATTTTTCAAAAGCGAACATGGTTGCCCAGTACACCCAAAAATTACTCTCAAAGAACTCTGGTGAAAAGAATTCTTCAATCGTTGTTCGTCCTAACTTTGACTCAGGTGTCATAATCAGTTTGATAAGTTCAACTGATTTTTCATCTAAGGTATACTGACCATCAGTTGGTACCTGTTGACCACGCTTATAAATTAAACGTGTGTTTGATGAATTTGGATCATCCTTATCTAACCAATAAAACTCATCTAAATATGATGCACCTGGAATTTCTAATGATGGAATCGACCGATACATATCCCACATGGTCTCGAAATGATTTTCCATTTCACGACCACCACGCGTGACCAAACCAATATTTGGTCGTTCAGTACCATCTAGTGATCCTCCTGGTACCGATAATTCTTCTAAAACATGAATTTGCTCACCCGGCATTTGAGCATCACGAACTAAAAATACCGCTGCAGATAATCCGGCTAAACCACCACCGACAATATAAGCTGATTTTTGATCAACACCTTCTGGCTTCCGTGGGTGTGCAAAAGCTTCAAAATTACCACTACTGTAATTCATAAATTTCCCCCTCTTTCGTACAACAAAACCATGGTCCTTCAAAACAAAAATACTTAAGAAATACCCTTTAACTAGCATCCCTTATCTTTAGAATACACACATTTAATTGAAAATTCACTATACAATAGCAGCTAATTTGTTTAACACGTTGTTAAATAAATTAGCTATTATAGGTCACTCAATTTGTGATTGTTTTCACTTTACTTTTATACCCTATTTTGTTATGCTTTAGGTGTTTAGATATAACAAAATAGTTTTGGAGGATAGAACGATGAAAGCAGCTGTTGTTAGAGATAATTGTGATGGATACGTGGACATTAAAGATGTAGAATTACGCGACTTAAAATACGGTGAGGCACTTGTAAAAATGGAATATTGTGGTATATGTCACACAGATTTACATGTTGCCGCTGGTGATTTTGGTAAAGTTCCCGGTCGTATTATTGGCCACGAAGGCGTTGGTAAAGTAACTAAAATTGCAGACGGCGTGACGAATCTAAATATTGGTGATCGCGTATCTGTCGCCTGGTTCTATCGAGGCTGTGGCCATTGCGAATACTGTACCACTGGTCGCGAGACGCTTTGTCGTAATGTTAAAAATTCAGGATTTAATGTTGATGGTGCCATGGCTGAGGAATGCATTGTCCCAGCTGACTATGCAGTTAAGGTACCAGATGAGCTTGATCCAATCGAAGCAACTTCATTAACTTGTGCTGGTGTGACTGTCTACAAAGGACTCAAGACTGGTGATTTAAAGCCAGGTCAATGGGTCGAAGTTGTTGGTACTGGTGGCCTAGGTAATTTAGCCGTGCAATATGCTCACAATGTCTTCGGCGCTCATGTTGCCGCAGTTGATATTGATGATGATAAATTAGCAGCCACTAAAGATTTAGGTGCCGATTTAACAATCAACTCGCTTCATGAAGATGCTTCACAAGTTTTGCAAGATAAAGTAGGTGGCGTCCACAGTGCGATCATCACAGCTGTTAGCCCCGATTCATTTACAGCCGCAGTTAACGCCTTGCGTCCTGATGGTACGTTGGTTGCCATTGCCCTACCTCAAGGAGATATGGGATTGAACATTTCCAAGACTGTACTGGATGGTATTAAAGTCGCTGGATCATTAGTTGGAACGCGTCAGGATTTAGCAGAGGCCTTCCAATTTGGTGCTGAAAAGCGTGTTAAGCCTATCGTCCAAACACGTCAATTATCAGAAATCAATGATATCATTGATGAAATGAAAAACAACCAAATCGTTGGACGTATGGTTGTTGATTTCACACATTAATTAATCACTATTTCTATCTATAGTAAGAAAAGAGCGTGACAAAAGTCGCTTTGGAGCCGGTGTGTAACACTATTTGCGTCATTGTTGGCCGAAGCAAAGCGAAGGACAAGAATGGCGTAAATTGTGTTACATTGAGGCTTCAGACTTTTGGAACGCGTTTATGCTATAAAAATTATAGCCTTATAATTAATGCATTTTTAGCACAAAGAGGTTGGGACCGTTGTTTTGTCCCAACCTCTTTTATACTAATTTCCCCAAACTTCTTGCGCTGTATCAACAACCAGTCGAATTTTATCCCACTGTTGTTGTTCAGTCAGTTGGTTACCTTCTTCAGTTGAAGCAAAACCACATTGCGTACTTAATGACAAGTTCTCTAAGGGAACGTACTGAGTTGCTTCGTCAATTCGTTGCAGCAATGTTTCCTTAGTTTCCAGTTCCGGTTGTTTGCTAGTAACCAGTCCCAAAACTACCTGTGTGCCTGCTGGTACTTCAGCTAATGGTGCAAAATCACCTGAGCGTTAATCATCGAATTCTAGGTAGAAAGCATCCACTTTTTCTTGTGCAAACAAGTGGCCCGCAACTGGTGCATAACCTCCTTTAGCGGCCCACGTAGAATGATAATTACCACGACAAATGTGGGTACTAATGCGCAAATCTGATGGTAAGTCCGTAATGGCTGCATTATTCAATGTTAAGTAAAGGTCTTGTAAGGCATCCCGGTTAAACTCACCATTGGTCATTTCTTGCCAAAAATCACCATCGACTACCATGCCCCAAGTACAATCATCAATCTTCACATCACGACAACCCGCATCAAATAATGCCAAAATCAAATCATGATACGCTTTACCAATATCTTGTACTAACTCCTCTTGATTAGGATAGTACTTTTGCAGAGCAGCTTCATTTTCGGCACCACGCGCTAACTCAGCATAAAATTGGGCAGGTTATGGAATACTCTGTCGTGCAGTCACCCCTGGTTGATCCTTTACTAATTCATTTAGAAAATTAAAAGCTTTCAAATCATGATGTTCTGGATTAAAAGCAATCTTACCCACTACCTGAGCAGAATCGTTTCTGGTCTCTTCATCATGGAACAAATAGCCATGATTAGCATATGTGTGTTCGATACCAGAAAATCCCCAGAAAGTGTCTAGATGCCAGTAACTACGTCTAAATTCACCGTCGGTCACAATTTTCAAGCCAGCGTCAATTTCCTTAGCGACCAAATCACGAATTGCTTCATCTTCAACTGCCATTAATTGTTCTTGACTAATCTTATTTGCTGCACAATCTGCACGAGCTTTTTTCACTGTTTCAGGTCGCAAAAAGCTGCCGACAATATCGTAATGTAATTTTGTTGCTGTTAATGTTGCCATAATTAAGTACCCTCTTTCTAATAAATACTAGTAAACAAGACCATGGTTAATTGATAATTGCATTAAAAAAGTCCCTAGAGCACAAAAACTTTCTTGTGCTCTAGGGACGTGATGTTAATTGTTCACGTGGTACCACCCAAATTTGGTATTACCTTTTAAATAATACCCTCAGCAGGTACACTAATACTAGCTATACCTGTCCGCGATAACGGGCGAACCCGCAAACAGCTCATATAACATTTAATAAACTCACTGTTTGTCTGCACTCCAAGACCATCTTCATCGACGCTTCTTTACCACCTTTCACCCTATGTGGTTCTCTGTCAAAAAGTCGCTAATCAATTACTCATCTTTTCTCAGCAAAAACTAATTAATTTACATAAATGATAAGATAGAGGCCGCCTTTTGTCAACACTAAAAATTAGAAGATTATTTTCTTCGATGCACTAACCACACCACCGCAACAATCAACGCAGCTGTCATAAACAACGTACCTAACCAAGCCCATCGGCCGACAGCCAATGGCAAATGCACATTCATGCCGTAGAATCCTGAAATAATTGGTGGCACTGCCAAAATAAGTGACCACACTGTCAAAAAACGCATCGTGTCATTCAATGAATTATTTAGAATATTGTTATACGTATTAGATAACCGTTCAACCAGATCGGAAGTATCTTGCGTAATCTGCTGACTCTGATTTGTTTCAATTTCTACATCAGCTACCATCTCACGTTCACGCTTATTTAATGACACTGCATCAGAATCAGCATCCCCACTCAGTTTCATTTGTTTAATAGCCATGACGTTATTATCGGTAGCTGTGGTTAAGTGTACTAATTGATTACTAAGCGATGCCAGCGCTTCAATCTGTTTATTTGCGGGATTTTTACGATATTTTGCTAAGTCTGCACGGATTGCATTAATATCATCTATTTGATCCATATATTGGTCATTTAAATGCCACAACAGTTGCAATAAAATCGTGATTATACTTTGTTGTTGCTTACTTTTTTAAGTAAATAAACGTTGTAGTTCATCATTGACCCGTTGCGCTCGTTCAGGCACAGTCGAAATCAACGTGTCAGACGTCACAATGAAACTTACCGGTATCACATGGTATTCCTGGTCCAATTCATCTTTAACAACAACTTGCCAAATCAGCATACTAGTATCTGTCGCTTCATTATAATCATAACGTGAACGTTCGCGCGGATCCTGTACGTATGATTGAAATTTAGGTGTTAAGTCAAACTTTTTATGTAATTTTTGAATATCATCATGTGTTGGATCAATAATACTAACCCAATGTAACCCGTTTAAAACGGCATGTTCTTGATACATACGTATTGACCCCTCTTTTCATATCATTTCGTACCTTCATTATACCAGTAATGACTTAGAGGTGAGTACACACCCAACAAACTATCTAATAACACTAATAATTATAATGGCAAATAGAATTAACCAATGTATCTATTGTTAAAAACGTGTGACTGAAAAGGGTAAACCGCTTTTCAGTCACACGTTAGATGATTAATTTGTTAATACTTTTATCTATATAGCCAAACACGCATTTGGCCATTTGAACGATTAGCCCAACTATAGTATGGCACTAATGCTAACCGAGTCTTATCCTTAATCGGTGCTTCCTCTAATGTCTGATACAATGCGCCATCCGCAGAATCAAGCCGTTCTCTTGTCGCTGGCAAATCTATAACGCCAACACCACCAAGCAAATCCTCATGATAAGCATAGGTCGTCACATCATCATCGGTAACAACATGATAATTCCAAAGAGGCGTTTCATTATCAGCCTCTTCAGCCGCATAAACTAGTGGACCACGTGTCACGGCAACTTGACCAAAATTATCTTTCACGCGATTACTACTACGCATCAATTTCGTTGGCATGTTCAACGTCAACTCAATATCAATATTAGCTCGATCCACGGTTAAGTAAATAAAGCCGTCCTCGATTGTAACATCAACTTGTTTACCATTAACTGAAACACTTAGCTTGTCTTGCGACCACTGAGGTATCCGGATACCAAACTGGAATGATTTGTGATTATCATTTTCAAGATGATAATTAATATTCCCTTGCCATGGGAAATTATTGGTCTGAGTCACAGTAATACCATCACTGAAGTTTGCTTTATTTGCGATAAACTGGTGACTTAAAATCGTATTATCATGTACCGTATAAATATATTGATCAACTGACGTAATTAATCGTGCCAAATTTGCCGGACAACAAGCGCAGCCAAACCAATCTGCACGATGCGTCAGAATGTGTGATTTTCCTGGGTTTAACTTTGAGGCTATTGGATCTGCCTCTAATGGATTAACGTAGAAAAAGTGTTTACCATCAAGCGACATCCCACTCAATGCACCGTTGAATAACTCTTTTTCCAAAACATCCCCATACTCGCCCTTTGCTTCAATTTTCAACATTTCTTTTGCAAAAAAAGACATACCTACTGAAGCGCAAGTTTCGCCATACATCGTATCATTCGGCAAATCATAGTCATAGGTGAAAGCTTCTCCAGTTGTTGTTGATCCAATATTACCCGTAATGTACATACGGCGTTTGACGATGTCATTCCAAAATCGTTTACATGCCGTTAATAAGTCTTGATCACCAGTATGACGAGCAACCATCGCCATACCAGTACATAGGTAGACAACACGAACCGCATGTCCATCAGCTGTCTGCTGTTCTTTAATTGGTTCTGCTGCCTGATAGTAACGTCGCGTAAAATCGCGCATACCAGCTATTAAATCACGGTCTTCACCATCCGATTTAATTTGCTCATCAAAAAATTCAGGATTTTGGCCACGTTGATTTAAGAAATAATGCGCTAAATCAAGGTAACGTTGCTCTTGTGTTACCTCAAACAGTCTAACCAAGGCTAACTCGATTTCTGGATGCCCATCGTAGCCATGAATTTGATTTTCTCTCAATCCGAAATTTTGATCAATACAATCCGCCATGCGTTCAGCAATCTGCAAGGCCTTTATATTCCCGGTTTCTTTATAATATGCAACGCCCGCTTCAATATAATGGCCCATAGTATATAATTCATGCGATTGCTGCAAACGCTTAAATTTTCTTTCAGGAGCATCAATTTGAAAGTAAGTCGATAGATAGCCATCCTCATCTTGTGCATCAGCTATCAAATCAATTAATTCGTCGGTGATTTTTTTCAGATTATCATCCTGCTGATATGAAAATGAGTAAGCCGCCGCCTCTAGCCATTTATAAACATCTGTATCTTGAAAGGGAAAACCATAATGATGTCCCGTTTCACGTCCAGCTGCAATCCTCAAATTAGCAATGGCATGACTATTTTTGTCTTGACCATTATTTTGCGGGTCATCAGCAATATCAATATTTGCTTGATCATTCATAACCTCCCATTGATAAGGTAATACTTCCTTAACAACGAGATCCCGATAACGTTGCCAAAATTCTGACGTCACTTTCACTTGATTTAGTTGAATTGTTTCTTGATCATTCATATTTTAAAAATCCTTTCAGTTAATCTTTTTCTGCTTCAATTTCCCGCTCAGCCAACTCTTTTTGAACGATTGGTTCATGGTGCTCCCACTTACGGTAAGCAATCATTAGTACCAAACTAATGACATAAATAATGATTGGTACCCAAACAAAAGATAGGTTGATACCTGTTAAACTACTTGATGATTGTGCAGCATGTGATGCATCGAAACCGACACTATCTAATAACATAGAAACAATAAACGACCCTAACCCAGAGCCCATTTGAATACAAAATGCTGCACCAATAGCCGTTAAGAAACCATTTGCACGGATGCCTGTTTTCCATTCACCAAAGTCAACGGTATCACCCACCATGGCAAAAAACATGGTACATGCTGATCCAGCACCAATACATGCAATACACCAAGCAATTAATGCTGAAGTTATATTACTACCTGCTAGTCCCAACCAAATTTGACCAACAATTGTCAAAGAAAGGAAAAATACTGTTGACCCCCATTTGTGTAATAGCTTCACCACAAATGGTACTGAAGCCATACCAATTACTTGGATAATTGAGAACCCGTTAAAGAACGAAATTAACGATTTGTCATCTAGGTTGTATTGGAAATAATAAGGTAATGCTGCATTTCGTACCGTATATGCTGTCCAATAAGCCAAGTTAGCCAAAACAATAATTAACCATGGCCAATTACCTTTAGTGGCTTTCAAACTTTCCTTAATACTAATGATTTTTTCTTTAGCAATATTTTTCTCACGCATGTCAAAGAACGCAATAATCAACAATATAAATGCCACAATTGCATAAATACCAACTGCTAATGACCAGCCTCGTTGATCGTTACCCTGACCTAACAAGTCAGCAAATGGAATAATGAATGTCACTGCAAAGAAATTACCAACATTCCCCAAAACCAGACGAATAGAATTAGCTTGCATCCGATCATCTGTATTTGTTGTTAAATTAGGCAAGACCGATGTAATCGGTGTTGACATAGCAGTATATGAAAAATCAGCCAAAATATACATAACACCAGCATAGATAATCTTAGCCGTATTACTAATATCCGGTGTTGTAAATAGTAACCAAACAAATATTGCAAATGGTAGTGCTCCCCATAAGAACCATGGTCGACTCTTTCCATATTTACTATGTGTATGATCAACCAAAATTCCCATAATTGGTGCACCAATCGCATCAAAGATACGACCAATTAATAGTAAAACTCCCGCAACTGCGACAGAAAGGCCGAAAACATTGGTAAAAAAATATAACATATATGAACTGATAATACAGTACAGTAAGTTACCTGACATGTCTGTAAATCCGTACGTAATTTTACGATGAAATGGTAATTTGTCTTGTGCTAACATCTTTTTTGCTGCATCAACTTCACTATCCACTCGATCATTAGTATTCGTATTTGAATCCATGATAATTGTCTCCCTCTAATTATTCTGCTGATAATCAATCGTTTGATTACCTATTCACAAAATAATTGTAACCGTTTTCAAAAAATTGAAAAAGATTTATAATTGCACATAAGGTAATCATTTCCGACTACTTTAAATTTCAGGTACATTAAGTGAATAATTTACTATCATAGTATTATATACAGAAATATCGTGAAGTTCATATACGATATAAAGTGACTATTTCCGACTTTTTAAATTGAGGTGAGATTTTATGCTTTTCTCTACATTTACGCTAGACAAGACCATGTTATTTTATAAAGGTGGTGAATTCATTAGCAACCAGCATTGGCAACACAAGCAAATGTTCCACCAAGGTGATTATGAAATAATTATTTGCATTGAAGGCCCCATTTACTTAGAAATTGAACAGCAACAGGTAATACTTCAGGCTCATGATGTCTTAGTCATTCCACCATTCACCCACTTTGGAGGTTTTCGTAAAAGTGATGATCCTGTTGATTTTTACTGGTTTCACTTCTTTTCACAGTACAAAGAAAAAATATTTACCAGTACAGTCACAAAATTAATCGACCACATGCAATCAGCGAAAGATACACACCAAAAAATTGCTTTACCGCAACACTTCACATTAGAAAATGATCAACAAATTTTGATTCTTGTACATCAAATGTTATCAATAAATAATCAGTTATCCTACATCGATGAGCGTGATTACTTAACTTCAACGCTACTCATCTATTTATTTAAAGAATTCTTATCACAAAATCAAACTGATGAACGTTCGAAAATTAATTATATTAAGGAATGGATACGTGTTAATATCTCCGCAACATTATCTGTTGCAGAGATATCTACCCATGTCCATTTAAACCCAGATTACCTAACCCGATTATTTAAAAAATATACGGGGATGACAACGTTGCAATATCTGAATCATCTAAAAATTGAAGTTGCTTCATTATTATTAATCCGAACAGAAATGTCGATTAAGCAAATTGCAGCAGCTGCTTATTTTACCGATCCGAAAATATTCGCACATAAATTCAAAGCGACGACCAATCTGTCACCTACCGATTACCGAAAAGCTTATCGGCTAGTTCATCAAAATAATCCGCATATTGATCCACAAATTCCAATTCCCAAACGTATTGAAGATATACTTGACTATATTCCAGAAAATGGTAATTTGCCTGATAATAATGCACATACCAAAAGGAGTACCCAATAATGAAACTGTTCAATAAAATTTTCGCCGGCCAATCACTTATCTCATGGTTTTTACAAATCGCCCTCATTTACTTAGCTTGGGCAGTTGCTGATCATAAGATAGTTAACAATCTTTATACAATCAGTGGCGCCGCCATCATGTTAATTCTAATTTACTTAAGCCTGGCACATGATAATCGCCATCGCCAGTCAAAAAAATAATAATGGTAACAAAAAACACATGTGTTAGATTTGTCTCACTGGACAGTATTATCTAACTCATGTGTTTTTATTAGCATCATTCCCCAGCTAACTTTTTTGTGCTTGTTTAATCTGATACTTCACCTGTTCGAAGCCAGTCGATCCCAAAGAAATTCGCCGAGCGACCGCATTTTCTGGGTCAAGTACGCCATAAACGTCGTCTGCTATCAATGGCTCAAATTCTTGTAACTGTGTTAATGACATTTTTTGTAAGGGTAAGTTATTGGCAATCCCGTAATGGACTAACTTGCCAACCACCTGATGCGCTTGTCTAAACGGTAACCCTTTGTCAGCTAAATAATCTGCCAACTCGGTCGCATTCGAAAAATCATCCTGCAATGAAGCTGATAATTTATCTGATTTCACTTGAATAGTTGCCAACATTTCCGTAAACAATGAGACACAAGCTTTCACCGTGTCAATCGTATCAAAAACGCCTTCCTTATCCTCTTGTAAATCTTTGTCATAAGCTAACGGCAACCCTTTTAGAGTCGTCAACAACGAAAACAATGAGCCATAGACCCGGCCAGTTTTTCCGCGAATCAATTCAGCAACATCTGGATTTTTCTTTTGTGGCATGATTGAACTACCGGTAGCAAATTCATCACTAATTTCAATATACCCGAACTCATAAGAATTCCACTGAATAATCTCTTCACAGAAACGACTTAAATGCATCATTAAAGTCGCTGCAGCGTGTAGGAAGTCTAACAGGTAATCCCTGTCAGAAACAGCATCAATTGAATTTTGATAATTGCCCGCAAAGCCCAATTCTTGTGCACTATCCTCCCGATCGATTGGGAAAGTCGTCCCTGCTAAAGCAGCTGCTCCCAAGGGTGATTGATTTGTGCTGTGGTAAGCTGTTTCAAATCTTTGCTTATCACGAGTAAACATTTCATAATATGCCATTAAATAGTGAGCGTATGAAATAGGTTGGGCATGTTGCAAATGCGTATAACCTGCCATCAGTGTGTTTACGTTAGCGTCAGCCTTTGTCACCACGACGTTTAGCAAATCGTCTAGTAATGCAATGATTTGTACCGTTTCATCTTTCATAAACAAATGCATATCAGTGGCTGTTTGATCATTACGGCTACGTGCTGTATGTAGCTTACCAGCAACATCCCCAATCTCTTGTTGTAACAAATGCTCGATATTCATATGGATATCTTCGAAAGTATCAGAAAAAGTTAACTCTCCCTCAGTTAATTTTTTCAATAACTTTTCCAATCCGCCAGCAATTTGCGCACCTTCCGTTTCGGAAAGTATCTTGGTATGCGTCAACATTTTTGCATGGGCAATTGAACCTTTCAAATCATGTTTTGCTAAACGTTGGTCAAAGGAAATTGATGCATTAAAAGCGACGACATCTGCACTATTTCCTTTTTCAAAACGGCCACCCCACATTTGATTTGTTGCCATTATTTTGCCTACTTTCTACTTTAAAATAACTTTTTCTGCATCTGCTAATTTTTGTTGCACTTGCGCATGCACAACTGAAGGCAAGCTATATAGCTTGATGAATCCGGCAGCTGATTCCTGATCAAAATCATCAGCTGACGTGTATGTTGCCAAATCTAGACTATATAGTGAATTCTTTGATTGACGACCTTCACAAATCACATTACCTTTAAACAACTTGACACGGACCACACCATTCACTTCTTTTTGGCTTTCATCAATAAATGCCTTTAATGAATCAAACAAAGGTGTATACCACAAAGCATTGTAAATTGTATCAGCAATTTCTTTTTCAATAATTGGTTTGAAATGGGCAAGATCCTTAGTCGTCGTCAAATCTTCCAAATCTTTATGGGCTTTTAGTAACACCTCTGCACCTGGTGCTTCATAAACTTCACGTGACTTAATACCAATCAAACGATTTTCAACATGATCAATCCGCCCAATACCATGTTTACCTGCCACCTGGTTTAATTCTTTAATTAAATCGGCTAGGGCATATTCTTCCCCATTAATGGCAACTGGCACACCTTGTTCGAAGGCAATTTCAACATAGTCCGGTTCATCTGGCGTATTTTCCAAAGCAGTTGTACGCTCATACGCGTCTTCAGGTGCTGTGGCCCATGGGTCCTCCAAAACACCACATTCATTCGCACGTCCCCAAAGATTTTCATCAATTGAATATGGGCTTGCGGTTGTAATTGGAACTGGAATACCATTTTCTTTAGCATAGGCGATTTCCATTTCACGCGACATGTGTTGATCACGAATAGGATCTTCAATTTTCATCTCAGGTGCTAAGGCATGGATTTCTGTTTCAAAACGGACTTGGTCGTTTCCCTTACCCGTGCAACCATGGGCAATCGCAGTTGCCCCATATTGCTTAGCAACGTCAAATAACTTCTTGGCAATCAAAGGTCGTGACAATGCTGAAATTAATGGATACTCCCCTTCATAATAAGCATGAGCTTGTAAGGCAACTAATGCATACTTCTCCGCAAATTCTTGTTGTGCATCAATGACAACTGATTCAATAGCACCAACTTGCTTACCTTTGGCTTGAATCTTATCTAAATCTTTTTCTTCGCCAACATCAATACAACATGCAATCACATCATAACCAGCATTTTTTAACCAGGCAATCTCGACTGACGTATCTAAACCACCAGAATAAGCTAAAACAACTTTCTCATTACTCATAACAATTCCCTCTCTTTGAACGTTTTATAAATAATAGTATAAATATACATTAAATGCAACTCTTTTTGCCTTTTATTCATAAGTAAAGCGTATATTCACTTTATAATGCATATTACAACTAATAAAAAAGACTACCGAACATCGTCAGCAGTCTTTTGTCTCTATTAATTATATTCAAATTTAATGAACGTATATTGTAATGATAGTCACAATACCTAAGAATACGCCTGGTACATTTGATATCACTAATGGCCAATCTCGGTATTTTTTTAACCATCCATATCCAGCCCACAGTATGGCATCTAACATCATAGTTAGTGGCTGAACAAGGGGTACTGGATTGCCAGCAAGGTTGCTTTGAATTTCGGTTATATACGATAAATACATGAGCACACACATAATGGTTGCTAATATACTAATCAACCTCACAATAGTAACCCTACTACTTACATCAATAAAGCGCCGTCTGTCACTAGATTTATCGGTTCCGCTGTCCATTTTTCTTGTTTATTGCCTCCTAAAGCTAAAAGTATGTCCGACATATATGATAGTCGCATTTAGATATTATGCAAGGGTTAATTTTTTTAAATGTTATTTACTTATGACAGGATGTTAATATGTACATTTTATATACAAAAAAGTAGCCAAACTCATAATGAGTTTGGCTACTGCACGATTTAAATAATCAGTTAATTTTCTATTGCTTAAATAATTATACAAACAATGATAGTAATAGCACTGAACCTAATCCGGCAAGTGCCAGAACACTAGTTAGCGTTGTCCAAGATAACAACGTTTCCTTTAATGACAAACCAAAATATTCTTTGATCATCCAGAAACCAGCATCATTAACATGATCAGCGAATACTGAACCGGCACCAATCGCCAAAACAATCAAAGCTGGATTAACTGAAGAACTAGCAACCAATGGTGCAATCAATCCCGCAGCTGTAATTCCAGAAACCGTTGAAGATCCCAAACTAACACGTAGTACAGCGGTAATCAACCAAGCAGCGATGATTGGTGACATTGATGTGTTAGCAAATAGTGCTGAAACATAATCTGAAATACCACCTTCAATCAATACTTCCTTAAGAGCACCACCACCACCAATAATTAATAGCATCATGGCAATTTGCTTAATTGATTCCGTTAACGTATTACCAATTTCTGACATTTTAACGCCACGTAAAATACCCATTGTAAATAATGCAAAGAGTAGCGACAGTAGCATTGCCATATCGGGACTACCAATAAAACCAACGATTTGACCAATAACTGATTTATTAGCCAAGAATGGATCTAATATCGTTGCAATCCCAATTAAAATAACTGGCATCATTGACGTTAAAATACTGATACCAAAGCCAGGTGTTTCCTCAATTGCAAATGTTTTAAATTCACCAAAAACATTTGGTGTTTCCTTATGATAGGCACTTGGATAAACCTTCTTCAGTACCATATTAAAAATTGGTCCCGCAATGATAATCGTTGGAATCGCTGCAATAATACCAAGCAACAACACTTGACCAATACTTGCATCAAACACACCTGCAACGGCAGTTGGTGCTGGATGTGGTGGTAAAAATGCATGTGCGGTATTCAAAGTTGCAGCCATTGGAATTCCTAAGTAAAGCAATGGCACGTTCAACTCTTTAGCAATTACAAACAAAATTGGTAGTAGGACAACTAACCCAACTTCGAAGAACAACGCAATACCAACAATAAATGAAGCTAGAATGATCGCAATTTGAATCTGCTTACGGCCAAACTTCTGAATTAGTGTATGCGCAATTCGATAACCACCACCAGTATCAGAAACAAGTTTTCCAATCATTGATCCTAAACCGAAAACAATGGCTAAGTGACCAAGTTGGCCGCCAATACCGGTTTCGATAGCTGGTCCAATTTTATCAACTGGAATTCCTAATACTAGAGCTAAAAAGACAGCGGTTACTAACAATGAGACATATGTATTTAATTTAAATTTCACAATAAGTAAAATCAATAAAACAATGCCTACCGATACCCAAAACAATGGCATAATAAAATCTCCCTATAAAATAAACATAATAAAATCTATCACTATCATAGTGTAACCGTTTACATTACTATTAGCTAGTACTTTAACGTTCCATTATGGGACAACTATGTTCCGTCATTTATTGACTAAAAACTTGACATATTATTAATTATTATTTTCATCATAAAAAAGTGGTCTGATTCTATCATCAGACCACTTTTTCTATGGGGCAAAGCTTAATTTTGCTTGTGTATATCCTGTCACATATTAATTTTTATTGTCACGCTTCTTACCTTTTCCACCTGTTGTGCCCAATAAACTAGCTAATAATACAACTAGCATTGCTATTGTTCCCTGTTTTTCATCAATTGACTGAACACCAGTATTTGGTAGTTTTACATTATCTGGTTTATGAACTTGATTATTGTGATCAATAGCATGTGATGATGGTTGCTTTTCATCCTCAGTTACATGAATAACTGTTTTGGCACCAGTCTCTGCATGTTGATATGGATATGAATTTGGCTCCGTCACATGACCATAATTCGTACCAGGTACGTGTTGTTTATCAATTTTCTCCTTTCCTTCACTCAATATTGTATTAACCTCGTCAGCGTTTTTTGCTTCATCAATTGCCTGCAAAGCGTGCTGTACAGCAACATCAACGGCATGCTTCTGTTTTGATTTTTCGGATACAGTAAGCGATTCATCATTGTCAATATCATGCTTAATTTTATTACCTTCAGCAATGATATCCACCTTAGCTTGGTCTTTTTGCTTATCAACGTTTTGGCCAGCTTGATGCCGTGCCTTAATCGTATTGACACCAACTATCGTTACTTGTTGAATATCATCAACAGCTTGTGCACGATCTATTCTTTGATTTGCTAAAAGTACTTCCTGATCAACTGCTGCCTTTTGACCTTGCTTTTGCTTAGCAGTTAATGTTGGATCGTTATCGATAGCCAACTTTGTCTCATTGGCCGTTACTTGAATTTTATCTTTAGCAAGCGCCTTTTGCTTATTAATACTCATCCCCACTTGATGTTGCTTAGCAATAATATAATCACTATTAACGTAACAAGCTGGCCTTTTTATTCATCTTTCAACACCTCAATAAGTTTGTTTGCTACAACTATTGTGATAGCCTTTCCTAGCTAAATAATTAAGTTGCTCATGTCCATCCCTCACCTTTCTTCTGTTCTTTATCTATATCATCCGCAATTACAAAGGTTCTACCTAGTACTTTATCCTGATTACGATCCTTATACTGAATAGTCATGCTTTGCTGTTGATTGCTTAGTACAGCTGACACAGTATTAATTTCCAAATTTCCTGAACCATCCACAAAAGATGGGACTAATGTTGCGGGTAACTCATCTGCCATTAAAATGTAGCTACTCATTTCTGATACTTCTACCACACGTACCCGCTTATACACCCAACCAGGCCATCGCAATAACCACAATAAATCACTAACTAATGACTCTTCTAAGGTCATTACTTTTTTATTGCTCGGCAACCAATTTGGCATTGTTTCTTTCATTCGTATTTTGCCTCCTGCCAATTTTTATCTGGTTTCAAAAACCTAATTAGTTGCTGGTTTGCCACAAATATTCGGCCATAATAATCATCTTCCTCTGAGTAGACATCCCAAATGATGAATTCATATTCATTTGCATCAGCTGCTATGTAAGTTACCCTAATACAATTCTCTTTATCATCCGATAAAAATTGTGAAAGGCCCGCAACATCCAATTCTTCCAAATAAAAAACACTGATTCCATTGGATAGAAATCAGTGATTTTAATTATTGGATTCATTTTTGAAACTTGACTAATTAAGGCTTCAGTTAGCGACCGCATCTTATTCATGATGAGCCACCTGCCATTTTTCTACGACTAGATTATTATGTACTTCTTGTGCTTGTTAAGCTGTTAGTCCGAATGTCCGCCCAGATTCATCTACACCTAAAACAACTATACCTGTTCCCACCTGTGGTAACAGAGCCATTCCAAAGTATTCATCACCAAACTGAATACGATAGGCACTTGCCATACCGGTTGCTAATGCATCATCTCTAACCCAGGCATCATACCCTATTCTGCCATTCTTTGCTGGACGTAATCCGATGACATCAACTGCTCCTTCAAATATCTTATATAGTTTGTCATTATTTTTACTACCTGACCATTCTGTAATCGTTGGTACGACATACTGGCCAATCATATCGTATACTACTGTATTATTCATTGTCTGTTTCTCCAATACCAAATATTTTTTCGATAGCTTCATGCTGTCATAATTAAAATATATATTTGATATTTTGATTCAAACTAATTCTTAAAAAATATCACCAATACCATTTGATGAATTTAGTATTAGGAACCACTCTAATATTAGTTGTTTAATTGAGTTTTGTCGCTGCCTCTCTAATGTTAATATGTTGGACGAACAACTCAAAAAGCAACCAAATTCATGAAGAATTAAGTTGCCTCATATTCAAGTCGGGTATCGTGGACCAAAAAGCCTAAGGTCCTCAGTTATTCTATATTAATGTTTTAGGTTTAGTAAAGTGGGATCAAATTTGCAAAGTAATTTTTTAAACTAAGATTCAGCCTTAATTCGAATCATATTCCAAGAAAGTGAATTAAGTTTTGTATAAGCTTTAATGTCACTAACAGATATATTTTTCAAAGTTTGCAGGTTCATAGACTGATCTTCATTTATCTGATGTATATTATATCCAGCAAATTAGGTTTCTTATAGCTGGCTTGTCTCAATACTATGCCAAGCTAAATCTAAACGAACTAGACAACGTTCTTTCTGACCCATTATCATCTTGACAATTATACTCTGAAACAAATTCCCTTCCAGGAAAACAAATAAGTAGTATCTCCATTTTTTTACAGCTTCAATAATATCTATTCGAAATCCATTTTCATCAGACATGTTGTGTCCAGGCTGATAAATTCTACGTCTCAAATGTTCCATAAAAGGCTCCATATTCTGGAAACTATTTCAGATAGTTAATTTGCTAAATTAACTGATAATGTTGATTTAATATCGCCCCCTTTCCATGCCATTACCTGTCTCATATCATTTTTCATTTAGCCACACACGCATTTGTCCATTTTCTCGATTAGCCCATGCATAGTATGGAATTAGTCTCATATCGACAGAATTTTCCTCTTGAGTAGTTGCTTCCCTATAAAGCGGCGTGCCATCCTTCTCCAACGTCTCTTTAGTTGCTGCAATTTGTATTATTCCTACACCATTACCATTAAAGAGGCTATCATTAAACTTATAAGTAGTTTCTGCATTTGGTGTCACTTTATACAACCACAAAGGTGCGGAATTATCAACTTCTTCTGCCGCATAGACAATTGGCCCACGTTGAATAGCCAATTTACCAAAATCACTTGCGACACGATTACTTGCTTTCATGACTTTTACTTCCATGTCTAGATCTAAGTCAATCGTAGTTGAATCACTAATCTCAATGTAAATAAATCCATCTACTACTGGATGACGTACTTTTCGGCCATTTTCACGGAAATCAAAATTTGTTGACCAACTAGGAATACGAATACCTAATGTAAATGGTATATGTCGTTCATCTTTGATTTCGTAATGAATATTTCCATCCCATGGAAAATTATTTGTTTGTGCTATCTTCACTTCGTCACCAAAAGTTGCTTCATTAGAAACAAACTGATGTGAAAGAATTACATTACCCTCAATGGTATACAAATATTGATCCAGTGAAGTAATTAACCTTGCCAGATTAGCTGGGCAGCACGCGCAACCAAACCAATCAGCTCGATGAGTTAGTACATGCGACTTTCCAGGATTTCCTCTACTTGCAATAGGATCAGCTTCAAGTGGATTTACATAGAAAAAGTGTTTCCCGTCTAGAGACATACCACTTAATGCGCCATTAAAAAGTTCCTTTTCAAGAACATCACCATACTCACCCTTAGGCTCAATTTTTAGCATTTGTCGAGCAAAAAATGCCATACCAACTGAAGCACAAGTTTCCCCATACATAGTATCATTTGGCAAGTCATAATCATAGGTGAATGCTTCTCCTATTGTTGTAGACCCAATATTACCAGTAATATACATTCTCCGACGCACAATATCTTTCCAGAATCTGTGACAGGCAGCTAATAATTCTTCATCGCCTGTAAATCGGGCTACATACGCCATTCCAGTACATAAATAAACTACACGAACAGCATGCCCATCGGCTGTTTTTTGTTCAGAAATTGGTTCTGCAGCCTGGTAGTAGCTTCGCGGTAAGTCTCGCATACCTGGTAAAATATCATTATCCCAACCATCGACCCTATCCTGTTCATCAAAAAATTCTGGATCTTTCCCACGTTCCTTTAAAAAGTATTTTGCTAATGCAAGATACTTTTTCTGTCCAGTCTGTTCGTAAAGTCGAGACAATGCAAGTTCTATTTCTGGATGGCCATCATATCCGGAAATTTTATTTTCATCATTTCCAAAGTTACTGTCAATACAATCAGCCATCCGAGTAGCAATTTCCAAAGAAAGTTCATTACCAGTCGATTGGTAATAGGCGACACCAGCTTCAATATAATGTCCCATTGTGTAGAGTTCATGAGATTGTTGCAACCTCTTAAACTTTCGTTCAGGTGCGTCAATTTGGAAATAAGTAGATAAATACCCATCATCGTCCTGCGCAGAGGCAATCAACTCAATTAAATTGTCAGTAATCTTCTGTAAATCTGGGTTTGGATGATAACTAAATGAATAGGCTGCTGCCTCTAACCACTTATACACATCAGTGTCTTGAAAGGGAAATCCATAATGGTGCCCCGTCATTTCTCCAGCCGCAATTTTTAAGTTTGCAACTGCATGACTATTTTTATCACGGCCATTATTTTGAGGGTCAGCTGAAATTGCTACATTTGCAGTATCATTCATTACTTGCCATTGGTAAGGTAAAACTTCTTTTACGACAAGTTCCCGATAGTTATTCCAAAAATCTGAAGTAATATAAACTTCTTTAAGTTCTATTTTTTCTGCAGTTTCCATTTTTTACCTTTCTGCATTTGTGATCGTTACATAATTATTTTTCTTCTTGTGTTACAAGTCCATGCCGCTTATCTAAATCAGCTTTAACAACAGGTTCATTTTTCTCATACTTGATATAAAGTAACATAATGGCGGCTACAATGATGTAAATAATAACCGGCAACCAAACGAAACAGAATCTAATGGATGCAAGAGAAGCGGTTGACTGTGTTTTATTTGCAACAAAGCCAGCGGCCGCCATAATCTTTGATGGAATAAAGCTTCCGAACCCGGAACCTAATTGAATACAAAATGCTGACCCAACAGCCGTTAAGAACCCAGAAGCCCGAATACCAGTTTTCCACTCACCAAAATCAACTGTATCAGCTAACATAGCAAATGGCATCGCACAGGCGATTGCAGCTCCTAAAGTACCAATAGTCCAAGCTGTGATAACTAGCGCAAAATTATCACCCGCAAAAAAACCATAATCTGACCAAAAGCTCCAATAGCTAAACCAATTAACATTGTAATTGTTTTATTAGTAACTCTGACAATTAATGGAATACAAATTGTAGCAAATAATCCCAAAATTCCAACGCCATTGAATATTGAAGTTAATTGTTCGTTTCCTAAATTGTATTTTGCATAATAAACAGCAATTCCATTTCGATCAGACTGAGCAATCCAATAAATAACAAACGAAATAACTAAAATAAACCAAGGTTTATTACCTACAGTTGCCTTTAAGCTATCCTTAAAAGGTATTGGCTTTGTAATAGCAACTGTTCGTTCTTTTAAGTGAGTAAAAGCATAAAACAACATTGCGATACCAATAATTCCAAATAACGCTGTAAGCCACATAAATCCAACTTTGTCATTCCCTTTACCAAAGAATGCTATCAATGGTAATGCAAAACTACTAGTGATAAACGCTCCAATAGATCCTCCTGCCATTCTCCACGTATTTGCACTAATTCTTTCAGCAGGATCTGAAGTAAGACTTGGTAAAATGGCCGTTATTGGTGTTTGAACACCTGTATAAATGACTCCAGCAGCCAAAATATAAGTCACTCCCGCATAAATTAATTTAGCTGTACCGTGAAGATTTGGTGCAGTAAATGCTAAAAAAGTTGCTATCGCAAATGGTATCGCTAACCAAAGAAAGAAAGGACGACTTTGACCCCATTTTGTATGTGTGTGATCAACAATTGATCCCCAAATAGGGGCACTGATGGCATCAACAACTCTAGCAATTAATAGAATCATACCAGCACCAGCAACTGATATTTCAAATACATCTGTATAAAAGTAAAGAATATAACTGGTAATTGTAACGTATAGTAGATTACCAGCCATATCAGTGAACGAATAACCAATTTTTTCTGAAATCGGCAGTTTAACATTAGCATGCTCTGGCGTTAACGCCTTTGTCGATTTTGTATGACTATCTATACTTTCCATTATTCAATTCTCCTTTAGAGTTCAAAATACAAAGTAAAAATTCAAACAACTTTAGTGCACATTGAAATTGTTTACATGTATATATTAAGCGCTTACATTTGTGAAAAAAAGTACTATAATATTATTAATGGTATCTATTTACGACTCATTAATATCCTTTATGTTCAATAACCAAACATAAGGTATCTATTTACGACATTAAACATACACAATAAGGAGTAAATTATGAAGTTTTTTTCGTTCACACTTGAAAAGCCAGTTTTATATTATATGGGCGGGGAATTCCAAGTAACAGAACCCTGGCAACATCGTTCTTTGTATCATAAAGGAGATTATGAAATAATTTTTTGTATAAAGGGGCCAATGTATATGCAAGTTGGCAATCACAAATATAATATAGAATCTAATCAAGTTTTGATTGTTCCGCCATTTACTACATACTGTGGATATAAAACAAGCCCTAATGGGGCAGATTTCTACTGGTTGCATTTCTTTCCCCAAGAGAAAGTTTCCATTATAGAGGCACATGAAGACGATATAATCAATAAATTAAAAACAAACGAATCACGTAATAATAGTGTGACGCTACCAATTATTTTTAATTTACCCGATTACGAGGATATTATTGTTACCATTCATAAAATCCTATCTACAAAGAAAAAAATCACATTTATGGAAAAACGTGATTTTTTAACTTCAGCTCTTCTAGTTGAATTGTTCGATGCTTATGTCACACAAAATACCTCAGATAATAAGGATGACAAGATTAAATATATAAAAGAGTGGATTCGTGCCAATATGTCTAACGAACTAAATGTTGAAAATGTTGCTAAAAATATAAATTTAAATAGAGATTACCTAACAAGAATTTTTAAGGAGAATACAGGAATGACCGTATTTCAATACATTAACAAGCAACGAATTGACGTGGCATCCACTCTTTTAGTTAGGACTGAAATGTCAATCAAAGAGATAGCTTATAACTCTTATTTTACTAACTCTAAAATGTTAATGCGTCGTTTTAAAAAAGAAACCGGTTTATCACCTAATGAGTACCGTAGATTGTATAGCAATATCCACTTAAATAACAATCATATTGACCCGTTCATCCCAATACCATCACGAATTGCTGATTCAATTACTGAAACTGTCGATGCCAAATTTAAATTTTTATATTAGTTCTAGAAATACTAGATTGTATTTACACATGTCCTTTATTCTTGCAATTTTGTTTGTTTTCTATGCAAAGCGACTGATATTAATGTTTGTAAAGAGCCTTCATAAAATGTCATAATTACGCAACCTTTAATGTTAAATTTTTTCTGTATTTCAGAAGTTGGAACACCCTTTAGATACATTGTGACAGCTTCAAGCTGTACTTCTTTTGAAAACATAGTAAAACCCCGTAAGTTTTGGAAATTACTACAACTTACGGGGTTCAGTTCATATGCCTTTTTATTTTTGTTCTTTAACCAAGGGGAAAATCATTGACTCAATGTGCATCGTCATTAATTTTTTTGCTTCCTCACCACTATGAGTAGAAATAGCTGCAGCAATTAGTTGGTGGTACAATGCAGCTTTTGTTCGCATTAGGGGTAAAGTATTTGTCATCCTACGAGTTGATATTTGATAAAATGCTAGCCTACGTTCATACCATCTCTTTATCAAATTCATCGTTATCTAATTCGTTGTTAAGATCCTTTTGGCTCGTTCTTATTAGTAACTACTTCCCCACCATTTTTATACGATTTATTTCCAGAGGCAGTTTTTTCATTAAGTGAATTTAAAAGTCCACTCAATGTGCCACTTGTCCAGCCTCTTTTCTCTACAAATTCTTTGTAAAGATCATCATAATTCACATGTCCTCCAACTTTTTCTGCTTTTGTTATAAAATTCTTTAATTCTTCAATCTTAGTATCCATATCATTACATCCTAACTTGTTAATACCTTATTAATAAATTTTACTATAATTAAATTCCGTTCATTGCCATCTTTTCAGCCTGGGTAACAACTGTCTCGATCGCTTCTGCAGCAAAATCAGGTGGGTCTGAACTGAACCCCGTAAGTTGGAGTAATTTCCAAAACTTACGGGGTTTTACTATGTTTTCAAAAGAAGTACAAATTGAAGCTGTCACAATGTATCTACAAGGTATTCCGCCTTATAAAATACGGA
>NZ_JAMXDB010000014.1 GCF_024718545.1 Weissella fangxianensis
TCCGTATTTTATAAGGCGGAATACCTTGTAGATACATTGTGACAGCTTCAATTTGTACTTCTTTTGAAAACATAGTAAAACCCCGTAAGTTTTGGAAATTACTCCAACTTACGGGGTTCAGTTCATACACACCTTTTTCAAAGCGCCTTTTGTCTCGCTCTCTTTTGTAAGCAGTTAACTGCTTACATCATACCTGGCATGCCGCCTTGAGCTGGCATTTGGGCTGCTGCCGCATCATCCTTAGGTTGATCAGCAATAACGGCTTCCGTTGTTAACAACAATGCTGAAACAGAGGCAGCGTTTTGCAAAGCTGAACGAGTAACCTTGGTTGGATCAACGATACCAGCACCAATCATATCAACCCATTCAGCCGTGGCAGCGTTATAGCCAACACCAATTTCTTCATTCTTTAGTTGGTTAACAACCACTGAACCTTCAACACCCGCATTTTCTGCAATTTGACGAACGGGCTCCTCTAGTGCGCGCTTAACAATGTTGATACCTGTTTGGACATCACCATCTTCAGAAAGCTCAGCAACAGCTGGAATAGCATTGACCAAGGCAGTTCCACCACCTGAAACAAAGCCTTCTTCAACAGCTGCACGGGTTGCATTCAATGCATCTTCGATACGGTACTTACGTTCTTTAAGTTCAGTTTCTGTTGCCGCACCAACATTGACCACAGCAACACCACCAGCTAATTTAGCAAGGCGCTCTTGCAACTTTTCACGATCAAAGTCAGAGGTTGTCTCAGCAATTTGTCCCTTAATAACTTCCACACGTTCTTTAATTGTTGCAGCATTACCACTACCTTCAACAATTGTCGTATTGTCTTTTGTCACAGTAACCTTAGCTGCTTGTCCTAATTGATCAATCGTTGTATCTTTCAAACTCAAGCCTAAGTCATCAGTAATGACAGTTCCGCCAGTTAGGATAGCTAGATCCTCAAGTTGGGCTTTACGACGATCACCAAAGCCTGGTGCCTTAACAGAAACAACGTTAAACGTACCACGCATCTTATTCAAAACAAGTGTTGGCAAGGCTTCACCAGTAATATCATCAGCAACGATCAACAAAGCACGGCCTTGTTCAACAACACTTTGTAATACAGGTAAGATATCTTGAATATTTCCAATCTTCTTATCCGTAATCAAGATATATGGATTATCCAATGAGGCTTCCATCTTATCATTGTCAGTAACCATATATTGTGACATGTAACCACGGTCAAACTGCATTCCTTCAACAACATCTAGCGTTGTTTCAATACCCTTTGACTCTTCGATAGTAATTACACCATCATTACCAACTTTTTCCATGGCTTCAGCAATTAACTTACCGACTTCTTCGTTAGCAGCAGAAACTGAAGCAATTTGCGTAATTTCTTCTCTAGTTGAAACCGTCTTTGATAACTCATGCAATGACTTCACAGCCGCTGCGGTTGCTAACTCAATACCATGACGAACACCAACTGGATTAGCACCAGCAGTCACGTTCTTCATACCTTCATTAATAATGGCTTGTGCCAAAACTGTCGCAGTTGTGGTTCCATCACCAGCAATATCATTAGTCTTTGAAGCAACTTCGGCAACTAGCTTAGCACCCATATCTTCAAAGTGATCTTCTAGTTCAACTGCCTTAGCAATCGTCACACCATCATTTGTAATAGTAGGTGCGCCGTAGCCTTGTTCAATCACAACATTGCGTCCCTTAGGACCAATTGTTGTTTTTACTGTATTGGCTAGCTTATCAACACCTGCTTGCATTTTTGCACGTGCATCTTCTGAAAATTCAATATCTTTTGCCATATTTACTACCCTCTATTTTATTAATTATTTTAATTACAACACTGCCACGATATCTTTTTCGTGGACAACCAAATAATCAACCCCATCAACACTAAGTTCATTACCAGCGAACTTATCAAAAATAACACTGTCGCCTTCTTTAACAGCGACTGGTGCTGTCAAGTCGCCAACCGTCTGCGTAGAAACAGCGACTACTTTTCCTGTAACTGACTTTTCTTGTGCATTAGAAGCTAATAAAATTCCCCCAACTGATTGCTCAGGCGCTTCTGATACTTGCAATACAACACGATCTCCTAATGGTTTCAACATGTTATCTGACCTCCACAGGTTGTTTTTTTCTTTTTATTAGCACTCTTTAAGTCAAAGTGCTAACTGACACTATTAATAATAACACATAACTAATCATTTGCAAACTTTTGTTAAAACCAGTTTGACGATTATTAACCTTACCCAAAAGACGCATAAAGGCCCGAAATCCGCCAATGTTTTCACAGATTTCGAGCCTTACATGCTAACTATTTATTTTTCAGCGACAAATGTTTCCAAAGCAAGACTTGCTTCAGTCCATTGGTCTTCAATTTCTGCTATCTGCGCATCAAGATCCGCAATTTTTTCAGAAATTTCAGTTAATTTTGTTAAATCAGACCCATTCTCTGGATCATTTAATGCTTGATTTAACGTGTCATGTTCATCAGAAAGCGTCCCCATTTTATCTTCTAATGCCGTTACCGCTCGTTCTAAACGACGTTGTTCACGTTGTTGATCTTTCAAGGCAGCTCTTGATAAAGTCTGTTTTGGCTTATTTGATGTTGCAACATTAGTTGCTTGCTCATCTGTTTTTCCCTTAGCATCCACTTCATCAGCAGTTTTTTCAAGATAATAATCATAATCACCGTCAAAGAAACGCGTACCTGATGGTGACAATTCAACTACTTCCGTCGCAACTTCATTAATAAAGTAACGATCATGCGAAACGAAAAAAATTGTCCCATTATATTCATTCAATGCCGTTTCTAGTACTTCACGTGAATCAATATCCAAATGATTAGTTGGCTCATCAAGAATCAAAAAGTTTGCATGTTCCAACGCCAGCTTGGTCAATAACAAACGCGCGCGCTCACCACCTGATAGCGCAGCAACTAACTTTTCTACTGATTCACCTGAAAACATAAATGAACCAAGAATTGAACGGACATCCTTTTCAGGCATTTTGGGATGTTCATCCCAAATCGTATCAATCACTGACTTTTTATTGTCTAACGTTTGTTGTTCTTGATCATAATACCCAACAGTGACATTCGCGCCAATTTTTATTTGGCCGGCCAACAAAGGAAGTTTGCCCAAAATTGTCTTAATAAAGGTTGATTTACCAATGCCATTTGGACCCACCAAGGCAACTGCATGTTGCTTATCGACAGCAACATTAACATTTTCAGCTAAAACATGCGTCATATCATAGCCTAATTTCACATCGTTGACTCGTAGCACTTCATTACCTGAATCTTCATCAGCCACAAATTGAATATGAGCAACGCCAGATTCATTTTTAGGCGCTTCAATACGATCCATCCGAGCCAATTGTTTACGCCGTGATTGTGCGCGCTTGGTTGTTGACGCGCGTACAATATTACGTTTCACAAAATCTTCTAGTTTTGCAATCTCAGCTTGTTGTTTATCATATGCTTTTTGTTCTTGTAGTACCTTAGCGGCTTTCTGTTCCATAAAATCACTATAATTACCTTTATAGTGATCTAATTGACCAGAATGCATATCATAAATTTCCGTGACCACGCGATCCAAGAAATAACGATCATGGGATACAATCAACAAGGCGCCTTGATAATTTTTAAGATATTGTTCTAACCAGGCCAACGTTTGCATATCCAAATGATTGGTCGGCTCATCCAAAATTAACAAATCGGGTGTCTCTAATAGTTGCTTTGCAATTGCTAACCGTGTCCGTTGCCCACCAGACAAGGCCGCAATTTTCTGGTCATAAAAAGTTTCGTCAAAACCAAAACCATGTAAAACAGATCTGATAGTTGCATCATACCCATAACCATTCTTTTCATTAAAATCATGTTGTGCCTGATCATACGCAGTCAACAATTCTTGATAAGCATCACTTTCATAATCCGTCATGGTAGCCATTTGAGTTTCCATTTGTCGCATACGTTCTTCCAACGCAATGACATCAGCAAAGGCCGTTAGCATTTCATTATAAACTGATAAATCAGAATCCAGGCCAGAGTTTTGTGCTAAATAAGCTAACCGAATGCCTTTTTTCATTGAAACTTCACCTTCATCAGGTGTTGTTTCACCAATTAACATCTTTAATAAAGTTGACTTTCCAGCACCATTACGTCCAACCAAGCCAACACGACCTTTACTTTGGACTTGCATGGAAATATTATCAAAAAATGTGACCCCGTTAAAACGACGGGCAACATTGCTTGCTTGCAAAATAATCATATCTATTACTCCATCTTAGGTCAGAAAATTCCATTCTGCCCACTCTCATTCCTCTGTCTACTGTACCAAAACAATGCAACAGGTGCTAGTACTCGCCAACATTTTCGTTCGTTGTCGCAAAGGCTTGCCGGACTTCAGAAACGAAATACAAAGATCCTGTAAATAAAATCAAATCATCCGGTTGGATTCCCGCACGGACCACTTGGTAACCTTGCTGCCAGTTTTTATGCATCATTAAATCAGCCATAGCAGTTTGTTCAAGTACCTCATTAGGCTTGATTGGCTGACGATTATTAGGGCCTTGAAAACCAACCACATGTAACGCAACGTTTGGCAATTCAGCTAATAGTTGCAACATTTTCGGATAATTCTTATCAGACAACGCACCAAACAAAACATGAACTCGTCGGTGACTGAATCTTGTTCGTAAGGTCTCTACTAATGCCCTGACACCAGGTTCATTATGAGCACCATCCAATACTATCTCTGGATCAGTAGCCACTTTTTCAAAACGTACCGGCCACGTCACTGTCTCTAACGCTGAGCCAATCATTGCTGCTGTTAATGAACGCTTAAAATATTTTGCTACAATCTGAGCCGTTTGGATGGCAACCGCCGCATTATCAATTTGATATTTACCGATTAAGTCCACAAATAAATTTTGGTAATTAATCGACCCAGTAACCTGAAATGATTCGCCCCATTCATCCCCTGCAGCTAAGCTCGTCACTTGAAACTGTTGTCCCAATCGATAAATGGGCGCTCCCATAGCAGTGGCGACAGTATTGAGCACTTGATTGGCATCTTTAGGCAATCGACCCACAATCAACGGACGTTGTTTTTGAATAATGCCAGCTTTCTGGGTAGCGATTTCAGTAATCGTGTTCCCTAAAACATGCATATGATCTAGACCAACCGTCGTAATCACAGCGGCTATTTTATCCGGTATCACCGTTGTTGAATCCCAGGTACCGCCAACACCTACTTCTAACACAACTACATCCACTGGATGCTCTGTAAAATACATAAACATTAAAACTGTCAATGTTTCGAATTCTGTTAATCCAGTTGGTAGCTCTATGTCCAGCTGTTCAACAATTGGCGCCAATCTTTGTACCAAATCTAATAAATCAGCATCTTTTATATTGCCTCGATCATCTTGAATCCGTTCATTAAATTTTAAAATATATGGTGACGTAAATAAGCCAACCTTTAAACCGCTGGCACGTAATAGTTGCGCAATCATCTTACTGGTTGATCCCTTACCATTCGTACCCGTTACATGGACATACTTTAATTGTTGTTCAGGGTGTCCCAAACGCGCTAGTATTGTATTTAAACGTTCAAACGTTGGTGTTTTCGTCCATTTATGCCGACTATGAATATAGTCAATTGCATCACTAACCGTTTCAATTTTTGCCATTTTGGACCCCGTTCACTCCATGATAAACAAAAGCGCCGTCTACAATGTAGATGGCGCTTCTGTTTGTGTAATTTACTGCATTGTAACGACGAACCGCTTAAATTCGTTATTCACAATATACGTAAGTATACACTTAAATATGTTTAATCGCAAGTATTGATTAACTATGCTTTTGCTGCTTGCAATTGTGTCAAACGATCTTGCGTTGCTTGTAACTTATTTTCCCAATCTGCTAACTTTTCACGCTCAGCAGCAACAACTTTTTCAGGCGCATTGTTAACAAACTTTTCATTGCTTAATTTACCATTAGCACGCTTGACTTCGCCTTGGAATTTCTTGACCTCGTCTTGCAAACGTGAAATTTCTTCATCTAAGTCAATTAACTCAGCTAATGGTACATAAATTTCAGCACCAGTAATAATCTGAGTCATTGCTAAATCAGGTGCAACAATATCTGCAGCAATTTGAAGATTCTTTGGCTTTACAAAACGGTTAATATAATCAGCATTTTCCTTGAAAATACGTTGTAAGTTTTCATCAGCCGTCTTGATCAACACATCAATTGTCGTTGACATTGGTGCATTCGCTTCTGTACGAATTGTTCGAACTGCTTTGATTAAGTCAATTAAGCTATTGAAGTCCGTCTCAGCTTGCTGATTAGCTAGGTCTTCGTTAACTGTTGGATAAGCTGCTGTCACGATTGACTCACCTTCGTGTGGCATTTCTTGCCAGATAGCTTCAGTAACGAAAGGCATAATTGGATGTAGCAGACGCAATGTATTATCTAGTACGTAAGTCAAGATTGACTGTACCGTTGTTTGCGCCGCAACGTCATCCCCATTTAATGTTTCCTTGGTCATTTCGATATACCAATCTGCAAAATCATTCCAGATAAAGTTGTATAACGTCCGACCAGCTTCACCAAATTCAAATTTATCAAAGTTCTTAGTTACTGCGGCAATCGTTGTATTCAAACGTGATAAGATCCATTGGTCAGCTAATGACAATTTACTCTTATCAGCTGGTAATTCAGCCTTCGTATCATCTGTCAAGTTCATTAATACATAACGAGATGCGTTCCAAATCTTATTGATGAAGTTCCATGCTGAATCCATCTTTGTATATGAAAAACGCACATCTTGTCCTGGCGTTGAGCCAGTAGCTAGGAACCAACGCAAGGCATCAGCACCATATTTTTCAATGACATCCATTGGGTCAATACCATTTCCCAATGACTTTGACATCTTACGCCCTTGCTCATCACGAATCAAACCGTGAATCAAAACGTTCTTAAATGGACGGCGACCAGTAAATTCCTTTGATTGGAACATCATGCGGGCAACCCAGAAGAAAATAATGTCATATCCCGTAACCAATGTATCAGTTGGGAAGTAACGTTTGAAGTCCTCTGCGTCTGTATCAGGCCAACCCATTGTTGAAAATGGCCACAAGGCTGATGAGAACCATGTATCCAACACATCAGAGTCCTGTTCCCAATTTTCAGCATCGGCTGGTGCTTCCATACCAACATACATCTCACCAGTTTCCTTGTGATACCATGCTGGAATTTGGTGTCCCCACCATAATTGACGTGAAATAACCCAATCATGGATATCATCCATCCAACGAGTAAAGGTACCTTCAAAACGTGGTGGGTAGAAATCGACCCGATCATCTGACTTTTGCATGTCCAATGCTTGTTCAGCCAATGGCTTCATCTTAACAAACCACTGTGTTGATAAACGTGATTCAACTTGGACACCCGTACGTTCTGAGTGACCAACTGCGTGAACAATTGGCTCTACTGATAGCATCCAACCACCAGCTTCCAGATCAGCAACCATTGCTTTACGAGCATCAAAACGGTCCATACCAGCATACTTACCAGCATGTTCATTCATTGAAGCATCTTCATTCATGGTATTGATGCGTTCCAAATTATGGCGATTACCAACGCCAAAATCATTTGGATCATGAGCTGGTGTAATTTTAACCATTCCCGAACCGAACTCAGGATCAACGTATTCATCAGCCACAATCGGAACTTCACGGTTAACTAACGGTACAAGTACCTTTTTACCAACCAAGTCCTTATAACGTTCATCAGATGGATGAACAGCTACAGCCACATCCCCAAACATTGTTTCTGGACGCGTTGTGGCTATTTCAATATAGTGCTTACCTTGATAAGTGGTTTCTTTATCCACAAATGGATATTGCACATGATAGAAAGCTCCTTCATCATCTTGGTGAATAACTTCGATATCTGACAAAGCAGTCCGGGCCTTTGGGTCCCAGTTGATGATATATTCACCACGGTAAATCAAGCCCTTTTCATAAAGGGTCACGAACACCTTACGAACAGCTTCTGATAGACCATCATCCAAAGTAAATCTTTCACGATCATAGTCTAATGACAAGCCTAACTTACCCCATTGTGATTTAATCGTTGACGCATATTCATTTTTCCAGTCCCAAACTTGGTCAACAAACTTTTCACGACCTAAGTCATAGCGTGAGATACCTTCCCTCGCTAATCGTTGTTCAACCTTCGCTTGCGTGGCAATTCCAGCATGGTCCATACCTGGTAACCATAATGTATCAAAACCTTGCATACGCTTTTGACGGATAATCATGTCCTGTAAGGTTGTATCCCAAGCATGTCCTAAGTGCAGCTTACCAGTAACATTTGGCGGTGGAATAACGATTGAATAAGGACGAGCTTTCTTATTCGCTGATGGTTTGAATCGTTTTTCCTGCACCCACTTGTCATAACGACCAGCCTCAACAGCTGATGGATTATACTTACCAGGCATATCAATTTCTCGCATAACCTAACTCCTTGTTTAATCACTCTTTTTCATTGTTGTCCATTAAAAAAGCCCTGGACATACATTGTCTGTATGTCCAGGGCGAAATTATCGCGGTACCACCTGAATTAGAGCTATTTCTCTATCTCATTTTGACTTAACGCGTCCTCACGTTACCGACTACTTCATCGTTCATCAGTAAAGCCCACTAGTTACCTTCTAAGTAATCATCCTCAAAATCTTACACCAAAATGATTTTGTCGCTGTTAGTCACGTTACTTATACTCTCTAGTGCATTGCTATAAAGGCAATTTTACAATGATAAAGTCACAAAATCAACCCTGGACTCTGCCATATGGCTGATACTAGCCAATTATTTCATTTAGAAAATATCCAGTAATGCTTGTACTAATAGATAAGCACCATAAACTAATACAATTAATCCAGATACAATATTGACCCAAACCAATACTTTTTTAGGTAAACGTTCCTTTAGTAAATTCATGACAATCGTGATTGTATTAAACCAAATAAAAGTTGCGATAACCACCCCAATAATAAATGGCCAAACCGCATCTTTTGCCAACGTACCACGTAAGGCCCCCAGCATCAAACTACCATCAATTAAAGCTTGTGGATTTGCCCATGAAACAATAAAGGCTGACACAATCGCTTGCTTTACTGGTAATTCATTTTTTTGTGTATTTAGTTGCACACTATCTGCACTGCGAAGAATTCCCCAGCCGATCCAAAGCACTAGCAAACCACCAACAATCATGACAACTAAGCGCAACCAAGTCACTGAACTAATAATAGCGCCCATTCCAAAAAAGGCGGCTAACGAAAATAACGAGTCCGCAATCCACACAAACAACACGTACATCAACGAACGTCGAAAAGAATTTGTCAGTGCATTATTAAATACATACAAATTCTGCATGCCAATTGGTGCTACGAAAGCAAAGCCAATCATCATACCTTGTATTACCGTCATTAACATTTCTAAAACCCCACATATTTCCCACAACCGTTTTATTTAGTTTACAAAACTAGATGTAACGGTTATGATAATCATAATAATTAATTTAACAAAATTCCTACTTTTCTTACTTACGAAAGGAGAACCGATAACCCATGCCTACTTTAACAAACGAAAATCGGCGTTATCTCATTACATACGAAACTTTAAATGCCGTTACCCATGGCATTGGTGTCCTCGCCGCAATAATTGGTTCAACTTTGCTAATAGTCAATAGTGTGCAACATCATTTTTCAGCTTTTACCATTGTTGCTTTAGCTATTTATGCGACATCAATCATTAGTTTTTTGCTTGCATCCACATTATTTCATGCGCTTATTTTTACCAAAGCAGGTAAAATTTTCCAATTCCTTGATCATTCCGGCATTTATCTCGTCATCCTAGGTAGTTATACCCCTTATACCTGGTTATTTTTAGAACATAAAGTTGGTTGGACCATTTGGGGGACCATTCTATTATGCACTATTTTAGGCTTTGTTTACGACTTATTTTTTGTTGGTCGTTGGCCCTGGTTATCGGTCATTATCTATGTTGTCATGGGTTGGTTGATCGTCCTTGCGTTCCCAGCCTTGCACGCAGCACTAACCCCTTTCGCGTTTTACCTGTTATTGGCTGGTGGTATCACTTACACCCTAGGGGCACTCTTATACCTCATCCCTAAGCTGCCGCTTAGCCATGTTTACTGGCACCTATTCGTCCTAGTTGGTGCCACACTCATGTATATTTCAATTTATTCAATGCTATTCAACTAAACATGACATTTAACTATAAAAGGTCGAAGTCTTCCATAATTGGAATTGGCTTCGACCTTTTCATCTATTAAAAGTTTGCTAACATAGCTACCTTTTAAATTATTTATTCTTTTCGATACCAGCTTGGACCCATTTGTTAAAGCCATTGTCGGTTGCTTCAACCTGACCACCTTGTTGGTGATTTTGATAATCATTCTTCTGTTGTTGCGAAAACGAATCCCAAACAGAACCACCGATTGAATAATGACTAGCACTTAACAAGACATCCTTAATTGCTGGATCAACAGCCAATTTATTAATCGCTGTCAACTGATCATTTTGCCACTTACCAGCGACAGCATATTCTAAACCATCCTCTAGCTTCACTTGGCGAGCAACTGTCACTGCACTAATTTTTGATTGCTCCTTAGCTGATTTTAAAACAAGCGTCGTTGCCTTAGCATAAGCCTTCATAAAATCATTAAGTGACTGTGTCCCGTCATCCGCCAACACAACCGTTAACTCATTACCCTTTTGATTAACTGAAACGACATCAGGTACATTGCTTTGCCCTTTAAGCAATTTCTTGACATCCAGAGTTTCTTTCTACGTCAGTCGAACTTGAAGACTTGGCAGCGTCTTTTTTCGATGCTGCTTTTTGCTTACTCTGGCTTGTTGATTGTTTTTTCTTATCAACCGTCTTAGAACTTTGTGATGAAGTGTCTGCGACCGCTTCTTTTTCATGTGGTGTACTATTAAACACGATTGCAAAAACAGCAACCAACGCTGCAACTGCCATAATCCCAATAATCATCGTAATTTGTCGTTTATGCATTATGATTTACCTTTCTTTTCCTCAAACCATAATATTCTATCACAGATAGCTTTACGACTTTAATGACAATGTCACAATTACATTAATAAATGTTAACTTTTTGTTAAATGATTCATTTATGTTGTAATAATTAACCTTTCCGGCCGAAAAGACGGGCAAAAAATCCTCTAATACCCCCATGCTTACGACGCGCAACACGTGATTCAGTTGTTGTATCGTCAGGTTTTTCGACGGTTTCAGTTTCCGTCACCGCTTGGACATCTTCCGCAGGGGTTTCATCAGCTACAGTTTCTTCACTAGTTGCAGCTACTGATGTTGCATTGACCACTGTTTCATCAGGTTTCATCTCATCAGTTGCTTGTTGACTTTCTGCAATTTTTGCCTCATGTTTAACCTCTTCGTTATGCACATATTCGGCAATCATTTCATCTGTTAAGGCTGGCATAGCCACTGTTTTCGATGTCACACCTAGACCAACGATGGTTCGTCCAGTCTTACCAGTTTGTTGGTTCGTTGCATGGACTTCAATCTGGCTTGGCAAAACTTCATCTGGTAAAACTAGCTCAAACTCCAACCCGTTGTCAACGGGTAATGAAATCACATGTTCATCGCCAACAAAATGTACAGAAATAGCGACATCAGCTTGATCAACGCGTCCCTCAAGTAATCGCTGGCCGTTTTGCGTAGAAATAACTGCCGTGACTACTGGCGCTGGCTGATCGATAGCCAATGTGATTTCTTCTTTTTCTGACCGGTCAGGAAGAGTGGCTGACAACGTAACTTCGCTGTCCGTATTTTCGGCCGGTACCTTAATCACAAAACTACCACTTTTATCTGAAGTCGTTGTATCAACATCATTGTTGGCATACTTAACAGTGATCACAACATTCTCTGACGCCACGTGACCAATAATTGTTGTTCCCAAACTATTTGTCAATGTTGATGCTACCAAATTTAGTTTTGATTCACTCATATTGCGCTCTCCATCCCTTATAAACTGTCAATAATATATTCATTGTACCAGATATTCATACTAACTAAAAATAATAGTCCTTCCAACATATCTCAAGCACAAAAAAGCTGAGATAGAAATTCTATCTCAGCCTTAGTTACATATTAATTAAAATACTATTCGTCTTCTTCTGCTGTGTGACGAACGATTAACGTATCAACCGTTGAAACACGTGTAACGAACTCAGTAACAGAACCAATTAACAAACGCTCAATAGCATTTAGACCAGTAGCACCAATCATAATCAAATCAATGGCATACTTTGCTGGTGCTTGTGTTGCAATCACATCCTTAGGTGAACCATACTCAATTGAGTAATCAACGTTCTCAACACCAGCATCCTTAGCCTTCTGCAAATAAGCATCTAATGTCTTCTTTGCAGTACCAGCAACTTGTTCAACCATTGTTGTTCTAAAGTCAGTGACATTTTGGAATGAACGCGTATCGATAACATGAAGAATGTGCAAATTTGTGTCTGCCCCATTCTGCTTAGCTACCTTAATAGCACGATCCAATGCAGCCTCAGCTTCTTTAGATCCATCAACTGGCACCAATATATTCTTGTAGTTTACTTTTACATCAGCCATAACAGTTCCCCCTGTCCGATTGACCATATGCGACTTTTTCTACACCCTTATTATAACGCATCTATCACATTTTTTCACATAAATCACGTTTCTTTTTATCTTTCGTGATATATAGAAATTATTTAAATAAAAGACGAACTACCACAATTGCCAATACAGTTGTTAACAAAGTTGCAATGATAACAAAAATTCCGCCTGGCAAAGCCGCCCCATTTGTTAAAAAAGTACTTATTAATAATAAAACTGCATCAATCGTAAACAACCAACCAAACCACCGTGCTGGTTGTTTAGCCTGCCGGGCAGAAATCCCAAGAAAGCCCTGTTGGTGCATCAGCAAATAAATACCAAGACCACCTACGATTACGGTAAACAATATATAAAGTCCAATAACCATCATTTTATTCCTTTTCTTAACTAATAAAAAAGCCGTCCACCTTCGATTTACTTATCGAAAATGAACGACTGATGCCCCTCAAAATATAAAAAATTTGAGAAACTATGAACACTTGATTGGCGCCGTTAGTAAATTCGACTGAGTTGGCTCCGATTAAAGGAAAGTGGGTGAATAAGTCCGCCTTGTACAACTACTGAGTGAAACAGCATGTTGTAGCGGCTTCCCGACATCCCCGAGCAAAAAGGTTGTAAAGCAACTACAGATGGTAGAATTACGCGTACGCCCAAGGAATTCATCTATATGTTTATTATACTAACAATTGCTTAAAATGAAAGACTTGACACACAACTTATCCAATCAATCATTTACTTTCCCTTTAGCCCATCATGTTGCGCTTTTCTTAATTTAGCGTATTGTTCCTTATAAGCTCGTTCCACTTTAGAATTACCAGCAGGCTTAAAATAACTTGACCCCATTAACTTATCAGGTAGGTATTGCTGAGGTACCCAGTCACCAGGATGTCCATGAGGATACACATAATCTACTCCATGGCCTAATTGCTTAGCCCCTGAATAGTGTGAATCCTTCAGATGAGCTGGCACATCGCCAGTCGCACCTTTTCTAACATCGCTGATGGCAGCATCAACTGCTGTAATCGCCGCATTAGATTTAGGCGATAATGCCAGTTCAATGACGGCGTTAGCTAACGGGATACGCGCCTCTGGAAAACCAAGCTGCAAAGCAGTCTGAATCGCAGTCACAGCACGAGCAGCCACTGCTGGATTGGCCAAACCAATATCCTCATAAGCAATTACCTGCAAGCGCCTAGCAATAATTGGCAAATCTCCTGCCTCAATCAACCGTGATAAATAATGCAGTGCTGCATCTACATCACTACCACGAATAGATTTTTGCAGGGCAGAAATAACATTATAATGTCCATCACCATTCTTGTCTGCTGTGATTGCTTTACGCTGGACAGTTTCCTCAATAATTGGCAACGTAATGTGTACCCGCCCATTTTCATCTGGGTTGGTTGACTTAACAGCCAGTTCGAGTCCGTTCAAAGCTGATCGCAGATCACCATTCGTTGCGTAAATCAATTGTTGCCGAGCATCTTCATCTAAGTCAACCGCAAAATCACCTAAGCCACGTTCTTTATCCGACAAAGCACGGTCAACGGCTGACTGCATATCAGTTTCAGATAATGGCTTCACTTCAAAAATCTGGGTTCTAGAACGAATAGCTGGCAAAATCGTTAAATAAGGATTTTCTGTCGTTGCACCTATCAAGACAATACGGCCACTTTCTAAGTGTGGCAGTAAGAAATCTTGTTTGGTTTTATCTAATCGATGAATTTCATCTAGCAGCAACACAACCGTACCAGACATTTTGGCCTCATCTGCTACGATTTGTAAGTCCTTTTTGGTATCGGTTGCCGCATTTAAAATACGAAAAGCATACTTTGTTGAACCAGCAATCGCACTAGCAATGCTAGTCTTTCCTGTTCCAGGAGGGCCATATAAAATCATCGATGATAACATTTTGGCTGTTACCATCCGATTAATAATTTTCCCTTCACCTACCAGATGTTGCTGACCAACAACTTCACTGATATTGCGTGGGCGCATGCGGTAAGCCAATGGCTGTTGCATCCGAATAACCTCCTTTGATCAATGATTTAACTGAATAGTTTTTTATACCAAGGCTTTTTAGAGCTGGTCTGATTGTCACTATCTTGACTGTCTTCATCACCCGCAACAGTTTTCTCAATCGAAATTGGTTCCTGATGAACTGCTGAATGGGCTGCTAGAACCACCACAACATCCGATTGATCATAAATTGCATCTGTTTTTAATGTGAATTTCGACTGATGTTTAGCCGCTAATTTCATATACTTATTTAGTACATCACTATCGATATGTCCATTTAAATAAAGAACCGCGTCAGGATGAGCCTCTAATTGCTGTTCCCACGCTGGCAGATAGCGACTATCACCAACAGTCTCACGCGTCTGTAATGCGTAAATGCGTTCACGAAAATTACCTAAGTATTGATGCTTTTCCTCAGGATTAAGTTCAGGGGTACCATATAGCCCATTTTGAACATGGGGATCCATTTCTTGTTTATCCATCAATGTCTCTCCTTTTTCATTGTTAGGTTTATTTTAACATACTCCCTGCATACCGACAATTTGCCCCATTATACTAGTGCCACTCCCAATAGAAAAGGATTGGGACAAAATAATTGCTCCAACCCCTTTACATTTAAAATGTATTAATTTTAATACGCGACAGACTAATCTGCCACATTTTCCTGAACTTGATGATATTTGCGCATCATTTCTGCCATATGTACTTCATGCACAACAAATTCATGAGTGCGACAAACATAGTCATGCTCACGCCCTATTTTTGCAATATATCCATTGATATAATCTACCTCAGTTGGCCGTCCTTTTGAGAAATCTTGATACATCGAAGGATAATGATATTTGTACTCTCGGCTAACCGTAATGACTGAATCAACTTGTTCCTGTCTTGTTGCGATCAAATAGATTCCAGCTCGCTCGCAGGCATCATAAGCCTCATCAAACAACTGTTTAGACATTTCTCTAACACCATCATACTCAATAAATTGTCCCATCTGCATTTCAAACATCGTACATAGTGTATTGGTCACTGCGTTAAAGACGACCTTTGACATACACATGCCCAACCATTCATCAACCACCACCGGGTTTAACCTTGCCTGTTTCAAATCAGCGACCACGGCCTGAAAAGTATCGTCGGCTGCTCCCTGATCATATTTAGCAATATGCATCTCCTCAGTTCCTTCGGCACCCATAAAGTCAACGTTCGCCGGACCATCTAAGCGAGTTGCAATCATTGCTGTCCCACAGTAAATATGGTCTTTAGGAAAATATTGGGCAATCTTTTCAAAATGTCCCATGCAATTCATTGCAGAAAAAACATACTGATCATCATGAAAAATTCCTGCCGCAGCATCACGTTTTAACTCTTCTGCCAGTTGCATTTGCTTTTTAAAAACAATCCATACATCAGGATGTCCTGTATATTCTTCGGGATAAAAAATATCAATGGGTTCAATATGGCGATTTTCATGATCACGGGCGACAGAAACACCGCCTTGTTCACGAACTGCTTCAACATTAGGCTCCCAAGTGTCAATAAAGTCAACGTCAACATCGGCGTTCTTTTGTAACATGATCCCAAACCTATAACCCATTGCGCCTGCACCGATAACTCCGTACTTCATATTGACCACCTCTTTTTTATTATTTTTAAACTTAACAACAAATCCACTCATACGAAACATGTTTTTAAATTTAAAGGTTGAATGCAGTTTAATCTTTTTAACTAGTAAATGTCAATGATATATTAGAAAAAATAACCTAGCAATCTAATTTAAAACAAATAAAGTTCATTATTTTTTAATATTTTAAATAACAAAAAACACCTATGAGCATAAACGAACCAGCTAGACGTTCGCTTATTGCTCACAGGTGTTTAAATTTTTAGCTAATTAACAAAGTTGCCAAGCCAGCAACAATTAAATAAATTAAATACGCCCCAAACAACCAATGTAAGGCATTGCATAATTTTGGAAACCGCCTTAATGCCGAATGACCAGCAAAATAAACTGCTGTAGGCATTAATAATACCACGGCAAATATCAATGCGCCCATCAGCCAATTAGTTGGCATAACAGGTAACATTAATGTCATAGCTTGGCCTCCAATTCAACATCCGGATACTTATTTGTAAACCAGCGCTCCGCAAATTGATTCTCAAATAGGAAGACTGGGTTTTCATAGCGATCACGGACAAGTAAGTTTCGTGACGATGCCATTTTTGGATCTAATTGCTCTGGGCTTATCCAACGAGCAATCTTTGGCCCCATCGTTTCTAATGAGACCTCAGTATTGTATTCATTTTCCATACGGAATTGGAAAACTTCGAACTGCAAGGCACCAACAGCACCAATAATATAGTCCCCTGAATCCCAAGCTGTATACATTTGAATCGTTCCTTCTTGAACCAATTGCGTCACACCTTTATGGAATGATTTTTGCTTCAAGACATTTTTAGCATGCACACGCATAAATAGTTCGGGTGTAAATGTTGGTAGCTCTTCAAAAGCAACTTCATGCTTACCAGCATAAATCGTGTCACCAATTTGGAAATTTCCCGTATCATAAATACCAATAATATCGCCTGGATAGGCAGTTTCAACATTTTCACGTGTATCAGCCATAAACTGGGTCACATTAGCAAGCCGAATTTTCTTTTTGGTCCGTTGCAACGTGACATCCATACCACGCTCAAATTTCCCTGAAGCAATCCGCAAAAAGGCAATGCGATCACGATGATTTGGATTCATATTTGCTTGAATTTTGAAAACAAAACCTGTAAATTGCTCATTTTCAGGTGCAATTGCTTCGCCAGTAGTGGTATTTTTCGCTCCTGGTGCTGGCGCAAATTGCATATAAGTTTGCAAAAATGTCTCGATTCCAAATCCACGTAGCGCTGAACCAAAGAAAACTGGTGTTAGCTTACCATTCATGACGGCTGCTTCATCAAATTGATTTCCCGCATCTTGGAGCATCTCAATTTCATCACGTGTATCATCCCATAATGAATTCTCTTGAATAGCATTTGGCTCGGCTAGATCAACACCCTCATCATTAAGTGGTAAAAAGCGTTCTGATTCACTAGCTGGTCGATAAATTTCCACATTGTTATGGTAACGATCAAATAATCCAGCTAAAATTTGACCCGAACCAATTGGCCAATTCATTGGATAAGCATTGATACCTAGCGTGGTTTCTAATTCATCTACTAAATCCAATGGTTCACGACCATCGCGATCAAGCTTATTGAAAAAAGTAAAAATAGGAATGTGCCGCTTGCTAACAATCTCAAACAATTTCTTAGTTTGTGGCTCAATTCCTTTTGCTGAATCGACTACCATGATAACTGAATCAACAGCCATTAATGTACGATAAGTATCCTCAGAAAAATCCTCGTGTCCTGGGGTGTCCAAAATATTAATTCGTTTACCGTCAAAATCAAATTGTAGAACGGATGATGTAACAGAAATACCACGCTTTTGCTCAATTTCCATCCAGTCAGATTTCGCAAAGTTTCCTTTACGTCCCTTAACCGTACCAGCCTCACGGACAACTCCTCCAAGTTTTAATAACTGCTCTGTAATTGTCGTCTTACCAGCATCCGGATGAGAAATAATAGCAAATGTACGCCGAGTTTGCGTTGCTTCTTTTAATGATGCCATAATTAATCGCCTTTTTATTATTTTATATTATTTTTAAAATTCTTAACAATTTAGTATAACGAATATTATCATTTGTTTCAATAGCTCAAGAATCAACGCTATCATTGTCAATGACAACAAAAAAGACTGGCACCATCGCATGGTTCAGTCTTTTTATTTATATTATGACAACTATTGTTGACTATTTCGACGTTTAATTTCTAAATAACGTCGGTACCACAAGTCAATATAGGCATCGGAAAACGGCCCTTGCTGATTGTTGATCCAATCGACTAAGATTTTGACATGCTCACGCACAATATAATCAACATCTGCCGGATAACGCCAACGTGCTTTATGTAATTCATATTCGTCTGTATCTAACAAACGTTTCTCACCATTTGGAAAAACTTTCACATCCAAATCATAATCGACATACTTCAACGCTTCTTTATCCAACACAAATGGTGATGCCAGGTTACAATAGTACGACACACCATTCTCTCGTATCATAGCAACAATGTTAAACCAATACTTTCGATGAAAATAAACGATTGCCGGTTCCCGTGTCACCCATCGGCGACCGTCATCTTCGGTCACTAATGTATGATCATTTAAGCCAATAATTGCATTCTCACTGGTTTTCAACACCCTTGTGTCACGCCAAGTCCGATGTAAACTCCCATCATGCTTGTAGCTCTTAATAGTTACGAAGTCGCCTTCACGTGGTAATCGACTATCTTTCATTATCTTGAGCTTTCTGTGAATTTCACCAAATTTTTTTCTATTTCATTGTATCACGCGCGCCGTCAAAAAACACTGTCAACTTAATCGCTCTGCTTTAGCCATTGATCAACTAAATTCAAATTGTATCCTTTACGATACATGGCCGCTTTAACTTTTGTTTTAAATTCCCAGCCACTAAGAGATGCATAACGATCAGCTGCTATTGTCGCATCTCGATCTAGATTTTCCCACTCTTGATCAGTATCAAATGCTTCATTTTCCCGGTACTCACTAATCGCTTGCTGAATCAAATGTTGGTTAAAACCTTGTTGTAACAGTTTTTGCTGTGTTTTTTGTTCTGCTAAAAGCTTTGAGTGACGCGCGTTTTTTTCCAATAAAGACGCCACGCGTTCCGCCAATGCATCTCTTTGATCATCCGTTGTGTAAGCCACTAAAGCATCTTCAATGACAAATTGATCAATACCTGCTTGTTGTAATTTAAATTTAACGCCTCGTGGCCCCAACTTACCGGCGGACTTAGCCTGATCAACAAACGTTTCAGCATATGTCTCATCGTCAAGGACATGATCATTTTGCAAACGCTGTACCACATCTTTAACTGTCGCCCAGTCATAACCTTGGTCTTTCAGTTTACGAGAAACTTGCTGACTTGTCCGCATTTGACCAGTTGCATAAAGTAGTGCCTTCGTATAAGCCTTTTGGCTAAATTCGGCTGTCTTGATTTCATCAATAGCCGTTTCATCTAGGGTCGTACCTTTAAATAAGTTATACGAGATTAATATTTTTTCATCAACCGCAAAGGCATATTCATCATCTAAATAGATATTATAACGCCCCTTACGCCGCTGATGTGTCACCTTCGTTACTGTTTGCATCCGTACCCTCCATTCATGTTTATTTTAACTGAAATAGTAAAAACAGTGAACCAAAATGCCGGTCCACTGTTCCTTACTTTATAAGTCGTTAAATAAATGAAGATGTTCCAGGATTTAGCTCAACAATTTTTCCTGTTCTCTTATAGATAATCCATTCAGCAATGTCAGTTACGTAGTCTGATGTACGCTTTAAATAGCCAGCAACAGCTAAGTAATCTGTTGCCGCAGTCACTTGTTCTGGGTCGGCTTTACTAGCTTCAATAGCCAGCTCACGGATATGTCTAGTCGTCTCTGAAACCCCTGAAGCTACTTCAGAAATACTTTCAGCAGCAACGGCGTCATCATTAACATAATAATCCAATACTTGTGAAACCATCCTAGCAACAACTGTTCCCGTATTACCGATAGTTTCTTCAATTTCTGCGACACGCTTGTTCCCCTTAACGTGAATCGTTGATATGGCAATATTTCGCGCATTATCCCCAATACGCTCTAAAACAGATACTGCTTTTAGAACCGTCATAATTTCACGTAAGTCAGTTGTCACGGGTTGATACAAAGCAATCATTTCAAAGCTTTTCTTCTCAATAGCAATTTCACGTTGGTTAATTGCTTTGTCACGATCAATAATTTCTTGTGCGACAACGCGGTCATGATCTAGAAATGCTTGAACAGCTTCATCCAAAGTCTCAGATACAAGCAACCCCATTTCTTTAAAGGATGTATCCAAGTCTGCTAATTCATCATCAAAATACTGTCGCATATCAATATTTCCTTTCTATATTTCCCTTATCATACCCTAAAAATCAATTTATCCAAAACGACCAGATATATAATCTTGTGTTTCCTGCCGATCCGGATCTAAGAGAACCTTCTTCGTATGATTAAATTCAACTAAATGACCATCCATAAAGAAAGCCGTTTTATCAGATATGCGTGATGCCTGCGCCATTGAATGGGTCACAATAATCATTGTTAACTGATTACGTAATTGCATCATGGTATTTTCAACTTTACTTGCTGAGACTGGATCTAGTGCCGCCGTTGGCTCATCCAACAATAAAATTTCCGGATTCGTTGCCAACGCACGGGCGATTGAAACTCGTTGCTGCTGACCTCCTGATAATGACAAGGCCGATTTGTGTAAATTATCTTTGACTTCATCCCAAATCGCAGCTTGTTTCAAAGACTTTTCAACAATTTCATCCAGTTCAGCTTTACTTTTCTTCTCAGCGGTGCGAACGCCAAAAGCAACATTATCATAGATTGAAAATGGAAATGGATTAGGCTGTTGAAAGACCATGCCAATTTTTTGACGTAAGGCCACTGTATCAGTATTTGGTGCATAAATGTCATGGCCATTGAACATGAAAGTACCATTGACAGTCACAGAATCCGTTAAATCATGCATGCGATTTAACGCACGTAAATAGGTCGACTTCCCTGAACCAGATGGACCAATCAAAGCTGTTATGTCATTTTTATTAAAGTCAAGATTTATCCCATGCAAGGCTTCTTTTTTACCGTAATAAAGATGCACATTCTCAGTTGTTAAAATTTTCTGTGTCATCTGTTAGCTCCCTTTTTAACCAAAGTTACCATTCACGTAATCAATTGTCATTTGGACCTTTGGTCGTGTAAATATTTTTCTCGTCAAGTCATATTCAAGTACCTGACCTGTGTGAAAGAATGCTGTGTAATCCGAAACACGACTTGCTTGTTGCATATTGTGCGTCACAATAATAATTGTAAATCGTTTTTTTAATTCCATCAGCGTATCTTCAATTTTAGCGGATGAAATTGGATCCAATGCAGAAGCGGGCTCATCCAGTAACAAAATATCCGGTTGCATAGCAATTGCACGTGCAATTACTAGCCGCTGTTGCTGACCACCTGACAGCGATAAGGCTGACTTTTTCAAGTCATCTTTAACCTCATCCCACAGGGCAGCTTGCTTTAAGGATGTCTCCACAATCTCTGCCAGTTTTGCTTTATCGTGTTCACCATGTTGTTTTAGGGCAAAAGTGATATTGTCACTGATAGACTTAGCAAATGGGTTAGGGCGCTGAAAGACCATGCCAATATGTTTACGCATTTCATAAACATCGATATCTTGCGAATTAATGTCCAAACCACGATACATAATGTTTCCCTTAACTGTCGCAACATCATCATTCATACGATTCAATGAACGCAAAAACGTTGACTTTCCAGATCCAGATGCACCAATCAATGAAGTAATTTTAAATCTTTCAAAAGATAAATCCGCATCTTGTAAAGCTAAGTGGTCGCCATAATAAACTTCTAAATTTTTGGTAGACAAAGCAATTTCATGCTTATCTTCGTCCATATGATAAATGTGACGATCTGGTTGTTCATTTGTTAAATTTAAAGAACCTTGTGTTCCTGCTGCCATAAATGACCGTCCTCTTTTCTATTTTGTCGCTGTTAGACGTTTATACAAAACGTTACTCAAGAACCGTGCAAAGAAATTAAATAACAACACGGCAATAATCAAGACTGCAGAAGCACCGGCTGAAACAGCTGCTGCATCTGGCATAATACCTTCTGAATTGACCTTCCAAATATGCACCGCCAAGGTTTCAGCTGGTCGCATAATATTTAGGGGACTCGCCGTATTAAATGGATTCCAATCACCAAAATCCAAAGCTGGTGCAGATTGCCCCGCAGTGTAGATCAATGCGGCGGCTTCACCAAAGACACGTCCGGCCGACAAAACAACTCCGGTTACAATCGATGGCACGGCTGCGGGTAAGATGATGTGACCTACCGTCTCCCAACGTGAAAGACCTAATGCAGCTCCAGCTTCTCTTTGTAAATCAGGAATACTACGGAGAGACTCTTCAACTGATCGTGTTAATAGCGGTAAGTTGAAGAATGTTAATGCAATGGCTCCTGATAAAATCGAGAAGCCTAATTTGAATTGCACAACAAATAATAAGAAACCGAACAGTCCCACAACCACGGAAGGTAATGACGACAAAATTTCGATAGCTGTTCTAATGAGCTGAATCAAGCGGCTCTTTTGATTAGCATATTCATGCAAGTAAACCCCTGCTCCCAACGCAATTGGGAAAGAGATAAGCATAGTAATAATCAGTAAGTAAAACGAATTGAACAATTGTACGCCGATACCACCACCAGCAGTAAAGGCGGATGATGATGACGTTAAGAAGTGCCATGATAAATGAGGAACACCTTGAACAAGAATGTAACCAACTAATGCTGCCAAAATCAATATAACCAAGCCAGCAATTGTATATAAGATGATGCTTGCTAATTTATCACTTTGTTTTGGGTTTAACATCTTACATTGCTCCCTTCTTGGCGATTGCTCTCATAATGATATTAAAGACTAATGACATCAATAGAAGAATCAATGCCAAACTCCACAAGGCATTGTTCTCTAACGATCCCATCACCGTGTTTCCAATTCCTTGCGTCAGGATAGATGTCAATGTTGACGATGGTGACGTTAGACCCTTTGGCATCAAAGGCGCATTACCAATGACCATTTGAACAGCCAAAGCTTCACCAAACGCACGAGCCATACCGAATACCACTGCTGTTAAAATTCCTGGTGTTGCTGAACGCAAAATAACTTTATAAATCATTTGCCATCTAGTTGCACCCAATGCCAATGCTGATTCACGATAGTGGCGCGGCACAGATTTCAAAGTATCGACTGTCATTGATGTCACTGTAGGCAGAATCATAATAAATAGCACCATGGCCCCTGCTATGATACCAAAACCAGAACCGCCAAAAATATGACGCATAACTGGCACGATTACTGATAGTCCAATAAAACCATAAACAACTGATGGAATACCAACCAATAGTTCAGTAACCGGGCCTAAAATTTTGGCTCCGTGCTTGGGAGATATTTCTGTCATAAACACTGCTGTACCAATCGCAAATGGAGTTGCAACTAATGCTGCAATCAATGTTACCAAAAATGATCCAGTGATCATTGGCAAAGCACCAGTTAAGGGTTGTCCCTGTGCATTTGTTTGGCCAGGGGCCCACTTTTTACCGGACAAGAAATCCCAAAGATTGACCTTGTTGGTAAAAAATGTCGCCAAGCCTTTTGAAGCAACAAACAAAAATATTGAGATAACAACGACAACAATCAATAATAGTGCCGAAAAAGTAATCACACGAGCAAATCGATCTTTCTTAGTTGCCTTTGATTTCTTTAATAATGATTCACGAATTGAATCCATGGCCTAAACTCCTTAATCTACTGTACTTAACTTACCATTTTCATCACGAGAGACCTTCATATCATGAACTGATATATATCCTAATTTTGGTACTAGCGTTTTTTGAATATGTTTTGAATCAATATAAGCTAGGAACTGTTTAACTTCTCCTGTTGGTTGACCATTGGTATAAATATGCTCATAAGACCAAATTGGCCACTTACCTGAAATAACATGCTCATTCGTTGGGGTAACACCATCAATTTTTGGTGCAACCACTGAATCATTCAGATAACCAAATGAAGCATATGATATTGCGCCCGGAGTTGAACTGACCATTGATTGGACAGTTCCCGAAGATTCTTGTTCTTGAGAGTCAGCTGATTTAGCGCCATCAAGTCCCCATTTTTCAAAAGTAGCCCGTGTTCCTGAGCCAGTCACACGATTAATAAGAATAATTGGCAAATCAGCACCACCAACTTGGCGCCAATTTGTCACCTTTTTTGTAAAAATTGCAATCAATTGCTGTTTGGTTAAATGATCGACCTGGGCTTCTTTATTGATCATTGGTGAAATACCAACGACACTAACCTTATGGTCGACCAATTTTTTATCATTGATAGCGTCTTTTTCACCAGCGAACATATCTGAATTGCCCAAATCGACTGCACCTGACTGAATTTGTGCTAGACCGGTACCAGTACCACCACCTTGCACGTTAACGTAAACGCCCTTATTTTCACTAGCAAAATCCTCTCCTGCTGCCTCTACTAGTGGCTGTAATGCTGTGGATCCTACTGCTGTGATATTTACGCCATTATCTTTTTGTCGCGTTGCGTAGCCAAACGTTAATAGGCAGACTGCAACAATCACGATTGCAGCACTTATCAACCAATTGCGTTTCATTAGTGAACGCCTCCTAAATTTATTTTGCTATGACCATACATTTATTATCCCTAATCTTTGTAAATGTGATACCTGTTTTTTGTAAATTTTTCCTTTACATTAACCATTTTGCCAAATAACCGTCCAACATTGGCGTGGACATAATATTTGTCGTTGCTGACTGACGACGCTTAATGGCTTACTTGGCTGTATCGCCATTTGCCATTCAGTCAGTCTGACTTTGAATTTTTGCTGATTCAAATGGACTGTTAACTCACGTTTTCCTAATAACGGCAATTGCGGCCAATCAACAATCACTAATTGACCATTAATCATATAACCACCAATTAATTGCCGCCAGAATCCAGTCAGCACTGACTGCCAGTCACATTGCCAATCCAGACAAGTAAAATCTCCAGTAACATCTAATGGCGGTGCCCATAATAAATCTTTGATTTCTTGAATTGATTTTCTGAGATAGATTTCATACATTAACCGCTGATATAATCTCGCCCAGCGATAATCCTTCTCCCAGGCAATCGCAAATAATTGCCAGTAATGGTGCCATAATTCCCGTTGCTGTCCAAGTTTTTCTTTAAATAAATGTGTCTCTAATACTAGTCTATCATGTGACACATAAAATGTTTGCTGACCAATTTGTCGTAATTGGCCATTGCTTGTCCAATCCACTTGCCTGGCTTGATTTGAAAGTGACAGTGCCATGGGCATCGCTTGATTAGTGGTCATTGTGATTCGTTGCCCTAACCATTGTTGCATCCCAACTGAACGTAAATTTAAAATAGTTAGCTGACAATGATTGGTTAATGCATATGTCGTCAGTTGACAGCCATACAAATACTCCTCACTTATACTCCAAATAGATTGATCATCAATTGTGATATCTTGTTGATTGACAGAAATTTTCACCAGAGGTATTGGTATCTTGGCGTCCATTTTGTCATTGAGACCGTAACAACGCCGTTCGCACCATTGCGCACTGTCATTGATTTCTAACCACTGCGTTGTCTGTTTTATAGTAACCCGCCAAGATTTTGCCCATTGATAAGCCCAAAGTTGTGTTAAGATGGTCCATTTTGTCTGGTTATTTTCGGCAAAGCCCTCATCCATAATTTGTATATAACCATTTGCATCAAGTTTCTCACAGGCTAAAGTTAATTTATCATATATATTTTGATAATTGGCGTCTGTCCAATGTCCTAAAAATTGATCATTGCTATAAATTGCCGTTTTCCTAAAACAAAATACGATTTTTTTCATCAATGTACCCTCAGCACAATTTACTATGACATTGATTATATAAAAATAGTTTATAAAATAAAACGCCAGCACTAGCTAATTTTTTATTAACCAGACTGACGATACGTCGATGTTATTTTTCAATGGTCCAATCATCTAATGAATCAACCCAATGTGTCGGTTGTTTGGCTTGCTGCAACACATCAGCTTTTTTCGAGACACCTGAATATACTAATAATGTATCTATGTCCGCACTTAACCCGGCTTTGATATCTGTATTATAGTTATCTCCAACCATAATTGCTTCATCACGTTTAAGTTGCAGTTTTTCCAGGGCACCATCCATAATAATATGCTCTGGTTTACCGATGACTACTGGTGCTGGTCTCACCGCAGTTGCCAAGAAGGCAACCACCGAACCAGCCCCAGGTACCATCCCCCGCTCGGTTGGCAAATTAGTATCTGGATTCGTTGCAACAAACATTGCCCCTTGTTGAATCGCTAAGGTACCTTGCAGAATTTTTTCATAAGTAACTGATCGATCTAAACCAATGGCCACTGTATCTGCCGGTGCTTCCGTCACTAATTCAAATCCCTTGTCTAATAAAGCTTGTTCAAGACCTTCCTCACCAATCATTAGTACCCGATGAATATGGTCAAACTTTGCTAAATAGTCAGCCAACGCCATACCAGAAGTATAAACTTGCTCAGGAGTTGTTGGAATCTGATGATTATTAGTTAAATTTTCAGCGACGGCTTCCGGCGTTTTCGTTGAATTATTAGTAACAAACAAATATTTTGTATCATTATCTGCTAGCCGACTGATAAAACGACGGCCACTAGGAATTTTTTTGTTTCCTTGATAAATCGTACCATCTAAATCAATTAAATAACCATCATACTGTGTTGCCATATTATTCTTTTCCCTTTGTCTTATTTTTTGACCGCTCTCTTACTTGGAAGTGACGACGTTTCTTTGAACCAGAAGTAGCCACAGAATTTGACCGGTTAGCCACGTGTTTTTCAGGATGATTTCCTGAGTTAACTTTTTCTTTCGTGGCTGGCGTATTTTTACGCTTTTTATTATCGTGATGCTGATTACCATGGTTATGTTGCTTGTTTCCATGTTTAGCTTTTGCACTACCGTTATTGCCATTACGATGTTGACGACGACGGCGCTTAGGCTTGGCATTTTCCTTTTCTGCTGGGTCAACAACTTCGTGCGGATCCAAATTTTCTAATACAAAGTAGGGTGCCCCAAAATTTGCTTCTTCATACAAAAAATCTTGTAATGATGAAATTTGTTGGCTCCGGGCAATGCCCTTGGTCCCATCCTTGTAAAATCCTTGTAACCGTAACTGGTCCGCTGCAATATCGCCCACGATAAAATCATACTTTTCTAGGAAATCACTAAAACGCGCTGCCATCTTTTGTTGATCATAAGCATCTCGATAGTTTTTTAACAATCGATAGGGTCGCTCATTGATAAAGATATCTTCCGGCGTATCCCCCGTTGTAATTGCTGTACTAGCTTGGCGTTCAATAAATTGCGCATCAGCTAGTTCTTTCATGCGTTCTCGATTCATAGTTTTTCTTTCTATAATTATGGTGCAAATTCCTTATGTAGGTAATTTGCAAAGTCTTCTCTTAATACAGTATCGTACGATAACGTATTTTGGCCCATAATTTCCAAGGTTGGGAAATATGGAATAAACAAATAGTGGTCCAAACCGCCAATTGTATAATAGGTATCCATTTCAATTGGTTGGTCATGAATCCAGACATCGCCATTGTCATCAACAGTTAGACCTGACCAAACAACTCGACCCCACAAATTACCACGGAATCCCATGCCCTTTAAACTATCATTCTCCAAAAAACGTTGATTTTTCATCACTTCATGTACCAAACGCCATAATTCACGTCCCTGTAAAATCGTACGCATTGGATGAACGGCATGCGGTAATAAAGCATGCAAATCATTAGCTGTCACAACACCAGCAGGTAAGTCATGTAAAAACATTCCCGTTGATAACATGGCAATGTCAGTTTTTGTACGATCCATTAATGCAGCCAAGCCCAAATCAATCAACTGATGATCAAATCCTAACTCCATATGATAATCGGCTGGCAAAGTAGCAACCACTCGTTTGGTCAATTGTTCTTCACCACTCGCCTGATAACCATTGATTTCTACTTCATCACCATAAACAGGAGGTAAATCATCCGTTACGATTGTACGAGCTTGCATATTAACCAATTTGCCATCGTCAAATTCAAGATCAATGCGCCCAATATGATCACCATAACGGCCCGCTGCTGCAAGTAATGAGTTAGCATGCTTCTCACCATGCTCTAGTAAGTGGTGAGTATGGGCACCAATGATTACTTGAATCTCACTATATCTTTCAGAAATATAACGGTCCACTGGTAGTCCTAAATGAGAAAGCAAAATATTAAAATCTGTTTTACCAGCTAATTTCGGTAATATTTTAGCTAGCGCAACATCAACTTGTTCTGGCGTCCATCCTAATAAGGGATAAGTCAACTCAAATGGTGCCGTAAAGCCTAAAACACCGATACGAGTACCTTTATGAGTTGTAATAATGTGATATGGGATTGCCCAACTAGGTAATTCATCAGTCTGTTGATCACGTAAGTTGCCTAAAATGACCGGAAATTTAGCCTCATCATACAAATGATTAAGCTGATCATGGTTTAACCCTAATCCCTCATTATTACCAATGGTAACGCCATCGTAACCAATTTCATTCATTAAGCTAACATTCGCTTGGCCAAAAGTTGCTTCAGTTAGTGGATGTTGTCGATCCATAAAATCACCAATATCAAAAGTTAAGACACTACGTCCATCTCTAATTAATTGACGTTTGCGAGTCAACAAATGACGGCGAATTTTTGGCCATCGTTCCAAATGGGAATGCAAGTCATTGGTATGGAGAATTGATATTTTATCCGACATTCTTTTACCTCCGTTTTGCAAAATCGTCTTTTTTACGCTGCATCATCATTTCAATCTCTTCTAAAGACAAGGGACTGCCCCAAGCTGGCTTTTCACTGGTTGTTAAGTAATCTAAATCAGCACTATCAACGCCAACATTAATATTTTCGGGGACGGCTACCATCGTATGATGAATGTGTCCATGTAAATTGATACTATTTTGCGTTTGACCCAAAATCAACGGATAGTGTGTCAAAAAGAATTGATGATGATTAGCCTTCACGATACGGCCAACATCCTCAAAATCAAATTTTACGCGACCATCTGCTAAAACAGGATTATGTGCCGTTAAGTATTTAAACAATGATCGTGAATCATGGTTACCTTTAATAAACACAATATGCCCCTGCAGTTGATTTAAAATGTCCGCCACTAGTTCATGAGCAAGTTTCTCTGGACGGACATGATTCATCATGGCGATATCACCAAGATGATAGACCGTATCATTTTCATCAACCCGCTGGTTCCAAACTTTAATCAACCCGGCATGTTCATCCGCTAAATTATCATATGGACGTGGTGAAAAATGTTGGCTTACTAATAATTTCTCATGATAGAAATGGGTATCTGCCGTAAAAAAGTCCATCATCAACCTCTTTTCTTAACGCAACTTACCACCAGCGTAACTATTTAACCACTGAACTAACTGAGAAAAATTCTCCGGATACTCATTATAACCAATGATTTGCCGTGGCTTTTCATCATCAGACCACTTCATCGTTAAGCCCCATTCTTTTACTGGTCCTGGGACTTGTTGCTGATATTCTGACTGCCAATCAGCCGTAATCATTGTCAGTTGACGCTCAACATTTGGCCACTGGAAAGTAATGTTCTGCCAAACTGATGAAAACTGACGTAAATCCTTATCAGTTAAAATTTTCAAGTGATTCTCTTGTGAAAAATCAAAACTATCTGCTGTAATATCCATGATGGATGCACCAAGGCTTGCTGGCGCATTCACATAGAATGCGTGATCCGCCACTTTCTTAGCATAGATGTAATCAAACCCTGTTGCTAAATTTCCTTGATAAAAAGTTAAGTATTCTAATGCCATATTATTTATCAATCACAATCAAATCGGTTGTGATGCCCTCAGTCAAGTTTTCAAAGCCGTCTGATGTTACGATAACATCATCTTCTATTCTAACGCCACCTTTGCCACTAAGATAAATGCCTGGTTCAATTGTTAAAATCATGCCCGCTTTAACTTGGTCTTCTGCTGGTGCATGTCCCGAAAGAATTGGTCCTTCATGAATATCTAGTCCCACACCATGACCTGTCGAATGTGTGTATTGCTCACCATAACCAGCTTCGGTAATAATTTGACGAGCCACATCATCCAAGTGACTGACTGAAACCCCATCCTTAGTAGCGGCAATGGTTGCTTTTTGTGCACGTAACACGATGTCATAAATCTTCTGTGATTCATCATCTAATTTACCAAAAGCAATCGTACGAGTAATATCAGAAGTACAGCCATCAACATAATAACCAAAATCAATTGTCACTAACTCGCCCTCAGCAATTGGCTTATCTGAATAAGTACCGTGGGGTAAAGCACCACGATATCCCGACGCAACAATTGTATCGAATGATGGCTTATCAGCACCATGTTGTTTCATTTTATAATCTAATAAGTTAGCAACTTCACGCTCAGTCATACCAACGTGTAATTCCGATAATAAGTCATTAAAGCCAGCCACCGCAACATCAGCGGCATGACGTAACTTATCTAATTCACTATCATCTTTAATTTCTCGTAATGCTTCAATCAAATCGGGTACTGGGGCAATATCAGTCCCAACAAAATTTTCATCAATATAATCAAAGTCCCGGAAAGCCAGGGTATCTTCAAATCCCAATTTTTCAATTTTAAAACGACGTGCCGCAGCCATGGCGACACCCCAGTAATTACGGGTCACTAGTAATTCAACACCTGCTGGTAATTGATCACGATAGGCATCTTCATACCGCGAATCTGTAATCAAAGCTGCCTTTTCAGGGCCAACCAAGACAAGTCCATCCCCAGTACCACCAGTAAAGCCCGTCAAATATTGCATATTAGTACCATCAGCCACTAACACCCCATCAATTTTTAAGGGTGTAAATACTTGTCGTACATTTTCAATTCTCGTTGTCATAGTAGCCCTCATTTCTATATTACTTCTATTATATCAAATTGTAACACTTGCTTATTGGTAAACAATTGGTTCATGTACTAGATATTTGGTCACCGTTGGCCAATCAATTGACACACCGATACCATTTTCGGCAGGCAAAGGTAAGGTACCTTGTTGCACATATGGTAAATTTTTCCCAATATCAGCTGCAAAATAATGGTCAAATTGGGCACTATCAGCCGGCACTTGGTTTGCTCCTGGTAAACTAGCTAACGCTAAATCCACCGCTCGCCCCAAACCACTACCTAACATGCCACCTATCCATGGATTCAGTTGGGCCTGTGTTGCTGACATAATTGCTTGGCGTGCTGATGCAATACCACCCAATTTGCCTTGCTTAATTGTTAACGCCCGCGTTGTCTGATTTGCAATGGCGTATTTGGCATCGGCTAAACTATTTAATGACTCATCCAAACTCAACTGTAATTGCGTTAATTGCTGTTGGGCAAATTTATGTTCCGTCCAGTCGTTGGCTTGAAACGGCTGCTCAATCAAAGCTAATCCAGCCCGATCTAACGCTTTTAACCGCTCAATATCAGTCATCGACCATGAAGCATTAGCATCCAGTGAAAACATTTGGTCTGGGAATTCTGCCACTAATTGTCTAATGGCTGGAATATCTGTCTGTTGATCAATTTTAATCTTTATCCGTTGATAACCTTGCTGATTCATATTGCTGACTAAATGGGACGTTTGTTGCCAATTGGTCTGCATACCAACAACCGAACTAACAGCAATTCGGTGTTGCTGCCCGCCCAACATCGTCCAAAGTGGTTGTTGTATCTGTTTACCATAGGCATCCCAAAACGCCATTTCAATAGCAGCCTTTGCAAATGATTGATCCGCCTGATTCGCTAACCATGTCGCAACCGCAAACGGTGTATCAAAATAACGGGATAGCAATTTTTCGCTCAAACGTTTCACCACGGATAAAGACTGAAGATGCGTTTCAGGCGCATATTGGTTATCGGCAAATGATTGAATTTCACCATAACCCGTGATGCCATTCATTAAGGTGATCGCAACTAACGTCAATGGCCGCTTTAAAGTTGTGCCATGAGCCGTTTTAAATGGCGATTTCATCATCAATGCTAGCGGATAAATCTCGACTTTTTTCACCTGCAAACCAAACACCTCCAAAGATGCAAATTAATTATTAATAGCAGTCAAAATAGCAGTCACTTGATTGGGGCGTTCGAAATGAACGTTATGTCCTGCTTGGGGCACTTGCTGCCATTGGACGTTAGGTAATCGCTCCTGCATATTTTTATTGATATGAGTAAATTTATAATCACCCGTCCCAGTAATTAAAGTAACCGGTAGTTTCACATACGCTAATTCAGGCCATAGATTAGGCATCGCTCCCGTACCAAAAAAGCGTAGTGAATTGGCAACATTTTGTGCATTTTGATGAATACGTTGCTCATGCATAAATGATTGTTGCTGCATAGACATATTCTGTTGACTTTTAAAGAGTGGTAACTGCTCCCATTCATCAATAAACGTTGGCATACCGACCTGCGCCACATGTTCTGCCTTATGAGTATCTGCAATAATACGTTGTTGCCGCATTGGTTGCGTTGGTAATCCAGCCGTACCGCTTTCTAAAACCAAATGATTGATCCGCTCAGGCACCATTACCCCCATTGCGAGCGCTAATCTAGCACCCATTGAATACCCCACTAAATTTACCTGGTCAATGGCTAGTTTATCTAGTAATCGACAGATATCGGTCACTTGTTGCCGAACCATAAAGCGTTTTGGTTGCTTCACAGTCTGGGATTTATTCCCAAATCCAAATAAGTTCAAATAGATACGCGTACCCGTAGGAACAATGCCTTGATAGTCCACCAAACTCCCCATAAAGCCATGTAAAAATAGCCAGGTAGGTCGACCAGTGCCTTGAATTTCTAGTTCGTACTCGTAACCATTGATTGAGACCTTCTTTTTCATGATAAAGCCTCGTTAATCACCGTGGTCAAATTACGATGAGCGGCAACATTCTTTTGACGATTACTCTGAACTTCAATGATACGCAAGCGAGTAGCTGGCTTGCGTATTAAGTCTGATAATGTTGCAAGATCTTCAACTAATTTATATTCGGCATCATACAAACGGGCAACTCGTTCGACCACGATTGGTAATGGCGTCCCAAACATTGGTTCAAAGTATGATGCTGCCTCAGACTGTGGCAAAAATGAAAAAATACCACCACCCTGATTATTAACAACGACAATCGTCATGGGCACATGTGCCTGATGACTTAACATTAATCCATTCATATCATGGAACAATGTTAAATCACCCGTTAATAAGGTCGTTGGCTGCCCAGACATCGCCATCCCAAATGCCGAAGAGACTGTACCATCAATCCCATTGGCACCACGATTAGCAGCAATCTGCAGCCGTTGCTTAGGGACAAAATAATTATCCATATCTCTGACTGGCATTGAATTTGCAATAAATAACTTGGCATTTTCAGGTAATTCTGCTAATGCCGTTGGCACTTGATACTCGACGGCATTAGCTACTTCTGTTGTCACAACTGACATTAGTTTGTCGGTCAAACCTTGCCACTTTTTCAAGAAAGTCGCATTCTTAACGCCCGGTTCAGCTAATAAATCAGATATGACGGTATCGGGGTCCGCAACCACTGTCGTATGCGTATGACGGCCATGATCATGACCCGCATGTTCTTGACCAACTTGAATAACTGGAATTTCTTTCTCACGTAACCAGGTAATGACTTTGGCCGAAACTGGTGTGCCACCAAAACGTAGGATAACATCCGGTATCAGTGAGTCATCAATGACGTCAGCTGCTATTAAACTATCAATACCATTAACTGCATACTTACTTGGACGGAAATTACTCAAAATATCAGCCAAAACAGGTAGTTGATAGTGAGCTGCTAATTGTTCTATTTTTTCAGTCTGCCAACCAATTTCATCTGGTCCTAATAGCATCATGGCCTTTGGCTTTCGTAACAATGCAGCAATGGCTTGAATGTCTTGCCACCCTGCTTGACGTTGTCCAACTAAAATTCTTTGTGGGGTCACATCGGGCCATGCTTCATCCAACTTGGGCATCAGTGGCTTTCGTAAGGGTAAGTTGATTTGTATGGGCCCCATTGGCTGTGTTAATGCACGACCAACTAATTCCTGCACATGATAATCAATATACGCTGTCACATCTTCATGATCATCTTGCATTTCAATAGCGGCATACTCCTTCGTATGCTCACCATATAAATGTTCTTGATGGACCGTTTGCGGTGCACCGATTTGTTGTAATTCGGTTGGTCGATCGGTTGTTAAGGCAATCAATGGAATATGTGAAATACTAGCTTCCATGAAGGCTGGTAAATAATTACCAGTCGCCGTTCCTGAAGTAGCCAATAACACAACGGGCTGATGCGCGGTTTTAGCAATTCCTAGTGCAAAAAAGGCTGCCGAACGTTCATCGACATCAACTGTGACACGCACGTCATCACGAACCTGTTGCATTTCTGCTAGTAACAATGCCACCGGGGTCGTTCTTGAACCCGGTGAAACCACAAAGTCATGCACGCCTTGTAAAACAAGGGATGTTAGTAAATGTTTAATGTTACGTGTTAAGCTATCCGTCATTTTCTGTTTGCTCCTTCAATAAATTCATCATTGGTAATAATTTTAAGGCTGTTTCCTGGTACTCCATTTTTGCATCTGAATCAGCTAAAATACCTGCGCCAGCAAATAAAGTCGCCAAATTTTCACGGTACCACATCGATCTAATACCAACAATAAATTCACCATCTCCATCAGGCTCGATTATCCCAACTGGTCCACTGAATAGACCTCTTGGGTGTTTTTCAATCTGGTCAATTTCTGCAAGCGCCCAATCACGTGGCTTACCACCTAGTGCAGGTGTCGGATGTAGTGCTGCCGCAATCTGTAATAGGTTTGATTCAGGTGCTAATTGACCAGTAATTGGCGTATACAAATGTTGTACTTGTGGATTCTTCATGATTTGTGGTTCATTTGGTACTGTCAATGCTTGCACTTGTGCCGCTTGGAGGCGCTCCTTAATGGTGGCAACGACCGTTTCATGTTCAATCCGATTCTTTGAGTCATGCCACAATGTATCAGCTAACGCTTGATCACTCGCCCTATCGGTACCACGCTTAATCGTACCCGCAACAGCAGCTGTTGCTAATTGACCATTAGTTATTTTAATTAATCGTTCCGGTGTTGCGGAGACAAACAGCTCATCACAATGTTTTAAAACAAAGTGATAGCTCATCGCTTGTGAACTTTGTAACTCTTTGAGTAATCGTTTTTCATCTAATGGATCTGATAAAGTAACTTGACGCTGACGTCCCAACACAACTTTCGCATGTTGTTTATTTTGCTCCATATCGTCAATTGCGTCTTGAACGCGTACTGGCCAATCGACTTCGTCCGTAATTTGTTCAATGGTGGTATTAAAACTGGTTTGGTGTCGCACCAAATCAATTGGTTGGCCAATGCTTTTATGATTAACGACATCATAGACAACTGCTGGTTGTATGAAATAACCATTCATCAATTCTGAATCAGCGATTTGCTGGTCATCAAAGGCAAAGCCACCAAATACTGGTTTGTGCTCATCCTTTTTAAGGGTCGTTAACCACTCTTGTACCTGATCAAAAGAAGCACCAATTAATTCAGCCTGTTTTCCAAAACCATAATACTTTCTCTGTCCATCAGGTGTTGCAAAATAAATCGCATCACTAGCTAATGCAAACGTATTTTGTAGCTCTTCTTCCGTCAAAAATCCCACTATGATACCTCACTTATTTTTAATAATTGTTTCACTATTGCAACGATGGCTTTGATATAATCCTACAATTTGTTACCCATTGAGCAAACTTTAGCGTATACTAAATTCATACGGGATAACAGTAGCGTAATACCCCTAACTGTTTTCCTGTATCCAAAGCATGGAGTGGTTGGGACAGATAACTGTCCTAACCACTTTTTGCGTTTCATAACCGCTCAAGACGTTGCCGTAGGTCGTCATCTGCTGCCGTCAAATATAACCCCCTGGTGCCACGCGTTAATAAAACATTCAACACATGAAACATAACTGATTGTTTCATCTGCTGCATGGCTTTTTCATCAGTAATATGAGGTGTTCTCTTGTATATTTCACGATGCGTCACTTTATCTGTATCAATATATAATTGATCATTGGTCTCATCATATCTAAAAGGTGGACCTAAAATTACCCCCGCATAATTCAAATCAAATCCTTGAATGGTATAAATTGATCCAACCTCATGAATAGACTCTGGCCGTTCTGCCCAAGGAGTCGTCTGGACATCATATTCATCCCAAGGTAAGTCAAAATCGTCGAGATAAACATTGTGTTCGGTTGCTGTTCGTTTAATAAATCCTGTCGTTGCTAACATCCGCGACAATCCAAATGACTCGTTTTTCTCCTTGATCAGTTCATACATGTCAGCTGCTCGCGAGAAAATTCTTAAATCGTAGTCTCCCAAGTCTTTTGGTAAGGCTGATAGCTGTCCAGTTGCGAGCGCTTTTATCCAAGCTTGTACACTAGCTGGTGCTTGCATACGATACTGCATCGTTAGATTAAATGTTTGATGCGGATACGGCGCTAGGCACTTTTCTAATAATGACCGATTCCAAAACATTTTTGATTGCATAACTTGTTGAAAATCAAACACAACAATCACCACTTTTGCCAGTTTAATTAATTCGCTCAACTGGTTATCCTGTTTAAATCGAATATAGGGTTCAGGCTTAGAAAGTAGTAAATGGCCTTCATCAACAACAATCACATCATAACGTCGGTTATTTTTATGTGCCTGATTAATTAAAGACGTTGGTCGGATATAGTCGCCCTTTTTTAAACTAGGAATGGTTGTCGATAACTCTTGGTAAACCTTCAGTAACTCAGGATGATTCACTGTAAATTTATTTTTCAATCCATAATATGGGCTGGTTGGATTTTTAGCCCCCGTCTGTAATTTTTCAAATAATTTTGTTAAGATGACACTTTTCCCAGTTCCGGCAGCTCCTTCAATGACGGCAATACTAGACTCGGATTGTTGCAATTGTTGTTGGATGAATCCCTCTATCTTAGTTAATTGCTGCCTTTGATTTTCTGTCAAAGCTGTTACATTAAATTTTTCTACTGCAGAATTTTTCATAATTCTAGTATACAATATGCAAACAAAGATTCACGGACCATTTCACTGATTATAAAATCCAAAGCAACTAAAAAAAGCTGAAACATTATGCTGTTTCAACCTTTCATCAAATTAAATATTTAAAAAGGGAAGCCACTTGCTAAGTAAATGCCAAATAATCCTAACAATAAAATTAGAATTATCATGCCTATCGCAAAGTTTCTGTTTAACCGTTGTTGCTTTTTCTTAGCAAAGCTCATTTCGATAATACCCATCAATAAGATAGCAAAAATGATTTTAACAATTGTTAATACTGGACTTGATTGATAAGCATATTGAAACAGCCCGATACCTGTTATGATGGCCACGATGTAAGAAAGACGAGCAATCATCATACTAATGACACTCACCTTCTGATTCGAGCTAAAAACTGCGATTGCCGCAACGATAATTAAGACGATCCATGTCACAAAATGAACCCACATATTTACCATAACTATTCCCTCCTGAAGAAATACTCTCTCTATCGTACACCTATTATTAGAGAATGGCTCCCCCCCTTTAAATAAATTATCGATAAATAACAAAAAGGTTGAAATGAACTGAACCCCAAAAATTGGAGAGAAGTTTAAGCAACTAGCTGGTCGGAAAGATTTCGGTATTGAACCGGAGTTTTTCCGGCCAGTTTTGTTTTAATCCGTTTATTATTGTAGTAATAGATAT
>NZ_JAMXDB010000015.1 GCF_024718545.1 Weissella fangxianensis
CCGTATTTTATAAGGCGGAATACCTTGTAGATACATTGTGACAGCTTCAATTTGTACTTCTTTTGAAAACATAGTAAAACCCCGTAAGTTTTGGAAATTACTCCAACTTACGGGGTTCAGTTCATCTGCGACAACATCTGTTGGCTGGATTACCAATGGGCTTTCAACAATCAATCATTGCCATTGGAGCTGTTACACTAGCAACAGCTGTGAATACTTTGGGAACAGATGCAGTTGCTGCGAATACAGCCGCTTCAAAAGTTGACCAAATCAGTACGCAACTAATGATGGCGGTTGGTGTTGCCATGGCCACTTATACAGCGCAAAATTTCGGTGCTGGTAAATATGGTCGTATTTTAGAAGGTGTGAAGAGTTCCCTTAAGATGTCAATTAGTATGAGTTTTGTACTAGGAGCAATTGAGGTTATCTTTGGCCGTGTGTTGGTCAGTTTATTTGTTGGAGCTGGTGAACATCGAGTAATGGACTTAGCGCAAGAGTATTTCTGGGCAAATGGGCCATTTTATTTTATCTTAAGTACCTTGTTCGTGTTACGTTATACATTACAAGGACTTGGCGATGTGCGAACACCAACGTATGCAGGTATGGGTGAAATGGTGATGCGTACAGTCACAGCCTTTGCCTTGGTTGGCTGGTTAGGTTACTTTGGAGCTAGTTTAGCTAATCCGTTGGCTTGGTTAGGCTCGTTATTATTCTTGATCCCGGCGTGGTTACGGATGGTCAAGCGATTGCGTAAACTACACAGTCCAGAAGAAACAGGCACTTTAGAATAATGAAAAATAGGTTGGAACAAAATTATTGTTCCAACCTATTTTTTTACTACAAATGTATTAATTATCAACCTGTAAATTTTATAGCGTAAACGCGTTCCAAAAGTCTGAAGCCTCAATGTAACAACGATTGCGCAATTTCGCCTCTTTGCTACATTACGAGCCAAAATAACGCAACCATCGTTACACACCGGCTTCAAAACGACTTTTGTCTCGCTCTTTTTTTACTATTCTTGTGTTTCATCTGCAACTAGTGGGGTAGCGGACGAGTTACGAACAATCATATCTGGTTCATAAATCACATCATGACCAGGTTGCCCATCAATGAGATCAAGTAGAATTTGTGCAGCATCACGTCCCATTTTACGTTTGGGATGACGATTAGTTGTTAAACTAGGGGTCATGTACGTTGAGAGACTATAATCATCAAACCCAACAATGGCAACGTCTTCTGGAATTCGGAATCCAAGTGATTTTACTAAATCACTGGCCTGAATAGCTAGTGAGTCATTATATAATGCCAAGGCAGTTGGGCGATGGGGTGATTCTAAGTAGGTTTCAATCTTGTTTAAGATGAGGGTGTTATTTTCTTCATCGTCAGATTGATACATGATGATATTACTGTCTAAGGCGTAATCCGGTTGTGTTTGGAAGGCCTTGTAAAAGCCCTGCATACGGTGAGCCCCTTGGATATCATCGACCTTGAAGACGCCTAGAATTCTTTTATGCCCCTGGGCAATTAGATGACGGACTAATTGCGCTTCTGAGTCAACATCATTAACGCCAAGGTAATTGAAGTCCAAGCTTTCATATTTTGAGTTAATAAATACTGTTGGTATATTTAGTTGCTTAATTTGATCGTACAAATCTTTATTGGGATTAGGCAGTGCCGACATTGTGGGTTCAATGATCAAGCCGCTAATGCCAGTTTCAATGATTCGTAATAGGCTACGTCGTTCACGATCGAATGTATTGTGTGTATTACTGATAAATAAAGCATAACCAGCGTCCGAAATAATTTGGTCAATACCACTAATGATTTCGGGGAAAATGTAGTCAGCTAGATGGGTTGTAATGACACCAATGACTTTATTTTCAGTTTTAGCAGCAGGGATTTTCTTCCAATCATTAACATACATACCATCCCCTTGGATACGGTATAAGTAATTTTCTTGTTCCAATCCTGCTGTTGCCCGCCTGACTGTGTAACGACTCACATTATATTGTTCGGTTAAGTTTGCTTCAGTGGGTAGTTTTTCACCAATCGCAAATTTTCCAGAAATAATGTCATTGCGGAGCCCTTTCTTCACGATGTCATATTTCGTATCCATATTTCGATAGCTCCATTTCCAAAACATATAATACATTTATTATACAAAAAATTCACATAGTTAAAAAGCTATTTATTAATTGTTAGTAATGGCAAGATAGTTGTTTTGAATTATTTTTAGTGATGAGGTTGACGTTAACGTTAACGACCAATAGGTATTTCGATATCGTGATTTGTTGAGCAAAATGGTAAAAATTTTGTTGCTCGAAATAGCGGTATCATCGTGTTTGTTGATGATGTACGGAATTGTACATACAAATTTTTGTTCTAACACTTGATTTGTCCGCACAAATGATTTACTATAATACTTGTAAACGGTTACAAAAACTTTGATTCTCATTTGAGGGGAATAGATTAATGAATAAAGAACAAATTCAAGAACAAATTACTACAGGGCAAGCGGCCCTTGGTGTTGAGTTTGGTTCTACTCGTATTAAGGCAGTGCTAGTTGCAACTGATTCATCAGTTATTGCAGTTGGTAGCCATAATTGGGAGAACAAACTTGAAAATGGTATCTGGACATATTCTTTGGAAGATGTCTGGTCAGGTCTACAAAGTGCGTATAAGAATTTAACAGATGTTGTTGCTGACGAATACGATGTTAAAGTAACCAAGCTTTCATCATTTGGAATTGCGGCTATGATGCACGGTTACTTGGTCTTTGATAAGAACGATAAGTCATTGGTACCATTCCGTACATGGCGTAACGCCATTACTGGTGAGTCTGCAGCATCATTAACAAAATTATTTGATTTCAATATTCCACAGCGTTGGAGTATTGCTCACTTGTATCAAGCAATCTTGAACCAAGAAACACACGTTAAGGAAATCAATTACTTAACAACTTTGGCTGGTTATGTTCACTGGCGTTTGACTGGTGAAAAGGTTATCGGTATTGGGGATGCTTCGGGAGTCTTCCCAATTGATGAAGAGACTCATGACTATAACCAAGTAATGATGGACAAGTTCAATGCATTTAAGTCAGTGCAACAATATTTGTGGCAGTTACGGGATATCTTGCCAACAATCAAGTTAGCTGGTGAGGAAGCTGGTCGTTTGACTGAAGAAGGTGCCAAGTTACTTGATCCATCTGGTGCTTTGGAGAGTGGTGCGGTTGCCGCAGCTCCTGAAGGGGATGCTGGTACCGGAATGGTATCAACAAACTCAGTTAAGAAGCGTACAGCCAACGTCTCTGCTGGTACTTCAGCCTTTGCCATGGTTGTCTTAGAAAAAGAGTTATCACAAGTTAATGAGAACATGGATATGGTAACAACACCTGATGGTTCACCAGTTGCCATGGTCCACATTAATAATAGTACATCTGAGATTAATTCATGGGCGCGTGTCTTCACTGAATTTGCCGCTGCAATTGGGGCAACTGTTACCGGTGGTGAAATCTTCAGTGCATTGTTCAACAGTGTTTTGAAGTCAGATCCAGATGCTGGTGGCTTGCTAAGCTATGGTTATCATTCTGGTGAGAATATTACTGGTATGGATGAAGGTCGTCCGCTATTTGTTCGTACACCAAATGCTAAGTTCACATTAGCTAACTTGATGCGTATGCATTTGTACAGTGCCTTTGGTGCAATGAAGATTGGTTTGGATGTTTTGGCAGAAGAAAAAGTTGCCATGGATTCAGTTGTTGCCCAAGGTGGTATCTTTACAACACCAGTTGTTGCCCAAAAGATTTTAGCTGGGGTTATGGATGCACCCGTAACCTTAATGAAGAACGCTGGTGAAGGTGGTCCTTGGGGAATGGCAGTTTTGTCACAATTCGTTGTGAGCCACAAGGATGGTCAATCACTTGCTGATTACCTAGAAGATGAAGTATTCCAGTCTCAAGAAAGTACCACAATCGATCCAGACCCAGAAGATGTTGCTGGATTTGGTAAGTTTATGGAAGAATATAAAGCTGGTCTATCAATTGAACAAACCGCAATTGACCAAATGCCAGTTGAGGAGACATCTAAGGAGGATTAATTAATAATGTTAGAAGACGTTAAGCAACGTGTTTATGACGCTAACATGGCCTTGCCAAAGCATGGCTTGATTAAATTTACCTGGGGAAACGTTTCTGAAATCGATCGTGAAAGTGGCTTGTTTGTCATTAAACCTTCTGGGGTTCCATATGATGAATTAAAGCCAGAAGATATGGTTGTTGTTGATCTTGATGGTAAGATCGTTGAGGGTGACCTTAACCCATCAAGTGATACAGAAACGCACCGTGTTTTGTACAAGGAATTCCCAGAAATTGGTGGAATCGTGCATACGCATTCACCATGGGCAGTGTCATTTGCTCAAGCTGGGATTGACCTACCAGCTGCAGGTACGACACATGCAGATACATTCTACGGTGATGTGCCTGTAGCTCGCCAGATGACCGACGAGGAAATCAATGGTGAGTACGAGCTTGAAACAGGTAATGTGATTATTGAAACGTTCAAGAAGCGTGGTATTGATCCAATGGCTGTGCCAGCTGTATTGGCACAAGATCATGGACCATTCACATGGGGAGAATCTGCTGATAAAGCAGTGTATAACGCGGTTGTGTTGGAAGAGTCAGCTAAGATGGCTTACCACACGATTATGTTAAATCCACACAACATCCATGTTTCACAAACGTTGTTGGATAAGCATTATTTGCGTAAGCATGGTGCTAATGCATATTATGGTCAAAAGTCTAAGGACTAGTCGTTGTTGTTATATTATATATTTCAGGGGGAAATAGAACATGTTTAACACAAAGAATTACAAGTTTTGGTTTATCACAGGATCACAATTCCTTTATGGTCCAGAGGTATTAGACAAGGTTGAAGCTGACGCAAAGGATATCGTTGACAAGTTGAACGAATCAGGAAACTTGCCATACCCAGTAGAATTTAAGTTGGTTGCAACAACTTCAGAAAATATTGCTGGTGTTATGAAGGAAGCTAACTATGATGATTCTGTTGCCGGAGTCATTACTTGGATGCACACATTCTCTCCAGCAAAGAATTGGATCCGTGGTACACAATTACTACAAAAGCCTTTGCTACACTTTGCAACACAATACTTAGAAGAATTGCCATATGATGACATTGACTTTGACTACATGAATGCTAACCAATCAGCTCACGGTGATCGTGAGTACGCATTCATCAATGCTCGTTTGCAATTAAACAACAAGATTGTTTATGGTCACTGGGCTGATAAGGATGTTCAAGACAAGATTGGTAAGTGGATGGACGTTGCTGTTGCATACAACGAATCATTCAAGATCAAGGTTGCCGCATTTGCTGACAAGATGCGTAATGTTGCCGTTACTGATGGTGACAAGATCGAAGCACAAATCAAGTTTGGTTGGCGTGTAGATTACTGGGCAATGGGTGACTTGGTTGAAGCAGTTAACGCTGTTAGTGATGAAGACATCGATGCTAAGTATGAAGAACTACAAAAAGAATATGACTTTGTTGTTGGTGACAACACACCGGAGAAGTTTGAACACAGTGTAAAGTATCAAATCCGTGAGTACTTCGGTTTGAAGCACTTCATGGACGAGCATGGTTACACAGCCTTTACTGATAACTTCGAGGATTTGTATGGTCTAGAACAATTACCAGGTTTGGCATCACAAATGTTGATGGCTGAAGGATATGGATTCGCTGGTGAAGGTGACTGGAAGACAGCCGCTTTGGATCGTTTGATGAAGATTATTTCACACAACAAGCACACAGTCTTCATGGAAGATTACACACTTGATTTGCGTAAGGGTCACGAAGCTATCCTTGGATCACACATGCTTGAAGTTGATCCAACAATTGCCTCAGACAAGCCACGTGTTGAAGTTCACCCATTGGACATTGGTGACAAGGCTGATCCTGCACGTTTGGTATTCACTGGTATGGAAGGTGACGCTGTTGACGCAACCCTTGCAGACTACGGTGATGAGTTCAAGTTGATGTCATATGATGTTACTGGAAACAAGCCTGAAGCTGAGATGCCACACCTACCAGTTGCTAAGCAATTGTGGACACCAAAGCAAGGTTTGCGTGACGGATCAGTTGGTTGGTTGACTCTTGGTGGTGGACACCATACGGTTCTATCATTTGATGTTGATGCAGAACAATTGTCAGATTTGTCAAAGATGTTCGGCTTGACATACGTTGATATCAAAGACTAATTATTCAATTAATTTAAATTTCTAACCTAATAATAAAATCAAAAAATAAAACCTAAAATCTCATATAAAAGTTAACAATATAAAATAAAATCTCTCATGTGAATTGTCAGTAATAATATGGTCTAAGACATATTATTACTGGCTTTTTACGTTATCTGTTATGATATAGTATTGAGGAAACTGAGATAAGCAAATGATAGAATTCAATCAAAAGGGGCAAAATTCATAATATGGATATTACAACACAGCTTCAATTAGCAGATGGTTATCAAATGCCACAACAAGGTTTGGGATTATATAAGGTAACGGACCAAGATAACTTGACTGAAGTTATTAAAACAGCATGGAAAGCGGGATACCGTTTATTTGATACGGCCCAAATGTATAAAAATGAGGCCGAAGTCGGTCGAAGTTTGCGTGCATTGGGGATGCCTCGTGAGGATTATTTCGTGACGACTAAGGTGGCTGAAGAAAATCAAGGATATGATAAAACTTTGGCATCCGTTGAACAGTCTTTGAAGGATTTACAGATGGATTATGTTGATTTATTGATGGTTCATTGGCCGCTACATGAACAATTCTTTGATACATGGCGTGCCTTTGAACGCTTGCAGGCTGAAGGTATCGTCAAATCTTTGGGAACGTCAAACTTTGGGATGGTTCATTTACAATATTTGGCGACGCAGGCTAATGAGATGCCGGTAGTGAACCAGATTGAAAATCATCCCCACCTTGTTCAACCTGAATTGCGTAATTTCTTACGAGAAAATAATATTGTGACTCAAGCTTGGGCACCTTTAGGACGAGGATCAGTCTTAGCAGAACCAACGATTGTTTCGATTGCTGAGAAATATGGCAAATCACCAGCACAGGTTGTTCTAAGATGGCATTTGGCGCATGGCACTAGTATTATTCCAAAGTCGGTTCACCCACAAAGAGTGATCGAAAATGCTGATATCTATAATTTTTCATTGACGGTGGAAGAACTTGATGCCATTGATGCCTTGAATACTTATACACGAATTAGCCAAGAACCTGAGCAAGTCTATGAACGTGGACGTCAGTATCCACATCATTAATCAATATTTGAAATTATGAAGAGATTGGGACAGTTTCTGTTGTACCAATCTCTTTTTTGTTTACACCTTGGTTTCAGAGCGTTTTTTCTCACTCTTTCATAAACGTGTTCACCAAAACTGAAGCCTCAATGTAACGAGATGCCACTATTCCTGATCTACGCTTCGCTGCGATCAAAAACAGTGCCACCGTCGTTACACACCGGCTTCAAAGCGTTTTGGTTCACACTCTCTAAAATTGTTACATCTTCCCTCATTCGTTTCGTTAGTATAGATGTCAGCACTTAGCTGATAAGCGAATGGCCATTCGAAAAAACGAAAGAATTGAGGATGAAAGTTATGGTAGAAAAGAAGCGATTACCCAACAATATGTTGAAGGTCAAGATTATTGGTAAGACAGGTGAAGATGTTGTTACAAGCCGTCAATTTTACGTGAAGCAGGGGACGACCATTACTGAACTAAACCAGTTAGCTCAGTTAATGTTACAACTAGGGGCTGAAATTGCCATTGATAAGATAACGACAGTGGACACAAAAGCACATTTATTTAATCCAAATACCATTACTAATTAAGGGAGAATTGAATATGAACCAAGTACTAGAACTATCGTTTTTGGCACCAGGACAACAGGCTACGGATACGACCAAAAAATTATCAGTGATTAAGATTAAGCATCCGGCAATGACATTAGACCGTGAGTCGGTTTATCAAGCGATGGTTAAATTAGCATCATTTCGATTTTTATTAAATACTAAAGGGGAACCGATGACTTTGGGCGAGCCATATATGGCTACGTTAGTTGCGAGCAATAAAAAAATCATTTTTGATAATTCTCAAAAAATGATGTAAAAATTAGAATTTATACAATTAACGCCGAATATACGCATAATTATATGCATATATTCGGCGTTTTTGTATAAATAAAATTTTTTTAAACGTATTATTAGTTTTTTATTGCATAAATTATCATTAACTGTTAATATTTATTCATCAATGAGGACGGGGAGTGAATTTATGGCAATTCTAGAAATAAAAGATTTACATAAAGCATATGGTGAAAATACAGTTTTAAAATCGATTAACGCTGAAGTTGACGAGGGGGACGTTATTGCAATTCTTGGACCTTCTGGAACAGGTAAATCAACGTTGTTACGTGAATTAAATATGTTAGAACACCCCACATCAGGGGGCGGTTATTTTTGACGATCAGGATGTCACTAAAGCTAATGAATCAGGGTTGGATAAGATTCGTCAAGATTTGGGGATGGTTTTCCAAAGTTTTAATTTATTTCCGAATATGACCGTTTTAAATAATGTGAAAATTGCTTTAACAAAGGTTAAGGGGGTTGCTGATGATGAAGCGACAGCGACAGCCAAAAAGTTTTTAGATAAGGTTGGCGTGGCAGATAAAGCTGATGTGTATCCGGCATCTCTTTCTGGTGGTCAACAACAACGTGTGGCGATTGCTCGTGCTTTGGCCATGAATCCAAAGATTATGTTATTTGATGAACCAACGTCAGCATTAGATCCAGAGATGGTTGGGGAAGTTTTGAAGACCATGCGTGAGCTGGCCCAAGAAGGCATGACCATGTTAGTTGTGACTCACGAAATGGGATTTGCTCGTGAAGTGGCTTCAAAAATTTGGTTTATGAGTGATGGTGAAATGACAGCGTATACCGATCCAGCAGGCTTTTTTGAAAATCCTAATTCAGAACGTGCGCAGAATTTCTTAGCAAAGATGTTGTAAAAGAGGGAATGGATTTATGAAAAAGTGGATGAAAAAAGTAGCCATCCTATTAATGGCGATTGGTATGTTTATCAGCACTGGTGCTGGTGTGTTTAGTGTAAAAAATGTTAGTGCTGCTGAAACTGACCCAACATTATCACGGGTTAAAAAGTCTGGTAAATTAGTGGTTGGAACGGCTGCCGAATACGCACCTTATGAATTTCATGCAACGGTCAATGGTAAGGACAAAATTCTTGGCTTTGATATGGACGTTGCTAGAACGCTTGCTAAGCATTTAGGCGTTAAATTAGAAGTGCAAGATATGAGTTTTGACTCTTTGCTAGGTGCAGTTAAGACAGGAAAGATTGATATGGCGATTGCGGGTATGACTTATACGCCAGAACGTGCCAAAGAAGTTAATTTTTCAACGCCTTACTATAATGATAAAAATGTTGTTCTAACATTGAAGGAGAATAAAAATAAGTGGGCAACACTTGACCAAATTCGTGGGGCAAAATTAGGAGCGCAAGTGGCTTCAAGCCAATCTAAATTAGCTAGTACCCTAACAGATAAAAAGACTGTTCAAGTTAAAAAGATTACGGATCTGGTCATGCAGCTAAGTCAAAAGAAGGTTGATGCGGTTGTACTTGCCCAAACAAGTGCTAAAAGTTATTTGACACAGAGTGACCAATTCGCCATTACAAAAGCTAAGTTACCAATTACAACAGGAAATGCGGTTTCTACGGTGATGAACAAGAATTCACCAGTATTTAAGGAAAGAGTTGACCAAATCCTGAAAGATCACGTTATTGGAGCGCCATTACAGAAATGGCAAGATAAGGCGTTCAAGCAAGCTGTTCAAAAAGATTCATTTATTAAAAAGTATATGCCTTACTTTATTAAAGGTACTGAATATTCAGTTGGTTTGGCAGTTATTGGGGTCTTCTTTGGTATTATTTTAGGGGTCTTGTTTGCACTGATGAAGATGTCGACAATTAAACCATTGAAGTGGTTAGCAGTTGCTTATATTGAAGCTATTCGTGGTGTACCGCTATTGATTCAAGTATTTTTGGTCTACTTTGGTACACAAGTTATCGGGCTCGATGTTTCGAGTTTCTTAGCAGGTGCCATTGCCATGTTCTTGAACTCGGCAGCTTATGTGGCAGAAATTATTCGTTCGGGTATTCAGGCGGTGCCAGCTGGACAGACTGAGGCGGCGCGTTCACTTGGTTTCACTAAAAATCAAACGATGCGTTATATGATTTTGCCACAGGCAATCAAAAATATTTTGCCAGCCTTAGGAAATGAATTTGTGACCGTTATTAAGGAAGGCTCAGTTGTTTCAGTTATTGGAGTTGGTGAGTTGACTTTCCAAACATCAGTTGTCCAAGGGGCATCCTTTAAGCCGTTCTTGCCATTGATTGTTACAGCGGTTATTTACTTCATTTTGACATTTGGAATTACGCGTTTATTGAACTTCTTTGAGAAGAAGTTGCATAAATCTGATAAATCATTTGGATAAAAAACATTTGATGGTGAAAAATTAAATATCGACAAAAAGGCTGAAGATGCACGATTTATCGTGTATATATTCAGCCTTTTTGAATAAAAAGAGGAATTTTAAGGGATTTAATCATAAATTATTGCATATACTTTCAATTGCTGGTAGTATTTACTGGTCAGTAATGAATGGGAGTAGAAATATGGCAATTTTAGAAATTAAAAACTTACATAAAGAGTACGGTAAAAACACGGTTCTAAAGTCAATCAATGCCACAGTTGAAGAGGGCGACGTTATTGCGATTTTAGGACCTTCAGGTACAGGTAAATCAACGCTATTACGCGAATTGAATATGTTGGAATATCCAACTTCAGGCGCGGTAATTTTTGAGGATCAAGACATTACCAAAGCTAGTGAAGCTGGTTTGGACAAGATTCGTCAAGATTTAGGCATGGTTTTCCAAAGTTTTAATTTGTTCCCAAATATGACCGTTTTAGACAATGTAAAAATTGCGCTAACTAAGGTCAAAGGAATTGCTGATGATGAAGCAACGGCAACTGCCAAGCAGTTCTTGGAAAAAGTTGGGGTGGTCGATAAGGTTGATGTGTATCCAGCATCTCTATCTGGTGGTCAACAACAACGTGTGGCCATCGCCCGTGCTTTAGCAATGAACCCCAAAATTATGTTATTTGATGAACCAACGTCAGCTCTGGATCCAGAGATGGTTGGGGAAGTCTTGAAAACAATGCGTGAGCTTGCGCAAGAGGGTATGACGATGTTAGTCGTGACTCACGAAATGGGATTCGCCCGCGAAGTGGCCTCAAAAATTTGGTTTATGAGTGACGGTGACATGACGGCCTATGATAATCCAGTTAGCTTTTTTGAAAATCCTAATTCCGAACGTGCGCAGAATTTCTTAGCAAAGATGTTGTAAGAGAGGGAATTAAATCATGAACAAATGGATAAAAAAGCTCATTATGTTGGTAATGGCATTTGGACTAGTGATGAGCAGTGGTATGGGTATGCTTAATATGCATACAGTAAATGCTGAAGAAACTGATCCAACATTAGAGCGTATTAAGAAATCTGGTAAGTTAGTCGTTGGAACTTCAGCCGATTATGCGCCTTATGAATTTCATACAACCGAGCACGGTAAAGACAAGATTGTTGGTTTTGATATTGAAGCTGCCCGTGAGATTGGTAAACAATTAGGTGTGAAAACTGAAATCCAAGAAATGAGTTTTGATGCCTTATTGGGTGCTGTAAAGACGGGAAAAGTTGATGTTGTTGTGGCTGGTATGACGGAAACGCCAGAACGTGCCGAAGAAGTTAACTTTTCAAAGCCTTACTTTGTTGATAAAAATGTTGTGCTAACTTTAAAGCAGAATAAAGAAAAGTGGTCAACGTTAAAGCAAATTCGCCAAGCCAAATTGGCAGCGCAAGTCTCATCTAAGCAAGATGATATTGCACATGATATAACTGACAAAAAGGTGGTTTCATTAAAGAAGATCACTGATGAAGTGACGCAATTGAACCAGGAAAAGGTTGATGGTGTCGTGGTTGCAAGTACAACAGCGAAAAGTTATCTAGAACAAAGTGATCAATTTGCGGTTTCGCCAGCCAAATTACCAGGTATCTCTAATGGTTCGTCAGTGGTGATGAATAAGAATGCTACGGTATTGCAGTCAAAAGTTAATAAGATATTGGATGACCATATTATTGGTGAACCCTTGCAAAAGATGCAAGATGATGCCATTGAATTGATGAATAAAAAAGAATCTTTCGTTTCTAAGTATTCACCTTATTTCGTTAAAGGAACGCTTTATACGATTGGCTTAGCAGTCATCGGTGTTTTCTTTGGAATTATTTTAGGTATCTTATTTGCCTTAATGAAACTATCTTCAATCAAAGTATTTAAGTGGTTGGCTTCGGCCTACATTGAAGCTGTCCGTGGTGTGCCTTTGTTGATTCAAGTATTCATTGTTTACTTTGGAACACAAGCCATTGGATTGCATATTTCAAGTTTCTTAGCTGGTGCAATTGCCATGTTCTTGAATTCGGCAGCCTATGTGGCAGAGATCATTCGTTCAGGTATTCAGGCAGTGCCGGACGGACAAACTGAGGCGGCACGTTCACTTGGCTTTACCAAGAGTCAAACGATGCGTTATATGATTTTGCCACAGGCAATCAAGAATATTTTGCCAGCTTTGGGTAATGAATTTGTTACGGTCATCAAGGAAGGTTCGGTTGTTTCAGTTATTGGAGTTGGTGAGTTGACTTTCCAAACATCAGTGGTTCAAGGAGCATCCTTCAAGCCGTTCATTCCATTGATTATTACAGCGGTTATCTATTTCATTCTGACATTTGGAATTAGTCGCTTGTTAAACTTATTTGAAAAGAAATTACGTAAATCTGATAAAACGTTAGGTTAATGGACCTGAGTGTCATATAGCAAAACAGGGTGGACTTCACTGTCCACCCTGTTTTTTGTAGGGTTTAGAACTTTTATAAAAAGTAGGAATAGCGTATATTAAAAAGCATAGAGGATGAAGGAGAAGGAAGATGTCAAAGAAAGCACGTATTAAAAAAATTCTTGTCGAACAAATCTTGGATAAGGCGGATATTCCCTATGAAACGATTGTCTTTTCAGGAGGAATGAATCGTAACCAGGCAGAACTGGATGCCTATGGGTTAACAGACCATGACATTTATAAGACGTTAGCTTTGGACGGTAATGTGACCGGACCAGTGATTGGTATTGTGCCCGTTGATAATCATTTAAATGAAAAGAAATTAGCCGCGGTGTCTGGCAATAAAAAGGTTAATATGATTCCGACTAAGAATTTGCAAAAGACAACGGGTTATGTTCATGGTGCGAATAATCCAGTCGGTATTTGGCAGACAAAGAAGTTTCCAATTTATTTTGACAATAGTGCCAAGGAGGCAGGAACAATTACTGTTTCGGCAGGTGAAGTGGGTCGCTCAATTCGTATTGATGCGGAGATCTTGGCTGAGTTTGTTCATGCGCAATTTGCTGATATTCGGTCGGTTGAATAATCATGTCAGGCGTAATTATTGGGCATACAGTGCTTTATATTTTTATCGTTTTTCTAATTGGCCCATTAGTTGTTAGTTACGGTGTTTCGGCAATCACAAGTAAGACGAATCAGCATTTAATTAATCGGTTTGGGACTCGTGCCCCCTTACTGTTTGGATGGTTGGGAGTCATTGTTCATGAATTATCGCATGCTGGCATGGCTATTTTGTTTGGACATAAAATCAATCGCTTAGTGCTTTTAACCAATCCCTTTCATTCGGATTGGGAGCAACGACTAGGCTATGTTGCACATTCATGGCAGCCTAAAAATGTTTACCAACAGTTTGGTAATTTTTTTATTGGATTAGCACCAGTTATTGGGATTACGTTATTGACTGGATTAACGACGCAGTTATTATGGCCAGAACTGTTTACTGTGCAAACCATTGGATGGCAAGTTTTTAATGGTGTACCTTGGTGGCAGTTAGTTATTTGGCTATACATTGTGGTTAATTTGAACTTGGCTATGAACCTGAGTCGTTCGGATTGGTCAAATGTTTGGCAGGGATTAGCTTATTATAGTGTGGTACTGTTGTTGATAAGTTTAATCGTTGGTGTCTTTATTTCGGATCCCTGGCTGATTTTTGAAACGGTTGGTTACTGGCTAAGCATTGTTTGGGTAATTGATATTGGTATTGGTGTTTTAATGCTACTAATTGCACATATTTTAGATTGATAATTTGAATGGGGGGACAAAAATGAATCCACGAGAAGATGAACAGTTAGCGGTCATGACAGATTTTACGAAAGAACTATTATCTGCAGATCAGACGGGACATGATATGACACATATTCAGCGCGTCCTCAATATGACAAGGCATATTTTAACGACGGAACCAACCGCTAATGCGTTTGTTGCGCAAGCGGCAGCGCTGTTACATGATACTTATGATGATAAATTATTTGATGACGTTGATGAAGCGAAAGCCCTGGTGGCCAATAAGCTGACAACGATTGGTGTCTCTGAAGAAAAACAATTAGAAATTTTTAAAATTATTGATAATATGTCATGGAGTAAGCAACGATTTGGCAATCCAGAACCCTTATCATTAGCTGGCCAAATTGTTCAGGATGCAGACCGTTTGGATGCAATTGGGGCCATCGCCATTGCGCGGGTGATTCAATATGGGGTTGCTCATGGCCATGAATTATATAATCCAGATATTAAACCTAGACAGGCAAAAACAAAAGCTGAATATCGTCAGGCGGATGGCGAGACCATTATGAATCATTTTTATGAAAAACTATTTTTACTAAAAGATTATTTAAACACAAATGAGGGCAAACGAATTGGCGAAAAAAGAGATCAGCTAATGCATGATTTTGTGAGTCAGTTTGAATTAGAATGGCAACAAAAGGATTATTGATCTAATAAGAAGGGAGTGAGTGTGTGAATTCAATATCAAAAAAGGAACGTGGCGTCCTGTTAATATTGATGGTGGGAGTTTTTCTAGGATTTTTGAATCAAACGTTGATGAATACAGCGTTGCCACAAGTCATGGCGGATTTTAAAATTTCGACCTCCCTTGGTCAGTGGATGACAAACGGGTATATGTTGGTGAATGGTATTATGGTACCATTAACAGCATTTTTGATTCAGCGGTTAAAAACGCGAACATTATACTTAAACGCATTATTGATTTTTGCAATTGGGACTTTAATTGCTGGTTTTGCGCCAACTTACTTTGTTTTAATTTTGGGACGAATGGTGCAAGCTGCTGGAGCAGGAATTTTTGGTCCTTTGATGAATGTTGTCGTCATGAACATATTTGCGGCTAATCGACGTGGTGAAGCGATGGGGATCATCGGGTTAGCGTTGAATTTTGCACCGACGATTGGTCCGACGTTATCTGGATTTATTGTTTCAAGCCATTCATGGCGCTGGTTGTTTTGGGGCATTGCGCCATTCATCTTTTTAGATTTAATCTTAGCTTTTTTCCTATTAAAGAATATCGGTACCCAAAAGTTCTTACGTTTTAATTTCTTAGGCGTGTTGCTTTCGAGTATCGGGTTAGGAAGTTTGTTGTATGGTTTCTCGAATGTGGGTGATGGTCAATGGTCAAGCCCAAATGTTTGGGGCTTTTTGCTGGTGGGTATCCTAGTCACTATGCTATTTGTTTACCAACAAACCCATGCGAAAAATCCTTTGCTAAACTTTAACGTTTTCAAGTATCACAATTTTACAATTGCGACAATTATTAACGTCGTGTTGATGTGTGCTTTATATGGTGGTGCTTTGATGCTCCCCTTATATATGCAAACGGTACGTGGTGAATCAGCACTTATTTCTGGATTAGTCTTACTACCAGGTGCGTTGATTACGGCAATTCTATCGCCAACTTCAGGTAAATGGTATGACCAGTTTGGGGCCCGCCGATTAGCCCCAATTGGATTAGGGATTGTGGTCGTTGGAACGATTATTTTAGCGAACTTGCGATTAGACTCACCGTTATGGTTACCGGCTCTTGGTCAGTTGATTCGTCAATTAGGGTTGGTCATGGTAACGATGCCAATTCAAACAGAGGCTTTTAATTCGTTACCAATCGCGATGGTGCCTGATGGCTCGGCGGTTTATACAACTATTCGTCAGGTTGCGGCATCGTTTGGAACGGCTGCTTTAATTACAGCATATGGATTAACGTCTGCTGGTGTCAAGGCAGGACAGACTCAAGTCATGGCTGATTTAAGCGGAATTCATGTCGCTTTTTGGATAGCGACCGGTTTGGTTGTTACTGCGCTACTGTTAACGAGATTATTACGAGATCGTCAATACATTGATGAAGATCGTCATGTTCATCAAGAAAATGACTAAATAAAAAGTGGTCCGACCTATTTTGGTTGGACCACTTTTGTGTTATGATAATAGCCTGAAGTGAACAGGAGGTTCAAAATGGCTAGAGAAGTACTGTACATGAAAGTACTTAATGATTTAAACCGGCGTATTAATGCGCAAGAATTCCCAAATTTAAAATTGCCAGATGAGCGGTCTTTGGCTATCTCATATGATGTTTCGCGAAGTTCTATTAAAAGAGCCCTCAATGTTTTGGTGCAACAAGGGATTATTTTTAAAAAACGTGGTTCAGGAACATTTGTTAATCCACTGTATTTAAAAAATCAAGGGATGTTTAATGCTGTGGGACAAAATTTAGGTGTCTCTGATTCATTCCGCTTTAAGGGCGAAACACCAGCAATCAAATTATTAGTTTTTGAAAAAGAAATTGCGAGTGATGAGGATCGTGAGGCTTTGTTTTTAGAACCCGACGATGAAGTCTATCAAATCAAACGTCTACGTACATTGCAAGATAAAGCGTTTATGATTGAGAATGCGGTCATTCCGGTGAAATTGTTGCCAATGTTAACGGCTGAAGATATGACGCATTCCATGTTTCAGTATGCTGAACAGACAACCAACAAAGCAGTTACCAAGTCATTCATGACGGTTACAGCTGAACCATCTAGTGACGAAGATCAACAATATTTGAATTTAGCACCGACAGAACCAGTTGGCGTCATGTCTGGTGTGTACTTTTTAGATGATGGGACACCTTTTGAAGTGGGGCAAATGCGCGTTCATTATAGCTATATGCGCTATAACAGTTTCGTTAGTTTAGACGGTGAATAATCGAATCTTTAATGTCTCAAATTGGGACGGTCCAATTAGGAGTTTTTTATTGTACCCCTTTTGTAAATCTGTTATTATAATAGTTGTAATCCAGAAGATAACTTCTGCGATGGAACCTTTCTCAAAAGTAAAAAGGAGATTTAATCAAAATGGCAGTAGATTTTGATTCAAAAGCATATCTAGAAAAGGTTGATGCTTGGTGGCGTGCTACCAACTACCTTTCAGCAGGTATGATCTTTTTGAAGAGCAACCCATTGTTTTCAGTAACTAACACACCAATTCAAGCAGATGACGTTAAGGTTAAGCCTATCGGTCACTGGGGAACTATCTCAGGACAAACTTTCCTATACGCTCATGCAAACCGTTTGATCAACAAGTTTGATTTGAACATGTTCTACATTGGTGGTCCCGGTCACGGTGGCCAAGTTATGGTTACGAACTCATACTTAGACGGTACTTATACTGAAAGCTATCCTGAAATCACTCAAGATGTTGACGGTATGGCCCGTTTGTTTAAGCGTTTCTCATTCCCAGGTGGAATTGGTTCACACATGACTGCACAAACACCAGGTTCATTGCACGAAGGTGGTGAATTAGGTTACTCACTATCACACGCAACTGGTGCAGTTTTGGACAACCCTGACCAAATTGCTTTCACAGTTGTTGGTGATGGGGAAGTCGAAACTGGTCCTGCAATGACTGCATGGCACTCAATCAAGTTCTTGAACCCTAAGAACGATGGTGCTGTATTGCCAATTTTGGACTTGAACGGATTTAAGATTTCAAACCCAACGATCTTCTCACGTATGAGTGATGAAGAAATTACTAAGTTCTTCGAAGGCTTGGGATACTCACCACGTTTCATTGAAAATGATGATATCCATGACTACATGGCATACCACGAATTGGCTGCTAATGTATTCGACAAGGCTATTGAAGATATTCATGCTATTCAAAAGGCTGCCCGTGAAGACGGTCGCTACATTGATGGTGAAGTTGCTGCATGGCCAGTTATCATTGCTCGCTTGCCAAAGGGTTGGGGTGGACCAACTCATAACGCTGCTGGTGAGCCAATTGAGAACTCATTCCGTGCCCACCAAGTGCCACTTCCTTTGGCACAACAAAAGTTGGAAACTTTGCCTGAATTCGAAGAATGGTTGAATTCATACAAGCCAGCTGAATTGTTTAACACTGATGGTTCATTGAAGGCAGAAATTGCTGAAATGGCACCAAAGGGTGATAAGCGTATGGCTGCTAACCCAGTTGCTAATGGTGGACGTCGCCGTGGTGATGAGCCTACCGATTTGACATTGCCAAATTGGAAGGACTTTGCTAACGAAGTGACGGCTGATAACCGTGGAACGGAATTGCCAGAAGGCGGCCGTAACATGGATATGAACCTATTATCAACTTACTTCGCTGCAGTTTCAAAGTTGAACGCAACGTCATTCCGTATCTTCGGACCTGACGAAACGATGTCAAATCGTTTGTGGGAGATGTTCAAGATTACTGACCGTCAATGGATGGAAGAAGTCAAAGAACCTAATGATCAACACGAAGCTCACGAAGGACGTATCTTGGATGCCCAATTGTCAGAGCACCAAGCTGAAGGTTGGCTAGAAGCTTACACATTGACTGGTCGTGTTGGTGTGTTCGCATCATACGAGTCATTCCTACGCGTTGTTGATTCAATGATTACACAACACTTCAAGTGGTTGCGTCATGCGTCAGAACAACCATGGCGTAATGATTACCCATCATTGAACTTGATTTCAACATCAACTGCTTTCCAACAAGACCACAACGGTTACACTCACCAAGATCCAGGTATTTTGTCACACTTGGCTGAGAAGAAGGCTGACTTTATTCGCCAATACTTGCCAGCTGATGGTAACACTTTGTTGGCTGTCTTTGGTCGTGCATTTACTGAACGTCACAAGATCAACCACATTGTTGCTTCAAAGCAACCACGTCAACAATGGTTCTCAGTTGATGAAGCACAAGAGTTAGCTACTGAAGGTGTTAAGGTCATCGACTGGGCTTCAACTGTTGCTGAAGGTGAAGATGCTGATATCGTCTTTGCATCAGCCGGTGTTGAGCCAACAATCGAAGTACTTGCTGCATTGCACTTGATCAACGAAGCATTCCCAGCTGTTAAGATGCGTTATGTTAACGTTGTTGAATTGCACCGTTTGCTAAACAAGAATGGTAAGATGAACCACGAACGTGCCTTGTCAGATGACAAGTTTACTGCATTGTTCGGTGAGTCAGGAACACCAGTTATGTTTGGTTTCCACGGATTCGAGGACTTGATTGAGTCAATCTTCTACGAGCGTCAACACTTAGGTGCTCACGTTCACGGTTACCGTGAAGATGGTGATATCACAACTACTTACGATATGCGTGTATACTCAGAATTGGATCGTTTCCACCAAGCTAAGGAAGCTGCAAACGTTTTGGCTGACAAGGGCGTAATTGATGCTGCTGAAGCAGAAGCCTTTGACAAGAAGATGGATGCTATCTTAGCAAAGCACTTCGATGTTACTCGTAACGAGGGACGCGATATCGAAGAGTTTACTGACTGGAAGTGGACTGCTTTAAACAAGTAATCGACTAATCAGATCAATGCTGAATCGATAAAATAAAAGCTCATAATCGCTAAACTTTGGCGGTTATGAGCTTTTTTTGGTATAATTTGTAATGGTTGAATATGTTTTTAAGGAGAAAGTTAATGATTGTCTTATTTGTTTTAGGAATTGTGCTGTTGGCCTATGCAGCTATCCAAGGGGTCGTGCATCATCAAGTACGATGGGTACCGATTACGATCGGTCTTTTATTGACTATTTTTATGGGCTTGGGTGTGCAACGTGCACAACAACGGCATTTTTTAATGGCAGAAGTTCCTTTCTCAAAGACACAAAAAATTCGGCCTGCCGTTACTATTGATGGTTTCAATTTAATAACGACAGAAAAAGGTAGTAATGGACGCTTGCGTTATACATACCGAACAAATGACAAAACATATCAAACATTGACGCAACAAGCTAAGACTAAGGTGGTTGCAGGTCAAAAACCAACTTTGAAAACAACGGTGATGACTTATCAAGCCAATTCAACCTGGCGTCGATTCTTGCTTTTGGGGCAAAAAACGGTTGAAAAAGGAGACACAACCTATAAGTTAACACTTCCTGAGGGCTGGTATGTTGTGCCTAAGGACAAGGTTGATGATTTACAAAAGATGGTACAGGACAATGAATCTGACATCTCAGACAAAGTGCGTGATGAGATCAATAAGCAGGTAGCTAAAAAAGTTAAAGCGGACAAAGACTTTGTTGATGATGAGGACGGTCAGAACAAATTGAAAGATGATATCGTTAAGAAAGTAACTAAAGATTCGCAAAAGCAGTTGAAGGTAGATATTGTCAATCAAATTAGTAAATGGCAAAAAGAGCAATAGGGCATTTAAAGAATTAATATTATTGATTTGAACGAAGCGGGGTTGGAACAAAATAAGTGTTCCAACCCCGCTTTATATTTAAAATGGCTTCAAAGCGCCTTTTGTCACGCTCTGCATAAACGCGTTCCCAAAGACTGAATCCTCAATGTAACGCAATTTACATCATTCCTGTTCTGCGCTTTGCTCCGGCCAAAAATGACGCAAATAACGTTACACGCCGGATTCAAGGCGTCTTTTGTCACGCTCTGTTCTTTGTGGTATCTTATTCTATAAGAAAAATGAAATTTTGAGGTGAAAATATGGGGACACGTCAACAAGACGATTTTTATGAAGCAATCAATGAAGACTGGGTCGCACAAGCTGTGATTCCAAATGATAAGTCACGAACTGGTGGTTTCATTGACTTAGCTGATGAAATTGAAGATTTAATGTTAGCGACAACTGATAAATGGTTAGCTGGTGAAGATGTACCAGATGATAAAGTGTTACGCAATTTTATCAAATATCACCGACTAGCTGCAGATTGGGAAACACGTAATCAAATCGGTACTGCGCCTGTTTTGCCAATTATCAAACGTTATCAACAATTCAAGTCATTCGCCGATTTTGCGCAAAACATTGCTGCTTTGGAAAAAGAAGGATTGCCTAATGCTTTGCCATTGGGAATCGCGCCTGATTTTAAAGATGCCCAAACTTATGTTCTATGGGCAGATGCTTTAGGAACGATTTTGCCAGATACAACATATTATGAGCCTGATCATCCACAAGGGGCGGATTTGTTGAAGAAGTGGCGTGAGTCGCAAGAACAGTTATTGCCTAAATTCGGGTTTAGTGAAAGTGAAATTAAAGACTTACTAGATAAAGCCATTGCGTTTGATGCGCGAGTAGCTCAGGTTGTGTTGAGTCAGGAAGAATCTTCAGAGTTTGTGAAGTTATACAAACCTTATAAGTGGGCAGACTTTACTGCTTTGGCACCAGTGTTACCATTAAATGATATTGTGACTGAGATGATTGGTGAGGAACCAGACATGGTCGTTGTACCAGAAGAACGTTTCTGGCATGCAGCCGATCAATTCTTCTCAGAAGAGGCTTGGCCATTATTGCGGGCTACTTTGATTATTAGCATTGCTAATAGTTATACGGGTTACTTATCTGATGAGGTTCGGATACTAGGTGGTGCCTATGGTCGGGCTCTGTCTGGTACACCAGAACCAAAAAATCGGCAAAAGTCAGCTTATTATCTAGCTGAAGGGCCTTTTAACCAGGCGTTAGGTTTGTGGTATGCCCATAAGAAGTTTTCACCAGCGGCAAAGGCCGATGTTGAGGCTAAGGTTGCCACGATGATTGATGTTTATAAAGAGCGTTTGCAGCAAACCACTTGGTTACAACAAGCAACACGCGATCAAGCGGTGGTTAAATTGAATGCTATCAAACCACATATTGGTTATCCTGAAAAGTTGCCGGATTATTATCAAGATAAAGTGGTTGCAGACGATGCAACATTATTTGAAGCCATGCAAAAGTTCACGCGACAAAGTATTGCGCGCACATGGGCAAAATGGCATCAACCAGTTGATCGTGATGAGTGGCATATGCCGGCACATATGGTGAACGCTTATTATGATCCACAGCAAAACCAAATTGTTTTCCCGGCAGCTATTTTACAGGCACCATTCTATAGTTTGAATCAGTCTGATTCAGCGAATTATGGTGGCATTGGGGCAGTGATTGCCCATGAAATTTCGCACGCGTTCGACACGAATGGGTCATCGTTCGACGAACATGGTAGCCTAAATAATTGGTGGACTGATGAAGATTTTGCGGCCTTTAAAGAACGGACACAAAAAATCATTGATCAATTTGATGGTTTGGATTCATATGGTGCCAAGGTAAATGGTAAGTTGACTGTTTCTGAAAATGTTGCTGACTTAGGTGGCTTTGCTGCGGCATTGGCAGCGGCAAAACGAGAAGCAGACTTTTCGGCTAAAGAGTTCTTTGTGAGCTGGGCGACGATTTGGCGTATGAAGGCTCGCCCAGAGTTGATGAAGTTCTTCGCAGCGGTGGATGTTCATGCACCTAATAAAGCGCGTACTAATGTCATTGTTTCGAATTTTGATGATTTCTATGAGACGTTTGATGTTAAAGAGAATGATGGGATGTATCGAGCACCAAGTGATCGTACAATGATCTGGTAAACACATTACTTTGAGGCTTTGGACTTTTGGGAAACGTTTATACGACACCAAGAGAAAAGCGCATCAATATTATAAAATTTAATGCATGATTAATAAAAGGAGGTCGGGGCGTTTAATTAGCCCCGACCTCCTTTTTGCGTATTTGTTGACAGTTGTAAACTAAAAATTATATAATCAATATAGTTACAAATGTAAACGAAAATAAGGAGATGATGTTATGGCGCAGGCACAAGATATGTCTACTGCTGAATGGGAATTGATGCGAGTTATTTGGACAATGCATGAAGCCGGTAGTAGTGACATTATTAGAGTGATTCATGGTAAAAAGGACTGGACAGAATCAACGATCAAAACTTTGTTACGCCGTTTGGTAAATAAAGAAGTTCTAATAACGCGTAAAGTCGGACGAAAATTTATTTATCAACCATTGATTAGCGAAGATGATGCAATGGATCAGATGACAGCTGAAACTTTTGATCGTTTGTGTCGGATGAAAAGAGGGCGCGCCATTACCAAGTTAGTTGCTAATACAACATTGAGCAAAACTGATATTCAAGAATTACAGCAAGTTTTGGCAGAAAAAGTAGCAACCGCACCGGAAAAAGTGGCCTGCGATTGCATTGCACCAATGAGTTGTGAAAATTGTGAAGGTCATCCAGCGATGGTCTAGAAAGGGGTCATATATGGTAAGAATAATTGTGTTAATTATTGGTATTCTGATTATTGGCTTTATTGCTTGGTGGTTCTTTGGTAAGCACGAGTCAGAAACAGAGACGGCAGCTGTCGCATCAGATCAACAGGATGTTGATATCTTGGTTAAAGGTGGTTATTCACCTGAGCAAGTTGTCTTAAAGCAAGGTGTGCCAGCAAAATTACATTTCACACGGACTGATCCGTCAAGCTGTCTAGATCATGTTGTTTTTCCTGATTTTGGCATCAATCAAGCGTTACCACAAAATCAAGAAGAGACGGTCACGATTGATACGAATAAACCGGGTGAATATGAATGGGCTTGTGGGATGGATATGTTCCACGGCAAAGTTATTATTAAATAAGTGCTATATACAGGAGGTAAAAACGAATGAGTGAATTACAAAAAATCGATGTAACGGTTGCTGGTGGTTATGAACCAGAAGTTGTTAGTTTAAAACGTGGTATCCCAGCCGAAGTGACATTTACTCGTACTAGTACGCAAGGTTGTTTAGATGTCGTTCATTCTAAAGAATTGGGCTTTGAAGAAGCCTTGCCCATTGACGAACCGAAAACAGTAACGATTAATACAGAAAAGGCTGGCGAATTTGATTTTAGCTGTGGAATGGATATGTTCCATGGCAAAGTTATTGTAAAGTAGGTGGTCATATGAAAATCACCACACGTTTTTGGATATCATTAATTCTGTCATTGCCAATGTTAATTGCCATGATTGTCATGCCGTTTACAAATTGGATGCTGCCAGGTGGTGAAATGACGATGTTGGTTTTAACGACAGTGATTATGTTAATTTCTGCTCGGCCATTTTTGTCGAGTGCCTGGTCGTCTTTTCAAAAGCATCACTCAAATATGGATACGCTGATTGCTGTTGGAACAGGTACCGCTTATGTTTATAGTATTTATGCGATGTTTACCGGTAAAGCGGTCTTTTTTGAAAGTGCTGCCTTTGTCATTACCTTTGTTTTGCTTGGACAAGTTCTTGAAGAGAGAATGCGTGATAATGCCTCTTCAGCGATTGAGAAGTTGATGGACTTGCAGGCAAAAGATGCTGAAGTGAAACGTGATGGAAAATTTGTGCGTTTACCATTAGATAAAGTAGCGACAGATGATTTGGTTCGGGTACGTCCCGGAGAGAAAATAGCAGTCGATGGTAAAATTGTTGAGGGAACGTCAACCGTGGATGAGTCGATGGTAACGGGTGAAAGTATGCCGGTCACCCGACAAGTTGGTGATGACGTGATTGGATCAACCATTAATATGACAGGGACTTTTGTCTTTCGTGCTGAAAAAGTGGGTGACCAAACAATGTTAGCCCAAATCGTTACGTTAGTTAAAAAAGCACAATCTAGTCATGCACCGATTCAAAAATTAACGGATCGCGTATCTGATATTTTCGTGCCCGTCGTGTTGATGATTGCTATCCTAACCTTCTTGATTTGGTATGTTTTTATTGGTCATGATGTTGCAAATTCATTAATTTTCGCCGTTTCGGTTGTCGTGATTGCCTGTCCATGTGCTCTTGGCCTAGCGACCCCAACAGCCTTGATGGTGGGGACTGGTCGTGGTGCCAAAATGGGTATTTTAATTAAAAATGGAGAAGTACTCGAAAAAGTTAATGCCGTGGATACAGTGGTGTTCGACAAAACTGGCACTATCACTGTTGGTAAACCTAAGGTCACAGATATTGTTGGGGATGAAAAACAAGTGCTGACACTAGCTGCGCAACTAGAAGCTAGTTCGGAACATCCATTGGCTTTAGCAATTACTGAGGAAGCGCAAGCACAAAAAATTGATGTGACTGCAGTTTCAGATTTTCAAGCTTTGTCTGGAAAAGGTGTGCAGGCCTCTATAGATGGGCAACGTGCCTTTGTCGGTAATAGTCGGCTATTAGAGGATGCAACCATTGATGATCAGCTGCAACAGCAGATGGTGCAATTGCAAAAAGAAGCCAAAACCGTCGTCTTAGTTGGTCAACGGCAACAAGTTATTGGTCTGATTGCCATTCAAGATACACCGAAAGAGACATCTGAAAAAGCCATTACTGCGTTAAAGTCGCGTGGTTTAAAAACGGTTATGCTAACAGGTGATAATCAACAAGTTGCGCAAGCAATTGCTGATGAAGTTGGCATTGATGATGTGATTGCCGATGTGCTGCCAGCGGAAAAAGCCGATGAAATTAAAAAATTACAGGAAAACTATTCGGTGGCCTTTGTTGGGGATGGTATTAATGATGCCCCGGCTTTGACTACGGCAGATGTTGGTATTGCCATGGGAGCTGGTACAGATGTTGCAATTGATGCTGGTGGGATCGTATTGGTCAAAAATGATTTGCGTGATGTCGATACTGCCTTAGCTTTGAGTCAAAAGACATTTGGCAGAATCAAATTAAATCTTTTCTGGGCTTTTGTGTACAATGTGCTAGGAATTCCAGTTGCGGCCGGAGTATTCTATGGTTTCGGCTTTATTCTAAGTCCAGAAATTGCGGGTGTTGCGATGGCGCTTAGTTCGTTGTCAGTTGTGATTAGTTCAGTATTACTTGGCCAATCAAAACTCACGACGAGTTAAATATGGGTTGAGAGTCAGAAAAAAGTGTCTTAAATTTGGTTGGAACGTATTTATGTTTAAAAATTATAAACCTGTGTATAATGTGCTTTAAGCATAAGGAGATTGGAACAGTTATTTTGTTCCAATCTTTTTTTTAAATATTTGGCTTGTTTACTATTTAAAAACGCCAAAATTTGTAAGCGCTTCATTTGTTAATAAATGAGCAAAGTCGGCATTTTTAACATTTACAAAGTTTGTGAAAAATAGTGAAAACAACGATGAAAGCTTGGTAAATTACATTTCTATGTGTTGACATACAAGGTGTGTTTGCTATAATTAACATTGTTAAAAGTTGAGCAAGGTTAACGAATTCAAACAATTTGAGAGGTAGATATAATGACTACTACGACTAAAAAGAAGAAGACACTGACACCTGAGGAAAAAGCAGCTCATTATGCAGCTGCTGAAGAAATGACTAATAAGTTAGTCGACCAGGCAGAAGTTGCTCTACAAAAATTTCAAACTTACACGCAAGAGCAAGTTGATAAGATTGTCGCAGCCATGGCCTTAGCTGGTTCTGAAAATGCTTTGCTACTTGCTCACGAAGCTTATGACGAAACGGGACGTGGTGTTATTGAAGATAAAGATACTAAAAACCGTTTTGCATCAGAATCTGTTTATAATGCGATTAAAAATGATAAAACAGTTGGTGTGATTTCAGAAGATAAGGTCAGTGGAAAGGTCGAATTGGTGGCACCGCTGGGTATCTTAGCAGGAATTGTCCCAACGACCAATCCAACATCAACAGCTATTTTCAAGTCGATGTTAACAGCTAAGACGCGTAATACCATCGTCTTTGCCTTCCACCCACAGGCACAACAGTCTTCTGTTCATGCGGCTAAGATCGTCTATGATGCCGCGGTTGCAGCCGGGGCACCTAAAAACTTTATTCAATGGATCGAAACCCCTTCAATTGATGCGACAAACGCATTGATTAAGAACCCGAAGATTGCTTCAATTTTGGCAACGGGTGGTCCATCAATGGTCAACGCAGCATTGCACTCTGGAAATCCATCAATGGGGGTTGGTGCTGGAAATGGTGCAGTTTACGTTGATAAGACAGCTAATGTTGATCGTGCTGTTTCTGACTTATTATTATCAAAGCGTTTTGACAACGGTATGATTTGTGCATCAGAAAATTCAGTCGTTATCGATGCATCAATTTACGATGAAATGGTACAGAAACTGCAAGAGCAAGGGGCTTACTTAACACCAAAGAAGGATTATCAAAAGATTTCTGACTTTGTTTTCAAGCCAACTGGCGAAGGCTATGGCGTAACTGGACCGGTTGCTGGACGTTCAGGTCGTTGGATTGCCGAACAAGCTGGTTTGAAGTTACCAGAAGACAAGGATGTCTTACTATTTGAGCTTGAGAAGCGTAGCATTGGTGAGTCATTATCATCTGAGAAGTTGAGTCCATTATTGTCAATTTATAAGGCACAGGATCGTGATGAAGCAGTTGAAATTGTGCGCGCATTATTGAACTACCAAGGGGCTGGTCACAATGCGGCTATTCAAATTGGGGCACAAGACGATCCGTTTGTAAAAGAATATGCCGATCGTGTCGAAGCATCACGTATCCTAGTAAACCAACCTGATTCAATCGGTGGTGTCGGGGACATTTATACAGACGCTTTGCGACCATCACTAACACTTGGAACTGGTACTTGGGGGAAGAATTCATTGTCGCATAATCTATCAACTTATGATCTGTTAAATGTTAAGACAGTTGCTCGCCGTCGTAATCGTCCACAATGGGTGCGTTTGCCAAAGGATATTTACTACGAAACGAATGCGATTACTTATCTGCAAGAGTTGCCAGATGTTGACCGTGCCTTTATCGTGGCCGATCCTGGTATGGTAAAGTTTGGTTTTGTTGATAAGATTTTGGATCAATTTGCACTACGTGAAGATCAGGTCAAGACATCGTTCTATGGTTCAGTAAGCCCTGATCCAACTATCTCACAAGCAATTGAAATTGCCCGCCAAATGGCTGACTTTAAGCCAGATACAGTCGTACTTCTAGGTGGTGGTTCAGCACTTGATGCTGGTAAGATTGCCCGCTTCTTATATGAGTATTCAGCAACTAACCCTGATATCTTGTATGATGATGAAGGACTAAAGAAGCTGTTCCAAGAATTAGCACAAAAGTTTATGGATATCCGTAAGCGTATTGTTAAGTTTGAGCATCAACGCTTAACGCAAATGGTTGCTATTCCAACAACTTCTGGTACTGGATCTGAAGTCACACCATTTGCGGTGATTACTGATGATGACAGCCATGTTAAGTACCCATTGGCCGACTATGAGTTAACGCCACAAGTCGCAATTGTTGACCCAGAGTTTGTTATGACGGTGCCTAGTCGTACAGTTGCTTATTCAGGTATGGATGCTTTGTCACACGCCTTAGAATCTTATGTTTCAGTAATGTCTTCAGAGTTTACTCGTCCATGGGCGTTGCAGGCGATCAAGTTAATCTTTGATTATCTTGAAGAATCATACAAGTACGATGCAAAGAATCCAACTAAGGAAGGTGAACTTGCTCGTTCAAAGATGCACTATGCATCAACCTTAGCTGGTATGTCATTTGGAAATGCCTTCTTAGGTTTGAACCATGCAATTGCCCACAAGACTGGTGGCGCTTTCGGTTTGCCTCACGGATTAGCGATCTCAATTGCGATGACACATGTTATTAAGTTTAATGGTGTGTCAGGTAATGTGAAGCGGACACCGTTCCCACGTTATGAGACGTATACAGCTCAAAAAGATTATGCTGATATCGCCCGTCACATTGGTTTGACTGGTAAGAATGACGCTGAATTGGTGCAAGCATTAGTTAATAAGATCAAGGATTTGGCTGCAAAGTTGAATATGGATTTGACGCTTTCTGGTAATGGTGTGAAGAAGGAAGACTTTGATCGTAATCTTTCAGGTTTGATGGACTTGATTTACAATGATCAAACAACGCCAGGAAACCCACGTCAACCACGTTTGAATGAAATCGAACAATTGCTGAGGGATCAATTTTAATAATTAATATGAAGCAAGCTTAGACTAACAAATCAGTCCGTTAGTCTGGGCTTGTTTTTTGTTATAATTAATAAAAATGATTTTTCAAAGAGGAACGGTGGCAAAATGAATTTTATATCATGGAATATTGATAGTATCAATGCAGCTGTTGAGCATAAGTCAGTACGTGGTGAGATGACCTGGGAAGTGTTGCAAAACATTGCCCTAGAACGCCCTGATGTGCTGGCGATTCAAGAAACAAAACTAAAAGCAACTGGATTGACTAAAAAGCAGGAAACAGCCTTGGATGAATTATTTCCAAATTACTACCGGTATTTACGAATGAGTACAGGACGTTCAGGCTATTCAGGAACCATGATGTTAACACGCCATGAACCAATCAGTGTAGATATGCCAGTGATTGGCGCACCTGGTGAAATGGACATTGAAGGACGGGTTATTACCCTGGAGTTTGAAAATAATTATGTATCAACTGTGTACACCCCAAACTCTGGTAGTGGGTTGGCACGTTTAGGCGATCGTCAGGCCTGGGATGATGCTTATCGCGCCTACATCCAGACGCTAGATGCTAAAAAGCCAGTTATTTTTTCAGGTGACTTTAACGTTGCTCATCAAGAGATTGATTTAAAGAATCCAAAGTCTAACCATAAGAAGGCTGGCTTTACTGATGAGGAACGGACCCATTTCAGTCAATTATTAGATGCTGGTTTTACAGATACATTCCGTTATCTGCATCCTGATCAGACAGGGGTTTATACTTGGTGGGCGCAAATTTCAAAAACATCGAAAATCAATAACTCTGGTTGGCGGATTGATTATTATTTAACTTCTAACCGGTTAGCTGACCAAATCAGTGAACTATCAGTGATTGATACAGGGGCACGTCAGGATCATGCCCCAATCAAGTTAGAAATGGCTGATGGATTTAGTTTGTAATAAAAAATAAAAGCTAGCGACCTGGTGTGACAAAAATAAAGCCATATCAGGTCGCTAACTTTTTATTCGCAGGTTAGCAAAAAAGATTGGGACATTTTCTTATGTCTCAATCTTTTAACGTGTAATCACTATGTATGATCTCTAATATATAGCCCAACAGGGAGTCGAACCCTGGATTCCGCGCTGAGAACGCGACGTCTTGACCACTTGACCATTGGGCCATGATGATAAATTGTAGCAAAGCTATCTAATAAAATAGCCCAACAGGGAGTCGGACCCTGGATTCCGCGCTGAGAACGCGACGTCTTAACCACTTGACCATTGGGCCAATACTATCATCCTTGTCTTAACAACAATAATTAACTATACAGTGAAACAATCCTTCTGTCAATATGATTGTTTAATAAATATTGTGTATTATTTGCATTTTTTTAAATCAAGTGTGGTCGTTAAGTTAATGAGGAATAGAAGAGTTAATGTTACAATATTAACTGATAGCTTACAAAATAAAATGTGAACAGTGAAGAGGAGTCAGAACAATGTCATTCAATTTATATCTTGTACGTCACGGACAGACAATTTTTAATCATTACGAACGTATGCAAGGGTGGAGTAATGCACCACTAACCGGTAAGGGGATTGCAGATGGATACGCTGCTGGTGACCGCTTAGAGAATATTCGTTTTGATGCTGCCTATTCTTCTGACCTACAACGTGCGATTCAGACAGCGGAGTTCGTCCTGTCACGTAACAAGCAAAGTGGCGATTTAACAGAGCCAGAGCAACTACAACAATTTCGTGAACAATTTTTCGGTTTCTTTGAGGGATTGCCAAGTGCGAAAAGTTCACAGTTAATTGCAGAAAAAAACGGGTTAAAGGATATTGATACATACAGCGATATTATGGCAAATCTGAGTCAAGATGAAGTCATGGATGCGATGCATACAGCTGATCCAACTGATGATGCTGAAGATGCACAAACATTTTGGGCCCGTGTTAATAAAGGCTTAGAAATGCTACGTCGAAACACACGCGATGGTCAAAATGTTTTACTTGTTTCACACGGTACATTGATTCGTAATTTGGTTGACCATTATGCATCACATGAATTAGCTGCGGAAAAACCGTTAAACGGATCGATTACGGTTTGGGAAGTAACCGATGATGACTTGAAACTGAAGGTATATAATGACACAACAACAAAATGGTAAGAATAATATGATAGAAAATGAACAGCAACCGACTCGTCAGGTAATTTTAGCTGGTCTCGATCAACAAAATGAAAATTTTGATTATGAAATGACGGAATTGGCTAACTTAGCTGCGGCTAATAATATGACAGTTGTCGGTCAGATTGTTCAAAAATTAGAGAAGCCCAATGCTTCCACATATTTTGGTAAAGGTAAAGTGACAGAGCTAAAGGAAGCTTTGACATACTATGATGCCGATATGGTGGTAACTAATGATGAATTATCACCATCACAAATTCGTAATTTAGAAACTGGTACATCTGCTGATATTATGGATCGTACGGCGTTGATTTTGGATATTTTTGCTTCACGAGCAAAAACCAAAGTGGCAAAGTTACAAGTTGCGATTGCGCAATTAAAATATCAACTGCCTCGTTTGCGGACATCGATGAATATTCGACTTGATCAACAAACTGGTGGTGGCGGTGGTAGTTTCACGAGTCGTGGTGCTGGTGAAACAAAAATGGAAACTAATCGCCGGCATATTCAGCATCAAATATCATTATTGCAAGCTGAATTGGCTAACATTGAAGTAGATGATGAAACACGTCGCGCACATCGGGCTAAACAGAGCATTCGTAATGTTGCCTTGGTTGGTTATACTAACGCCGGTAAGTCGACCATTATGAATGGGCTACTTGAGCGTTTTGGCGAAAAGCCAGATAAGACGGTTTTCCAAGCAGATATGCTGTTTGCAACTTTAGAGACTTCAGTCCGCAAAATCCAATTACCAGACAAGCAGAACTTCTTATTGTCTGATACCGTTGGGTTTGTTTCGAAGCTACCCCATGGTTTAGTAGCAGCATTTCGCGCAACGTTAGCTGAAGCAGCGGATGCTGATTTACTAGTGCAAGTTGTTGATTACTCAGATCCACATTATCAAGAGATGATGGCGACAACGACTGCAACGCTAAAAGAAATTGGCGTTGGGGATGTACCGATGATTACGGTGTACAACAAGGCCGATAAAATACCTGAGCAAGCATACCCTGACCGGGCAGCTGATACATTGATATTGTCTGCAACTGATGGGGCATCACAAGACTTATTGGTAGATGTGATAAAAGAACATATCTTCTCTGATTATGTTACCTTAACACTACATGTCCCATTTGATGAAGGACAGGTTGTTAATGAATTGAACGAGCAAGCAGCGGTTCATGAGTTAGACTATGATGAAACTGGCACGATTTTGACAGTGACATTGACACCAATTCAAGCGGCTCGTTTTTCACAATATGAAATGAACAAGTAAAATTGTAGGATCAAAAAGATTGGGACAAAAATGTCTCGATCTTTTTTATTATGGGCCAAAATGATTTTTGCTGCTTTGTGAAGTTGTTTGACAATTGTCAGCACAAAAGTGATACAATGGCGTACTAAACGGATAAAACATAAGGTTAATGGGAGGAAAGCAAATGAAGTTGCTCAAGCCTTTTATCGGGCGCTATAAACTTGATTTGACAGTTGCTATTTTGATGGTTGCTATCGCATCAGTGGCGATGTTGCTACAACCAACATTACTCAGTAATATTGTGCAAGCAATTACTGATGATAATATGGAGAAAGTGAATAAGATTGGGGCGCAATTGTTGGTACTGGCAGTTATTGGATTGGCTGCTGGTATTTTGAATACGATTTTTGCCGCCCGGGCATCACAGGGGATTTCAGCGGATGTTCGTGAAAGTGCCTATCGTAAAATTCAGACATTTTCATTTTCAAATATTGAAAAATTTTCAGTTGGAAACTTAGTTGTTCGACTAACGAATGATGTGACCCAAATTCAAAACGTATTAATGCTTGTATTACAGCCATTAATGCGTATGCCAATCTTATTTATTGGTGGCTTTATTTTAGCAGTACGATCAATTCCGCAGTTATGGTGGATCATCATTTTGATGGTCATCCTGGTCGGCGGTATTTCGTACTTTGTTGTTAAGAATTTGGGAAAACGCTTTGGAAAGATCCAATGGTTGATGGACAAAGTTAATGCCAAGGCGAAAGAAAATTTGCAAGGTATGCGGGTCGTTAAGTCATTCAATCAAGAAGCCAATGAAGAAGAACGCTTCACAAATGTCTCAAATGAGTTGCGTGATGTTAACATTCAAATTGGTTATTTTTTTGCGATGATCATGCCAGCCTTTATGTTTGTTGGCCAAGGTCTAATGGTCGTTGCGATTTACACAGTTGGTAATATGGTAAATACACAACCTGAGTTACTAGCGCAAATCACTGGGTTTACAAATTATATTATGATTATCATGAATGCCATTATTGTTGGTGGAATGATGATGTCATTTGCAACGCGTGCATTTGTATCGATGGGTCGTATTCAATCAATTATGGATACCAAGCCAACCTTTACTTATGATAATGAAAACGAACAAGATTTGGATGGTCGAGTTGAATTTGATGATGTGTCATTTACCTATCAAGATGATGATCAACCGACATTAAAGCATATTACCTTTAAAACAGAGCCAGGTGAAATGATTGGGATTGTTGGTGCTACAGGATCAGGTAAATCGACTTTGGCACAGTTGATTCCACGTATTTATGACCCAAGCGCTGGAACGGTGAAGGTCGGCGGCGTCGATTTAAAACATGTTAATGAACATTCATTACGTGAGACCGTTTCCTTTGTATTGCAAAAAGCGACATTGTTCTCTGGAACAATTGCTGATAATTTGCGCCAAGGTATGGAGACCGCACAATTACCAGATATGAAGCGGGCGGCCAACATTGCGCAAGCAGCGGAATTTGTGGAACAATATGATGATCAATATGAACATGCTGTTGAGGAACGCTCAGCTAATTTTTCTGGTGGTCAAAAACAACGTTTGTCAATCGCACGTGGTGTGATTGGTCAGCCAAAGATTTTGATCCTAGATGATTCAACGTCAGCATTGGATGCTCGGTCTGAAAAGTTAGTCAAGCAAGCATTAGATGAGGAATTAAGTGACACGACAACGTTTATTATTGCCGAAAAAGTTTCTTCAGTGATTAATGCGGACAATATTTTGGTTTTGGATAATGGTGAAATGGTTGCTTACGGACCACATTCAGAATTGATGCAGACTTCACCAGTTTATCAAGAAATCTATGCAACGCAAAAAGCAAAGGAGGCAAAGAATAATGAAGAATAATGTTAAAGAGTCTGCAAAATTCTTTGCCCATTACTTGAAACATTTTAAAGTAGCTTTGTTCTTTATCTTGGTATTAACGATTTTAGCAACGTGGTTGCAAGTTAAAGCACCCGTTTATATGGGACGCTCAATTACCGAGTTATCAAAATATTTGATGACCTATCTGAATCCGGTAACTAAAAGCCAGGCGAGTTTAAGTGATTTCCATCAAGCGTTATTGCTGTTTGGTCTGTTTACTTTGATGATTTTAATTTCGCTATTTCTTAATGGGTTGCTACAAGCTATTGTGGCCCCTAAATCAGTCAATGATATGCGTACCGGCTTGTTTGCTAAATTACAACGTATGACTATACGCTATTTTGATAATCATCAGGACGGTGAGATTTTATCTCGCTTTACATCAGATTTAGATAACATTTTTAACGCCATGAATAATGCCTTGTTCCAAATTTTGCAACAAGTCGTGATGTTTATTGGTGTTATCTGGATGATGTTTAATGAGAGTCCTAAAATGGCGATGGCAACGATGGCGACAACCCCGCTTGTTATCATTGTTGGGATTGTCATTATGATTCAGGCGAAGAAATATGTTGATATCCAACAAGCTGAAGTGGGTCATTTGAATGGTTACATTAATGAACAAATTAATGGTGAAAAGGTCATTATTACGAATGGTCTACAGGAAGATTCTATCAACGGCTTTGTTGAACATAATGAAAAAGTTCGCCGAGCTATGGTTCGCTCACAAGCTTGGTCAGGTGTTCTTAATCCGATTATGCAGGGCCTAGGGTTGTTTAATTTGGCGATTGTTATTTTCTTCGGTGCCAAGTTAGCGTTAACTGGAGATGTGGCTTCGCGTGCCGCTGGCTTAGGACTGATCGTCACTTTTGTTTCATTTTCACAACAATACTTCCAACCCATTTCGCAAATTACCTCATTATATAATATGATGCAACAAGCGATGACTGGTGTGCATCGTTTGAATGTTATCTTTGACCAGGATGAAGAAGACAAACATGAGGATGGGGCGCAATTTGATGGTGTGAAAAACAATATCAAGTTACAGGATGTTCATTTTGGCTACAATGAAGAACGTGAAATTATTCATGGCATTGATATTGATGTTGAGAAGGGCGAGATGGTTGCGCTAGTTGGTCCAACTGGGTCAGGTAAAACAACGGTCATGAATTTATTGAATCGTTTTTATGATGTGACATCGGGTGCGGTCCTATTTGATGATGTTGATGTTCGTGATATGAATATTAAATCATTGCGTGATAATGTCGGCATTGTTTTGCAAGAGTCAGTATTATTTACGGGAACAGTTCGTGATAATATTGTCTTTGGAAAAACTGATGCAACGGATGAAGAAGTCATTGACGCTGCCAAGCAAGCAAATATTCATGATTTCATCATGACTCTTGAAAATGGTTATGAGACAGAAGTTTCTGATGAAAATTCTGTGTTCTCTACGGGACAAAAGCAACTATTGTCAATTGCTCGTACGATTTTGACGCAACCAGATTTGTTGATTTTAGATGAAGCAACTTCTAACGTGGATACAGTGACCGAGGAAAAAATTCAACGAGCAATGGATAATGTCATTGCTGGCCGGACAAGTTTTGTCATTGCTCATCGTTTGAAGACTATTTTGAATGCTGATAAGATTGTTGTGTTGAAAGATGGTCGGATTATCGAGCAAGGTAACCATGAAACTCTATTGGCACAAAATGGTTTCTATGCTGAATTGTATAAGAATCAAATGGTCTTTGATTAGTCGGAAAATGTGCTAAGAAGTGATTGTATTAAAATATTTTAGTGTCGTTTTCGTCTTGTGAAACGGATTACGACGATCATGAATTCACATAAATTTAAAATAAATTTAGTTTGTTAAAATAATTTTAATTGCTAAACCTGTTACTGATTTGTTGATCGGTAACAGGTTTTTTATATGTCATAAATAGTACTTAGTCAGTCGATAAATGTCTCGCTGGCAGCACTTACGATGATTGTTTGAATCTATATACTGGCGAAAAGGGTTATTCAGTTGGCTTTTTAGGTTATTAATAACGTATTTGTTGGTGTTATGTGAACTGTTTTTCATTCAAGAAAACTTATTGCTTAGCTTTAGAAAACCTGTTACGAAGGTACGCCAGAACAAATGAAGCAAGTATTAGCTAAGATTGATCAATCGGAAGTTAAATCATTGTTCGTTGAAAGTTCTGTTTCACCAAAGTCAATGAACCAAGTCTCAAAGGAAACTGGCTTGCCAATCCATTCAAAGATCTATACAGACTCATTGGCTAAGAAGGGGACCCAAGGAGACACATACTATGACATGGTTAAGTGGAATATCGACAAAATTCATGATGGTGTGTTAGGAAAAGAATAAGTATTTGATATATTTTTAAAGTAAAAAAAGGTGGTTGGGATTATAAATAACCTAATGAACTGAACCCCAAAAATTGGAGAGAAGTTTAAGCAACTAGCTGGTCGGAAAGATTTCGGTATTGAACCGGAGTTTTTCCGGCCAGTTTTGTTTTAATCCGTTTATTATTGTAGTAATAGATAT
>NZ_JAMXDB010000016.1 GCF_024718545.1 Weissella fangxianensis
ATATCTATTACTACAATAATAAACGGATTAAAACAAAACTGGCCGGAAAAACTCCGGTTCAATACCGAAATCTTTCCGACCAGTTAGTTGCTTAAACTTCTCTCCAATTTTTGGGGTTCAGTTCAGTATCCAAATTGGCGTAGCAACCTTTTCTAATTCTTCAGTAGAGAAAACTGCTTGAGGACCTTCCTCCATAATAATATGTAATTTTTCACTAGATACATCTGTAAAAGTTTTGCTCAAAAATTCTCGACGATTAATTCTCACACCCGGAAGCTTTATAACTCCCTCAACTATTTGAATGCCCACATTATCCCCATCTGCCATACTAGCCAGTCTCCTCATTATTCATTGTAATTTGTACTAATAACCAATAATCCTTATACTGATTTTACTCATTTATGAAATACTAATCTAAAGTATGAGCTATTATGTTTCTTCATTACATTCTTAGTAAGAATGTCATTCGGATTTTTCAGCCACAGGTTCATTTCCTGAGATATTTTTCATAATTGAAGGATAGTTAGGGTCAATAAGGTAGGTTGTAAAAACTACCTCAAGCGTCCAAACCGCGTATCATTTCTTTGCACAAATTAGTTACAGAGGGATATTGATTGAATATTCGCAGTTCCATCTATCTACCCTACCAAACAAAAAAGACCACCAACATCACTGTCAGTAGTCTCTATTTTATATTTCTAATTAAGCTTCTGGCTTCAAGATTTTCTTTGAAACAACGTTCAAATCTTCATCCAAGTCATAAACCCATGGCTCACCATTGGCGATTTCAACACCCATGATATCATCATCAGAGATTTGCTCAATGTGCTTTACTAAGGCACGCAATGAGTTTCCGTGAGCTCCGATAACAACGTTCTTACCAGCCTTCAAGGCCTTTGAGATATCTGAATCCCAGAATGGCAAGACACGATCCAAAGTTACCTTCAAGTTCTCACCCTTTGGCAATTCACCTGCTGGCACATCTTGGTAACGACGATCCAATGCAGGATAAGTCTTACCATCAATTGTCATCGTTTCTGATTGCTCTTCTAGCAATGGAGGCAAAACGTCATATGAACGACGCCATTGATGAACTTGGTCATCACCCCACTTTTTCGCTGCATCGGCTTTGTTCAAACCTTGCAAAGCACCGTAATGACGTTCGTTCAAGCGCCATGACTTAACTTCTGGAATCCACATTTGATCTGTTTCTTCCAAAGCCAAGTGCAATGTCGTGATGGCACGTGTCAAAACTGACGTATAAGCTTGGTCGAATTGGATGCCTTCTTTAGCCAACAATTGTCCAGCTGTCTTAGCTTGAGCAACACCCTTGTCACTCAACTTTGTATCAATCCATCCATTGAATAAGTTCAATGCATTCCATTCACTTTGACCGTGACGAATTAAAACCAACTTTGCCATTGGTACACCTCTTTTTTCTAATTTTGTTCGTTATTATTGTAACAAATTTTCAAGATATTTAGTAGTAATTGGTAATCTTTTCACAAAATAATCACTAACGTTTAATTGCTCCATTCTCAACCGTCAAAGCTGTAGAATGCGCAGGACCTTGTTTTTCTGGCAAAATATGTGTCATCAAATCATTAATCGCTGTTGGTGCTTCACCAAAGCCAGTCGCAATCACATCATATTTACCATCATAAGCAGCAACATCCCCAATTGCATACACATTTTTGACTGACGTCGCCATGTTTTGCGCCACCAAAATTCGGTTTTGATCATTTAATGCTGGCTTAATTGTCCAACCAGCCATGACTTTATTCTCGGTTTGAAAGCCGTAACTAATCACAACTTCATCTACCGTAATAACTTTTGTTTCCTCAGCGCGGGCAACTTGCAGGGTCACTGATAGAGCACCAGACACATCACGCGTAATGCTTTTAATTGTATATGGCGTCTCGATGCTTACTGATGAGTGCTCAAGTTGTGTCAAATTGTGTTCTAGTGCACGAAACTTATCACGACGATGCGTCAGGCTAACTTCGGCAGCAATTGATTCTAATTGTAAGGCCATATCGACCGCTGAATCACCACCACCAGCTACTAAAACACGCTTGCCAGCAAATAGATCTTGTTCATGAATAGAGTAATGGATATTATTGGCAACATCATCCCCTAATAAATCGGCTGAAATCCGGCGTGGTTCAAAGGCACCAGCCCCTGTAGCTAGTACAATCCCTTTTGTGTGGAACCCTGACTGTTGATCAATCTCAATTTGATAACCATCCTCATCCGGGATAATGTCCGTAACAGTTGCGCCTGATAACATTGTTTGATCAAATTGAGACAGTTGTTCTGTTAAATCATCAATCAATGCTTGACCAGAAACATTTGTAAAGCCCGCCACGTCTAAGATGGTTTTCTTTGGGTAAAAATTCGTAACTTGTCCACCCACATCGGGCAAGCTTTCAACAATGGCTACTTTTAATTCTCGTAAACCAGCGTAGAAACCCGCGAACATACCTACTGGGCCAGCACCAATAATTGTTAAATCTACTTCTTCATTCATTATTATAGAAAACTTCCTATTACTATTTTATTGAAAACGACTCACTTAATCTAAATTTCGATTGTATAAACTATCAAACTCTGACAGATCAACTTGGAAGTCAGATGCATAAACAATATCAACTGCACTACCCTCATCACCTGCTTTTTCTTCAAATGCTGTCGCTATTTGTTGATAAAGTGCTTGCACTGCATCCCGATCTGGGCCATCCACTACTAATAGATAGTTTGACGTATTGGCGTCATTATTAGTCAACCAAAGAAGATACATGCTTTCAATGGTTCCCATTGCATCGTCAGCAATGCCAATCAATTCATAACGCAGTGGCGTTGGAATCAACTCTTCAGCTGAGGTAATTTCCATTTCATTGTCGCCTGCTTCATCATGTTCATCCGCTTGCTGTTGTTCAGCAATTTGTTGTGCAATATAAGCGATGTTATCACGCGTGATTGGCATACCGTTAGTAAATGGATTTAAGGCTAAACCTTCGATATTCTGTGTATCATCGTCTTGCAAAATTGGTAAGTAATCTGATAACGCCATTGCCCATGGATAAACGGGTAATTCAGCTTCAATAGTTTGTGCATTATAGGCTTCCAAATCAGTAAACACTGGGAAAACACCGTCACCATTTTCTAGTTCAAACGTTACCAACTGCATTTGCGCATTATCTGGAATCTCAACACCACCATCATCCTTAACAACAGGTGGTTCTGAAAAATTAACTGGCGCAATAAATACAGCATCAATTAATGCTTGGATAAAGTTATGCTCCGTGACCTCATTTTGTTCCTCACGAAAAACTGCTATCGCATCAAGCAATTTATCGTTACGTAGTTCTTCATCATTATCCATGCGTAATCATTCTCCTTATAATTTCTCATCTCTTTTTAACAAGTATAACGGAAAAGCCTATGTTTGTCAGGGGTTCAACTTGTCACAATACAAAGGACAAACCTAACTATCAAAAAGGATAATCAATATATTCTAAACACAAAAAGAGGTTGGGAATTTTTTGTCCCAACCTCTTATTTCACATTATGACAAATCAAGGTCAATATCCGGCCATTAAATCAATGCCAAACAATTGTATCCACTATATGTATTTTAATGTGCTCTGCGTTTCCCCTCAAGCTACTAATTCATCATAGCTTAAAAGTCACTTAAAGTAAATACATACTTCGTGTTTATTACTCAATAATATTAATATAAAAGATCATTTCCGTCAAAACACGAACATTAATTAACATGTCACATATTTTTTAATCTTTGGCACCTTTATAGAATAATTTATACAAAATAGCACACATGATTGGTAGCACCGCTACAATCAAATACATTTGTTTGAAATCAACAAAATTACGCAACGCACCTAGTACATAAGGTCCAACACCAATACCTAAGTCCAAGCCAACAAAATATGTTGATAAGGCAACGCCAACCCGGCTGACATCCTTTTCCAAATGCAAAGCAACTGCTTGACCGTTTGACATAAACGTTCCATAGCCTAATCCAATCAAGGCACCAGAGAATAACAATTCCCAAGCAGAGGTCGTTATACTTAACACAAATAAACCAATTGCTAAGAACAAGTAACTAGGATACATCACCGAATTCTCACCGTATCGGTCAAAAATACGGCCTGCCATCGGACGGGTCACTGTAATAACTAAGGCATACACCACAAAGAAAAATGAACTAACTGATACTAAGTCAATCGTCTCAACGTAAGATGCCAAGAATGACAACACACTTGAATAGGCAAGTCCCATAACAAAGGCAATTGTCGCAATAAAGACAACTTTTGAATCAATAAAGGTATTAATTTTCCAACTGTCAGCCAATGCACGTTGATCTTTTGTCAAATCCAAGTTGTTGACCTTCAACATCAAGCACCCGACAACGGTGAATGCCAGAATAACGCTCGACATCATAACAATGAAGTCAATACTAGTTGCTTGTAACAATAGCATACCTAAGAACGGACCAATCGCCGCTGCCAAACTTGTACTCAAACCATAGTAGTTAATTCCTTCACCACGCCGTGATAATGGAATATATTCTGTCACAATTGCATTAGTTGCTGTCGAAACGGCGCCATAGAAAAATCCATTTAATAAACGGACGATATAAAGCACTATCAGCGATGGCATATACAAATACATCAATGTTGTAATGAAGTACAGAACAATTCCAATACGTAATGTTTGTCTACGTCCCATAACCTCTAGCTTCTTTCCCACATAAAGCCGGGCTAATAACGTACCAATAACGTAAATTCCTGATGCTAATCCCGCTTGACTTAACGTCGCACCCAAATTTTCTTGCGCAACAACGGCAATGATCACCATTAATAAATAGTAAACCAAAAAAACTAAGAAATTAACCAGTGTAATACTGATAAATCCCTTATTGAATAACTTCTCCTTACTTTCCAACAGACCTCTCCTTAATAATAAAAATTAAATAAAACCTACCTTACTAAATTAATACTTTTTACTGGTAATAGTCAAGTATATAAAATACTTATGATAATTCGTTAGTATTTAAAACATAAGAATTGAAAACGCTTAAATTCATTAATATGGTCATTGATTTTAAGTTTTACCTATTTTCAGGACAATAAAAAAACAAGTATCACAAAAACGATACTTGTTTAATCAAGAATGGCATAAGATGCGTTACGAAACACATCGTAACGATAATATTTTATTATTTATTTAGCAGGAACTTTAACATCCCCACTCACAATATCTTTACGAGCATCTTGTACAGCCTGCCAGGCATCATTCGACATGTGGCCACGTGTAATCGCAACACCTTTATCACTTAACCCATATACTAGGTGCTTACCACCAGGGAAATTACCTTTAGCTGTCTTGTTAGTCACATCAACCACGGCCTTACCAACCTTCTTAACAGCAGAAGTCAATGTAAAGTTAGACTTACCATCCTTAGCTTTGTAGGCACCATCATCATTTTGATCACGATCAACACCAACGACCCAAACTTTGTCTGCCGCGTTCTTTTCCTCATTCAAATCCTTTGCCTCAGTAAAGACACCGGATCCTGAACCACCAGCCGCCGTAAAGATAACGTCAGCACCATTTTGATACATTGATGAAGCAATCGTCTTCCCCTTACCAGCATCAGTAAAGCTACCTACATATTGCGCATCAACCTGAATATCAGGATTAACTGACTTTGCCCCCGCAATAAATCCAGCTTCAAACGTCTTAACAACAGATGATTGCAGACCACCAACGAAACCAAGTTTATCCGTCTTCGTCATTTTAGCAGCAGCAACACCAGACAAATATGATGACTGTTCAGACTTAAAGGTAACCGACACTGTATTCTTACGAGCCTTGGCAACATCATCAATAATCATATAATTTGTATCTGGATGTTTCTTTGATTGCTCATTAATTGTTGCAACTAATTGAAAACCAATACCATAAATATTCTTAAAGCCGTCTGAACGTGCTTGATCCATGTTCGTTGTAAAATCTGCATTTGTCTTTGAAGGATAGTAAGCATAACCGCCCTTGCCTTGCTTCACATCATTACCCTTTGCCCACGACTTCAGGCCTTCCCACGCTGACTGGTTGAATGATTTATCATCGACACCACCACCATCGGTTACCAGCGCAACTGATGTCTTATCACTCTTATCATCACTTGACTTGTTTCCAGACCAAGCAGCATATGCACCACCTGCAATAATTACAACCGCGGCACCTGCCGCCCACATCTTTGCGTTTGAAGCCATTTTTCTATCCCCTTTTTTATAAAAGCTTACTCATATTGTTCGCTAATCACGAACTACATTTTAAATATAATGGGTAATGTTCAAAAAGTAAATAGTTTCGTTCGTTTTTAATGCAAATAAAAACAAAGAAATAAATCGAAATGTTTAAAACACGAACTTTATCCCTTTGCTATCAAAATTTTTAATTTACCAACCGAACTAGATAAGTTTCCGACACAAAGCCTCTAACGGCATTATAGATGCGTTTTGCACGTGATGCCTTTTCAGAAATTGCAAATACTGTTGGCCCCGTTCCTGACATTTGTGCTGCATCAGCACCAAAATCATACATCTTTTGTTTCAAGCGTAGTATTTCTGGATATTTTGTACCAGTAATAGATTCAAGGACATTAAACATTTTGCAATATGCCGACTGGAAATCGCCAGCATTGACTGCTGACATCAGCCCAACCATATCCCCATGCCGCATATTAGCATAATCCACCAGCTTTAAAATTTTAGGTGTCGAAACGCTAATACCTGGTTTAGAAACGATCACCCACAAAGGTGGCAACGTTTGGGTCAATGGTTCAACAACCTCACCACGACCGCGAACACGCGCCGGACGAGAATAGACACAGAAAGGCACATCAGCATCAATCTGCAATCCCAACACTGCTAACTTATCTTCAGTGTAGTTAAGTTGCCAAATACGATTTAACCCCCGCAAAACTGCCGCAGCGTCCGAAGAGCCACCACCCAACCCAGCAGCGACTGGTACGCGTTTCATGATATGTATTTCAATCCCCTCATCTTTGCCAGCTATCGTGCGCATCAAACGCGCCGCTTGGTACGCTAAATTTTTTTCATTAAGCGGCAATAAACCACTCGTTGATTCAACAACAATATTCTGATGATCGGTCGTTGTACGAATTGTCACCGTATCAGCTAGGTCGATGGCCACCATTAACATGTCCCATTCTTGTTCACCATTCTTATGAATAAACGGGGTATCAAGGCTAATATTTAACTTTGCATAGGCTTGCTCTAATACTTCCATCGTGGCCAAGTCCTTTCATAGATTATTCTAATTATAGCAAGTTGACATTAATTGCGAAACAAAGTTAGCTAAATAATAATTATTGTATTAAAAAAGGTTGAAACAAAATAATTGTCTCAACCTCTTTATGATTAAAATGGATTAATTTTAACTTTCCTCATATCGGACTGTATGACGATAACCCAATACAATACTTAGCAAAACACCAACAAATGCCACAAAGGTCAATGCGGCAGCTGCATAAAACAAAGTACTATAGCCTTGTTGTTGAATAATAAAACCACCTGCTAACGGACCAACCGCCCTACCTACAGAGGGAGCGGCTGCCGACAATCCCTGATAACGTCCTTTCAAAGATAACGGTGTTAGTTCATTGACCAATGCTGGAATCATCGGAAAGGCCGTCGCTTCACCAATGGTCGTAATCACCATCGCTAGAGCAAACCCAGTAAAGTGACGACTAAATGGCAATACTAGGAATGACAACCCAAACATGATAATTCCCAAAAAGATTTGCACAAACATCGACCGTCGATTAGCTGATAAGTTCAGTGCATTCATCCCTAATTGAATCACCGCAATCAAAGCCCCATTGATTGTCCAAAGCATTGAATATTGCCAAAGCGGTAATTTCAACACACTATTCATATATACCGATAGATTTCCTTGCCACTGGGCATATGAAATCCACAAAACAACAAGTCCCAAGATACTAGAGTAAACAAGGACCAAGTTCCATTTTGGTAAAGTAACCTTGTTTGTCTGTTGCTCACGTTTAGAACTACCCAAATTAATGCGAAACTTACTATGCACAATAAAAAACAACACAACGTAAAGTATTAGCGCTAATACAAACAGCCATGTAATACCAAACGGATAAATTGGCCCAACTAGCGCCGTTGAGAAGACCATTCCAAAATTACTCATAAAGTAAAGCATATTAAACACAAAACGCCCATCATGCGAACGAACTTGTGTACCGTAGGCATTAATTGAAGCTGTTAACCAGCCACCAAAGAAACCGACTAACGTCAAAATGATTGCATACGTTGGCCAACCGTGCCAAAGAATAAACGCAATTTGCAGAATAATCATCGTGATCACACCAAACTGGATAAGTCGATATGGTTTAAACTGATCAAACAATCGCCCGCTGACGATCGAACCAATCGCTTGACCAACTGCATTAGCCATCATGACCCAACCAATCGTTACCAACGTTTGATAAAGTTCATTATATAAATAAACGGACGTTAATGGCCAAATAAACCCAAACGCAAAACTATTAATAAAACTCGCTGCTAATAACCAGCGTAATGACATTCCTTTTCCAACACTTTGCATTATAAACCTCTTTTTACCTACTCACATAAATAGCGAGACTGGGACAAAATGTCCTAGCCTCGCTTTGTTGCTTAAATCTCATAATTATTTGATTAATTTTAAGCTGCAATCTACGTTAAAAAACTCTTCCTATATTGTAACGAACTTTACAATATGCTTGAGCTTTTTGTCCCTTTTTCTTTAACCAAATCCACCGGGTTCTTCATTATGGAAATCAATATTAGAAAACTTGTTATATGACTTAACAAATAATAGCCGGGCAGTACCACGAGCTCCAGAACGATTCTTTTCCAAAATGACTTCAATTTCACCAATGTCTTGTTGTTCTTCATCACGGGGATCGTTTTGATTATCCGTATCATCATTCGACTTTTCATAATAATCTTCACGATACAAGAAGGCAACAATATCCGCATCTTGCTCAATTGATCCAGATTCACGAATGTCCGACAACATTGGTCGCTTGTCTTGACGTTGCTCAACACTACGTGAAAGTTGTGATAACGCAATAATTGGTACGTTCATCTCCATCGCCATCATTTTAATCGCACGTGAAATTGCTGAGACCTCTTGCTGACGCCCTTCACTAGTTGTACCTTCGATTAGTTGCAAATAATCAATAATCACTAAGCCTAATCGACCTTCACGTTTATAAAGGCGCCGTAACTTCGACCTGATTTCTGTTACCTTAATACCAGGTGTATCATCAATATAAATATTTGTTCGTGCCAGCGACCCTGTGGCCACTGCTAATGCATTCCATTCCTCAGGCTCCAACTGTCCAGTCCGCATATGCTGCGAATTAATATTTCCTTCCGCTGCTAGCATACGATTAACTAAAGACGTATCTGGCATTTCCAACGAAAATATAACAACCGGTAGTGTCGGGTCAGCAACCGCTACCTTTTGAGCAATGTTCAATACAAACGCTGTCTTACCAACGGCAGGACGCGCAGCAATAATGACCATTTCACCATCATGAAAACCAGTCGTTAAATTATCGAGCGCCGGAAAGCCTGAAGCTAACCCCGTAACAGTTTCATCAGTACGTGAATTTTGTTCAATTTGTTCAAAAGACTTATTAACAACATCGGCGATATTCTTAAAGTCGGCGCTCTTTTCACCACCATTAATCAAATCCAGCTTCGTTGATAAGTCCGCAACTGCATCATCGACCGAATCACTACCCTCATAAGTTTGGGTCAAACTGTCCTGTAGGGTATCGATCATATTACGTCGAACTGAACGCTCACGCACGATTCTCGCATAATACAAAGCATTACCAGCAACCGGCACACTTGATGCTAACTCAGTTAGGTAGGCCATGCCACCCACATTCTCAACCTGATTATCTTTATCTAATTCATCAGTGATGGTTAAGATATCGATTGCTCTCTGTGTCTCATCCAGCGCTAAGATAGCTGAATAAATTAAACGATGCGCTGTCCGATAAAAATCATTAGGCTCAAGAATTGTCATAATATCCGCCAATAGATCTTGGGGATCTGTTGCCAACAGAATTGAACCCAGCACAGCTTGCTCTGCTTCAGCATCTTGTGGCACACGTAATGGTGCACCTTCATTTTGATCAGCCATGTGAACATAACCTCCTTCCAAAATAGTCTACTGTTCATTGTACCAAATAACTAACAATTAAAAAATAGAGACATAACCGCATCATTTTACCGTTAAATCTCTATTTAATGCCTATTCAATTATTGCTCTTCAGTATGCACACGAATGTTTGCTTCAACGTCGTGGTGTAACTTAACCTTCACATTACGATAACCTAGCGCACGAATAGGCTCTTTCATATCCATCTTACGCTTATCGATTTTGATATCAAATTGGTCAAGTAAAGCTGCGACAATTTGCTTTGAAGAAACGGCGCCAAACAAGCGACCGTCAGTACCAGCTTTTGCCTTTAGCTCAACGACCGTATTATCATCCTCTAACTTATTCTTTAGGGCAACAGCTTCGGCCTTCTCTTCTGCAGCTTCACGCTCAGCTGCCTTCTTTTTACCACGTAAAGCAGAAACATTAGTATTCGTTGCTGGCTTAGCCTTTTTATTTTTATTTAAAAAGTTATTGGCATAACCATCAGGGACATTCTTTACTTCGCCTTTTTTGCCGCGACCTTTAACATCTTCTAAAAAAATAACTTTCATTGTTTCATACCCTCTTCTTACTAATTTTCTTGCTCATCATCTTCTTTGTTAATTTCAGCTAACAGCAACTCATAAACTGATTCGGTAGATGTATCTTTAACCTGAGTTGCCGCATTACTTAGGTGGCCACCACCACCCATTGCTTCCATAACCAGTTGAACACTAACGATTCCGGTTGAACGAGCTGAGACAGCCACGGTGTCATTATCACGTCTGGTAATAACATAAGAAGATGTCACACCAATCATTTGTAACAACGAGTCCGCAGCTTGCGCAGCAACAACTGAATCATATTGTACATCATCTTCACCAACCGCAATCGCTACCGGACCATGAATCTTGGCACGCTCAATAAGATGAGCCCGATTACGGTATGAATCAACCGTTTCTTTCATAAAGTCCTGCAACAAATTACCATCAGCACCAACTGCACGCAAGTAACTAGCTGCATCAAATGTACGAGTACCAGAGCGTAATGTAAATGACTTAGTATCAATTTGAATACCAGCTAACATAGCCGTTGCTTCCAATCTACGCAATCCTTGTGCGCGTCTTGGTTGGTATTCAAATAATTCAGTCACTAACTCAGAAGTTGATGAAGCATAAGACTCCACATAAACCAATTGTGGTTCCTCTGGGAATTCCTCACCACGGCGATGATGATCAATAATCACCACTCGATCCTTTAATGCTTCATAAACTTCCTGCGATTCTGACAACGATGGCTTTGAATGATCAACAATCACTAGCAAACTTTGATCCGTCATTTGCGTCAAAACTTCATTTGGTGTCAATAATGCATTTTCATCAGCAACATCTTCAGACATTTGTTCGAGCAGCAAACCGATATCTGAATGCTCCCGACCGGTTTCTTCGTAAACCACCCACGCTGGTTTTCCCAACATTTCGGCTAGTCTACGAACACCTAGGGCACCACCAAATGAATCCATATCCGGACGCTTATGGCCCATAACAAAGACTTGATCGGCTTGATCAAACAAATCAGCCAACGCTTGTGAAATCACACGCGCACGAACACGCGTTCTTTTAGCCATCGGATTAGTATTACCACCATAAAATCGTGCTGATCCGGTCGATGATTTGACAACGACCTGATCACCACCACGTCCTAATGCCAAGTCTAAGTTCGCTTGCGCATTTTCAGCTAATGTATCAATCGCCATTTCGTTATAAGCAATACCAATACTCAAAGTAATCTGCGCATTTTGCACAGATGTTGATTCACGAATCGCTTTTAGTAAATTGAATTTATCATTCTCAGCCTTCTCCAAAGCCGAGCGATAACCAATCAATAAATACCGATCTACTGATAAACGTCGTGCGTAAATCTCGTGGTCTGTCATCCAGTCTGATAGAGTTTTCGTGACATAAGTGCGCAAAGTCGATGCCTCAGCATCACTCATCCCCTCAGTCACCTCATCATAATTATCTAGTGAGACAATTCCCAAAAACAATTTATGATTTTCAAAATCCGCTGTTACTTGGGCAGCAGTCGTACGATCCATTAAATAAACCGCATTCAATTCTGGTTGAACTTGTAATTGAAATACGTGCCCTAACCATTCTAACTCAGTTACCCGTTTTTCTTCGTTCGGCCAAAGTCTAACAATCTCAGCCAGCTGTTCAGAAACTTCTTGTAAGTCACTACCAACAATCGCTTCATTACCTAATAATTGCTGAATATATGGGTTAACCCATTCAATTTCACCTTCGTCAGTACAAAGAATAACGCCTAAAGGCATTTGAATAATAGATTCTTGTTCACCACGATTAATACGATAAGATAAATTCTCAATATAATGCGTTGTCTGTTCACTTAAACCCTGAAGTGTTTTAAAGATAACAATTAATGCAATAATGACTAATACCAGCCAAATAATACCCACAATCCAATTAACGAACCAAGCTAAAATCGTCCCCACGATTGCAATAAATGATACTAAGGCTGCCACACCAACAAGACGTTGATTTTTAAAAAATGTCGGTAACGCCGTAAATTTTTTCACCCGTCTCACCTAGCCTATTCTTTTGTTTTTATCGTACTATTATACCATAAACACACATATCCATAAAATCAGCCCCTTTACATACAGAAAAACGTACATCAAGTTTTAAAACTCGATGTACGTTTTTCACATTTTTTAATCAATTAAGCCAAATTCACGTGCACGTTCTTGATAACCATCAATTTCATCTTCACCAGCCCAAACAAAATGCTGTGGCGCAATTTCAACCATCTGACGATCACGACCATCTAATTCATCGGTTGGATCATACTCGATTGTCACACGTTGCTCTTCAACACTTGGATCTGGTACCGGAATCGAACTTAGTAATGAGCGCGTATAGTCATGTAATGGATGATTATATACTTCATCAGCACTACCAATTTCGACCATTTTTCCCCAATGCATAACCCCGATTCGGTCAGAAATATATTTCACCATCGACAAATCGTGGGCAATGAATAAGTAAGTCAATCCTTGCTTTTGTTGTAATTCTTTCAACAAATTCACTACTTGGGCTTGAATAGAAACATCCAAGGCCGAAATAGGTTCATCAGCAATAATAAACTTAGGACGCACGGCTAACGCACGCGCAATACCAATACGTTGACGTTGTCCACCAGAGAACTCATGTGGGTAACGACTAGAATGATCACGATTCAAACCAACCGTTTCCAATAAGTCTTCAACCTGCTTTGAACGATCAGCATCATTCTTAGCCAAGTGGTTAACATCAATACCTTCAGCAACAATATCCTTAACCTTCATACGTAAATCAAGTGATGCCTGTGGGTCTTGGAAAATCATTTGTACAGATTGATGGAACTTACTAAGCTTACCCCGCTTTTTTAATTTAGCTAGGTCTTCACCTTCAAACAAGATTTTCCCATTAGTTGGTTCATACAATTTCATAATTGCTCGACCAATAGTTGTCTTACCTGAACCTGATTCACCAACCAAACCAAATGTTTCACCTTCATAAATATCAAATGAAGCATTTTGGACCGCTTTTGTTTCATTAGACTTACCTTCATTAAAGGTAATATCTAATCCTTGCAATTCTACTAATTTTTTTCGTTCATCAGCCATTACTTGCCACCTCCATTTCCAAGAACAGCAGCATTTTCAACAGCAACGGCCTTTGACCGATCCGCTTCTGGATGTTCAGCTTGGAAACGAGCCCAACGCTTTTGCACTTCTAGAGGTGGTTCGACTTCAGGTGCACGTTCATCTAATAACCATGTCGCAGCGTAATGCGTCTGTGATAACTTAAAGAATGGTGGCTTAACCTTTTCATCAGCAGCAATAGCATAATGGTTACGTGCAGCAAAGGCATCTCCAACTGGTGGATTCAACAAATCTGGTGGTGTACCCGGAATAACCTCTAACTTACCACGTTCTGTCTTAGTCGTTGGCATTGAATTCAACAAGCCCCAAGTATAAGGATGTTGTGGAAAGTTAAACACTTCATCAACTTTACCGATTTCAATTATTTCACCAGCATACATAACTGCAACACGGTCAGCCATACCAGCAACCACACCTAAGTCGTGGGTAATAAAAATAATTGAACTACCTGATTGTTCTTGGATGTCTTTCATCAAGTGCAAAATTTGTGCTTGAATCGTCACATCCAATGCGGTCGTTGGTTCATCGGCAATCAGAATTTCTGGATTGTCAATCAACGCAATCGCAATAACAATTCGCTGACGCATCCCACCAGAAAACTGGTGTGGATAATCATTAATATGAGCGGATGCATTTGGAATACCAACCAACTTCATCATTTCCAAGGCCTTATCCCAAGCCTTTTTCTTACTATAATGTTGATGCTTGATTAATGGTTCAGCAATTTGTTGACCAATCTTCATTGTGGGGTCCAACGACGTCATTGGGTCTTGGAAAATCATTGCGATCTCTGAACCACGAATTTTTTGCATTTGTGTTTCAGACTTGCCAATAATTTCCTCACCTTTGAATGTAATTGATCCTTTTTCAACACGTGCATTTTTAGCTAACAAGCCCATTAATGAACGAGTCGTCACTGATTTACCTGAACCAGACTCACCCACTATCGCTAATGTTTCACCTTTGTACAAATCAAATGAAACGTCGCGAATGGCTTGAACACTTCCATTATAAGTATTGAAATTAATTTTAAGGTCATCAACCTCAAGAATTTTCTCTGCCATATCTCTACTCACTTCCATTAATCCTTTGTACGTGGATCAAACGCATCACGTAATCCATCACCTAATAAGTTAAATGCAATCATAATGATACCCAAAATTACAGCTGGAATAACTAACTGATATGGATAGAATTGCATTGCTTTTTGTCCATCGTTTAACAACGTACCCAATGAGGCCATTGGCACTGGAATTCCTAGTCCAATAAATGAAAGCAAAGCCTCAAAGAAGATTGCTGATGGAATCGTAAACATTAGTTGCACAATAATTGTTGAACTAAGGTTTGGTACCAAGTGTCGTAATCCAATCCGCCATGTCGAAGAACCAAGTGTCCGTGCGGCCAAAATGTAATCTTGCTCCTTGGCCGTCAAAACTTGGGCACGTACGAGTCGGGCCATCGATGTCCATGAAGTTAAGGCAATTCCTAATGAAATCGACAACATTCCAGGCTTCATAACCAAAATCAAAAGCACAAACACTACCAAGTTGGGAATGGAAGAAACAATTTCAATAATACGTTGCATGACGATATCGGTTTTACCCCCACGCCAACCGGAGATGATACCATACGTCACACCAAACACTAAGTCCATTAGGGTCGCAATCAGTGCAACTTCCAATGAAATACGTGTACCGTACAACACACGCTTGAAAATATCACGACCAAATTGGTCGGTACCAAACCAATAGTTTTTCTTGTCAGAAACACCGGCAGATTCATATTGATCAACCTTTGTACCATCCAACTTACCTTCACCAGTAAAACCAGGGATATCACCTAATACTCCTGGCAATCGAGCAGGTAGATTTTGAACAGTGACGTCTTGTCGTGCAGTCACTTTTGAATTAGCAATTGGTGTCGAGGCAAAGGCAACGACAAAAACAAAAACTAGTACCCAAAGTGAAATAAAAGCCCCTTTATTTTTCTTCAAACGACGCCAAGCATCTTTCAAAAAACTAACTGAAGGTTTTAAAATTTTATCACTATCAGTTTGACGATCTGCGGGAAGCAATTGAAAATCATCTGCTGTTAAGTTTACTTTTTCAGACATTAGCTACTCCTTCCTTATTCAGCCAAACGAATTCGTGGATCAATGATACCGTACAAGATATCGGTTAATAGCAACACAACCATCAACATCATTGAGTAGACAATCGTCGTTCCCATGATGATTTGATAATCATTAGTCAAAATTGAATCAACGAATTGGCTACCAATTCCAGGAATCGAGAAAATGTTCTCGACAACAATTGATCCAGTTAACAAATTAACTGCCATTGGTCCAATCAATGTAACTAATGGAATCAATGAATTACGCAAAGCGTGCTTCCAAATGATTTCATTCTTTGACAATCCCTTTGCACGTGCTAATTCAATGTAATCTGAGCCCAACACATCGACCATTTCGGTACGAATGAAACGTGCTGAGGTTGCCAAAGGACTCATTCCCAAAGCAATCGTTGGTAGTACCGTCGCTGCAAAGCCTTTCCAGCCGGCAATAGGCAACCAACCTAACTTCAAACCAATCCAGTATTGCAACAAAGCCGCAAAGACGAATGAAGGGATTGAGATACCCAACACCGCTAGCACTGAAAGGAATGTATCAGTCTTCGTGTTACGACGAACGGCCGCAGCAGCTCCTAATCCTGTACCTGCAATCAAACCAAAGACTAATGCTTGTAATCCAAGTTGTGCAGATGGACCGAGACGTTGTGCTACCAAAGTTGATACTTCTTGGTTTGCAAACTGGAATGAAACACCAAAGTCAAAGTGCAATGCATCCCATAGATAAGTCACATATTGCACGATAACTGGTTTATCCAGTCCATATTGCGCTTCAATCATTTTTTGCTGGCTCGCAGATAAACGTTCTGCATTTGCCAACGGTGATCCTGGCATCAGTTTCATTAGGAAAAATGTCGCTGAAATAATCAAGACCAAAGTTAACACAATAATTGCTAACCGTTTAATAATATATTTGAACATGGCCATGCCTTCCCTATTTTAGTTCTACTCATAATATGCTAGAAAGTCATTGCGTAAACAAACATACTCTCATATCTCATAGCTATTAATTAGATGTTTTTAATTTTACCAGAGGTTTCATAAATGTTAAAGAGTTTGTTATAAAACCTCACATAAATATTTAATCTTATCACAAAATATAACAATTAACATTCCAAAAAACTATTATGAAATGTATCATTTTGCCCCGTATTCACTAGACTTTCGTAAATACTTCGTATCAAAATGAAAACTTTTTTTATTTAAAGCTTTTTTCACAAATTTAGCGATAAAAAATGAGAGAGCCGGACAAATACCTTGCCACACTCCCTCAATTTTTTAGCGTTGTTTGATTAATTAGAAATCAAATTACTTCTTGTATGCCCACTTCCAGTCGAATGGTGCACCAACAGTATTTGAAACAACACCCTTAACCTTTGTGTTCAATAGTGATGGCTTTGCTTGATAGTAAACTGGTGCAACAGCGGCGTCATCTTGTAGAATCTTTTCAGCCTTAGCATAGTCTGCGTAACGCTTTGTTTCATCGTTAACATCAGTCGTCTTGGCAGCCTTCATCGCATTGTCATAATCAGTATTCTTCCAACTACCATTGTTAAATGATGAATCAGATGTATACAAGTCTAAGAATGTTGATGGATCTGCATAGTCAGCACCCCAAATCGTCTGAACCATATCAAACTTCTTATCATCTGACAATGAAATACGTTGCTTGAATGGTACTGTCTTAATCGTCACCTTCAAACCTGGCAACTTTTCCATTTGTGATTGGATAAATTGTGCTGAACGCTTGGCCGCATCTGTATCATCAGTCAAGTATTGCAAAGTAACCTTCTTCTTACCAGATTCCTTTAGACCTTGCTTCCAAAGCTTCTTAGCTTCCTTCAAGTCATAACCGACAGCTTCTTTATCACCGGCAACCTTGGCATAGTCCTTACCAGTTTCTGGATCCTTAGCTAACTTAGTTGAAGTAAATGAAGTTGCAGGAGTTCCGGTACCACCAAGAATCTTTGTTGCCATCGTCTTACGATCGATTGACTTTGACAAAGCCTTACGAATGTTCTTGTTTTCCAAAGGCTTCTTATTTTCATTAAATTCAAGGAATGCTGTTGAAGCTTGCGCAATAACCGTGTAGTCCTTCTTATTCTTTGACGCCTTATATTGATCAGGAGAAAGGGTCGTATAGTCAGCTTTCTTTGACTTGTACAAATTGTAACCTGTATTTTGATCCTTGATCGTTTGAATTGAAATCTTTGGCGACTTCACAGTCTTAGCATCCCAATAATCTGAGTTCTTAACCAAAGAAAACTTATTATTTGAACCTGTCCAGCCCTTCATTGTATATGGTCCGTTAGAAAGTGTGTACTTAGCAGCAGTACCGTACTTCTTACCAACCTTGTCCACAAACTTCTTGTTTTGTGGTTCAAAAGTAGCCATCGTCAATACTGACTCAAGTTGTGGCATTGGACGATCAAGCGTTACTTCCAACGTATGATCATCAATTGCTTTAACCCCTAGATCTGTGACTGGCTTATCACCATCTTGCACAGCATCAGCATTTTTAATACCTGAGTACAAGTAAGCGTATTGTGACGCTGTCTTTGGATCATTGGTACGTTGCCAACCATAAACATAATCATCAGCAGTCACATCATCACCATTAGACCACTTCATATCACGCAAATGGTACGTTAAAGTTAACCCATCGTCTGACTTATCAACAGATGTTGCACCGGCCAACTTTGGCTCACCAGTCTTATCCATACGATACAAACCTTCACCGATTGCTTGTAAGTAATTAAAATCAATCGCTGCCGTTGTCTTCGAAGGGTCCATCGTTCCAACATTGGCACTTTCAGTCCAATTAATCGTCTTATACTTCGCAGCACTAGCTGTAACCGGCACGACAGTCGATCCTAGAATAACTGCACCCGACAACAATGCACTAATCTTTAATGTCTTATTCATATTTTCCCCATTCCTTAACCACATTCATATTACGTGATAACTTTTTCATAATCATATAATAAACCGAATTTATAGTCAACGATTTATTTAAGTTCATTTTAATAAAGTTTCGATTTTGTCATCTTAATTGACTGCTATAACAATAATACCCCTTAGCAACGCCTACGATCAGTTCTCATAATCAGTTCATTTTAATGAATCATCATTTTCTCATTTTTTCAATAAAAAAAGTGATTGAGACAAATCAAATGTCTCAATCACTTTGTATTAATGATAACTCTAGGCCGCCATCCGACGATCTAATAGATCACCAATCTTTGAAATAATAAAGTTTAAGATGAAGTAAATCACTGCCAATGCAAGGAACATTGAAATGATTGCGCTTGGTTCTTGCGCGTACACAATTTGAGCACGATAAGTAACTTCTGGCAACATAATAATGGTTGCTAGTGATGTGTCCTTAATCAAAGAAACAAATTGTGACACGATTGGTGGAATCATCGTCTTATATGCCTGTGGCAAAATAATGTGCCACAAAGCTTGTTTGAAATTCAATCCATTTGATAAGGCACCTTCGAGCTGTCCCTTAGGAACGGCCAAAATACCTGAACGAATAATCTCAGCCAACATTGCTGACTCAAAAATTGTCAAAGCGAAGATAGTTGACGTGACAACACCAAAGTGAATACCAATTTTTGGCAAAGCAAAATAGGTGAAAAAGATAATTAATAGTAATGGTAAATTACGAATTAAGTCGATAATAAATCCCACAATTTGTGAAAAATAAGGGATTTTGACATATCTAATCACACCCAACACTGATCCGATAATGAAACTCAGGATAATCGAGACTACCGCAACCTCGATAGTCACACCTAGCCCCATCATCAAGAAGCGCATATTCACCCACGAAAATGCTGAAAAGAATCCACTCATGCGCGACCTCCATTCTTTTCAAGTCTGTTTTCCAAATAACGCATATAATAACTCATTGGCATTGTTAGGATAAGATAGAATATACCAACAATGATAAATGGACCAAATGTATCAAATGTCGTTTGCGAAATCTGATTTGCTTGGTACATTAAATCCAGCCCAGCAACGAATGCAAGCACTGATGAGTTTTTAATCAAATTAATAAATTGATTACCTAGTGGTGGAATAACCAACTTAAAGGCCTGTGGTAAAACAATGTAACGCATTGCTTGCCACCAAGAAAGGCCGTTTGACATTGCCCCTTCTAGTTGGCCCTTTGGCACCGCATTAATACCTGCTCGAACTGTTTCAGCAATAAAAGCTGAGGTATATAACGTTAAACCAAACGTTCCGGCCGCAAAACCACTAATTTTAATAATGTTAGCAATAACCACATAGAAAAACATCGTGATAACCAACAACGGAATGTTTCTAACAACTTCAATATAGATACGACCGATAATATTAGCTAGCTTGTTCGGAATAACTTCGAGTAATGCGAAAGCTGTTCCTAAAATAAGCGAACCAATCAATGCTATAACTGATGAAGCAATTGTCCAGCCGAATCCCGTAAAAAATTCACCAGCATGTGATTGAAATAGTGAGATCATTATTTAGCCAACTCCTTCCAATCCATTCCCTTAACGCTACCGAACCATTTCTGGACCATCTTAGCATAAGTACCGTCTGACTTAATATCCTTAATTGCCTTATTCACGGCTTTGACTAACTTAGGATTTTTCTTTTTCATCGCCACACCATAAGGCTCATTAGTGAAGGTACCACCACGAACTTCTAAGTTTTTAGAACCAGCAGCCATACCATATAAAATACCATTATCAGTCGTTAGCGCATCACCTTGGCCGGCCTTTAAAGCAGTTAATGCTGTTGCGTAATCTTGTAACCCAACAACTTTGGATTTTGGCGCAAAGTCTTTAATTTCATCAATTGAAGTCGAACCTTGTACTGCTAACACGCGGGCCTTAGGTGTATTCAGATCCTTCACATTATGATACTTACTTGAATTTTTAACCATAATTGACTGCCCGGCATCAAAATAAGGATCTGAGAAATCAACAACTTTTTGTCGCTCTGGTGTAACAGACATCGTCGCAATAATAGCATCGATATTACCATTTAGTAGCATAGGTACACGCGTACCAGAAGTAATCTGCGTATACTCGACCTTAGCATCAGGATTGATACGTTTCGTAACTTCCTTGGCCATATCAACATCAAATCCTTCAAGTTTACCTGACTTGATATTCATTAGCCCCATCAATTTCGTATCGCCCTTGACACCCCAGTTCATACGATCAGTTTTCATCACTCGATCATATGTCTCATTTTTAACGTTGTCTGCGTGAATGACTGTTTCTCCGGTTGCCCCAGCAAACAAGGTGACTGCAGCAGCTGCAAGAACTGTCTTCATTACAACTTGAAATCTACTTTTCATGTTGCGCCTCCTTAACGAATAATTTGCGATAGGAATTCCCGTGCACGTGGCTCCTTTGGGTTAGAGAAAAACTCCTTAGTTGGTGAATCTTCAAGAATCCTTCCCTTATCCATGAAAATAACACGGTCAGCAACTTCCTTAGCAAAGCCCATTTCGTGGGTCACAACCAACGTCGTCATTGAAGAATCACCTACAATATCTTGAATTATTTGCAAGACGCCATTGATCATCTCAGGATCCAAAGCCGATGTTGGCTCATCAAATAGCAATGCTTTTGGCTTCATTGCTAATGAACGTGCAATCGCAATACGTTGTTGTTGTCCACCAGAAAGTGCTGATGGTGACTTTGCAGCTTGATCAGCCAAGCCAACACGGTCAAGTAACTCCATGGCAACTTTCTTATTTTCTTCTTCTTCACGATGCAACACTAATCGTGGTGCTAACATGATATTTTCTAAAACTGATTTATTTGCGTACAAATTAAAATGTTGGAAAACCATCCCAACATTCTTTCTCGTACGGTTCATATCCGTCTTAGGATTAGCTAAATCTTGCCCATTTACAATTAACTGTCCACCCTGGACTGGCTCCAAACCATTAATCGTACGAATCAATGTTGATTTTCCTGAACCTGAAGGTCCAATCAAAACAACCGTTTCCCCAGCCTCTACCTTTAAATTAATATCCGTCAACGCATGAAAATCACCATAAAACTTGTTGACATCTTTGAATTCGATCATCGACATAGTGGTTCCTCCTTATGGATAATTTACCTTAAAAATTATCCCGTATATAAAAATAACCCGCCGCGATTTTATTCGTGACGGGTCGCTAATTTAATAATAATCTGAGTTTATCTTAATTGTCAAACATATTGTTAAGTTTGTTGACATGAAAGAATGTTCAATTATGTGCGATTATCTATTTTTTTGTATATGCTAACTCAACTGCTAACTCATAAGGTTTTTCCACAGGCATTAAATCATGACGACCACGAGCCTTTCCTGGTCCACCAGTAACAACAACTGACGCAATATATAAATTGTATGATTCTAATGCTAAGTCAACTGGTTGCAATCCAACCGTTTGAATTCGCGCCAAACGTGACGCAAGCATTTCATTCATCCCACCATAAATTGACAAACCACCACGTTCTTCCTCCAACCGGAAGTAAGGTAATGGGGTACCAGGGTGGTTAGCAAAAATGGTTTGTTGACCGGTAGCTAGAAAAGCTAGCTGTTCTTTCTCTGATAAGCCACCATAGTTTTCACTAATCAGGCCGCCTTCACGTAACTGATCAACAACTTTATTTAACTCGGCAGCCATATCATCATCTGAAACGGCAGTTGCTGGTAGAACTTGTTGTTTATCATAAAGACCATTGGCTGGGACATAAGGCATTGCCTGACCGTCGGTTGTTTTTGCTGCTTGTGGGCCACCCAAAACCTTCTCAAGCTTTGGTGAAATATCCCATTTCACTGTTTTCTGTGTGTAATAGTAAATGATATTTAAAATGACACAATAAAGAATAAACAAAAATCCTAACGCCAGCAACACTCCTCGTAAGTAGGCACCGTTTTGTATATGCCGTACCGCTAAATATAAAATATAAAAATTACCAATACCAGCTAGGATCGTATACATTTGTCCCTTCCAACGAGCATTGACGTTGAAGAAACCAAGATAATGATTAAGTAAATCTAATATCGATAACATTAATTAGTTCCTCCTTGTGCCGCATTGTCATTGGTCGTATTTCCGGTCGTGTTATTATTTGTTCCAGTTGTATTATTACCGGTGGTGTTACCAGTCGTATTATCTGTATTGTTTGCATCATCAGTCGTTCCATCGGTCGTGTTATCTGTAGACTCTTCATCGGTTGACTGACTTGAATTACTTGCTGATGATTTTGATCCTGAGCTAACTGATGTATCATCAGCAATTGAATCTTCATCGGCCACATCCGACTCAGTCGAAACTTTAGCAGAATCATCTGAGGAACTAACAGAAGATTTAACACTTGATGATGAAACCATACTACTAGATACCGAGGATGACTTTGCGGCGCCATTAGAAGAATGGGTGGAAACATTAACGACTGCGTTACCAGCGCTAACTGCTAAAATAATTGATACTAATGCGACTGGTGTCATAAATGGTGGTGTTCGATATGCCATAGATATTACTCCTCCTCCAGGTCAAAAACTAAGGCCTGCTTAACAATATTGTCAATTTTTTCTTTTGTACTTAGCCAATCATCGTTAACAACAACATGAGCAATTCCTTGTAAGGGTTCAGGTAATTGCACATCACGTTTATATTCCTCACTTGCCATGCGTCGACGAGTTTCTTCCAAATTATCGCCTCGTTTTGATAGTCTACCCAAAAGTTCATCAGTTTTGGTGACAGTCAAAAAAATCACGACGGCTTCATCCCCTAATTTTTCTGAATAGGTTTTTGCACCAGCAGTATCCAAAACAATGCTAATCAATGGGCTTTTCTCCCACGCACGTTCAAGTCCCTCGTATGATGACCCATAACGATAATTGGCATACGCAACACTTTCTAAATAATGATTATTTTCAAAAGACTGTTCTGTCTCAAAGTAATAGTCAATTTGGTCAATCTCACCTTCACGCGGTGGTCTAGTTGTATGTGTAATCACCTTGGGCATTTCATAAAACTCATTTAAATAATTGGCAACGGTTGTTTTACCAGTTCCCGTATTACCTGTCAGAACGAAAACTTTTCGATTCATAACTCTTTCTACTCTCTTTTTTTACTGCTATTAGTATACTGCCTAATCCTTAAGGTTCCCTAACATTTTAAGAATAACTTGTTTTCAATATTAGATTACTATAGTTTCGTTAATCAGTCATAGTAAAAGTCGCAAAACACCTCTTTCTGTGCCTTATTTTTTACTATGGCAAAACAGAAGACAGGGAAGGTGTGACGCTCGTAACACCTTCCCTGTCCCGCATCCCGCTGCCCAACTACCATGGCAGTGTTTTTAGCATCTCTGTTACATAATTGTAACACTTTTTTATTGAAAATGAAAAAAAGTTAGCGATATCTCTCCGCTAACTTTTAATAATTATTCAATTTTAAAACTATTCCACATTTGATAATTCATACATGGCTTGACCAAAAATAGCCATGGCACGCGTCAAATCAGCAACTGGATAGAACTCATCAGCTTGATGCATCGTATCAGGCGTACCTTCAAACATGGCACCAAAGGCAACACCACGCTTTAGTAAGCGACCAAATGTACCACCACCGATAACTTGCTCATCAGCTGGCAAACCAGTATGCTCACGATAAACTTGTAACAACGTTTGTACAAGTGGATCATTACCAGGTACATAATGTGGCACTTGTGCATGACCTTCTTGCTTAGCGACCGCATCGAATCCAGCAGGTAATGACTGCGCAACATGCTTTTCAATTTCATCGGCCGTTGTATTTTGTGGGTAACGGAAGTTCGCGTTAACAAAACCATCTTGCCCATCAGTAAAGCGTTGGATTCCTACATTCATCGACAAATCATGCATTAATTCATCATGCTTCTTAGCACCAATCTTTTCCGCAACCGTGTCATCATGTAATTTCGTCCCCAAGAATGTCAAGAAGCCTTGTGCATTACCACCAAAGTCTTGATCTTGTAGGAAATTAGCTAAGTAAGTTCCGGCATTTTCACCAGTTTCAGGCATGGAACCATGAACTTGCTTACCATAGAAGGTAACAGCTACCTGGTTACCATCAACTGTTGCTTCACCCTTAACTCGAGTTTCAGTAGTTAAGTAGGCTTGCATAGCAGCTACTAACGCGTCGGCATCAGCTGTTTCAACTGTTGCTTTCGCTACACCAGGTACCATGTTTGGTCGTTGACCAGCAGTAAATGAAAGAAGCTTCAATGAGCCACCTTGAGTACCGGCAAAACGTGTCACAACTGACACATTTCCCTTTTCACCATTAATGATTGGGAACTCAGCATCTGGTGAGAATCCCATCGTTGGTTCACCATACTCAGCGAAGAATTCATCCATACCAGTCCAGTCAGATTCTTCATCGATTCCAACTACCAATACTAACTTACGGTTTAGCTTTAGTCCCATTTCCTTGATCATCTTCAACGCATAATAAGCTGCGAAGGTTGGGCCTTTATCATCAGATGCACCACGGGCATATAGACGACCATCCTCAATAACTGGTGTCCAAGGGTCTTTAGTCCAACCATCACCTTCTGGCATAACATCCAAGTGACCAATAATAGCAACTGTTTCCTCAGCATCTTCAGGACCTAACTCAGCATAAGCAACTAAATTCTTATAGTTACCCACACGGAAACCATCACGCTTAGCAAACTCTTCAAACTTCAACAATGCTTCTTTAGGACCTGGTCCCAAAGGTGCATCGGACGTTGCTGCTTCATCATCACGAACCGACTTGATTGCCAACATTTCTTTTAAATCTTTTAGTAAATCATCTTCATATTTCAACGCTTCAGCACGCCATTGTTTTGTCATTATTTAACTCCTCCACGATTAACATTCTTTTCAATTATACACTTCTTTATGGAAATTCGCACCGACCCATGTATGCTTTATAAATTAGATTGAATACGTGCCATATAGTTTGGTAAAGCATCTGCTATGAAAGATGGTTTCACAACGTAACTATGTCTAGCCATTTCCTGGGCAATCATCGAATGCGCATAGACGGCTGCTTCCACCGCCTTTAAATGGTTCTTTTTAAATTGGCCAACAAAGCCACCAATCGTACCAGCCAAAACATCTCCCATACCACCAGTCGCTTGGTAGGCTCCACCAATCAACAACTGACGAAGTTCATCCTGCGCATAGATCAACGTGTGATGTTGCTTTAATACCAGCACATCCAAATTCAAAATTTGGCGTTGTACTTCATTTAACTGATGCTCTGTTTGATAATTTAATTGCACACCACTCAAACGTTCCCATTCCATTTGATGTGGTGTGGCAATCGTATATGGTTGCCGAGGAAACATCAAATGATTTTCGGCCATAATGGTCAATGCTGACCCATCAACTACCAAAATTTGATTTTGATTAACGGTTGCAAATACTTGTTTGACCAAATCAACCGCTTTTTGATCAGTACCTAAGCCTGGTCCAATAACAATCACATCATTCTTTTTTATGTTTTCTACCAACTGGTCACTATCTTCCCAGTCGATAAACATTGCTTCTGGTGTTCGGGCATGCAAAGCCGTTAAATTCACTTTATCGGTTGCTACTGAAGTTAACCCTGCTCCGGCACCAACACTTGCTTGACTGGCCATTAAAATAGCGCCACCAAATTGTAAACTTCCCCCAATCAGCAGCACATGACCATAGTCCCCTTTATGACTTTGATCAGGTCGCCTTAAAATAACTTCATGTAAAATATCTGATTTTAGTTCACTAACCATGGTGATTCTCCAGTTTTTCCTAAAATATCGCTTATACCTTTGTATAAAAACTCACTTATCATTCTATTTCATATTACTATTCTAACATCTATTGCACAAATACATGAATTACGTGAAAATAGTATCAAAACACACTTTGGAGGCTACTTATGCTTAACATCGCTTATGTTGGATTTGGAAAAAGTACCAATCGCTATCATATCCCATATGTCCGTCAACGACCTGATAAATTTCATATTAGTCGCGTTGTTGCACCGCACATTGATAAACGCCCTGAAGAACGGGCGGCTCTTGAAAAAACAGGGACAATTTTTTCAACAGATATCCAAGATATTATAACTGACAAAACACTCGATTTAGTCATCATCGTTACTCCGGCACCAACCCACTTTTCAGTTGCTCGCCAATTACTGCTTGCTGGTAAAAACATCTTAGTCGACAAACCTTTAGTGGCAACGGCCCAAGAAGCTTCAGAATTGGTCGACTTGGCTAACCAAAAAGGTCTATTTTTCATGCCGTTCCAAAACCGACGCTTTGATAGTGACTTTTTAACACTAAAACATGTCTTAAACGCTGGTTATGTCGGTCGACCTGTTGAGCTTGAATTACATATGGATCATTATCGACCAAATGACGCCAAATTAACTGGTAGCCCCATCGAGACGACCTGGTTTGACCATGGCGCTCACCTAGTTGACCAAATTGTTTCACTATTTGGTGCACCACAAACAGTTGCCTATGATTTAAGATCAACGCGCGATTTATCAGCAACACTATCCGACCAATTTGAGGTGAACTTATTTTACCCAGACGCCTTTAAGGCAACTGTCCAGTCGAGCGAAACAATTGTTAACCACTACCCTAAGTGGATTCTCCACGGCACTAAGGGATCTTATATCAAGCACAATATTGACCAACAAGAATATGATTTAAAAACTGGCATTATGCCAGGCGATTCTGGTTTCGGCCAAGATGCACCGCAAGATTACGGCAAAGTTACTTACTACAATCAAAATAATGATCGTTTAGAAAAGTTCATCCCTTCTATTCAAGGTGACTATGGTTCTGTTTACGATGCCATTTTTGAAACACTCGTCAACAAACAACCAAAATTAGTATCTGATAATCAATTATTAACAACCATGCGCATATTAGAGGCTGGTGCAACAGGCGCTAACCCACATATTGTAAATTTTGATCGTTAATCCGAAGCTTTATATTTGTAACCGCTTCCAATAGATGTTACTATAATCATGTACCAAAGGAAAGGTAGGTAGATGATTTGAAAATTGATTTCTTTTCAACCTCAAACATCGCTTTAGCTACTAAAATCCATATGGGCGTGTCACAGTAATGATGCAAGATATAACTTCGTATCACATTTTGAATGATAAACATTAAGTCATGAATTGACAGTCTTGCAGACATTAGCATCGGTTACTTCAACAATATACGATAGCTCTTATAGTTAAGGGTGAAAACATGTATGTTGATTTGGAGGCTGCTCCCGACACGGTTCGCTTTTTAAACGAATAAATGTGGATGAGTAGTAGTTGCGAGCAAGATGTATTTGGTTTCGGTAGTGCTAGCGACAGTCGCTTAAATCTGCAGATTAAGCCTCTAGACATTGCCACTACAATTGAATATAGGGTAGCAAACTCAAGTGCTCTCCTTGTTATACTTTTCATAGATATAACAAAAGTAACCGCGGGTCAACGTACCGGCGGTTTTTTTAATGCAGAGCTGATAAGTTGCTGTTTTGGAGTCCAAAATAAGTGATAAATTTGGTGCACCGCCGGAGCGACTGCGTAGGTGTGTGACATATTTATTGCTTATTTTTGACGGACTGGCAGCTTATCGCGTTTAATGCAGAGCTGATAAATTTTCGTTTTGACAGTCAATATAACGCTAACAGTGACTGCTTCGCCGCAGCGACTGCGTAGGCATGCAGGCATTGTTGGTGTTATATTGGCTGGATTGAAAATTTATCGCGTTTATGAGAGCGTGACACCCAGCGTTTAGCATTCAGCTATAAGGCCTGTTTTACATAAAAGAAGTCGAAGCTTTCCGATTTGAACCGGAAAGCTTCGACTTCTTTTATTTTTTAATTATTCATACGATACTCTTGTAAGAGCCCTTCGCGTACTCCTGAAGATGAAAAGACAACTTTATTAGAACCCGTACGTTTAATCAATTCAACCAATGGTAACAACCCACTGATCATAATATCCGCACGATTAGCCTCTAGCCCTAATAGTTCCTCTCGTTCTGATCTAGTCATCTTAATCAACTTTTCATAAATTGCCATGACGGCTGCCGTCGTCATTTCATAGCCATGAAAATCAGAATCTGCGGCCAAACCATGTTGTACTCGATCTAACCTAGCTAGTGATCGGTTAGCGCCACCTAATAAAATAATTGGTAATGTAACCGTATCATCCAACCAAGGTAATTTAGCATACTGATTATTCACATACTTAGTGGCCTTAGCAAGTACTTCTGGTGATACCACCCCTGCAACATTCAACTTAAACTTTTCAGATAAGTTGACCGCACCAAAAGGTAAGCTCATCATATTTGTGGCCATTCGGTCTTCAATACCAACTAGTTCAACACTAGCACCACCTGTATCTAGTAACCAAGCATCTGGTATATCCAATGCTGATGCAGCACCCAAATAATCATAATAAGCTTCTTGGTCACCCGTTAACACACGAATTTCGACACCGACTGCTCGAAAAACCTTGTCCAAGAATTCAGCTTGATTTTCTGCTTCACGCACGGCAGCCGTTGCAATGCCAACCACCGTCACATCATCAAACATCATGTAATCTTGCTGGAATTCTAATAGTGCATCAACAACCCGCGTCATTGCCGCGTCCGTTAATTCACCATCATTTTCATCCATGCCTTCTGCCAAACGCGTATCTAATTTGCGTCGGTGTAATTCAACAAAATTTCCATCATCTTGTAGTTCCTCAACCACCATTCTGGTTGAATTTGAACCCAAGTCAATGACTGCCAAATAACTCATTTCATGCTCCTTCAAGGTATCAATTAATCATTAACCCCAGTAATCGACTCCCATTGCATGGCGAACTTCCGCCATCGTCTGTTGACCGATAGTACGGGCTTTTTCAGATCCCGCCTTCACAATATCCAAAACAGCGTCTTTATCCGCTGCATATTGTGCACGACGTTCACGAATTGGTGTTAATTCTTTGTTTAATACTTCAAACAAATATTTTTTAATTTTCATATCGCCCAATCCGCCGGCTTCGTATTGTGCCTTTAGATCAGCAACATATGCTTTATCTTCATCAAAAATATCAAGGTAAGTAAATACCATGTTACCTTCAACATGACCTGGATCTGACAAACGTACGTGGGTTGGATCGGTATACATTGACTTTACCTTAGTCCAAAGTGTTTCTTCATCATCACTTAGGTAAATCGCATTGCCCAAAGATTTCGACATTTTCGCATTACCGTCTAGACCAGGAATACGTCCTTGTCCTTCTGGTGGAAAAATACCTTCAGGCTCTACCAATATATCAGTATTGTAGTAACGATTGAACGTACGAACCAATTCACGTGTTTGCTCTAACATTGGTTTCTGGTCATCCCCAACCGGCACGACTTGTCCTTTAAATAGGGCAATATCGGCCGCTTGTGACACGGGATAAATAAAGAAACCAGTTGGGATGCTTTCACCAAATCCCTTTTGTTGGATTTCAGCTTTAACAGTTGGATTACGTTGCACACGTGCCACTGATACTAAGTTCAAAAAGTATTCTGTTAATTCTGATAGTTCTGGTACGGCAGATTGCACGAAAATCGTTGTCTTCGCGGGATCGATGCCAACTGCTAAATAGTCCAAAACGACTTCCAAAAGAGAGTTTTGAATTTTTTCAGGATTACGAGCATTGTCAGTAAATGCTTGTTTATCGGCTACCATAATAAAAGGATCATATTTACCAGAGTTTTGCATTGCAACTCGGGTTTTTAATGAACCAACATAGTGTCCAATATGGAGTTTACCGGTCGGGCGATCGCCAGTTAACAAAACTTTCTTTTCAGTCATATTTTTCTTCTTTCCATTGTGACATAGTCACAAAATCAAATTCGTCAAAACCAATTGTAAAAGTTTTTTAAGACGATAACAAGCGTTTCATCAGTTATTATGTAATTGTTTATTTTCAATCGTCTCATGCACACGTGTAATCAACCTAGATACTTGCCCAATACTAATCAAACTAAGCGCATGCATCGCACGTGATGCCAAAGTGTATAGTAAGCCAGTTGCTTTACCATCCGAATAATTTTCTTGTGAAACGTTATAGCCAATAACGGCATCAAACTCCAATCCCTTCGCCAAATAAATGGGCATCACTAAGACATTCGCCACACGTGAACGATCCGTCGCATGTAGCAATTGTACTGTTTCTGGATAATTGCGTAAAGCATCCATTACTGACGTTGATTCGTCAGCGGTTTTAGTCAAAATAGCCACCGTTTGGAACTTTTGACGTAATCGTGCTACCTCATTTGTTAACACACCATCAACCTGCGTTGCTTCCGTTTGAAGCAACAACGGCTTATCCCCATGTCTCGTGAAGGTGATAATATCTTCACCATCTGGTAGCAGGGCCTTAGCAAAATTCATAATCTCCTGTGTTGAACGATAGGCTTTATTCAACTTAATCAAGGTTGGCTGTTTTGCAGCAAAGGCTTGGGCGTATTTATTCAGGAGGGCTTGTGGAGTTTCAACAGCCCGAAACAAAGCCTGCTCAGAATCACCTAATACCGTAAATTTTGCTTTGGGAAATGCGTGTTTTAAGTACAACAATTGTGATAACGCATAATCTTGCATTTCATCCACAAACACGTATGACATCGCCTGATTTGTCCCACCACCAGTTAAAGCATCTCGCAAAAATAGCAACGGTGCTGCATCCTCTAAGTCAATGCGATGGTACTCTAATTGCCTTGCAAATCGCTCTTGTTTAGCTTCCCACCAATCGGCATGTGACTCATCCTGCGTACCCATATACGCCAAGAAGGCCACATATTGCTCATAAATATCAAGATAGAAACTATTATACAAAGCATCATCAATAACCTGCCAATGTTTCATTAGATACCGCTTAGCTACCAATGAAATAACATCATCAACATTTTCAGATACCAATGTTTCTTCAACGTCTTCATCACCAAGTAAATCTTGATATTCCTGATCTGTCAGATTATCCAATTCTTCTAATACCCAATCAGCATCCTGCAAACTATCGATACGATCCATCAACACCTTCATAAAATGTTTTTGAACTTTATCAATACGTTCGCGCACTGAATAATTATCAGACAATGATGCCATATAACTAGCTAACTCTGTTGCACTAAAAAACACCTTATCTTCATAATAAATATCAACAAAATGTAAGTCCTTCGTCGATAATTGCGCAACGTATTGCTGAATAAATGTAACAATATCAGCACTTTCGAGTACTTCACGAATACGTCGACTAGCCGATCCAATCACTTGTTGTTCCTGTTCATAACGATCAAATAAGGTTTGTACCGTCAACCCCTGCAAACGCGCACTGAAAAACTCAGCTAATGTGACCTGACGCATGTTCCGTTCACCCAATGATGGTAAGACATCCGCAATATAGCTCGAAAATAGACGATTTGGTGAAAAAAGCACGATTTGATCGGAATTAAGGGCTTCACGTGCGTGGAAAAGCAGAAATGCAATTCGCTGCAAGATAGCTGATGTTTTCCCGGAACCAGCAACTCCCTGAACGACTAATAAATCACTCGTTGTATCGCGAATAATTTGATTTTGTTCCTTTTGAATCGTTGCAACAATATTTCGCATCACTTCATCATTTTGCTGGCCTAGTGCAAATTGCAACATTTCATCACCAACAGTTTCATTCGTGTCAAACATGTTCGTAATCTTGGCATCACTAATAACAAATTGTCTTTTCTTCTGTAAATCAACCGTCTGCTCACCACTAGGAGTTGGATAGCTAACTTGTCCTAAAGTCCCATTATAATAAACACCGCTAATTGGTGCCCGCCAATCATAAATTAAAAACTCACCTTCATCATCTTGAAGAGATGCCAAACCAATATAGAGTGTTTCTGGCCAATTATCTTCAACAATATCTACCCGACCAAAATATGGATTTGGACGTAACATGGTTAGAGTGTCTACGGATTTGGCCATAATATTCTCGGTCTCTGTGACACGAGCCACAATATTACGTTGTTGTTGGATTTCGGCGTTAGTCTCCATTGAATCATCAACTTCAGCCGTGTTAATTGATGTGTTAGCAATGTAGTTGCTTTCAACGGCTCGTGTTTCTGAGTGAGCCTTTGCATAGGCGTCTTTTGCTTCCAACAATTGTTGATCTATTTTTTGTACGACAGTATCTAACCTTTTTTGTTCAGTCGCCTGTTCTTGATGCATGTCTACCCCCTCTTTCATATTTTTTAAGCATAAAGAGGTTGGGACACTATTTTTTGTCCCAACCCCATCCACAGATTATTTCATTATACTAAGCCAAGACTGATAAATAGGGCTTGATCAATTTTAACAACCAATTCTGCTGGTACAAGGCCAATTTTATCTTGCAAACGACGCTTATCAAGCGTTCGAACTTGCTCCAACAAAATAACAGAATCTTTTCCAATACCCGTATTCGCCGATTCGGCCGGTAAACCAACATGCGTTGGCAACTTAGGTTTAGCTATTTTAGCCGTAATTGGTGCAACAATTACAGTTGGGGAATGTTGATTCCCGACATTATTTTGAACAATCACGACCGGACGTTGACCACCTTGCTCCGATCCAACTACGGGTGATAAATCAGCAAAAAAAATATCACCACGTTTCATCTCATTTTTATTAGCCATATATCTCTCTTTACTTTACTAACTTTCGTGGCAAGCGTGTTGATAAACTAGTTGCAATTTCATACGGAATCGTATTTAAATGCTCCGCCAAATCTGCCAATGTAATCTCTTCTTGGCCTACTTTACCAACTAGCGTAATAACGGTACCAATTGGCATGTCTTCAGGTAAACGTACCATCAGTTGGTCCATGGCAATACGCCCAATTATTTCAACATGTCGACCATCTGGCAATAAGCCATACATTCCCTGCAATTGACGTGCGTAACCGTCTGCATACCCGAGTGGTAACGTACCAATCCATTCTGATTGCGTAGTTGTATACGTTGCACCATAGGAAATTGCAGTACCAGCCGCTACTTCTTTAACGTGAACAAGCTCAGCTTTTAACGTCAATGCTGGCGTCAATTTATCTGCTGTTATTTCTTTACCAGAAGGATTAAAGCCATACATAGCAGCACCCACACGTATTGCATCTTCACTTGGCTGCTCATGCCACAATGATGTTGCTGAATTTGCTAGATGATGCCAGGTATTACTAGGTAATGGTAAATCATCAACCAATTTATGCCAAGTTTTCACCTGTTGTTGATAATATGTCTGGTCTTTCTCATCAGCTGTTGCAAAATGCATCCCAATGCCTTTCAGAATCAATTGATCATTTTGATTAATTTTCTCAACGACCCGTTGTAGTTCTTCCGGATGTCGGATACCAATTCTACCCATTCCCGTATCAACACCAATTGATAGTACTAGGGTTGCCTGAGAAGATAATTTACGGCTTGCAGCATCCAACCATGCTTCACTCGTGACGATTGGTATTAGTTGATATGTTACAAGTTCATCAACATAGTCAGCTGGTGTTACTCCTAATATAAATATTGGTTCCATCACACCATACTGACGTAGCCAAATGCCTTCATCAATAGTTGCCACACCAAATCCATCGACACTAGCTTTCTTGGCGGCAGTCACGACCTGTGCCAAGCCATGACCATAGGCATTGGCTTTCACGATTGCGATAAAATGGTGCGTATCAGTCAATTCACGTACCACGGCAATATTTTGTGCAATCGCGCTTGCTGAAATTTCAATCCAAGCGGGTCGTCTGGTACTAATAACGGCTTGATTCGCAACTTTCTCGTGATTTTCCTCTGCTATTGCTGGCGTAGTCGTCTTCTCTAAAATAACTGAACTGTGAACAGTGTCACCAGTATGTGAAATTGAAATATGTACAACAGCTTGGTTTTGTCTAGGGTGCTTGACCATGATAGGTTGTCCAGCTTCATTAGGTAAAATTTCAATATCCTGCCAATGTGCTTGTGAACCAATACCGGTCCCAATTGCTTTGCTATAGGCTTCTTTGATTGAGAATCGGCCCGCTAAAAATTCTTGACGATGCTTGCCTTTTCTTGAATCATAAACCGCACGTTCTGCTGGCGTCAGAATAACATCAACAAATCCGGGGCGTCGTTCAGCAACGGCACTAACCTGACTAATAATCTGTGCATCAATTCCATGTCCAACAATCATGTACATACCTCCGAAAATATTATATTCATTATACCCTCTATAGACCATCAATGTTTGACTATTTTTTTACTTAATGAATACAAAAAAGATAGCAAAAAAGGTTGAGATGAACTGAACCCCGTAAGTTGGAGTAATTTCCAAAACTTACGGGGTTTTACTATGTTTTCAAAAGAAGTACAAATTGAAGCTGTCACAATGTATCTACAAGGTATTCCGCCTTATAAAATACGGAA
>NZ_JAMXDB010000017.1 GCF_024718545.1 Weissella fangxianensis
TTATATCTATTACTACAATAATAAACGGATTAAAACAAAACTGGCCGGAAAAACTCCGGTTCAATACCGAAATCTTTCCGACCAGTTAGTTGCTTAAACTTCTCTCCAATTTTTGGGGTTCAGTTCACAATCGCCTTTTTATATTTATTTATAATTCTATTAACGCATTGTTGGGAACAACAAAACATCACGAATTGTTTCAGCATCAGTTAATAGCATGATCAAACGATCAATACCAATACCCAATCCACCTGTAGGTGGCATACCATATTCCAAAGACTCAATAAAGTCTTCATCGATACCTTCTGCCTCATCATTACCAGCAGCACGTTCTGCAGCTTGTGCTTCAAAACGCTCACGTTGATCAATTGGATCATTCAACTCAGTAAATGCGTTAGCATACTCGCCACCAGCGATGAACAATTCGAAACGTTGTGCAAAACGGTCATCATCAGCCTTCTTTGCTAATGGTGAGATTTCAACAGGATGTCCATAAACAAATGTTGGCTCAATTAAAGTAGATTCAACAAATTCTTCAAAGAACTCATTAATGATATGACCAACACCCCAGTATTGTTCATACTTAACACCCTTTTCATCGGCAATTGCACGGGCTTCTTCTAGTGTATATTCTTGCCAGAAATCAACACCAGTTTGTTCTTTAATTAGATCGATCATATGCTTACGGGCAAACGTCTTACTCAAATCAATTGTCTGTCCTTGATAAGTAACTGTCAAATCATCAGAAACAGCTTTAGCAGCTGCCTTAAAGATGTTTTCTGTTTCAGTCATGACATCGCCTAGGTCCCAGAATGCAGCATAAGATTCCATAACAGTAAACTCAGGGTTATGCTTTGGATCCATTCCTTCGTTACGGAAAACACGACCAATTTCATAAACACGTTCCATACCACCAACGATTAAACGCTTCAAGTGTAGTTCAAGCGCAATACGCATGTATAGATCGATGTTCAATGCATTGTGATGTGTGATAAATGGACGCGCAGCTGCACCACCGGCTGCATTTTGTAGCATTGGCGTTTCGACTTCAGTAAAGCCATCTCCGTCCATATAAGCACGCACAGCAGAAATAATCTTTGAACGCTTTTGGAAACGTTCAAATGAATCATCATTAGCAATTAAGTCCAAGTAACGTTGACGATATTTCGTTTCAACATCCGTCAAGCCATGGAACTTGTCTGGCAAGGGACGCAAAGCTTTTGAAAGATGTGTGATTTCAGTAACATTTAATGATAACTCTCCGGCACGAGTCTTCATCATCGTTCCTTTGAAACCTAACCAGTCACCCAAATCAGATTTCTTAAACCAGTCATAGACGTCCTCGCCTACGACTGGCTTTTGTACGAACACTTGGATACGTCCTGAACGATCCTTAATGTCAGCAAAACTAATCTTACCTGAACGACGTTTTATCATCATACGTCCAGCAATAGCAACTTCATTTGCCTGTGTTTCTAAATCTTCACCTGAAACATCATCATACAATTGATGTAGTTCAGATGCCATATGCGTCCGATCAAAACGGTGACCAAATGGATCGATACCTGCATCACGCAGTTCAGTCATCTTTTCACGGCGCTTGATCATTTGGTCATTTAACGACACTTGTTGGTCAGCCATATTCCTATTCCTGCCTCATTTTCCCTTTATTGATTCGTTGATGTTGCCACCATACATATTTATAAGTTTGCCAATCTTCCGTCCATTTTGCAAGTCTCAGGACTAATTTTACAAACCATTTGCGTCTTTGCTAGCAATAATAGCTTGTAGTTCACTTTCATCAAAGTTAATAATCTTACCTGTAAAACGATCAACAATTTCAATACCATGGTCTTCAGCCAAAATTTCTTGTAATTCTGACAACGGCAATGTTGCCAACATACGTGCATAATCACGCTTGGCAATTTCTGGATACAGATTAACTTCAGTTGTTGTCAACACTTTCACTTGATCAGCTCCAAACAGTTTATTTAGTAAATCAGTTGGTGTAAACCCTTCAAGCATTTGGGTAGAGATTGCTGGAAAATTAGCTAATTTATCTTCCAACGATGCAATATCTTCATCAGTTGCGTCAGGCAATGTCGAAATCATAAATCCACCAGCCGTCACCACGGTACCATCTGGATCAACTAGCACAGATACTGCTACGGCTGAAGGGATTTGCTCAGATTTAGCCATATAATAAGTTAAATCATCTCCAATTTCACCAGTTACCAACGCAACTTGCCCTGTAAATGGCTCATCCGTGCCGAAATCTTTTCTGACTGAAAGATAGCCATCTGTGCCGACCGCTTTTGCCACATCGGGTTGTCCCTGAGAAGTTAAAGGCAAGGTTACTTGTGGATTAGATACGTAGCCACGAACCTCTCCTTGTGCTGACGCTTCAACAACTATTTTGCCTGCAGGCCCTTGACCATCAATGCTGATAGCCAAACGCTCATCACCTTTCAGAATAGCATTCGATACCATCAATGAACCAAGTAAAGCGCGTCCCAAAACCGTAATGCCTAATTGTGAAGCATCATGGAAAGTGGCAACTGTTTTCATCATTTCAGTTGCTTCAATTGCAATGGCGCGAAACTTACCATCATTTGTTACCGCACGTACTAATTTATCTGCCATATTGATTTCCCTTTTCTGATTGTTTTTCCGTTATCAAGTGTAACATACAGCGCCTAAAAAGGAGAGTGTGACAAGAAACGCTTTGAAGCCGGTTGTAACAATGATGGCGTTATTTTGACTCGCAGCGCAGCGAAGGGGCAGAATTACGCCATCGTTGTTACATTGAAGCTTCAGACTTTTGAAACGCGTTTATGGAGAGCGTGACAAAAGTCGTTTTGAAGCTGGTTGTAACGAATGCACTTTAAACAAAAATGGTTGAGACATTTATTCTGTCTCAACCATTTTATATTGCTCATTTATTAAATATTAAGCACGATCATCATCATTGTCATTATCTGATGGTTCATCTTCATCATGCGTTAATGACTCTGACGCAGTTGCCTTTTCAGATGCAACATCCTCATCTTCAGTCAACTTATCATTAGCAGCCTGCTTAGCCTGCTCATATGACATTGGTGTTGACTTTTCAGGTTCAGAAGCAGCTTCATCAGGCATTTTACCAGTGTTGAACAAGCTCAAGATTTGCTTCTCATCCAACGTCTCGTACTCTAGCAAAGCTTGGGCAATTGCCTCATGCTTATCCTTGTACTTAGTAATAATGTCAGCAGCTGTGTTATAACCCTCAGTCGTGATTTTACGTACTTCTTCATCAACTAGGCGCGAAGTAGTATCTGAATAAAGTGGCTGACCGTATTGTGGGCCACCATCCTTTTCCAACTGAACCATACCAAGCTTATCCGACATACCATATTGTGTTACCATGGCGCGGGCAATACCAGTAGCTTGCTCAAAGTCATTTGAAGCTCCTGAAGATTGTTGATTAAATATCAATACTTCAGCAGCACGTCCACCCATCAAACCAGCAACCTGATCCATAGCGTCCGTCTTATTCATCAACATTTGATCTTCACGAGGTAGCATGATGGCATATCCACCAGCACGTCCACGAGGAACAATCGTAACCTTATGGACAACACGAGCCTCATTCAACACAAGGCCAACAATGGCGTGTCCTGCCTCATGGTAAGCAACGGTCTTGCGTTCCTTTGCTGACACAACACGATCCTTCTTAGCCGGACCAGCAATAACACGGTCTTCAGCTTCATCCAAATCTTTACCTGTAATGGTCGTACTGTTACGACGAGCAGCTAACAACGCCGCTTCGTTCAACAAGTTTTCCAAATCAGCTCCAACAAAGCCAGGTGTTTGCTTAGCAATTTCCGTTAAGTCAACACTTGAATCGATTGGCTTATTCTTGGCGTGGACCTTCAAGATAGACTCACGGCCCTTGATATCAGGGCGACCAACCAAAATCTTACGGTCGAAACGACCTGGACGTAGCAACGCAGGGTCAAGCACATCAGAACGGTTTGTGGCCGCCATGACAATAACACCCTCATTACCTTCGAATCCGTCCATCTCAACCAACATTTGGTTCAGCGTTTGTTCACGTTCATCGTGACCACCGCCCATGCCGTTACCACGTTGACGTCCAACAGCATCAATCTCATCGATAAAGATAATTGATGGTGCAGATTTTTTAGCATTTTCAAACAAGTCACGAACACGACTTGCCCCAACACCAACGAACATCTCAACGAAGTCAGAACCAGAAATTGAGAAGAATGGCACACCAGCTTCACCAGCAACTGCCTTGGCTAGCAAAGTTTTACCAGTTCCGGGAGGCCCCTCTAGAAGCACACCGGATGGTATACGGGCACCTAACTTTAAGAACTTCTTTGGATCCTTCAAGAATTCAACAACTTCAACAAGTTCTTGCTTTTCTTCTTCAGCACCAGCAACGTCCTTAAAGCGCTTTTTGTTTTCTGATGGGTCAGCGGGCTTAGCCTTTGACTTACCCATTCCCATCATATTGCCACGGCCACCTTGACCACCTTGGTTCATACCACCCATCATTAGGTAGAACAAACCAACCATCAAGATCAATGGCAAAATAGTTACTAGGAACGTACCCCAGAAATTAGTAGGTTGCGCCTTTGTCGTGATATCTGTATCTGCTTTATCAGCAATCTTTTGCACATTCGCAATAACATCGTCACTACCAACTAACTTTGTCTCAAAGGAAGTTGCCTTCCCCGATTGACCACCGCCTAACAACGAGGTAAAGGCGTCATTGTTGCTAGACTTTTTACTTGATTGCGCTTTTGTATAATCACCCTTAACGGTGTAAACCCCATCGTCAGGTTGAACCGTGACTTTATCAATCTTTTTGTCACGTAATTCCGTCATAAATGTTGACGTAGAGATAGTCTTAGTATTTGAGGTCTGTGTGGGCCCGGCTACCCAATATATCAACCCCATAATACCGAGGACTACGATTACGTAAAACAAACTATTACGGACAAAATTTCCGTTTCGTTGGTTTTTCATCAATTCCTCCTATAGATAGCAATAGCAGTTACTACCTTATATTATGTACGATCCTACTAACTCATTTTCCAGTTTAAATTAGTGATTTGGTGTGATATCCACCGTGTCAACAATATCAGCATGTTGTGGATCATAAACTTCGCGCTTCAAAACGCCAACATATGGCAAATTACGGTATAACTGTTTGTAATCCAGTCCATACCCTACCACAAAGGCTTTTGGTACGTCAAAGCCAACGTAATCAACAGTTGCTTCGACAACACGACCGTCTTTTTTATCCAACAAACTAGCAGTTTTCACTGATTTTGCGCCACGACTCTTTAATAATTCAATCATGAACTTTAGTGACCGACCTGTATCAACAATATCTTCCATAATGATAATATCGCGTCCATTGATATCAGTTTGTAGATCTGTTACCAAATCGACATTACCTGATGAGGCAATACCACCATTATAACTAGAAACATCGATAAACTCGACTTCCGCATATTGCATATGACGCATCACATCAACTGTCCACAAAACAGCACCTTTTAATACTGATAAGATAATTGGTGTCTTATCTTGATAGTCAGCAGCTAATTGTTCACCAACTCGTTTAGCAGCTCGTGCAATTTCCGCCTCGCTATACAATACCCGTTCGATATCATTGTTCATGTCCGGCTGGTTCATGTTTTATTAATCTCCTAAATCTTAATTCCCCTACTGTTACATAAGTTTAAGAATACCATGTTTGGCCCTAAATGTTTAGCCAATAACTAAAAGAACTGAAAAACTTTTAACTTTTTACTAAACTCAACCATTGATGGTCTCTAATTAGCCTTTGATGGTCATTCAAATGAATAGTCCCAGTAGCGACATTTTTATTTTTCATTAGTTGAATAGCCTGTTGTAATTGGCGATCCTTAATGTCTAACACTTGTTGGTTTTTTAACCATTGTTGTAGCACTAACAGCAATTGTTCCTGAGGTAATTCCCAGTCCAACTGACCTGTTTCTAATGCTACTACATATTGGTCAATTTGTGGTGCAGCTAATGCTTGTAGCGCTGTTAATTGATCGGCAAAATCAATAATATGCATCATAGCTTGCTTATTTATATGCTGCAAATCTGGAATGATTGCATGACGCAAACGATTACGAGCATAGCGTTGGTCATCATTTGTATAATCATCAATCCATTCTTGCACAGGTTCCTTAACGATATCCTTTAATGCCATCTTAGACAATCCTAAAAATGGTCGTACTAGTTGTAAGCCATTTGTTAGATTTTGTTTAGCAGGCATCCCTGTCAGCTGCTCTAAACGACTACCACGTGCTAATTTATATAAAATAGTCTCAACCTGATCATCCCGATGATGAGCAGTCACAATCATATTAGCACCAACCTGTTTTGCAACTGAAAACATGATGCCGTATCGTTTTTCACGTGCTTGTTCTTCAACTGAAACTGTTGGTGCTGCTGCCCAATCTAATGTTCTGACAGTTGCTGACTGCAAATGTGGTGTTTGTGCAAAAACTTGCCTGACCAATGCTTCTTCCTGTGATGCATCAGAACGCAGTTGATGATTAATATAAATTGCACTAACCTTTGGCTGCAGGTCTTGTGGTAAATCACCTTCTGTTAACCATCTTAATAATCGCAATGAATCTTGTCCACCCGACACAGCAACCAATACATGATCTGTTGCATCAAACAACTGTTGTTCACGAATGTGGCGGATTAAATTAGCTCGTAAAACTCTAGGTTGCATTCCTATCCACGTACTCCTTTTTCTGGCTAAGTCCATTATAGGCTAAAAATACATAGTGTGAACCAAAGCGGGTTGAACCTAAGATATCAGTTCATCGCTTTTTTGACTAAAACAAAAGTGATTGAGACAAAACAAATGTCTCAACCACTTTTTGTGCTAAAAATGTATTAATTATAAGTCTGTAAATTCTAGTTTGGAATATTAAAGACGGTCTCGCCATCTTTCGTATACATGTACTTCTCACGTACTAACTTTTCTAAGTAGCTATCATCATCCAAATCTTTAACTTCTTGTTTCAAATTAGAATGTGATGTCTTAGCAGTCGCTAGAGTCTTAGTCGTTTCAGCTAATCCAGCAGAAGCCGTTGTATATTTTGTATACTGCTTATGAAAATTCACCATAGCAATAACTGCCACAATAATCATGAAGACACCCAAAAGAAAACGTCGCCGCAAATGAATATAACGCGTATATTTCGCTTGTTGTGCTTCAATCGCGATATGGTGTTTGCCGGCAGCATTTAGTGGCCGTATATTTGATTGTTCATTTGTTTTACGCATCACTAATTGCCTTCCGAATCGTTCCAAGTGTCGGCTTACTTTTTATTATCATAACTTTACCGCAAGAATTAAAGTTTCTTAACTCTCATTAGTGTTTCTTAACATTTTCATATAAAAAAGTAACAGAGCGTTACTTTACATCCTCGTCAAAATTCTGTGCATAAGACTCCGAGACGATGCTGTACATATGTTCAGCTTCATTTTTCTTGGTTGTCTCAACAATTTCATCCACTGAAATAACTGACGTTTTGTTTCCGAAACGAATAGTCAACTCATCACCAGCTTTAACATCACTAGATGACTTGGCGGTTTTACCATTAATATCAATTCGCCCTTGGTCTGATATGTCCTTTGCTACTGAACGGCGCTTAATTAAGCGTGCTACCTTTAAATATTTATCTAATCGCATAAGTTTCCCTTTCGTTCTAAGAAGTTGTACACCTTATCCCCTTTTGGTAAAGTGTACCATTCTTCTTTTGATAATAGGCGTAAACGCCAAATCATCACTATAAACATTATTATACCAACTAATGCCGAAGTAATCAGTGTCAATAAACTAGCTAATCGTGATGAACCAAATAACATATTACTCAACCAGCACCATGATCCAGCCGTTAATAAAACAACAAGTAGCACCATTATCAGTTTATACCACCAATATCGACTATGCCATTGTCGTCGCAATTTTATTGGCAACCGTCGTAAAACAAAATATAACATTGGCACTAATGATAACAAAGTTGCCATTGCGGCACCCATAATACCAAATTTTGGTACCAATAACATATTCAAAATGTACTTAACGAACATCGTTAAAATGACAAACCAGCCAACACCTCGTGTATAATCTAAACTTTGCAAAACACTAGTAACAATCAAAATAATTGTTGCCGGAACAATTGTGATCACAAAAACCATTAATGCCTGACTACCTTCACGGGTACTAAACAATACTTGGTTCACCACGGGCATGATGGCAATTAAACCAGTAGTCGCAACACCTGATAAAATCAGTGACAATCGCAACATCATTTGAAAATCATGGATAAAAGCACCGTCTTCTTTTCGAACGGCATGCGACCGTAAAACTGGCAACAAAGAAGTACTAACAGCTGTTGCGAGTACCATTCCTAACTGGACTAACGGTTGTCCACGGTCATAGACTCCTTTGGCATACTCAGCTGCATGCGCACCTAAACCACTATTTACTAGTAAGCCTTTCGTTGAAAATGAATCAACTAACTGTAATAAGACCAATAGCCCCGCTAGCATGGCGAGTAGATTACCTTCTGACCACAAGCGCTGAAAAATCCGTATCCAGCCAATTTCTCGATCTTTTTTAACAGCCCCCGAAATTGGCGTTTGCCAAACTAATTTGATCGTACGGCTAATATATAATGTTGCTAACAGCGCCGCAAAGGCAGCTGCCGCCATCGCCCAAGTACCAATTTTATAAATTGACCAACCAGCATGAACACCCCACCAGGCTACGCCGATAATAATTCCGACACGGGCCAGTTGTTCGATGACTTGTGAAACGGCCGTTGGCATCATATGCAGTTGTCCTTGGGCAAACCCACGACCAACTGCCAAGAACGGCATGAACCAAAACATCCAGGCCACGGATCTAATGACTGGCGTTAATTTTAAATCATTTCCCATCCCCAGCGCTAACAAGGGAGCCCCACCATAAACAAACAGAAACAAAAAACAACTAATAATTAAAAGTCCCCAAAATAATCGCCGAGCAACCAGCTGTTTACGTTCATTATCAATTTGTTCGGTAATAATTTTCGAGATAAACAGTGGCCAACCACTTAAAGCCAACACGACCCCAATCCCGTATATTGGGTAAACTTGCTGATAAACATAAAAGCCAGTATTCCCAACTAAATTTTGAAAAGGAATCCGATAGACGGCACTGAGAACTTTGGCAATAATCCCCGCCAATGTCAGAATACCAGCACCTGCCATTAAATTTTGACTACTTTTACTCATATCCCTAATCCTTTTTTGGCAATAACGCTGTCAAAAACTGCATCAAGTTCTGTAACCATTCGTCATCCGTCTGTTTTGGCTGAATAGCCATTGCAAACAAAACTGGGTCATTTGCTTTAACTTGGCCACGTGTTTTTGTCGTTGTCATGGCCTGTTGGACTTGTTCACGGGTCACCTGAGCTTGTTTATCAAAACGTATCGTCACAATCATCGGTTGATTGATCGTCCGCTTAATTTGGGCAACGCCAACTTGATCAGCAACTGCCTTTAACCGCGACACCATTAACAAACGATTGGTAGCCGCTGGTATATCACCAAAACGGTCGACCAAGTCATCTGTAATTTCAGCAAACTGGTCTTCTTTAGTTGCTTTACGAATACGCTGATACAAATCGATTTTTTGTGGACCATCAGCAACGTAATCTGCTGGCAAATAGGCTTCAACCTGCAAATCCAATTCTGAATCAAAACGCTTGGGCTGCTTTCCCTGTTTAGCAGCGACGGCTTCTTGCAACATCTGCGTATACAAATCATACCCGACCGTGTTAATGAATCCGTGCTGCGATTGACCAAGTAAATCACCTGCACCACGTATCGACAAATCACGCATGGCGATTTTAAAGCCAGATCCCAATTCAGTAAAATCACGAATAGCGGTTAGACGCTTCTCACTTTCTTCATTAAGTGAACGCGTTCCTGGATAAGTGAAATAGGCATAAGCCACATTATTTGAACGACCAACGCGTCCACGCAACTGATACAATTGCGCCAGTCCCATGTAGTCCGCGTTTTCAACAAACAATGTATTGGCATTTGGAATATCCACACCAGTCTCAATAATCGTTGTTGTGACTAAGACATCATATTCACCATTAATAAAGTCAACTAAAATACCTTCCATTTGGGTTTCAGTCATTTGACCATGAATATAAGCCACTTGCGCTTCAGGAACTAGGCTCTGAATCATCCCCGCTACCTTTTCAATGTCTGCCACACTATTATGTAGATAAAAGGTTTGACCACCACGTGCCATCTCTCGTTCAATAGCGTTGGCAATGACGCGACCGTTTTGCTCCATCACATAAGTCTGGATGGGATAACGATTTGCTGGTGGCGTTTCAATGACTGATAAGTCACGTACAGCGACCATCGCCATATTTAAGGTACGTGGAATTGGTGTTGCAGTTAGCGTTAAGACATCAACATTCGTTTGCAGACTCTTTAGACGTTCCTTATGCTTTACGCCAAAACGTTGTTCCTCATCCACAATGAGCAATCCCAGGTCACCAAACGACACATCTTTGGCCAACAAACTATGCGTCCCAATCACAATATCGATGGTATGGTTCTTCAATCCATCCTTGAGTTCTTTCATTTGCTTTTTGGTTTGGAAACGTGACATCCAAGCAATCTTCAAATCCGTTCCCTCAAAACGACTCAAGAACGAATCATAATGTTGCTGGGCTAAAATAGTCGTTGGGACTAACATGGCCACCTGTTTACCCTCATGGGCTGCTTTAAAGGCTGCCCGCATAGCAACTTCAGTTTTACCAAAACCAACATCACCAACCAATAGGCGGTCCATTGGTCGTGATTTTTCCATATCAGCCTTAATTTCTTTGACCGACCGAATCTGATCTGGTGTTTCAGGATAAGGAAAGGCATCTTCAAATTGGCGCATCGCCTCATCATCTGGGGCAAATGCATAACCTTGTTTAATTTCGCGTTCCGCATATAAAGCTAGGAGTTCATCCGCAATATCCTCAACCTTTTTGGCAACTTTAGCCTTTGCCCGTTGCCACTCAGTACCGCCCATTTTATTAATTTTAGGCGCCTTTTCGGCTGCACCAACATACTTCTGTACCAAATCAAGTTGAGTCACTGGGATAAATAACTTATCACCCTTTTGATAGGCAATCGTAATGTAATCTTGCTTCACACCACGGTTTTCAATCGTCTGCATCCCCTCATAGATACCAATACCATGGTTGACGTGGACGACATAATCACCGGGGTTTAGCTCGTTATAACTTTTAATACGTTCCGCATTCGACAGTGTCTGTCGCTTTGGTGCACGTTTACGAACCTGTTGAAACAGTTCCTTTTCCGTTAACACTACCAACTTTTGCATTGGCAATTCAAAACCGGCACTCAATGGCAAAGTCGCCAATTGCGTCCGCCCTGTGGTCAATTCATCAACAGCCACTTGATTGACCTTAATGCCAAAATCATTCAATGTCTGAACCAACTTTACTTGTCGGTCATTTGAATTGGTTAAAAAAATCACGGTCATGTTTTGTTTTTGCCAACGTTCAACCTCGCCTTTAAGTAAAGGCATCTGGCCAAAGAATTGTTGTGTTGGCCGTACCGTCACGTTAGTTAAACTAGTTTGCCGTAATTGACCAATCCCTCGTTGCAGTGGTGAAAAAATCAAACTAGCTTGTTGAACATCACGTGCTTGATCAGTCAACGACCAACCAAAATCTGCATCAGTTAGTACTTGTTGCTTATCAAGTTTTTCAGTCCACCAATTCGTATCATCTAAGCGCATCTGCGCTGCATTTTCAACGGCACGAGGATAATCATCGAAAACAGCAACCCCATTCGCTGGCAAATAATCAAACAAACTAGCCGCATCAGGGTATAGCGCACGTAAATATGCTCGTATTTCTGGCAAAAGCTGTCCATCTGCTAGCGTGTTTAATAAGGGCGTGATGGCTTCAGTCAAATGTCGCTTATCTGCACCCGCTAATTGGTCACGTTGCTTCGTCATTGCTAGTTCTAAACGGGTTTTTGCCGATTGCCGTCCAGTATCACTGATAACCAAATCCGTTGCTGGCAAAATAGTTAACGACGTCATATTTTCAATACTACGTTGGTTTTCAGCATCAAACGAACGCATTGAATCCAATGCCGTATCAAAAAAATCTAATCTCACTGGATAATCTGCATTTAGCGGATACACATCAACAATCGAACCACGAATGGCAAACTCACCAGGTTGTTCAACCGTCGTATTCCGATGATATCCCATTTGGTGTAGTTGTGTTTCCAAATCTTTTAAATCATATTCATGATCAAAATCAAGCGTCAACTGCGCTTGTTGGAACGTTTTAACTGGTGGTAAGTAACGTTGCGCACCAGCAATACCAGTGACAATTACCGCCTGTGGATCGGTCAGTAATAAATGCAAGGCATTAACACGTGCCAAACGTGTATCCAACGATGTCACAGCTAGTTCAGCTGCTAAACTTTCCTCAGCAGGAAAAACCGCCACGTGCTCATCCCCCAACAACGCTTGTAAGTCTTCCGCTAATTGATCGGCATGAAATTGACTATCTGACACAATCACCATTGGTTGCTGCGTTTGTCGTTGTAACGATGCTAAATAGACTGTCCGGGCAGTACCAGAGATACCCGTCATCAAATGACGACCACCTTTAGTCAACCCAGTGGCTAATTGCTGTAAAGCCTTATCCTGTTGTAAAAGTTCAGTTAATCGCATAACGTATTTTTATCCTTTTAATTAAACTGATTCATGAGCATGGGCATTTCTGTCCCAGCCGCAAAGCCTTCAAAGATGTCTACCGCCTTATCCAATCCCGCTAATAAATCAGGTTGTTCGTCTTTGCCAAAGTGACCAAGTACATAATCAACAACTGCTTGTTGGACATGGGCCGGATGACCGATACCAAATTTCAAACGATTGAACTTTTGGGTACTCAATTGACTAGCAATGCTTTTGATGCCATTATGACCACCAGCAGAACCCTTTTGACGTAAACGTAGACGACCAAGATCCATATCCATATCATCTTGCACGACTAACAAATCCGCTAAGTCGAGCTTGTAATAATCAACTAAGGGACGCACTGCTTGTCCTGAATCATTCATATAAGTTGTTGGTTTAACTAACAAGACTTTTTCATTGTTAATACGTACATCAGCGACAAAGGCGTGATGTGCACCGTCTTGCTTGAATGTGGCTTGGTACTTATCCGCCAATGCATCCACCGTCATAAAGCCAATATTGTGGCGGGTTTTATCATATTCTTTACCAATATTTCCCAAACCAACAATCATTTTCATTTTTCTTTTGCCTCACTTTGTATGCAATTAACGCACGAAATGGGTCGAGACTAGTCAGCCCCCACCCGCGTGTGTTATTTATCTAATGTTTATAAATTCTAAACCAAATTATCCTGATTTAATAGTCCTAAAGCCTTTATTTTTTTGCTTGGTAACTATCAAACGACTCGAACTGGCCATTGTCTTGAAACTCTTTTCCTAATTGTAGCAGCATTTGATCCTGTCCCTTAGCCGCCTGCAACTGAATGCCAATAGGTAGCCCATGCTTTGTCACATAGGTTGGCAAGCTCAAAGCTGGTTCACCTGATATGTTTGCTAATTGTGTGAATGGTGTCTTCGATAAACCATGCAACCAAGCATCGTAAATTAACTGGATTTGATCGTCATGCTTTAATTTTTGAATATGCTTTAAGCGCTTAACATATTTCGGCAGGTAAGCAGGATCATTATTTTTAGGTGCTGCCGTCGCCGTCGTTGGTGTTAAGTAAATTGGATACTGCTCATGGAAATTGGTCATCTGTTGCGCAACTTTGACCATGACATTAGCAACAAATTGCTCACTCGCTGTTGTTTGCTTTTTGTCCGCTTGGTACAAAGCCCATGTCATTGGTGAAACTTTTTTAAATCGCATCGGTTTCCCAGTTTCAGCTTCAATCGCCTCGTTGGCATCCGTTCCAGTCGACGTGGCTGCTGTATAATAGGCCTTCATCAACTTTTCACCGTCAATTGGCGCATCTTTCTTAACGACAGTATATCCTTGAGCACGTAAGAACTCAACTGCTCGTTTGACTGCCTTGATAGCATCTTTGCTAACTTTCGTCCCCACTGGTGATTTTACCGAATAAGCAATTTTCAAATACTTTAAATCAGACGGTGCATCTTTTATCATTTCAGGATGCTCACCACTCTTCATCCCCGCAAAATAGGCTTGCAAGTCAGAAATATAGCGAGCATTCGCAAAGTTAACTGTTGAAGGAACGATACTATCACCTGTTATCGCACCTTGGGTTGGCTTTAGTCCAATCACACCCGTGAATGATGCTGGGATTCGCAATGAGCCGCCAGCATCGTTACCGGTTGCGAGTGGCACAAAATCTGCAGCAACACTAGCAACAGCCCCTCCTGAAGAACCACCAGTATTACGATTTAAGCGCCAAGGATTGTGTGCCGTACCATTCAGTTTCGAAGCGGTCACGTTAATCAACCCTAATTCTGGATAATTAGTTTGGCCGATAATAATGAACCCCAGTGACTGTAGTTGCTTCACATAATCACTGGTCTCGTTCGCCTGTTTATTCTTTAAAGCTAACAAACCTCTGGTATTAGACGCCTCTTTCAGTTGCTGACCTAACCCTTTAATTAAAATAGGTACACCATAAAATGGCTGGCCAGTATCCTCTAAATCAGCCGCTTCTTGCAAAGCAGCTGATTCACGCAAACTAATCACGGCGTTTAACTGCGGGTTATCTGCTTTAATGCGCGCAACAACATGCTTGATCAATTGGCGGCTAGTAACTTGACCACTGCGAATCATTTGCGCCAAGTCACTAGCTGAAGCATTCCGATAGCTAAATTCTGAAATCCCATAGCCCTGGGCATACTCATGCTGCAAAGATTTTCTATCTGCATGTACGATTCGTTGTCGCGTAAAAAAGCCAATTCCCCCAGCTAATATCGTCAAAGCAGCCCCGACTGTTATTTTCTGTTCTCTATTCATTCGATATCCCCCAAAAGTCAACATTTTATCGTACGATACCCAACTAAAATAATACATAATTAGTGGCATGACTTACCTTTAGTTTACGCTTTTCATTATAACTTAAAAGGACCGTTAATCTAACCATTTCAACTTGGTAGATTGACGGTCCAATTATTTAATTTTTTGTCCCGTGAGAATCTTCCCAACGGGTTCTGGCAATCGATGCAATGATTGCAATCGCAAGCAAACTAACGATAACAATCAATGAAGCAACATTGGTAATTTCAAAATGCCAGTCGGCCATTTTACCACCTTCGTTAATCAACATTTTGGCACCGATAAATGCCAAGATAAGCGCCAAAGCATATTTGATATAACGGAACATTGGCAACAACTTTGACAAGGCAAAGAATAATGATCGTAGTCCTAGCACCGCAAAAATATTTGAGGTCACCACAATAAACGTATCCTGCGTCACAGCTAACACGGCTGGAATAGAATCAACTGCAAATAGAATATCTGACAGCTCAATAAAAATTAAAGCAATTAGAAACGGTGTCACAAACCATTTGCCATTTTCTTTAACCATAAAATGTGGCTTGCTGACATCTTCCTTAACCGGTAATATTTTGTGCAAAACTTGAATAATTTTACTATCATTCAAGTCTTTATCATCACCTTTATCAAACAACATCTTAACGCCCGTATAAACTAAGAAAATACCGAATAGATACATCAACCATTCAAATTTACTCAATAATGCGGCACCACCCAAAATAAAGAGCAGTCGCATGATAATAGCACCAAAAATACCCCAGAATAGGACACGGTGTTGATAACGTGCTTCAATCCCAAAGAAACCAAAAACTAAGATAAAGATAAACAAATTATCCATACTTAGCGATTCCTCCAGCAAATAACCTGTCACAAAGTCAACGGCATGACCGCTGCCTTCAAAATACCAAATGCCGGCTGCAAAAATAAAGGCTAACACCACCCACATCGCTGTCTGCAAAAGGGATTTTTTAAAAGTTGGGACTTCATCTTTTTTATTTAAAACACCTAAATCTAAGGCTAACATTGCAATAACAAATAGAAAAAAACCAATCCAAACCCATATACTAACTGTCATCAAGTACGCTTCCTTTTTTAATTCCACTGTAATTCTGCAACGGAGTGTTCTAGCAGATAATTGTATCAGGGTGTCCAGTGGTTGTCCATGTATAGAGTAATCACAATTTTATAACCCGTAATCATCAATGTTACTGCATTAAAAAAGCCGAGACGGAATAGTCTCAGCTTGTTAATGCTTAAAACATATTAAATGTCTATATCATCGATATTAACACCAATGGCTTCAGCTACACGTTTACCATAATCCATATCCGCGCGTGCCATTTGTTGTACCATCAACTGCTTATTTTCAAGGCTATCAATAGTACCTAGGTTACCCTTGAATGTCTCAACCAAACGTTCTTTCTCATCTTCAGACATGATGTTGTACAAACGACCAGCTGCTGAATAATAGTCGGTATCATAAGGCTCATACGCACCTGTCATGCCTTGGAACATGTCACCTGTAATTGATGCATGAGGGTCTTCAACCGGACCATTTTGGCCATTTGGTTCGTAATTAACACTACCATCTTGGTTTTGCGCCATAAAGCCATCCCGTGCATAGTTATGAACTTCATTACGTGGCCGATTAGCCTTTAGTTGCTCATAATTAGCCCCCAAACGATAGCGAGCGGCATCCTTGTATGAGAACAAACGTCCCTGCAACAACTTATCCATTGAAGGTTCGATACCTGGTACTAAATTAGCTGGTGAAAAGGCAATTTCTTCGACATCTTCAAAGTAATTATCAGGATTAGCGTTTAATGTCATTACCCCAACTTCGTGAAGAGGATAATCTTTGTGCGAAACGGTCTTCGTCACATCGAAAATATCATATTTATAATCAAGCCCTTCTTGATAAGGAATAATCTGCACTGAAAGGGTCCATGAAGGATAGTCACCATCTTCAATTGCGTTGAACATTTCATTTTGTAGATAATCAGTATCTTCACTAGCCAATTTAGCAGCCAGCTCATTAGACATGTTTGACACACCTTGGTTACTGATGAAGTGATACTTCACCCAGAATTGTTCACCATCAGCATTGACCCACTTATATGTGTGACTACCATAACCATTCATCGTACGGAAACTCGTTGGATTACCACGATCCCCCATTAGATAAGTCACTTGGTGAATTGATTCTGGTGAATGAGCCCAGAAATCAAATTGCATGTTCGCATCACGTTTGTGTGTACGTGGATCACGCTTTTGTGAGTGAATAAAGTCTGGGAACTTTAGTGGATCATTGATGAAGAAAACGGGTGTGTTATTCCCAACAATATCGTAATTTCCCTCTTCTGTATAAAATTTAACAGAAAAACCATGCACATCACGAATGGTATCTGGGTACCCAGACTCACCCGCCACTGATGAAAAGCGCACAGCAAGTGGTGTTTCTTTGTTCTCCCCATTGAACAAATTAGCCTTAGTATATTGACTCATATCATGAGTCAACTTAAAGACACCCTTAGCACCAGCACCTTTTGCGTGAACGACACGCTCAGGGATACGTTCACGATCAAAATGCGCCAACTTCTCTAATAATTGGTAGTCTTGCATCAAGACAGGGCCACGCTCACCAGCTGTTAAACTGTGTTGATTATTAGCCCATGGTTGTCCTGATTGTGTTGTTAACTTGTCTGCCATTATATTCCCCCGTTCATAATCTGTCTGTTAATTAAAATGTAGACTGCATAAATCTATATAGTTAATTATACTGTCAATCGTTTATTATGCAAATACACTAATTTATTATGCTAATGTGATTTATATAACAAGAAAACTTATTATATACAAGTAACAAGCTTCATATCAGAGCATGACAGTCATTCATCATTTTTATTAAAAATATAGCTGGGCAGAAAAATCATTCGACTTTTCTACCCAGCTCTAAAATTAAACCAAAATCTATTTATCTTAATTATTCTGCTTGCATGTCTTTAAGTATGCGAAAGTTATGCTGGTGAACAACGAAGTAAATGAACATTGCCAAAATCGAAACAACGCCAACACTCGCTAACACGATGACTTCTGTTGATACCGAACCACCGATCATAATGGTCTCACGCAAACCATTAACTGAGTATGTCATTGGTACGAGTGGATGTAACCATTCATAGAACTTATTTGACAGCTCAATTGGGTAAGTTCCAGCGGCAACACTTAGTTGCAAAACTAACAATACCATTGAAACAAAGGCACCGGCTTTACCGAACCACATATAAATAGCTGTGACTAATGCTGCGTCTGCATAACTCGTCAACAACATGATGAACATTGTTTGTCCTGGGTTGACCGGATCCATGCCTAAGATCCAATCACTTAGTGCATAGAGCGTTAGTGCAGCCATGGTTGCAATACCAAAGAGAATCAGCATCTTTGAACCAAACCATGCCCCCAAAGATGAAACCTTGTCTCGTGGTGAGACCATGTCAAGCATCAGATTAAGCGCCATCATACCGACAAACATTCCGACAGAGAACATATATGGAATCATACCCGTTCCATTATTAGGTACCTGGTCTTTCTCTGTATGCGAAAGTGTGGCTGGCGAAGCCATTTGCTTGAACGTACCCTTAGTACCCTTCAGCTGGTCGGCTTGCTTTCCTGCTTTGCCTAATTGGTCAGCAAGAGTCGTATTCCCCTTATTCATCTCAGTCAATGCAGGTCCCATTTGTTTAGCTGCATCGGCTAACTGACCAGACCCATCACTAATTTGGCCTGCACCACTAGATAGTTGACTAGCACCACTATTTAACTGGCCACTCATACCAGACAATGTTTGCAAACCATTATCTAGTGTTTGCGCACCGTTAGCTAATTGACCAACGCCACCACTCAATTGCTGAGCACCTGACTGTAATGCAGAAACACCATCATTTAGTGTGGCTGACTTGCCTTGCAATGTCTGTAGACCATCACTTAATGTTTTAGCACCACCTGATAATTGGCCAACTGCTTTTTGTACAGCTGGTACTTTATCATTAAGTTGTTGTGATCCAGATGCTAATTGATCAACAGCATCTGGCAACTTCTCCATCTCTGTTAATTGATTATTTACTTGGTGCAAATCTGTATTCTTAGCCGATTGCGCTAATTCAGTTAATGTTGCTTGATGTTTCTGAGCAACATCTTCCAACTGCGTCACATTTGACTGCAATGACTTTGCATGTTCAGTCATTGTGGCTAATACTTGCGTAGTTTGTGTATCACTTTGTTTACTTACTAATGATTTAACAAATTTTGCTTTTTGTTCATCAGAAATATCAATATCTGCCTCTTGCATAGCTGCATTCACATTATTCGTTAATGTCTCTTGATCAGCCGCATTAGCTTTGGCCAAGGCCTTTAAATCTGATTGCAAGGTATCAAACTGGTTATTGATTGTTTGATCATCAGGCAACGCTGATTTCGTATCATCAACAACACTAGATAGTGCCGAAACCTGTTTTTGAACTTTGGTCAAGTTCCCTTTGACATCATTATCAACCATTTCCTGATTCAATTGTGACAGCCCATCATTCAGCTTATTCACACCGTTAGCAAATGTTGGTATTTGTTGATTCAACTGGTTCAATCCCGTTGAAAGCGTCTGACTCCCATCTGCTGCTGTGCCAACCGCTGCTGTATATTGTTGTGTCCCTTGACTTAGCTGATCAATACCACTAATCAACGTTGGTGCTTGCTGATTCATTTGATTCAACCCATTAGCTAATTGTGAACTACCATCACTAGCAGTACCAACCGCAGACGTATATTGACCGATACCTTGTGTTAAAGTTTTCGCACCATCTTCAAAAGTTAATGAACTACTTGCCAGTTTTTCAAGATTAGTCGTAACTTGATCACTACCAGATTTTAAGGTATTTGCCCCATCTGCCAATTTCTTGTTGGCTTTACCAGCCTTGGTCATCCCATCACCAGCTTGCTTCATTTCTTTAAAGATGGTTTTTGTATATATCTTCGTGACTTTGTCAGAAATTTGATTACCAATTTTTTGAGCGCCCGTTTCAGATAATTTACCGGCAATAAAACTGTGTCCTGAACTCGTTTCATATTGCAGTTTCATCTGTTTTGGTGTTTTGTCCAATAAAGTTGTTGCATGCGCTGAAAAATTCTTTGGAATCGTAATAACAGTATAGTATTTACCACTATCTAAACCTTTATCAGCAGCTTTTTCTGATGGGAATTTAAAATTCATGGCATCAGATTTTTCTAATTCATTTTTTAAATCATGTCCAACTTTTAGCTTTTTACCTTGATAAGTAACTGCCTGATCCTTGTTAACAACCGCTACTGGCAATTTACTCACTTCGCCATACGGATTCCACAGTGACCCTAAAAAGGTAACCGCATATATGGACGGCACAAAAAACAATACAAAAATGACTAACATATAAAACTTGTGGTTTTTTAGCCACTGCCACTCAGATTTTAGCATTGGACACTCTCCTTCTTAACAAGAATTATTGAACAACTTGTTGAATAATTTATCTACCTGCATTATATTAATGCTAATAGGGAGTTAGTACAATAGACAATTTTTAACACGTTGTTCAATAAATGGAGTAGAAATTATGAGACAAGCAGAACGTAACGCAAGAACACAAAAAAATATTAAACGATCTTTTATTCAACTGATTGAAACAAAGGGATTCACGAATATTACCGTATCTGACATCACTCGAGATGCCAAAGTAAGTCGCGGCACATTTTATGTACATTATACGGATAAATATGAATTACTGTCTAAAATTGAAGATGAATTGATTATGAATATTACAGCTGCCTTGAAAGATAATCTCAAGGAACCATTAAGTAATGATTCAACTACTGATAGGTCTGGGGCAACCTATCGCGTGTTTAATCAGGCACTGGAATACGTAAATGGCGAACGGGCGGCCATGCACGCTTTATTTTCAACCAATGGTGACCCACAATTTTTCTCACAAATAAAAGGTGTGGTAGACAATCTTTTCACTATGCAACTTCAGAAAAACGAGGGCCACTTTTCTACTGCAATACCAATTGATTATACAAAGGAAATTGCCATTAATAGCATTCTCAATATCGTCCGTCATTGGATTGATAAAGAAAATCCAGAGTCACCTGAAGAACTCGCTGAAATTTTGATGCGAAGTCGTTTTATGGCGCCACATGACTTGATTGCATTTGACTAAACAACAACCGATGTGAACAAAATAATACAGATGTAATTTTAGGTTATAACTGTATTGCTCTGTTCACTTTTTATTCCGATAGCTATTAACCAATATGTATGTAAACCAATTTTAAAGTCGTTCAAAAAGTATTTAAATTTGTTCTTAAAATCTTTAAATTTAATTTTGTAATTTTTTCGTAACCTCGAAACCCGATTGTCACGGTTTCTATCAAAAAAAGTGCTTTAACCAAGTAATGATTTTACTTTTTTCGTAATTAGCATTTGTGAAAAAAATATCTTACAATAAATCACATCAACTTATAACGATATATAAAAGGCGGTTTTCTATGCGACTAATTGGCAAAAAAGTGTTCATCTATCCGGGAATTATATTGAGTTTAATATCAGGTGGTATCGCCATTGATTCAGGACTAACCTTTTTTAACACGCAATCAGTTCAAGCAGACACAACTTCGCAACAATTAGTAGACTTACTTGATCCTACTGGCGCGGCGAATACGCACCTATTAGCATCAAATTTTTATTTGAAAAACTACCAATCAAACCAATATTTAAGTAATCAATCAGGTGCCCCAGCTGCTACGGATAAACCTGCATCAGACTCAGAATCATTATGGACCGGAAATTATATGACTTCCGGTCATTATCAACTTACCAATGAAAATAGCCAAAAACTGCTAACTAGTGGCACAGGCAATGCAATCAACTTTTCAGATACCAGTACCGACAAATCAATTACCAATAACCAATGGGAATTACAATCCGTTCCTGCCAGCAACGTTAGTGGTAAAAAGAATGTTTACCTAATTAAAAATAAAGACACTGGCCAATACTTAGCACAAGATAACGACAACACTCATGTAATTTCGTCATCTAGTCATGATAAGTCAGCCTATTGGCAATTAGACCCACAAACAATGGACAAGGTGGCACAAGTATTTACAACTGATGGCTTCAAGTCATTGACCTCAGACGAACAAACTGGTCTGTTCAACTATACTTCTGCAGCAAGTTCTCGCTCAGCTCATATGCGTGGGGTTCTGAAGGATGTCGCGACGGATGAATTTTTCAATGAATCCGTTAGTGATCAAGCTGCCGCATTACGGAAAGTGCTAGATAATGGTGGTTCCCCCCAAGTTAATCGTGGTGTAAACGATGAATCAACCGGCTACAAAACAACCTATAAACTATCTAAATCAACCGCCACAACTTATTCTGAGTACTCTAAAGATGGAGATGTAAAAGGGTATCGAACAGCCGTTACTTTGAACAACTCGATAACAGAGCAGCCACAACAGGTAATTAATGTTTATACAACCGAGGCCAGTCAGGCCAAGGAGGTCGCCAAAGCTTATGCGGTGATCCCATACGAATTTAGACAATATATCACTAATGTGTTCCAAACTAATAATGATGATAATACTTTTAATACAGGTAAAGATATGATGGCAATTCGTATGAATTCTCTACCCAAAAATGGTCAGATTGCCATGACTGGTGCTCATGAACTGGGTCATAGCTTGACATTCAATGATCCTAATTCTGACGATTATTCACATACACAGGAATGGACTGACGCCGTCAAAGCCGATGCAGCTGCCGTTTCCGACTGTGGATCTTCTAATGAAGATGAAGGATTTGCCGAATTCACCCAACTGATTATCTCAAGTTTGGGCAATCCACACGACATGCAAGCTATCCAAACAATGTATCCTCATCGTTGGGCAGCTTTCGAAAAGTACTTTAATAGTTTGAACGGGAATGATGCTTTAGAAAAACTCTATTCTCCTGTTTCAACTCCATTTAACGAAACAAATTGAAAGGCTGAAAGATAAACAGATTCATTTCAGGATATATATAAAGAGGTTGGGACCAAACAACGGTCCCAACCTCTTTGTGCTAAAAATGCATTAATTATAAGCCAATAAATATTGCCAATTCCTTTCAAGTTGTGCTACCAACTGTGACAGAGAGATTGATCGGATATCAGCTACCTTTTGATAGACTTGTTTTAACAATCCGGCATACTCACTAGTGGCTACTTCTCTTTTTAGGACCCACCGAAAACTTTCTAGGCCATCCGATTCAATAAACATCTGCGACAATGGTATTTTCTGGGCAAAAGTCTGGACGACCTCATCTGTTAAGACATCTGGTCCAATCGAAAAATAACTGTTTGGTCGCGCCAGGTACGCCGATTGTAATTCGGCTGACGAATACCAATGTACAAGTACAGTTAAATCAGGTAATTCATTGATAATACGCAAAATTTCATGTTCGCAACCTTTAGTATGTAAAATGACTGGTCGATGGCTGTCATTCGCAACATGTAATTGTTGCAAAAAAACGGGTCTTTGGACTGATAACGGTACATCAGTCCACTCCGTATCTAAACCAATTTCGCCAATAATTGCCACCTGTGATAATAGCTGCTCATCAATGGCCTGGCGTTCTGATTCCCATGGATGAACGCCATAACTTAATAATTGCTGATGTCCCGCATATTGTGCATTAAAATGATATTCTTCAGTTGTCGTTGCATTTAAAATAGAAGCAACCTGAGCCTGTTGCTGTTCCTTGACAAAATCGATATCCCCATCACTATGACTGTGCATGTCAATTAACATAATTCCCTCCATACAAAAAAGCTGGAACATTTCTTTTGTCCCAGCCCAATCGCACAACCATCACATATATGATGACTGTGATAAATCTTCCAACGACTCCAAATGGTAGCCTTTTCTAGATAAAATTTTGATAATTTTTGATAACGAGCCTTCACTAACTGTATCGGGAAGTGTAAACAAGAGTCGCGTTGTCCGCGGATTTTTATCTGGATCTAACGTCATCGTCGACGAAATAGTCGTATATCGTGAAATGATATGGGCAGCTTTTTCTAAACTTCCCCGCTCACCATCAGATACCACCGTCAAGCTATATCGCCCTTTATTAGTTGCCCAAGAGTCAGCTAATAATCGCATCATACGACTATGTGTTAAGATCCCCATAAAATGGTTGTCTTTATCCAATACCGAAACAAACGGTAAATCCTTTAGTGTAAAGAATGCTTCATAAAAAGTTGCTTCAACACGTACAAACTTCGTCATATTCCGCATATAACTTGTCACTGGCACATCTAACTCGCCACCTTCAATTATATGATGGTATATATGTAGCTTATAAATGGCTCCTCGAAACAATTGTCCACTTTCATCCAAAATAGGAATAGCTCGAAAGTTGGAATGATCAAAGATATCTAATGCATCTTTAAGTGTTGCATTTTCACTGAGCGTTGTTAACACGTCTCGAGATTTCACCAGTGTCGTTAGCATTTAGACAACTCCTATCCTTAGTTTCTAATCTAATTATAATACCACGAAACCATTACTACTGCACTCTTTTCTAGTAATCGTAACCTAAAATTCACATTAAATGAGAAAATTAGGGACTTTGTTACCGTCGCATATGACTGTTAAAACAGACTGTAAACCGTAAATACCGCTCATAAAAATTACCAGTTTATAATTAAGCCATTTTAAGCGTAAAAGGAGTCGACACTCATTTTCTCCCCCCCATTTAACTATATTAATTTTATGATGAATAGGTGTAAGATAGTTTTATGGTTATTAACTATCGCTTTATCATCAACTTGATTGATGTAAAAAATAATTATTAAGGAGCTAAACCTATATGCTATCAACCTTTTTCATCTCACTAAATAGTGTCTTGATTATTATTACTGTTATTATTATCGGCTTCTTAATTGGTAAATCAAGAATCGTTAGCCCAAATTTCATTAATGACGTATCTACGATCGTTGTGAATGTTGCCCTACCCATTTCGGTATTTATTTCTGCCCAAAACTATATCACGAGGCAAAATTTTAATACGCTTTTGATCGGTTTTGTTTTATCGATGATATCAATTGGCACTTGTTTTCTAATTGCTATTCCTATTGGACGAGCATTACATTTACAAAAGGATCGCAAAAGCCTATTTACCAACGCTTTCGTTAACGCCAACACCTTGTTCGTTGGATTACCTTTAAATATTGCTTTGTTCGGTAATAAAAGTTTACCCTACTTTCTAGCTTATTTTGTGGCCAACACGATCACGACTTGGGGAATCGGTGTGAAATTGATTTACAAAGACAACCCAGAAGCAATCGCCAACTATCCAACGAGTCTCTGGCGACGGTTTATAAATTTCTTTACACCGCCAATGTGGGGCTTTGTTATCGGAATTATCTGTTTCTTCATTAATATAAAATTACCAGTAGACGGCTTTTTATATCAATCGTTTAACTACGTTGCTAATACGGTTACCCCACTATCATTAATTTTCCTTGGTTTACAATTAGCAAAAACAAAACTGGCAGCCATGAAGGTCGAAAAAATCGACCTCATTGCTCAGTTTGGAAAATTTATTATGGCCCCATTGATGATGTCAATTGTATTATGGATCAATCAATTGCTTGGTTGGGTCACTTTACCAGATTTGTTCACCAAAACATTATTGATCCAATCAATCACACCTATGCTCACGGTATTACCAATGTTAGCTGATCAAAATAATATGGATGTTGAATTTTCAACCCGTGTTTTAACCGAAAGTATTTTCATCTTCCCATTTGCGGTCGTACTGATTATGCTAGTTGTTTAAAGTTTCCGAATACACGAAATATAAATAGAGGGAGCGAGACAAAAGTCGCTTTGAAGCTGGTGTGTAACGTTATTTGCGTCATTTTTGGCCGAAGCAAAGCGAAGGACAAGAATGTCGTAAATTGCGTTACATTGAGGCTTCAGACTTTTGGAACGCGTTTATGCTATAAAATTTATAGCCTTATAATTAATACATTTTTAGCACAAAGGAGGTTGGGAACGTTGTTTTGTCCCAACCTCCTATTTATTTACTGGCAATAATTATTTCTCAAACCGGTATCACAAAGAAATAATCCATTTCTGAATGTTCTGCTTTTTTTAACGGTGCTGTCAATTCGGTGAAGCCATATGCTCGATAAACATGTAGCGCTGATTCAAGTTTATGATGTGTTTCAAGATAGACTTGCTGGTAACCAGCTTCCTTTGCAAATTGCATCGCTTTATCCAGTAATTGGTAGCTTAAATGATGGCCTTGCGCTTTTTCAGCCACATACAATTTTTGCAATTCAGCCACTTTATTGTGTGAATCATAAGTTGCTATCCCAGCACCACCAACTACCTCCTGTTGATCATTGATCGCAACGTAATATTGGCGTGCTTCACTTGCCTGATAAAAATCACTCAAATGCGCAAGCTCCGGATCGAAATAAGCAGTACCCGGTATATCTAATTGATAGGATTTTAACAATTTCTGAATCAACTGTTTTAAATATGGATCGTCATTTTTTTGAATGGGTCTAATCGTTATCATATAAAAACCTCCAATTCCCGATACCGCCAAAGATCATCTAATCTTCAGCAACTTCATCCTGCCAACCTTTGCATACGTTGATCCAACGTTCAGCCTGAGTATACTCATCCAGCTCTGGTACTGATAATTCAACCGCACTATGATCATCCCCCGCAGCTGGATAGACAACGTCAAAACGTTTTAATGACTCATCTAAAAAGGTTATGACCCCATCTTTGGTCACAAATGGGCAAACACCACCTGGTGCGTGTCCGATATAATGCTCAACTTCATCACTGTGAATCATCTTGGGGCGTTTATGAAACTCTTGCTTAAATTGACGATTATCAACTTTTGCATCCCCCGCCATCACAATCAAAACTGGTTCATCATCAACTAAAAATGACATTGTTTTGGCAATATGGGCTGGCTCACAATTTAAAGCATGTGCTGCCTCTAAAACGGTCGCACTAGATTCATCAAACTGTTTCACACGATTTCCCAAGCCGACTTGCTTAAAATACTGATTAACTTTTTCAAAAGCCAAAATACTACCCCCTACACATAAATAGTCATCAGTTTAGACGACCTAGATTAATTAATAAAATGAAAGCCTTCATATTGATAACACTTGCCCGGTGCGGCGAATAAACTCAGATGCCACCGGAATATGTTGTACTTTTTTACTGATGACCAAATCAACTGCATTTTTGCCTACTTCGTCGTAATGGTGATCAATCGTTGATATATTCATTACCCGACTGACCACCTCATTTTCTTGCCCAACTATTGTTGGCATCGGTTGCTGTTGATTACGATAATATTGAAAAATTCCCGCCGCGATATTGTCACTATTAGCAAAAACAAAATCCGGCGGTTTCGGTAACGACAAAAAATACTCAGCTGCCTGATAACCATCTTCATAACCCAGAACACCGGTGACCATATATTCAGACTTTGGTTTTTGATGAAATACTTGTTCATAACAATCAACTGCTGCTTGGGTCGTCGGACTATGATCATAATCACGATTCAAAGTTAGCGCAATATTTTGAAATTTTCCGCTTTTTGCCAATTCAAAAACATCATCGTATGTTTTATTACGCACCGCATAAGTCGCAGCCAATGGCGCATCACCAAGATTACGACAACACACAATAGGACCATATTTTTGATATGACAACATCGTTTCCAGTGACACCGTATGAGACGTAAATATTAACCCGTCGTATCTTTTTTGATGAAGTTGTTCTAAATATTGTCGTTCTAATGCAGCATCATAATTGGTTTTTAATGCCAGTACGCTGTAACCAGCATTAAACGCTGCTTTTGTAATACTAGCAAATAACTGTGAAAAATACGAATATTCTAAAAAGGGCACAACGACACCAATAATTTTTGTGCGACCAGTGCTTAGATCACGAGCAATAGTGTTTGGTACATAGTCAACATTGTCAACGACCCGTTGGATAGCTTGTGCTGCCTTGGTTGATACATAACCATTTTTGTTAATATATCGCGATACAGTTGCCACTGAATACCCTGACAACCTTGCAATGTCTTTAATATTAGCCATACGCTTCCCTTTACCCTACTTTTTATGGCTGATGCAATAAAAAGTTCTCAATACCATAAGCAACACCATTTGCGACGTTAGTTTTTGTGACGTAATTTGCCGATTGCTGCACCGAAATTGGCGCATTCCCCATGGCAATCGATGTCCCAACTTTGTAAAACATTGATAAATCATTTTGCCCATCACCAAATGCCGCCGTCTCTGCTTGTGATAATTGTTCACGGGCAATAATGTATGAAACACCGAATGCTTTTTCCGCAATATCACTCGTAATCTCTAAGTGACTAGCATCTGATTGTTGTACGTTAATACCTGGTAAATCTAAATTCAGAGTTGCTTGCTGAATCATATCTAATTTTGTTTCACTTAGATCAATCAACATAATTTTAAAAATACCATTTTGACCCTGCACCGCAGCTTCTGACAAAGCTGCATATCGTGGAATCACCCCTGTAAATAATATCTCACGATCAATTTCTGCTGAGGCGTGATCGACTAGCCAGCTATCCTGCGTATAATAACTCAGACTAACCATTGGAAACATTTCAGCCAACCAATGAATTAATTTAATACTAGTTGCTGCTTCCATGGGATATGCCTGCAACACCTGCATATTCCCGCCGTCCATTTGATAAATTAAACCACCATTAAACGCCACTTGTGGTGCCTGTAATCCCAAATCGTGAATCGCAAACGTCATTTCCTGCGGTGCCCGAGCTGAAACCAAGGTCACTGGTATTTGCGAATTTTTAATGGCTGCAACCGTATCTTTAGTCACGACCCCTTTATCGTCTAGTAACGTACCATCCATATCTAAAAAAATTTGTTTAATCATTCGATTCTCCCCCTGCCTCAAATAATTCTTGCACTTATTTTAACCTATAAAATCATCTTAATGTTAAAAACAAATGAAATTATGGCAATATTTAAACGATTATACATGTTACAATACCTGACATACGCACTGCATTATTTTCAGTAAAAGCTTATACTAAATCGTATGACCAACATTTGGGGAGGGCACAAAAATGTCGATAAACTTTAAATTCGCTGAAAAAGATGACTTACCAAAAATTGTGGCTATTTATAATCAAGTCATCAAACTTAAAAACGTGACTGCCGATTTAGCACCCATTTCAGTATCAGATCGTGAAGCGTGGTTTGCCGACTCGTCTCATGATAAATATCCTATCTGGGTAATCACTGACAATGACAAAATCGTTGGTTGGTGTAGCCTCGAAGCTTTCTATGGTCGTGCTGCTTACCAGCATACTGCTGAAGTTAGTATTTATATTGACGAAGCTACCCGTGGCAAACACATCGGTACCCAAACTATTCAATTTTTGGCAACCCAACTTAAGCAACGTCATCTACAAAATATTGTCGCTTATGTCTTTAAACAAAATATTCCTAGTATGACCTTGTTCAAAAAACAAGGCTTTGAACAATGGGGGTTGTTGCCACAAGTCGCTGAAATCGATGGTAATCACCTTGACTTAACAATATTAGGTAAGCATTTTGACTAGCTAAATAATCAACCTTTAAAAAATTCAATTAAAAATCCCCCGAAAATGAACTTTCAGGGGATTTTTACGTTATAAACTAATCATAAATAACATATTTAATTAAACAATTATTACTTAGTTAATAACTGCTTTAGTGATTCTTCGACAGAAAGGAATGGGCGACCAAGATACTTTTCGATATCGTCTGATTCTACCGCTAAACTGCCGCTTTTAACAATTGCTTGTGTACCAGCAAGCATATCTGTTACTTCTTGTGGCATACCTGCATTGTCCTGCAAAAATTGTGAAGATGTTGCAACGTCTGCATCGATCACTTCTAATTTTGTTCCTGTCACAGATTCAACAGCTGCCGCCAATTGCTTATAAGTCATTAATGGATTCCCAACTTCTAATACACTTGGAAAATCAAATTTGCCAGATACGGCATGTGCTCCTAATTTTGCAAATTCACTACGTAATGTCCAACCGGCCTTACCATCACCACCAGCATGTACAAGCTTGCCAGCTTTTAAAGCTGCCTGGATAGCTGGTAATTCATTTTCAAGATACCAGTTATTTCGTAAGAAGGTATGCGCAATACCTGAATCAATAATTGCTTGTTCAGTATAAGCATGCTCTTCAGCTAATGGACTAGTTGAGGTATCGGCTTTATTAAAGCTCGTATAGGCAATGTACGATACACCTGTTTTTTGGGCTGCGTCAACAACATGTTGATGCTGTGGCTTACGTGAACCAACTTCGCTACCCGAAACGAACAATAACCTGTCAATACCAGCAAAGGCTTTCTCCAATGACTTCGGATCATCATAAGAGGCGATTCTAACTTGAAATCCTTTTTCTCGTAGCGTAGCAGCTTTTTCTTCATTTCTCGCTAAAGCAAAAATTTCATCTTGTGGTACTAAAGTCTTTAATTCTTCTAAAGCAGCTGAACCATAATTCCCAGTTGCACCAGTTACTAAGATAGTCATGCGCATATGTCCTTTCTAGTTTCATATCTTTCATTAATCGGCAGTTGGATAATCTGTATAACCAACCGCACCATTATTCACATATATTATATCAGGATTAGGCTTATTCAGCGGTATTTTATTCTTTAACCTTGCTACCAAATCTGGATTTGCCAACGCATAATGACCAACTGAAACCAAATCAGCAACGTGATTATCTAAATCAATGGTCAACTTTTCCAATGGTCGATTGGCACGATTAACCATCAATGGGCCAGGCACACCACTTTCCAAAGCGCGGCTTCTGGTCATAGGAGCCATAACCAGACGATTATCTAAAACACTGTCACCAATTTTTACTGACGTCCATAAATCTGTCATAGTTTGTATCTCCTTTTTTACTGTCTCCCTGCTAATGTACCGCCATCTAATACAATTTCAGCACCTGTGGTATAGGATGATTCTTCTGAAGCAAGATAGGTGACTGCCTTGGCAACATCTTCATTTTTTCCAATTGCTGGAATAACATCGTCCGAAGCTTGTAAAGCCTTTTTAAGATCATTAGATACAATATCTGTGCTGACCAATCCAGGATGGACAGAGTTTACCCGAATTTGTTTACCTGTTTTCACTGCCTCAACAGCAGCAGCTTTGGTCAATAAACGGGTCCCTGCTTTAGAAGCTGCATAACTGCCTACACCAGGCATCGGTGTAATGATTCCTAGTACAGAAGAAACGTTAACAATACTACCTTTATTCATTGTCTTCAGGGCCTCACGAACACCTATGAAAGTACCAGTTAGATTAATATCCATGACTTGTTGCCATTCGTCTAAACTAGTATCAGCAATGAGCTTATTAGCTAACGAAGTCTTAGACGCAGGCGGTAAAGTCCATGGCGTCATGCCCAAACAACTCGTTGATCGTAGTGCTTCATTTACTCGATTAACGGATCTCAAAATTGTGGACGACATGGCCACACGTAAGGCAACCATGTTATCACTAGCCGATGCTTGTATCGCCCTCCCTGGTGGTCCTGGCACACTTGATGAAATTTTTGAATTTATAGCGACGTATCAACCACCTAAAATCAGAACTTATGTTCAGTAACAAACAAAATAAAATTTATTTTTCAATAATAGTTGACAAAGCATCCCTTCACGCGTTAATCTCTTATTAAATTAAATTATGATTAAAAAGCTGTAAGGAGAATTTTATCTTTCACTGTGTACAGAGAGTCGTTGGTTGGTGTAAAACGATACACAAAAATTGATAATGATCATCTCTTAGCTGTGCTGTGAACATCAATTGATTATTAAACAGCATTGGGGACACCCATTATTGTGTAAGCGTATTATATTTTTACTATACGTAAGATGCTTTTAAGCAATTAAGGTGGTACCGTGCTAACGCGCCCTTAACTTTTACCAAATAATCGGTAAAGTTAAGGGCTTTTTTCATAATAATTTTAAAATTTAGGAGGTGATGTCTTATAGAATCCGACATTAGTCATTTAGCTCAGACAATCACCCCTTTTGATGGGTTGTCTTAGTTTCACAGTAAACGTAGCACATTTTAAATTAATTTATTATCACGAGGAGAATATATCATGAAAGAAAAAGTTGAGAACTTGGATTGGAACAACCTAGGATTCGAATACCATGACCTACCTTATGACTTTGAAGCAAAGTTCAAGGATGGTGAGTGGCAACCAGGTGAATTAACAACTCGTTCAACAATGGAACTATCTGTGGCTGCTGAAGTTCTCCACTATGGTCAAGAAGTATTCGAAGGATTGAAGGCTTACCGCCGTAAAGATGGCAAAATCAACCTTTTCCGTCCGGAATTAAATGCTGAACGTATGGTAAACTCTGCTGAGCGTATGTTGATGGCACCCTATCCAGTCGATGCCTTTGTCGACGCTGTTAAACAAGTTGTTAAGGCTAACGAAGAATTCGTGCCACCATACGGTACAGGAGGTACCCTTTACCTACGTCCATTTATGGTTGGAACAAGCAGTGTTGTTGGGGTAACGCCAGCTACTGAATATACTTTCCATATTTATGCGACACCAGTTGGTGCTTACGTTAACGGCCTAAACCCTGCTGCCTACACTGTCAGTGATTATGACCGTGCCTCATATGCTGGTACTGGTCAAGCCAAGACATCAGGTAATTATGCAAGCAGTCTATTTTCTTCAGCTCAGGCGCATGAAGCAGGTTATGCTGACTGCCTATTCCTTGATCCTCGTGAACATAAGTATGTTGATGAATTCGGTGGTGCCAACTTCTTTGGTATTACAAAGGAGGGACAATTCGTTACACCTAAGTCAGAATCAATTTTGCCTTCTATCACGAAGCGTTCTTTGCTACAAGTAGCAAAAGATCAAGGATTGAATCCAGTTGAACGCCAAGTGCCTTTTGCTGAAATCGATCAATTCGCTGAGGCTGGTGCCATGGGAACTGCAGCAGTTATTTCACCCGTTGGTTCATTAACTGCTGGTGACAAGAAACACGTCTTTTACAGTGAAACAGAAGCTGGTCCTGTCACAACCAAGCTTTACAATGAATTGGTTGGCATTCAATACGGTGACCGCCCAGATCCATATAACTGGACCCAAACTGTGGATTAATTCAGAGCGTGACTAAAAACAGGTTAAAGCCGACTGTAATGTTTAAATAAAGAAGAGGTAAGAAAAATCAGTTGATTCTTCTTACCTCCTTTTTGATTTAATTTACTATTAAATATTGATACACTAAAAACAATCAGTACAGCTTATGTTGTGGGAAATAACAAATGTAATACTTGCGCCATCTTATTACGGGCCTCTTTTTTTGTTATCTCATCTTTTTGTTTAAACCACCAAAGACCAATTTGGCGGAACATACCTAAAATAACTTGGCAGGTAAAATCAATATCGTGAGATAAGACCGCGTCTTGTTCACCAAAGGCCATAATCCTTTTTTCGATTTCTGGTTGTACATGGGCATCAATCATTTCAAAAGAAAAATTATTCTCAATGTCTAGTTGTAAATGTACTAATGCCTTTTGGTATCGTTCCATTGTATCAAGTATTTTTTCAAAACAAGTCAACAGAAAATCAAAAGGATTCTCAATATCAGTACTGGTATCAATTTCTTGCAAAAGATCTTGTTGGGTTTTATAAATAACATATTTTACAAAGGCATATTTATCGGCAAAGTGCTTATAAAATGTTGGACGCCGTACCAAGGCACGGTGACATAACGCATTAACCGTTATTTTTTCAAGACTTTCTTCTTCTAATAATTCAAAAAAGGCCGTCGTCAGTGCTGAATACGTTTTTTGAACCCGTAAATCTAAGTTCTGATCCATAATGATGTCTCCTTATAATTAATTTTGTTGAACATAAGTTAATGATTTGTTAATTATCTTTCATTTTATGAGAAAATGTACGTTGTATTGATTGCTAAATATATTATAATTTGTTGTTGAACATATGTAAATAAATTATCATTTGTACATTAATAAGTTAGGAGGAAACAGATGGCAGTTATTGATATTGATCACGTGACCAAAGATTACGGTCATAAACGTGGTATTTTTGATGTATCTTTTTCAGTTAAAAAAGGTGAAGTTGAACTGAACCCCAAAAATTGGAGAGAAGTTTAAGCAACTAGCTGGTCGGAAAGATTTCGGTATTGAACCGGAGTTTTTCCGGCCAGTTTTGTTTTAATCCGTTTATTATTGTAGTAATAGATATAA
>NZ_JAMXDB010000018.1 GCF_024718545.1 Weissella fangxianensis
CCGTATTTTATAAGGCGGAATACCTTGTAGATACATTGTGACAGCTTCAATTTGTACTTCTTTTGAAAACATAGTAAAACCCCGTAAGTTTTGGAAATTACTCCAACTTACGGGGTTCAGTTCAGATGCTCAGCGCATCTGTGCTTTTACTTTGTAATTTTACTTTTCGTCCATTAACTCACGTACGCGTGCCTGTAGTCTAGGCACGACATCTGCCTCGAACCACGGATTTTTCCGTAACCAAATATTGTTTCTTGGTGATGGATGAACGATGGGCATAAACTTTGGCTCAAATTCTTGTGAGCGTTTAATGACAGCTGTCATTGTTTCAGATTTTTTGATTGGCAAATAGTAACGTTGTGCATAAGCGCCAACCAAAATAATCAGTGATACTTTTGGCATATCAGCTAGCATTTTAGGATGCCATTTGTCAGCAAATCCTTTACGTGGTGGCATATCACCACTCTTTCCTTTACCTGGAAAATAGAAATCTAATGGTAGGTTACCAACTTTACCGCTATTGTAAAATTCATCAGCAGTAATTCCCATCCATTCTCGCAAACGATCACCACTTTTATCATTAAATGGTATCCCAGTTTGTTCTACTTTTGCACCAGGTGCCTGACCAATAATCAATATGCGAACATCAGGACCAACTTGATAAACTGGTCCAATACCACGCGCAGTATATGCTTGATTTTGTTCATCGGCCATAATGGCTTGCTTGATATCCAAAAAATCACTCATTCATCTAACCTTCTTCTGGTTTATTTCCCAAAACAATTGCACTATATGCGACCATTTTAACACGTTGCTTAGTTAGTTGCACTTCACCTACTTGTTCCAGAGCGTCCCCCGTCTGAACCAGACTAAAGCGCGCTGATTTTGGACTCAAATTAACCAGAACAGTCAGTACCTTTTGTCCTAACCGACGTTGGTAACCAACAACTGTTGCAGGCAGTGACCGCATTGGCTGGAAATCACCATTAATGATAACAGGCTCCCAAGTGGCATCATGATGTAATTCACCTAATGCTTGGTAATAATTTAGAACTGATTGTGGGTCATTTTCTTCAGCAGCAACATTGATACCTTCTCGATCAGTTCCCATGGCTAACCATGGCGTTGCATCTGAAAAGCCACCATACTGACTATCGTCCCACTGCATTGGCGTATGGGCATTATCACGTGATTTCTGATTAACTGCAAGCAAAGCATCTTCAGATGAGTAACCATCTTGCAAGGCTGTTTCATAATTGTTTATTGATGAGACATCATTAAACTCACCAATACTCTTACGCTCAAAATTCTTCATACCAATTTCTTGACCTTGGTAAATAAATGGTACCCCTGGCAAGAAATAATACATCGTTCCTAATGCCTTAGCTGCTTGTGGTGTCTGATATTGTGGGTCAGTCACTAACTTTGACAACACTCTAGGTTGGTCATGATTTTCCAAGACATTTGCTAACGAACCATGGGCAGCTGCCGTTGCCTCCTGTGCATTAAAGAAAGCATTCCGTAAATCAACTGGTGTCCAGTTAGTACGACCACGATACCACTCATCACCATTTTTCACTTCAATATTCATATATGAAAAATCAAATACCATTGAGAAGTAGCCGTCTTCACCAACAAATTTTTCTAATTCAGAATCTGCTAGACCGTATGCTTCACCAACCGTAACTGCATCATATTTGTCAAAGGTTTCTTGTTTTAATTCGGTCAAGAATTCGCCGACACCTGGACGATTACGCCCCTTCTTCACAACTGAAGCTAAACCATCCACATCATCGGCAGGAATACTTGCCCAGTCTAAGTCCTTCTTAATATGTGTAATTGCGTCAACGCGGAAGCCAGCCACGCCAAGTTCTAACCACCAATTGATCATGTCATAAATGGCACGACGTAATTTTGGATTTTCCCAATTTAAATCAGGTTGTTGTTTGGCAAATGTGTGGAAGTAATAGGTACCCTCTTCACCTGGTACTGGTTCCCAAGTTGAACCACCAAAAATACTACGCCAATTATTGGGTGCTTCCCCATTATTAGTCTTTTTAAAAATGTAGAAATCTCGGTATGGACTATCAGGATTGGCCAGGGCATCTTGGAACCACTCATGTTGATCTGATGTGTGGTTAACAACCAAATCCATGATGATTTTAATATCTCTTTTTTTCGCCTCAGCTAACAATGTTTTGAAATCATCCAATGTACCGAATTGTGGATCAATTGCTTGATAATCAGCAATGTCATACCCCATATCAACCATTGGTGATTTATAGATTGGTGAAATCCAAATCATTGTGACACCCAGACTTTTAATATAATCTAGCCGTGAAATAATTCCAGGAATATCCCCAATACCATCATGATTGCTATCCTGAAATGATCTTGGATAAACTTGATAAACGACATCATTTTGCCACCATTTCGTTGCCATGAATTAATTTCCCCCGTTAATAATTGTTGTGATTTGTCATTAATTAAAAACTTCCTAACACTGTCATGATAACAATTATCGTAAACGTTTATAATGCCTATGAAACAGCATTTGTATCAAATTTGAGGTAACGCTTATTTCTGATTATATTAAAAGGCAATCAGTGGTAAACATAGACCCCTGATTGCCTTTTTAATATCAAAAACTATAATTTTGCTTCAATTTCGTCAAACACTTTCTGTGTCCCAACACCAGTTAGTAATGAGACCCCATTAATGACCTTATCTTTAATTGCACTTGGTACCATTGTGGTTGAAACGACAATATCATAATCATCATTTTCAATGGCACTAACTTCATCAGCAATTTTAGATTGTAAGAACTTCACTTGATCAGTTTTTCCGACTGAAGCTAAGTACTCCTTCACTTTACCAGTTGCAATTGTTGATGTTGCAATACCAGTCCCACAAACGACCATTAATGACTTTGTCATGATTATATCTCCCCTTTTACTACAATTAATTTATTGTTGCTCTACTTTTTCTGTTTTCTCAAACTTATTTAGCCAAATCATTAGGCCAAGAACAATGACAAAGACAATCGTCATACCGCTCCACGACATGAGTTTTCCTAAGCCCACGATCAGTAAGGTTGTCCATGCACCACCATCTATCAAAACTGAAATTGATGTTGCGCCATCCATTGCAAAATGAGCTGATTTTGCTGCCGAGGTCAGTAATGGTGCAATCCATGACGCAATATACAATGAAACAGCGATATCAATCACACCACCAACAACAATTCTGAATACATTACCACCAAATACAGCTGCCATCACGGCTATCATAAATGGTATCGTTGCTAAATCTCCAAATGGTAAGACATGATTTCCTGGTAGAATAACCGCGATTAGTAATGAAACCGGTACTAAAATCAATGAAGCAGAAAGAACCGCTTCTTGACCAACAGCCAAAGCTGAATCCATCCCAATATATAAGTTACGTCCTGGAAAGTGCTTTTGTACCATGGCGTTAGCCGCTTCAGATATCGGTGACAAACCTTCCATCAAAATGGCGACCATCCGTGGCATCAAAATCAAAACTGCCGCTGTAGTAATTCCTAAATTCAAAATTTTCGTCAAATCATATTGTGCCAAGGCACCAATGATAATTCCGATAATCAATCCCATCACAGCTGAATCACCAAAAATCCCTAACTTCTTTTGAATGGTTTCTGGTGTCCAATGGATATTCCTTATACCGGGAATACGATCCAATAACCAGTTAATCGGCAAGGCCAGCACAAAACCGGGTGCTGAAATGCCATGTGGAAACGAAATGCCTTCTAAACCATAATGCTTCTGAATTGTCGGTGCAGACAAATCCGCTAAAAAGTAAAGTAACATCGCATGCACGATCATTGTGAACAGGCCTAAACCAAAGTTATTGGTTGCTGCATAGACTAACGATCCTGAAAACGCAATATGCCAATAGTTCCACAAATCAACGTCCAACGTTTTAGTCAAACCAATTACTAACAACACAACGTTCAAAGCTACACCAATTGGGATGGCTAAACTGCCTAGCGTTGTCCCATATGAAATGGCTGATGCGGCTGGCCAACCAACATCAATGACATCTAATGATAATCCAAAGTTTTTAACCATTGCCTGGGCAGCTGGCCCTAAGTTATCAGTTAACAAACCAAGAATTAAGTTCAAACCAGTGAATCCGATACCAATCATCAACGCAGACTTGAAAGCCTTACCTGGTTTAATTCGTAATACAATCCCAAAAATAAATAGTAATAACGGCAAGAACACTGTTGGACCAGCATCTAATAGCCATTTAATTACCCCCATAGCTTTCCCTCTCTACTCAATTCCCACATTATTTAACGTATCAATAATTTCATCTGTATCTTCAGCTAATAATAATTGTCGAATGCTTGCTTTATCTTGAATTAACGCTATTAACTTCTGTAGCATGGCCAATTGTGCATGTGTTTCCTTTAATGCCAACATAAATACAAACCTTACTTGAATCCTTTCACCATCCCCCATTTGAAAAAATGATACGGGTTCACGTAAACGCAATACGCCAAGTTGATCATAATTAACATATTCTGCATCCGTATGTGGCATGGCAATACCAATATTGACGGTTGCCAAACCAGTCGGAAAATCAATCTCACGTTTTAAAACTGCTGATTTATAAGAAGTTTTAACTGCCCCGCTCCTAGTCATTTGATCAGCAACTTTTCCAAGTGCTTCTTGATTATCAGCCGCAGCTTCATCTAGTAAAATAATTTCATCTGATAGCATCTATTCTCATCCCCACTAAACATTTCTATAGATGTTTTTGCAAACGCTCTCACTTTAGTTTAGCTAAATTATGCCACTTTAACAACTCAATTAATATTTTTATCATTTAATTTACTTTACTCTGCCAATCATAAGTATTTTAACTAGATATTATCACTAATAATATTTTCAAAAAGTAACTATCGAATTATTAATGCTGCGCAGCAAGTTGTTCTTAAGTAAAATAAAAAAATGTCTGACATTGAGGTGTCAGACATCTTTTTTATTATTTTCTCCTCAAAGCTAACAAATCATGTGATAGCTCGGCTGTTTGTCCATAAATTTTCTTGTATAATGCGTAGTATTCACGATAATGCGCCACATTTTCTGGTACCGGTTTGTAAGTTTTACCAAAACTAGTAAACTTATTTGCGGCTTCTTGTACACTATCAAACCAACCAAGACCAACAGCTGCTAAGATAGCTGCCCCCATTCCTGGTCCTTGTTCATTTTGAAGTGCTACCACTTTTGTATTAAAAATATCTGCCTGAATTTGTAACCATAACGATGACTTTGCACCACCACCAATGGCGACAACTGTATCAAAACTTGTACCAGCCGCTTCATAAATTTCAAACAAATCTTTAAATGAATAGATAATTCCTTCTAGAACTGATCGCACAAAGTCTGCACGGGTCTGTGTCCCATCAACACCAATAAATGCACCACGAATGTCTCCATCCCCACGTTCACCAACAATGTATGGCGTAAACAATAGACCATTAGCGCCAATTGTTGACGACTTTGCAGAATCAACCATTTCATCAAACGATATCTCACTAGCAAAGTTTTTCTTAAACCAAGACAATGAATAGCCAGCTGCCAACGTCACACCCATTGAGTAAAACTTATTAGGAATGGCATGATTGAAGAACGTTACTTTACCATGATAATTAACATCGGCTGTGTCCTCATACTTCAAGACAACTCCTGAGGTTCCTATCGACGACATGACCATATTTGGTTGCAGAATAGCTGTTCCAACTGCTCCAGCCGCATTATCAGCTGCTCCACCAATAACCTGTGTCTCAGTGGTTAAACCTGAAAATTCGGCATAAGCATCTGAAATTGATCCAACGTTATCGATTGATTGAATAATCTCAGGAAACATATTTGCAGGTAAATCAAATACTTCCTGCACCCGTTTTGACCAAGTACCTGCTGCAACGTCTAAGGCGACTGTCCCTGCTGCATCAGATATCTCCATTTGTAATTTACCGGTCATACGATAGCGTAAATAATCCTTTGGTGTCACAATTTTATCAATTCGCGAAAATGTCTCTGGCTCATTTTCTTTTAGCCACAAAATAGCTGGGAGTGTGAAACCTTCTTGTGCACGGTTACGTGTAATATTAATGAACTCATCACCCATTTGCTCATTAATTTTACGAGTCTGTTTAGATGCACGCGTATCATTCCATAAAATTGCTGGACGAATAATCTTACCTGCTTTATCCAATGTCACTAGTCCATGCATTTGTCCAGAAAATGAAATACCCTTAATTTGTTCCGCCTTTAAGTGGTCATTTAATATCAATCGTACGATAGCGACCGTTGTCCCACTAACCCATTCTTCTGGATTTTGTTCACTATATCCCGGTGCGGGTTGTGACAAGGGATAATCATATGCCTCCTGTGCAACGATTGTTCCTTGTCGATCAACAGCTGATACTTTAACTGCCGATGTTCCTAAATCGACGCCTAATACAACTTCTTTTGTCATAATTATTTCCTATCTTTTTTATATAAACAAAACGCTCCAATCAGTAATTAGATTGAGGCGTCTTGTGCTTGTATCCTGTCAAATTTAGTTAAAAGTTGGACCTAAAACAGAATAAATATAATTATTTAACGTTGCCTTAATTGCCTCAAGGTGTTGTGATTCAACTTTATCAAAGATTTCATCATTCGTCTTATGAAGAATATAATCTTCAAACGTCTTCAAAGAACCTTCACCATTTTCGAAATCTGCAAAGATACCTTTGTCAAATGATGCATAACGATCATGCTTAATCTTCTCTAAGAAGCCATCTTCATACATCTTCATCGCAACACGGAAACCAGCCGCATACGTATCCATTCCTGCCATGTGCGCATAGAACAAATCTTCTGGCTTAAATGATGCTCGACGTACTTTAGCGTCAAAGTTCAACCCACCCTTAGGTAGACCACCATTCAAAATAAATTCATACATAACCAGGCTTGATTCATAAATATCGTTAGGGAATTCATCGATATCCCAACCAGTTTGCTTATCACCCATGTTTGCATCAAGTGAACCTAACAATCCTGCTTCACGAGCAAAACGTGCTTCGTGCTCATACTTATGGCCAGCCAAGTATGCGTGGTTACCTTCAATATTTAACTTGAAATCCTTTTCCAAACCATATGTTTGTAGGAATGAAATAGTTGTTTGAACATCTGTATCATATTGGTGATCAGTTGGCTCCTTAGGCTTTGGTTCCAATAACAATTGACCAGTATAACCAATTTCCTTAGCATAATCACGTGCCATCTTAAAGAATGCGGCAATATGATCTAGTTCACGCTTTGTATCTGTATTTAATAGTGACTCATAACCTTCACGGCCACCCCAGAAGACATATGATTGTGACCCCAAGCGCTTGGCGATTTCTAGTGAATGCTTGATTTGAGCAGCTGAATAAGCAAAGACATCAGCGAATGGTGTGGTTGCACCACCAGCTAAGAAACGCTTATCCGTGAATAATGATGATGTGTTCCAAAGTAATTTCTTACCGGTTTCTTTCATCTTTTGTTCAATCTTATCAACCACTTTATCCAAATTAGCATTTGTTTCAGCTAATGTCCTTCCTTGTGGTGCCAAATCACGGTCATGGAAGGCAAAGTATTCTAGTCCTAACTTATCCATAAACTCAAATAAGTAGTCAACTTTTGCTAAAGCATGGTCCATGTCTTCCATGTCATCAACACCATCAACATCCCATGGACGAACAGCAGTACCTTCCCCAAACGGATCGACTAAACGCTGGTCCATGGTGTGCCAATAAGCAACTGAGAATTTCAGCCAATCCTTCATTGGTTTTGTTTCACCATTGATTGTAAATTCTTCATCAGGATTGTAATAGTTATATCCCTTAGTATCTAAGAAATCCAATCCTTTCTTTCCCCCAACATAATCTACTTTTGGAAAATCAAATAATTCAGTCATTTTTTTCACCCCTATAATGAATATCTAACTCTCGTTTGAGTTAGTCTGTTTTATGTACCAACCAACTTACAAGGACTATTTTAGACTGAAATATTAAATTTATCAACTGTTTTCTGTCAAAACAACAAACTTTTCTATCATTTAACGACCATAAAAAAATAACAATTGCTATAACCACAGGCTATAACAATTGTTATTTCTTATTTATTTTCTTGAGATGCAAATACCAAATTATATTCATCCAACCCCAGTACATGGTGGGTAATAATTGAACAAGCACCCAGTAACGTTGCACAATTTGATCGTTTTGTCATATACAGTTCTGGCACCATGTCTAAACTCTTTGTTGTTGTTTGAATGGCCGTAAAAATTCCAGGGATATCTTCCATCAATTTCGAATTAATAAATATTTTTTCTGGTGAAAATGACACTGATGCGTTGTAAATAACTCGCGAAATAGCGGCGATAAACAAGTCAACAACCCTTTGCGCATCCTTATCTTTTTCATGTAATAATTTTTCCAAGCCTTCACGATCCAAACCCGAAATTTTCTTTTGTTTTTGAATTCTTTCAATAATGGCATCTTCAGAGCAAAAGTTTTCAACTTTTTCAAAATTATATTGATTTTGTTCATCAATATTAGTAAACATCAACGAACTACCAATTTCACCGGCCGCTCCTTTCAATCCATGATATAAATTGCGGTTTAAAATAATTCCGGCTCCAATTCCTTTATGAATACTAATACTTAAAATATTATCATCACTTTGCGCCGCATTGAAATCTCGTTCGTATACAGCAGATAAATTAGCTTCATTTTCCAAGACAACTGGTACATGGTATTCGTCTTCAAATATTTGTTTCAAGTCAACATCTTTTATATCCCAGAATGGTGATTTCACAATTCTATTATCGTGTACCACACCATGTATAGAAAACGCAATGCCTAACAACCCATTTTCTGTATCCATCTCCGCACCAATTGTCTGGATTTGCTTCTTAATAATATCAATAGTCTTATAAATATCACGATTGTTAATTTCAATTCGTTCATAGCTAACACTTTTGCCGTTAAGCAAATTAGACATAATATGTAAATGACGGTAACCTAAATCAACACTTACTGTATAACCAAAATTATCATTTATGGTTACCAAAGTTGGCTTACGTCCACCCATTTTAGATGCTTCACCACTACCAATTTCTTTTAAATAGCCCATCTCATCTACTTCATTATACAAGGTCGTAATAGATGATTTATTCATACCCAAATTTCTAGCAATCTCAATCCGTGAAATTGGTGCATTATTAATAACCTGTTGGAGCACCAATCTTAAATTTCCTTGGTGGAAAGACTCTTTTTTTGTTCCTTCATTCATTATATTTTCTCGTTTCTAACTATTTTAGTTCGCTTTATTATATAACTTTATCATATTTCCTAAAATGATAAGGCATCAAAAAAGCCAGTCACAGACTGGCCATAAATTTTTTAAATTTCTGATTGATGTCCCTGTTGAACCTTAGGAGTATTTATATGTGCACGCATTGACTCTTCAATATCTTCAAGACTACGGTTACGTGTTTCAAATACATACCTTTTCACGAACCAAATAGCTATGAAGCAAAGGATACCATAAATTAAGAATAGACTTCCGGTTCCAAAAAAGTCTAGCAATGATGGGAATGTTAGTGAAACCACTGTATTTGCTGTCCAATTGATAACACTGGCAAAAGAGTTTCCCAATCCACGGATATTTAATGGGAAAACCTCACCAATCATAACCCACATAACGGGTCCCCAAGTTCCTGAGAAAAATGCAATATAAATCGTTAGTGCAATAACACAAATGACTGCAGCAGTTTGTGATTCACCGGAAAACTTCATTGCAATACTCATAACAATTAATGAAATTCCCATTCCTATGGAACCCACATTCAACATTTTTTTACGATCAAACTTATCCATAATAGCCACGGCAACAGCGGTTACTATAACATTAAAAATTCCAATACCAATATGCGCTATTAAGGCTGCTGATACACCAAAACCAACGTCAGTGAAAATAGTAGGTGCATAATATAACACAGTGTTGCATCCCATTACTTGTTGGAAAATAGCTAATCCGATTCCAATAACCAAAGCTGGTCTGGTCATCTTACCAAACAGTTCTGACCAACCACCACTTTTAATATTAGCCGCCTCATGAATGTTTACAAGTTCCTTATCGACAGCTTTTTGATTCCCCTTATTCATATTTAGCAGAACGTCTTCAGCCTTATCAGCTTGGTTAATCTTAACCAAAAAACGAGGACTTTCAGGCAATAATAGTCCACCAAAGAAAAGAATCACCGCTGGAATTGCTGCAAATCCAAGCATCCAACGCCAACCTGTATAGAATCCAGAGAAACCATAGTTGGTTACGTATGCCACAAAAATACCAGTCATAACCATTAACTGGAACAAACTAGAAACTGTACCACGCTTATCAGCGGGTGCCAGCTCTGCCAGATACGTTGGAATCAATGCTGATGCCGCACCAACAGCCATTCCTAAAATAATTCTGGAAATAACTAGTGTCCAAAATTCTGGTGAGAATGCGGATCCAAGTGCTCCAACAAAGAAAATTATTGATGATAGAATCAACAATTTTTTTCGACCAAATTTATCTGAAGATGGTCCAATTATGGCTGCCCCAAGAATTGCACCGATCAATACAGCACTAACAACCCAACCTTGTTGCCAAGAATTTAATTCCATCTGCTTTTGAATAAATAAAATAGCTCCAGAAATAACTCCAGTATCATATCCAAACAATAGACCACCTAAGGCCCCAAAGAAATAGATAAAACCTGTAGAAATACGTCTCATATTTCTTTCCCCTCTTTTTACTACTAGCTAGCAACGTTTTATTTAATTTTTAAGTAAGTTGGTTTTGTACACCAACTATTATAACACAACAAAATATGGTTGCAAAAAACGTTTACAATAAGGAATCATTTTTATAAAACAAATTTCTTGTCACAGAGCTATGCTAAAAAGCAGCCGAATTTACAATAAATTCAGCTGCTTAATATACAAATTATTTAATTAGCAATAGTCTCGCTTTATAACACTATATCTTTTAAATTGAAAATGCCAAATCACCATCATAGGCAGCTTGGAATATTTTAACAATATCTTCTTTCGTACCAACGCGTGGATTTGATGCGGCATTACCATCCTTCAACGCATTTTCAGCCATTAGTTCAAAGTCCTTTGGATCAGCACCAATTTCCTGAATAGTTTCTGGAATACCAACATCATCTGAAAGCTGCTTCATCCCCTTGATAGCAAGCTCTGCTGCATCACGCGTTGATAATCCTTCTGTATTTTCTCCCATAAATTCAGCTAACTCTGCAAAACGCTGTGGGTCAGCAATGAGGTTATACTTTTCAACATAAGGTAGCAATAACGCACAGCATACACCATGAGGCGCGTCATATTGACCACCTAATTGATGCGCCATGGCATGGACGTAACCCAAGTTCGCATTATTAAATGCCATTCCGGCCAACATCTCTGCCTCTACCATCTTTGTTCGAGCATCTAAATTGTGCCCATTGGCAACGGCTTCTCGTAATGATGATTCCACAAGCTCAATGGCTTCAATACATTGCGAGTCAGTAATTGGATTATGATCGACTGAAACGTATGGTTCAATTGCCTGCACAAACGCATCCATTCCAGTGGCTGCTGTCAGGCCTTTAGGAACATCTAACATTAATGTTGGATCATTAAATGAAACTAGTGGAATATTACGCCATGACACAACGACAAACTTCAAATGTGTTTCTTCATTTGTAATAACCGCATGACGAGTCAATTCAGAACCGGTTCCGGCAGTTGTATTAACCGCAATTAATGGTGGCAAAGCATTATCAAGTGTTTCTATACCAGCCAACTTCGTAATATCAGAACCATTAGTTAAGATAATTCCGGCACCCTTACCTGTATCATGAGCTGAACCACCACCAATCGTGATGATTGAATCAGCATTCTCCTTTTCATATAAAGCCTTCACGGCTTGAATGTTACGAATCTTTGGGTTGGGTTCAACACCGTTATAAATAACGTAGTCCACCCCTGCGGCTTCTAGTGATGCAATAGTTTGTTGTACCGCACCACCTTCTAAGCCTTCCAAAAATTTATCCGTGACTAATACTGGCTTTTTCATTCCCAGAATTTTAGCACGTTCCCCAATTTTCCCAATAACATTGGGACCAAAGAAGTTAACACTTGGCATTAAAAAATCGTAACTACGCTCAGTCATTATAAAATTTCCCCCTTTTAATTTGACCTGACTTGAAAAAAATTAATTCAACTCACCGTGGAAATATAGCTAATATCCCCCAAAGATATCGCTAAATCAAAAAATCCACCATATTAATTATATCATATATATATATTCATCTTCATTCTGAGATACCTAAAATCATCTATTAATTGCTAGTGAATAGTGTAGAATAGTTCCTAACAACAATTGTTATAAATTGACGAAAGGCATAAGGTGCATCATGGGAAAATTACAAATTATTGGTAGATTAGCAAGAGTAGTATCTGCTGCAGTAACTCCTGTCGCACTAGATGAGGCGACTAAAATTATCAATAATCAGCTAGATAAAAGAAAGCACTATGTCAAAATACCCGATGTTAAATCACTCCCCTTAGATGAAGCAAGCAAAGTTCTTGAACAATATGAATTTAACTATGCTCTGGTAAAGCTACCCGCCGATATTAAGTATGCCAACAACGATAGCGACACAATATTACATATCCTACCAAAAGGTGGCACAAATGTTGATCCAACAACCTTTGTAAAGATCTACTATGCAGATGCTGATACAATCGAAAAGAGTAATACCTTATTCAAAAATATGGTTGATCAAAAAATTGATAAGCAAGAAAAGCGCAAGCAAACCGTAAGGAATGTTGCCAATAAGTCTAAGCAAGTTGCAGCTGATGTTGGTAATAAAATAACACCACGTAAAAGGAATTCTGATAAGTAATTTAATATCATTCGTGGGGTTGGAACAAAATAATTGTTCCAATCTTTTTTGCATATTATCTTTTGCAAACTAATTAACTTTATCTTGCTTAGTTATTTTCCTTAATGCTTGAGCTGGTTTTAAACTAAATAAAAAATAGTTGAAGGAACTGAATCAATGACATGCTCACGAATTAATCAGCTTCTTCAACTATTTCACTATTAAACTTTTTAAAATTAAATAACTCACCAATTTTTTTAGATACTCTGCTGGTATTTCAACTTACTTTCTTCAAAAGTTTTGTTGTAAATCTACCACTCATTAGTCAAAAATGGCGAACAAGCGGTACCTATTTTCTCATTATTTTAATTTCAAATATTCTGAGACTAGTTTGACCATCCGAAAGAAAATCAAGCTTTAATTGCTGTCCCTTCGGACAAATATGAAACTTCTTTGTATAAAAGCCATCTTCATCTCCAGTTTCATTTGACGAAACAGACAAAATTTTATCGTCAGCTGGATTATCATTTAACCTAAACTTTAATCGTTTACCAGTATCTTCATTATTTAATAAGAACGATAATTCTAGATTACTATCCTCGTTACCTTGTAAGTCAAATGTATAGCCAAACGAACCGTTTTTATATGCCATACGATACGTATGACCCCATTGGTCGCCAACCTCGGAATTATCTTTTACCAACTGATAAGTAAATTCAGCATTATTATTATCAAAGTTAATCAAATCGGCAATCGTATTTTCTTTAATAACTTTTGCTTGCTCAAGTTTCATACGCCGCTGTTTTACTTCCCTTGAACCTGCCTTTTGCCATTCAAAATAAACGCCGTAACGAGATTTATACACTTGATAATATGGGATAAAATCATAATCTTCGGCTATATTAGGTAGCGTCATCTTAAACAAATTATCAGAAGCAAAATCAATCTGTACTTCATTTTCAACTTGTCCCTGCCAACTTGAAAAGTCAACTTCTGATGTCAGAGTTTGTGGAAAAGTTTCATCCCTAATTGCCATTCTAACCAGGACACCACCTGGATGATCCAAGTTTTGTTGCTCGATTTGTGAGTCCGCACACCCTGCTAATACATATGGTCCATACTGTAGCGCAACATATTTTTTATTATCCGGAGCGCTCACGACATTCAAATTCATCGCAAAATTAATTTTCACTTCATCTCCAGGTGCCAAATCAGAAATCTGCCAAAATCCATCAGCATTAACAAATCTCTCTACCTTTTGTCCATTGTGCAAGAGTGCCGAATCATCCCCAGCCCACTTTGGTTTCCTTAAATATAATTGAATTGGGTTAACGGGCTTATGACTATCAAGTTTTGATACAGTTAAGTCGAACTGATTTCGTTGGTTATTCCCACGTAATTTGATGACCAAATTATTTGCTGTAATCTGTAATTCGTTTGAGAAGTATAAATTAACATAGAGTTGATTATTTTTCTTAAAATAGTAACTATCACTTAGTTTTGTAAAATTCTCAATACCCGTTCCCGTACAGCACCAAAATTCTGTAAATGGACGGTTATAGACTTTTGTATAACCTGCAGCCATCGGTTGAAAGTATGTCATCATACCAGTTTCTGGATTTTGTGAGGCTAAAATGGTATTAATATACGTTTGTTCATAATAGTCTAAATATTTTTTATTACCCGAAATTGTAAATAGCAATCTCGTTAGTTTCAACATGTTATATGCATTACATGACTCACAGGTTTGTCCGCCATCTAATTCTTCGGCATCATGATATAGCGCTGACGGTTCTCTAAAATGTTCCCCTTGGCTATTATCACCAGTGATATAAGTATGATTATTAACGACAATGTCCCAAAAATTTTTTGCTGCTTGGTAATACATCATCAGGTTTGTCTGTTGTTTAGTATCCAAAAACTTATTTTGTAAGTCTTGATCTGTAAAAATAACATATCGGTGTAAAGCGCCAATCAATTTTGGAATGGTCGTATTAGCATGTTTACCCGACAAGATATCTTTATTTTCCGCTAATGATTCAAATAGTGTCACTTCATCAAAATATTCTGCAACTGTTAGAAAATGTGCATTCAATGTTATTTCAAATAGCTGATACAAAGCATCATTCATACCACCATATTCGATTTTTAACATATAAGCACTATCAGTCAGTTGAATTAGTCGATTGTAAACGTACTCACCAAACCTTTTAGCAATCGTTAACGCTTTGCCACTGATTTCTGGGAGTTGTTCTTTTAAATTAGTATATGTTGCAAGTAATCCGGCTAAAATTTTATGGAGATCATACCACGGTACTAAAACATTTTCCTTATCCTCAGCAGCAATAGCTTTTCCTTCCACTTCATCAAGTGCGACCTCTTTGAAGGCTGATACATATCCAGCACTTTCTGGATGCAATTTAGCATAATTTGTCTGAGCATCATATAATCCATTAACACTGGTTGCCAATTTGTTTACCAATTTCTCACGTATGACTTTGTTATCAACCATTAAAATTGCTTGAGACAGTGCCAAAATATAATGTCCAAAAAAATGTCCTCTAAAATTCACCTTATCACTACGTTCCCAACCCGCATATCCAGTAACATTTCCCGAATCAATACCTGATATCTTATCGAACTCAAACAAAAACTTTTTAGGCTCCAATGATAGTAAATAACTGATTGTATTTTCTTGAAAATGCAATATTTCATTGTCCAAAATTTTTACATTGTTCATACTAACTGGTTGTATCATCTTTCTCCCCTTCTAAATAATCTATAAGATATTTAATTAGCTAATAACAATACCCAAAATTTTTAATTATCGTAAGACAATTGTGACAACACTTTTATTTGGTACATTAATAACAAAATCACCATTTAGTAGCTTATAATCAGTTGTTTTGTCTTCATGAATTTTTTCTGGATGATCAAAAGTATTATGGGCATCCATTTCATCAGCGGTTAAAATTTTGGCAGATAAAACCGAATGAAATTGATTTTCAAATGAAAATGTCAATTCTTCTGAGCCTTCCAAATTATAATTAACAATGGAAATTGTTAATTGGCCATCCTTCTTTGATGCTGTGTACGATACATTTGCTGGCATCTCACCAAATCCTTCAACAAATTCGGCATCCATATGATTTTGATACATATCAAAGACATAGTAAGTGGGTGTCTTAATCATCTGGTCACCATCAGTTAACAACATCGCTTGCAAGACATTAACTGTTTGCGCGATATTTGCCATATAAAGTCGCTTGGCATGTTTATGAAAAATATTTAAGTTGATTGCTGCCACCATAGCATCACGAATCGTGTTTTGTTGATATAAGAAACCGGGATTGGTACCTTTTTCAACGTCATACCAAGTTCCCCACTCATCTATGACCAAATTTTTTTCTTGTTCTGGATCATATTTATCCATGATTGCTGAATGTTTCGTAATAATTTCATCCATCTTCTTCGTACGGTCAATCGTTCGCCACCACAACTCTTCACTGAATCCAGTTGCAGATGTTTTACTAGATTGCCAATCTTCACCAGCAGGTAACGTATAGTAGTGCAAACTTAATCCGGCCAAAAATGGTCCTGCAATCTGCATCACCTTATCAGTCCATTCATAATCATCTTCACTTGGTCCGCAAGCAACCTTATACATGGGTTCATCATCATACTGGGGAACAAAGCTTTGGTATCGTCGATATAGGTCCGAGTAAAACTCTGGCCGCATCTGGCCACCACCTCCCCAAGCTTCATTACCAATCCCCAGAAAGCGCAATTTCCAAGGTTCTTGACGACCATTTTTTCTACGTAAATCGGCCATTGGTGATTGACCAGGCATAGTCACATACTCCACCCATTCAGCCATTTCACGAATGCTACCACTACCCATATTGACCGCAATATAAGGTTCGGCCCCTATCTGGTCTAATAATTCAAAATATTCATGCGTACCAAAAGAATTATCTTCTGTGACATTGCCCCAATTAGTATTAACAATCTTTTTTCTTTGATCTTTTGGTCCAATACCATCGCGCCAGTTATACGTATCCGCAAATACCCCACCTGGCCAACGCAAAACTGGGACATGGATATCTTTCAGTGCGTTAACGACATCAGTTCTCATACCATTTACATTCGGTATATCCGAATTTTCGCCAACATAGATACCTTCATAGATACCTCTCCCCAAGTGTTCAGAAAATTGACCGTATAAATACTTACTAATTTTGGTTCCCTCTTTATTAACTAAAAGATTAATCGTCATTAAAGTCCCTTCCCTTGCTTTGTAATCGCTTACAACCGTTAGTATAATGCTAACATTCTTTATACAAAACAAGTAACCACTAACTCGTAAAAGAGTTAACTGACCTGCCATCACATGCAACAAGCCAGTTAATATATTATAATAGTCGTTAAACAACTAAACTTGATTAAACAAACACCACCACAAAATATTATCCCGAGGCAAACATGACACAAGCAAAATACCGTAACATCGCCAATAAAATCCTGACCCGTATCCAAGACGGGACCTATCCTTTACATAGTTTTATCCCAAAAGAGATGGATTTAGTCGAACAATTCCAAGTCAGTCGACCAACCATCCGCCAAGCCATTCAAGTATTAGTCAATGAAGGTTATTTAGCGCGTCGCAAAAAACTTGGTACTTGGGTGAAAGCAACCAAAATTGAACAAGGTTTCACGCATGTCATTAAAAGTTATTCTGATGAAATGGACGAAAAGGGAGTTGTTCCCAAGACCAAGGTGATTAGTTTAACCAAAATGACCGTCACGCCAGAAATTCAGTCTGAGTTGCACTTAGCTGATAAAGACACTGTTTTTGCATTAACACGTTTACGTTATGCTGATGACAAGCCGATTTTATTGTCGACATCATATATCCCAACGAAATATATTCCTGATTTTGACCAACATGATTTTGAAAAAGAATCTGTATTACATATATATGAAGCACATGATCTCTATATGACACATGCATCCCGAGAGCTTGAATTACTACGCGCAGATGAAACAACTGCAGCATTATTAGGTATTACCTTGAATGATCCCTTATTTTACTTTCATACAGTCACTTATACCAACCAAGATGTGCCCGTAGAATATGCCCTAACTAAATATCGTGGAGATATTAGTTCTTTCAAAATCGAAATTAACCAATAAAAAAACCATTCAGCCAAAATACTGAATGGTTTTTTTCATTAAGCTTTAAATGCCTTATCAATAGCGTTATATTCGTCTGCCGTTATATGAACATCAATTGACTTTGCTAAATCAGTTGCTTGTTCACCATTACGTGCACCTGGAATAACTAGTCCGATATTTGGATTAGCCATGTACCATGCCAATACTGTGTGTGTCAAAGTTGCATCATGTGCATCAGCAACTTGCTTTAGGACATCAAGTCCTTTAATAATTTGATCAAACTTTGCATCATCTAAACGATCAAACTTATCACGATCATCAGCACCATAACGACCTGTTAGTAATCCTGATTCTAGTGGGAAGTAAGGAACGAAGCTAATGCCATTTTCACGCAAGTAATCAAAACGTTCTTGCTCCTGGTCACGATGAGCTAAACTATAGTAATCCTCATCAAAGTCAACCTTACCAGTAGCATTGGCTTCCTTCAATTGATCAAAACTAAAGTTTGATACCCCAATAGCACGAATCTTACCCTCTTGCTTCAACTTATCAAGAGCCTCGACCGCTGCTAATTTATCAGATGTATCATCTGGGAAATGAATATAGAAGATATCAATGTAGTCTGTCTTCAAACGCTTCAAAGATTCTTCAACTGTTTTAACCAAAAACTCTGGACTGTTATCTGGCTCATAATCCTTATCTGGATTTTGAGCACCCTTCGTTGCAATAATGATCTTGCTACGATCATAATCTTGGATAACATCCCCAATAATTTCTTCGGAACGTCCCAAACCATAAACAAAAGCTGTATCCAACACGTTAATGCCTGCATCTAGTGCAGCACGTACTAAGTCATAACCATCTTGTTCATCTAGATTATCAAATAAGTTGTGACCACCGACTTTATTAGTTCCTAAGCCTAATTTGTGTGCAAATTCTAATGTCATTATTTGTACTCCCTCTATTATTCTTATTGTGCTATGAAGCAAGTGCTTCATTTCACTTACATATTAACATACTTTCCTTAAGTTAGTAAAAGCAGAGCATGACAACAAGTGCTTTGCATTCCGGTATAAGACCTGTTTTGTTCCCTGGCGCTGCAAGCGGCTGGTGCAAAATTGGGCTTATATAAGGAATGCTGCTTGTTGGAAGGCGTTTATGCAGAGTGTGACAAGTAGCGCTTTGAATTCGGTTGTAAGGTTATTAATGGTGTTTTTGGGCGGAGCAACGCGAAGAACAAGAATACCATTAATTGCCTTACATTGAGAATTCAGCTACTTGGAGCACGTTTATGCAGAGTGTGACAAGAAATGCTTTGAGTCCGGTTGTCATTCCTAACTAAAACGTTGCCTGTTCTAAATTCAACAAAGCTTTCTTGCGCGCGAGTCCCCCTGCATAACCGGTCAACGAACCATCACTACCCACCACACGATGACAAGGAATAAAAATCATAAATGGATTGGCCCCAACGGCATGACCAACAGCACGTGATAAATTTTGCGCTCGCTGTTCATCATCCGTTATCAAATGACAGATTTGCTTGTAAGTGGCCGTCTGACCATAGGGTAATTGCTGTAACGCTTGTAACACCTGTTGCTGAAATGGACTGACCTTGAGCTTAAGGGGAATTGTCGCAACATCCGGTGCTTTCCCAGCAAAATAATCAGTTACCCATTGTTGCGCTTTTTGTAACACCAACGTATTCGTCTCTTCTGCTTCAGTTAAATCATACTTACCACCAAAATGTTTTTGGTTTTCAAACCAACACCCTAACAGTGCCTGACCATCGCTTAGCAAGGTCAACTTGCCTAAAGGTGTTTGCATGACTTGAAAATACTCCATTACCGTTACCTCCCTACCCTCGATTTATTTTTCCTCAATCCGCTTCATTAAATAGGCAATAACACCCCGAATCATCTTTTTAGTTATCGCATCCAATGAACATCTTAATAAACTTTCCAATTTAAGAATAACGATCCATTCTATCAAACGTAATCGATCGACATGTTGTGGCACTTGCTTTGGCCACCTCACACATGATAATAGCATTTTATCAAATCGGTCACCATGACCAAAAGTATATTGGGTCATCCACAAGCTGACTACCTTGGTTGCTACCAACTGCTTAATGAACTTATCCTTGTGTTTGGCAATTTGAACCACTGATCCATCACGCAATAGTACACTTGTCCGCATACCTCGTGTCTGCACATCAACAATATGTCGTGCATTAATCCAAGTTGTCGGGCCACTTTTATAACTTGTAACGGGTACGAAAGCATGATTTTGCATCACCCAACTACGCATCTGACCACGTAATTCTGTTGGCAATAAACAATAATAGGCTTCTACCTGATCACGCCGTTGGTATCCCGTCTCATTTTCCAATTGCTCCATTAATCGATTAGTAGACTGTAATGTATCCACAACCGTACCATCTGCATAATATACTCGTGATGCCGACCGTTGATAACGATCATGGGCAGCAACAATTAGCATCGTTTCATGAGGACAAATATCACTTGTTTCCGTTAACTGCCCCAAGATTTCCTTTGAGTAGCCCTTTTCTGAAATTATGATTGCATGTGTCATAATTATTCGTTCCTTTATTGGTATTTTATGCAATATGATTTTTATTGATCATTTGCTGTACTAATTTTAATTGTCGGTAATAGGTCATCCGCTGAATTCCTAAGCGAATACACCTTTTTGTAACCAAATCGTCCGGATATTTCAACAAATCATATAATAGTTGCTGAACGATTTGCGTACGTGATTGTTTATTTAAGAGACGTTCAATCGTTACTAGCAAATCAATTTGTTCAAAAGCATCCTCAATCTGAATAACTTCAGGTACTGTTAGCACCAAATCATGGCGCTCTTCATACTTTTGGTTACTGCGTTGCATATCACGTAGACGCCACAATAGCCAACGAAACAATTGAGAATTATTGGTCGGCGCTAACTGTTCTCCCGCCAACAAACGTTTCAAAATTAACAAACGCAACTCCTGCCGATAATCATCAAAGTACATATTTCGCCAATCAATGTGCCCCGTCATCAATACACCACTAATGATTGGTTCATATTGTTCCCAATGATGGATGAGTTCCTCAGACATATTAAACTCCCTTGGTTGTATTTTTTGTTACCATACCACCTCAACTATCGTAATATGACCAGAGGAATCCTTTAATTAGCCATAGTTTAGAATTATCCCTTATATTAATAACCTTTATAACAGATTAGGCACCATACTTTTGGTCACTTTTTCTATCAAAAAGGGGTAGACAAATCAAAAATTGCCAAATCTGATTAAAAAAATATGACGGATACACATTAATTGTCATCCGTCATATCATTTTTAATTTTTGATTTAACCTAATTCCAAGACCGCTTCTATGCTGTAATTATCACTACCACTCAATAGCTGTGATACACAACAACGGTTTTCAACCTCCGACACCAACGCCCGTGTTTGTGATAACGTCTGGCCTGGTACAGTAACTTGCACATGAACTAGGAACTCATTCCGTCCCTTCCCTTTAACATATGCAATCTTTGCATGTGCCTTTGGTTGTGCATCAATTTTATGCTCTTTTAGAATAACTTCCATCGTGCCAACTAAGCAAGTACACAATGACATCCCCAACAATTGTTCCGGATTCGTACCAGGATTATCGTTTAACGGGCTACTAGTCTGTACCTCAATCCCCTCTTTAGCATAAGCATGGCCAGCCAAACCTTCTTCATTATACGTATCAGTCGTATACAACGCCTTATCCCACCGCACATCATTTTTCATCTTATATTCCCCCCCTTACAACGTATATTACTATTGTAAGCGTTTTGTGCTCAGAAAACATCTTTCATCATATAAAAAGCAACCCCAAAACGGCGTTGCCTACTACTCATTTTATTTTATAGCTGAGTTACTTCTTAGTGACATCACCATCGGCATTCTTAATTACTTTCATATCATTCACTGGTATATAACCCAATTTCTTAACTGTACTTTTCATGTCCTTTGATTTAACAAATTTAATAAACTTAGTGGTATTTTTATCAGGCTTCTTGGTTGTATACATGTGCTCGTATGCCCAAATTGACCACTTATTATTCTTAACATTCTTTTCAGTTGGCCTAACTTTGTCAATCGCAATCGGCTTTAGATTCTTGGCCTGATCACCAGCCGTATATGAAAAAGCTAAGTATGAAATAGCCCCAGCTGTCTTAGAGACAATCTTTTGTTCCGCACCATTATCATCTTGTTCCTGTGATGTTTTTGTTTCCTGACCATCCATCACTTCTTTCTCAAAGGTGAAACGTGTACCAGAACCTTGTGCCCGGTTGATCAGCGAAATTTTTTTATTCTGACCACCAACTTATTGCCAATTCGTAATCTTACCAGCAAAAGCCAATCCTGCTACACTCATCAAAAATAGTCTTTTTTTCATCACAAACTCCTTCTACTGCGGCTGATGTCTGTCATAGTCGCAAAGAGCAGATTTTACTCACAATTGGCTGTTGGTCATAGCATTAGGATATTGCTCCTTACGACACCTATATTGTATAAAATGAATGTATCGATTTTACCGAAGCTTCGTAGTTATTTCATGTGAATTACGTAAATAATAATGTTACAATCCCTTTTTTACGTAAAGATATTGTGGTTAAAAATCTCTAAATTTAATTTTTCAATACCCATTTCTTATGCTCACATGGCATAATGGAATAGTTAACGAATAAATAAAATTTTGGGAGTATTAAATATGTTAAGTATGGACGAATTGATTCAACAATTAGAAGACATCCGCGATGACGCCTCAGACGTTAAAAAAATACCTGGTGCACGTACCATCTATTTGGGAGCCGGTTGGTTTTCAGATCGTCAAATAGAAACATTGCTTGCGGCATACAAAGCATTGAACAATAATCCAACCATTAGTTATGTCCACGTGCCATTGTTGAACCAATTCGGTGGCCAAGCATTTGATGAAAACGGTGATTTTGACCCTGACTATACTTGGGCCGTAGCTACTTACAATGCTGATATTACTGCTATTCAAAATACAGATGTCACCTTAGGAGTCATTACTGCTGGTAACGAAGATAGCGGTACTGCCTTTGAGCTTGGCTACGCTGCTGCTTTAGGTCGACCATCAGTTGCTTTCTTTGACGGTGATTGGGAAGCTAAGCCAATCAACTTGATGCCTGCAATTGGCCCAGCTTCATATGTTCGTTCAACCGATGAACTAGCAACCTTTAACTTTATGAGTATCGCAACTCGTATTTATGAAGGTAAGATTATTTAATTAAATACCAAATAAAGTGGTTGGAACAAAATAAAGTTCCGGCCATTTTTTATACTAAGATAACGTATGCAGACAAGTTAAAACAGCCCCACGCAGATAGAATGACGTGGGGCTGTTTATAGGAGAAGTATGTTTTATGTCTGTTTTACATTACTATGCGATCAATCACCTTCTTATTAAATGACTATTGTTTACCATTGATAATTTGTTTGGTCTTGCCGACCTTTACCAGTTGCTTTATCCAATAGCACTCGTTGTTCAAAATGAGCCACATTACGTTTCGTTGTTTTGACCATATCTGGGTTAACAGATACATAATCAATTCCCTGTTGAATTAAGAATTCAGTGAACTCAGGGTATTGCGATGGTGCTTGGCCACAAATTGAAACGGTTTTACCATCTTTATGTGCGGCTGCAATCAAATGTGCAATGGCACGTTTAACGGTTAGATTACGCTCATCAAATAATGATGAAACCGTATCATTGTTACGATCTAATCCAAGTAACAACATCGTTAGGTCATTTGAGCCGATTGAATAACCATCAACAAATTGATTAAATTGATCCGCCAAAATAATATTAGCTGGAATTTCAGCCATCATGTAGACTTTAAAGTCTGCTGAGCGAACCAAGCCAGCGGCGGCCATAATATCAGTTACTTTTTGCGCTTCAGTCACTGTTCTCACGAATGGCAACATCACGTTCAAATTAGTTAAGCCAAATTCTTCACGCACCTTTTTCACTGCGGCTAATTCAAGTTTGAAAGCCTCAATAAAATTAGGATCATAATAACGTGATGCCCCTCGCCAACCTAATAGATCAGCTGGTTCGTGTGGCTCAAATTCCTCACCACCCTTTAGATTACGGTACTCACTAGACTTGAAATCTGATAAGCGTAGGACAACTGAGCGTGGGCTCATCGCACGCGCAACTTTGCTGATACCTTCAGCTAACATCTCAATAACTTTTTCAGATTTACCTTGTTTAATCAAATATAAAGGATGCTCATGAATGTAACTTGTCCAAATGAATTCTTCACGCATCAAACCAACCCCATCAGCAGGCAAGTCGGCATACTTTTCTGCCAATTCAGGATCACCTAAGTTCATCATGACTTGGGTGGCTGTTGGTGCAAAGTACTCAGCTTGTTGAACAATTTCACCAACAGCAGGAGCTTGTTTAGCTGGTGCTAAGATTGATTGCACCTCGCCATCATAGACGATACCATTTTTAGCATCAACCGTGATAACATCCCCAGTTTTTAGTACGTCCGTGGCGGCAACACCGCGACTGATCGTACCCACCAAACATGGAATTTGCATTTCACGTGACACAATCGCTGCGTGACAAGTCCGGCCACCATTATTTGTAATAATAGCCTTAGCCTTCTTCATCACCGGCACCCAATCAGGAGAGGTCATTGCAGTAACTAATATTTCACCGGCTTCAAACTGATCGATATCTTCCGGATTTTCAATTACATGAACTTTACCAGCAGCAATACCAGGACTGGCTGGTAGACCTTTTACAAGCACTGTTTGATTTTCATTTGAAGTCATTGGCCGTTCCTCTTTCTCAGTTGATTGTTTTTTATTTTTTTGTGACCAAACTGTCTCTGGTCGTGCCTGAACTAACCACAATTTGTTTGTTTTTTCATCCAAGGCAAATTCCATATCCATGTAGCAACCGTAGTGCTTTTCAATGACTTTCGCATAACCAGCCAATTCTTGCACCTGTTCGTCCGTTAATGACGGTTGGTTCGCTTGTTCTGCCGAAAGGGTTTGCTCTTCAACACCACCATCCGGTAGTCGTTTCAAGGCAATGTTCTTAGTTGTTACATCCTTAGAAACAATTTTCAGCGTCTCTTTATCAACAATAAAGTCATCTGGCGTAACCGTTCCTTGGACAAGGTACTCACCTAGTCCCCAAACACTATCGACAATAATCTTTGTATCATCGCCAGTACCGACATTCACTGAAAACATCACGCCAGCTGCCTTAGAAAAGACCATCATTTGAATCGTTGCTGACAATGCCACTTGATCATGGGGAAAGTTTTGCTTATGACGGTAATAAGTTGCGCGTTCCGTAAATAGCGAGGCATAACATTCTTTAATTTTTTGGACAACATCATCGCCCCCTTGAATGTTAAGGTATGATTCTTGCTGACCAGCAAATGAGGCATCTGGTAAGTCCTCAGCAGTTGCACTTGAACGAATCGCCACGAATGGTAATTCTTCACCAACTTTTTCAGCCAAGTCAGCATAAGATTGCTTAATTTCAGCAACTAAGTCCGCTGGCATTTCACTGTCCGTAATCACCTGGCGAATCTTGGCACAGGCTTCATGTAATTCTTTAGAATTTTCATAATCATCAATACTATCAAGAAGGACCTTAATTTTATCGTTTGCTCCGGTCCTAGTCATAAAATCACGGTACGCATGGGTCGTTGTTGCAAAACCATAAGGTACCGGAATATCTGTTGCAGAAGTCAACTCACCTAGTGAAGAAGACTTGCCACCAACTAAATCAACATCAGAACGATGTAGCTGATCAAACCATAAAATATTAGCAGTTTTTCTGTTTTCCATGAAAATATCTCCTTAATAAATCGTGCTGAGTTGTTTGAGAAGTTCGCAAGCACCACCATAACTAACTGTTAAATGACAGTTTTATTTTTTAAATTAAATCTGCAAGCGCTTACTCAAAATCGTAAATTAAAAGGCCGTTTTACCGACCGCATGTATGTACCCTGATTGCAGTAGTTAATCAAGGCACCTGTTTAGGTACGTGACTGATAAGCGCTTTCAAAACCGCTATCACTCATGAACAAATTTATTGTAACTAAGCTTCGCACAAATGTAAACACGTATTTTGAACTTTTGTTCATTCGACTGAGAAAACCCGCCAAATTGTGATATAATTTACATAAATTCTACAGGGAGCGCCTAATCAATATGGTCAATATAGCAACTACCAATAAAACTCAGACAGCATTAGAAATTTGCCATTTGTACTATGAGGATGGCCTAAGCCAAAATGAAATTGCTGAAAAATTAAAAATTTCTCGGCCAACAATTTCTCGCCTATTAACCTTCGCAAAGGAAAATGGACTGGTCCAAATAAAGGTCATGGACCCCAAACAAGATTTGAGTTTGTTACAAATACAACTTAAAAAAAAATATCAGCTAAAAGACGTCTTGGTGGCCGAAAACTTCATCGATGACACCCAAATCATCAATGATAAATTAGGAAAACTAACTGCAGAATATCTCAATCACATCGTTGAAGATAACCATATTATCGGTATCAGTTGGGGACGCACTTTAAACGCTGTTGCCACTCACCTCATTCCAAATGAACATCGCCATGTTAAGGTTGTGCAACTAAAAGGTGGGATGTCAGAGTCAGATTTGAGTGATTACGCCAATGATATTAACCGGAAGTTTGCCCAAGCCTTTCATACAAATACGATTAACCTCCCATTACCAACTTTTCTCGATAATGCTATTACCAAGGATATCGTCATTAAGGATAAATTTATTCATGAAATTTATGAAACTGGGAAGCAAAGTAACATCGCGATTTATACAACGGGAACGATTCAAGACCACGAACAATTATTTGGCCTTGGCTACCTAAACCCAGACGAAATTGATGCCATTCATGAACGTGCCGTTGGTGATATCATGTCACGTTTTATTGATGAAAACGGTCAAATTGTTAATCAAGATTTGGATAACCGCACTGTCGGTATTGATCTGGAAAATCTTCGTCAAAAAGACTATTCCATTTTAGTTGCTGGCGCCAAAAAGAAATTAATCTCAATTCACGGTGCCTTAACTGGTGGCTATGCTAATGTTCTGATTACGGACAAACAAACAGCAATTGATTTGCTGGAAAAATATTAAATACATTATGACAGATAAAAAGACCAGAACAATTTCTCTTGTTCTGGTCTTTCTTTGTTATCTACTGCGGCATGCGCGCTACCTGTTCAATAAACCATTGATTAAACTTTTCGGCATCGATATCAACACCGACCTTCGCGTTATGCGTACCCGGTTGATGCCATCTATTTTGGATGTCTGCCACAGTTGCGCCAATTGCTGGGCCATCAGTCGCCACATCAATATTCATTTCCTTGGTAACAATTAACTCTGGCTCAAGTGCATACAGAATCGTATTCACATCATGCATGGGTTTACCACCCGCATGAATATCCTCATAAGCTGCAATAATTTTATACAACATGTCGCCTGACTTTCCCATGTCCTTGATCGTATTAAGAGTAGCCGGCGTGATCAATGCTTTGAGCGTCACATCCAAACCAATCATCGTCTTTTCGATTGGCGCTTCGAATACGATTTTCGCTGCATCCGGATCAGTAAAGACATTAAACTCAGCAACTGAACTACAATTACCACCTGAAATACTACCACCCATTAAAATCAACTGTTCCACCTGATCTAAATCATTGGGATATTGTTGGATAAATTCGGCAATATTGGTGTATGACCCAGTTGCAATCAATGTTATTTTTTCGTCCGTTTGTGCAATCACTTGGTGAATAGCTTCAACCGCCGCTAGATCAATGGGTTTCTTTTGGGGTTCAGGAAAATCATACCCCGGCATACCAGAACTGCCATGGATGGCAGACGCATCTACAAATTCCTTTTTCAAGGGGGCCTTTGCTCCCATCGCTACCGGAATATCCTTATTAAAAAATGACAATAACTTCAACGTATTTTTAGTTGTCTTATCTACCGAAACATTGCCAGCAACCGTCGTAATTAACTTAACATCTAAATCTGTATGATTAACCGCCACCGCAATGGCAGCTGCATCATCAATACCCGGATCCATATCTAATATTACAGATGGCATGACATTCCTCCTTTAAATCGTTAACGACCCTAACTAATGTTTACCAAACGAACAAACCAGCTGTTGCAGCTGAAAGCAATGAAACAAGTACACCAGACAATAGCATATAACCGACACGTGAACTGATATATTCATTCTTTTCCTTATTAACTAGTCCTTTAAAGGCACCTAGAATCATACCAATCGTTCCAAAGTTAGCGAAACTCGTTAGGAATACAGTCATCACAATTCGAGCATGTTCACTAGAAAATAGTCCCTTGCTTGCCATAATTGCCTTTGAGATATCTCCCATCACCACGAACTCGTTCGTCACTAACTTGGTTCCCATATATTGGGCCATTTGGAAGGCATCTTGCACATTGAAACCTAGCAACCAAGCAAATGGGAACATAATAACACCGAAGATGTTTTCAAGCGTCAACCAGTTGAAGCCAGTCAAACTAAATAAACGGTCAATTAATGCAGCCAAAGCAACGAAAGAAATAACCGTTGCGGTAATAATTAAGATCAACTTACCTGCACCAAGAATTGAATCTCCCAAGAATGAGAAAAATGGTTCTTTCTTACCGCTTTGTGAATCAACCTTAACAATTACATCGTCTTCAGGTTCAACCTTGGTTGGATTCAAAATTGCCGTAATCACGATAGCTCCTAAGATGTTTAGTGGTACGGCTGTCAAAACGTATTCTCCTGGTACCATTGCGTATATGAACCGATGATGGCTGACGTCACACAACTCATCGACATCATGGCTAGGGTAAAATTACGTCTCGCTGACATTCGCTCTAACTGATTCTTAGAAACTGCCAATACCTCTGTATTACCCAAGAACATCATTTCAATTGAGAAAAATGCCTCAAACTTAGGTTGTCCGGTAATGAACGTCAATGCCTTTCCAATCCACTTAATAATCCATGGTAGAATACCAAAATAAGTTAAAATATCGAATAATGGCACAACTAGCAAAATTGGTAGCAAAGCCGAAGTTACGAAATTAGGACCACCATTGTTGGCCGTTAACCAATCTGGTAACGCAAATGCGATACCTTCTGATGCCACATCGACCAGCCAATTAAAGCCGTCAGCAGCTCCTTGCACAGCAATTTGACCGGCTTTGAACTGTGTAAAAAACCAAGCCAAAAATACCTCTAGTACCAGAACGATACCGACAGATTTCCACTGTACATTCTTTTTATCATTCGAAAATAGATAAGCCACCCCGATAAATACCAGGATGCTTAATACATTAATAGCGATTAACATGTTTTCCCCTCTCACGAAATACCTTTTTTATACAAATGCTGCTACTATTGTCGCACGGTTAGAATACTCACAACAAGCGATTTTTCTTTTTTCTCACCTGTGCAAATTATAACATTTGCGCCTGCGCAACTGGTTACATATGTCCCTCAAATTAGCAGGTTTAAAAAAAGAGATGAAACCGAAAAAATGGTTCCAACTCATTTGTACTTATTTATTTTTCTAAATGGGAACTCTTTGAAGTTTCAAGCATCCGGACGTAAACTAACAAACTGACTAGCACCGCAAAGGAAACATAAAAGAAGAAAATATTCTCATGACCAATACTCTTAGTCCAAAGAGCGACATATTCAACTGTTCCACCAAAGAGAGCGACTGTTAAACCGTATGGTAACCCAACTCCTAACGCTCTAATTTCAGTCGGGAACATTTCCGCCTTCACAATGGCATTAATAGATGTATAACCACTGACAATCAGTAAGCCACCCAACATTAATAGAAAAGCCATCAGGGGACTTGAGAAGTACTTCAATCCGACAAATATTGGCACCGTTAGCAACGTACCCATAATACCAAACCAATACAACAACGGTTTACGTCCAATTCTATCTGAAATAGCACCAAACAATGGTTGGAGAGCCATAAAAATAAATAGCGCTAAGAAATTAATCGCTGTGACTGTGCGATTAGGTAATCCGAGCGTATTGATCATGTACTTTTGCATGTACGTCGTATACGTATAAAAGGCAATCGTTCCTCCAAAGGTCAAGCCAATCACTGTCAGCACTTGACCCGGATATTGCATCAGTGCACGTAATGAGCCACGAGAAGTTTTATCTTTTTGATTAGCAGTCGATTCAAACTGTTGCGTCTCGTCCATTGATAAACGCAGATAAAGAACTAAAACAGCCCCTAACGCACCGATGACAAATGGAATACGCCATCCCCATGCGCGTAGTTCTGGTTCGCTCAAGAAAAATTGCAAAATTCCCTGAATCGCTAAGGCAGCTAGTTGACCACTAATCAACGTCACGTATTGAAAGGATGCATAATAACCACGCCGACTTGGCGAGGCCATTTCTGATAGATAGGTTGCTGAGATACCATACTCACCACCTAATGACAGTCCTTGAATCATTCGCACAAGAATTAAGATAGTTGGGGCAAAAATACCAATCGTTTGATAACTTGGTACCAACGCAATAATCATTGAACAAGTTGCCATAATCGTCACTGACAATGTCAGAGCGGACCGTCGACCATGTATGTCAGCAAACTTTCCCATAAGCAAACTACCCAAAGGTCGCATCAAAAAGCCAACCGCAAAGACACCTGCCGCACTCAACAGTTTTGTGGTCTGATCTGTACTTGGAAAAAAAGAGGGTGCGAAATAAATCGTAAATGACGCATAGATGTACCAATCAAACCATTCAATCATATTCCCCAAAGAACCTTTGACGATGTTAGCAGTGATTTGCCGTTGACTAAAGTTTTGCATACTAGGGTGCCTCCATTTCTCATGCAATTATTTTATTCCTAATAATATTCACATAAAACTATCGAGTCAACTATTTTGTAAGCATTACTGACATTGCATTTATTTAGTTGGGTACAAAAAACGCCATATAATATACGCTTTTTAAAGCCTATTATTATGTGGCGTGTCGATTTATTCTATTTTAAGAACTCACGTGCAATTTGTTGGTACGTCTCAATCAATGACAAGTAACTGCTAATCGTTGTGTATTCATTCAATTGGTGTGAAGACTTATCCCCATCTGCTCCTAGAATAACAGTTGGTAATCCGGGATTATTCTTAACGAAGACGCTGGCATCCGTCGCCCCGTTCATTGTTGACAATTCGGCTTCACGATCAGTAAATGTATCCTGAGCAGCCTGCTTAACGATTTCAATAAACTCATGGTCACTTGGTGTCTCAACTGGCTCAAAATTATGAATGATTTCCAATGTTAATTTAGCATCATATTGTTTGTTTAACTTAGCCAAGGTCTCTTCAAGCCGCACAATTACCTGTTGGTTATCAAATACTTGTGTTGGACGAATATTGCCAAGTAATTCTGCCGTAGCAGGAATAGTATTTACCTGCTCACCACCGCGAATCACAGTCACACTGTGTTGGACATTGCCTAAGTAAGGATCTTCAGGGGCATCCGCAAACAAATCCTTTTCTAAGTTAACCTGAATGAGCATAAATAATCTTGCCATCAGTTGGCTCACCAATCACTAAGGCATCTGCATCATCAATAGCATGTTGCTTGTTTAAACGATAAGCACCTTGAGCACCTAATTCTTCACCCGCCGTGGCAATAAAGCGCAATGTACCATTTAACGTCACCTCAGAATTTTCAGATAACTCAATCAGGGCAATGATTTCTGCAGCTAAGCCACTCTTCATATCGGCTGCGCCACGACCGTAGAGCTTATCACCAACAATTTGCGCACCAAATGGTGGTTGTTGCCAGGCTGATTCATCATCAATTGATACGTATCTTGATGACCTGAGAATACTAACACTTTGTCATCAGCATTCTCATGACCAATAGTCGCTTGTAAATTTGCACGACCATCCCCAAATTCATCAATAGTGGCAGTAATATTATGCTTGGCCAATAACTGCTGGATGTACGTTGCAATTGGCAACTCATTACCATTAACGGTATTAATACCAATTAAATCTTGTAAAATTTGAATTTTCTCTGCTTTTTCCATGATACTTCTCCCCACTGGTTTAAACATCTGACTACTAGAACCTTTGCAAATAAAAAAGCCCTCGCCCCTTATCCAAGGACGAAAGCTTCGCGTTACCACCTTATTTTGTACCTTTTTTACAAAAAGTACCTCAATCACTTACTAATTTGTAAGCGAGACATTAACGGGCCTAACCGTAACAATTGCTTGCACAAGTGTTATTGCTCCGAGTTCATCTTCATTTCCGTTAGCTTGTGGTCTTCTCAGCTTACGACCTTCTCTGGACAAACGACTTAGAAATTACTCTTCTCTTCATCACATTTTCTCTAATAATTATCTAATAAAGAAATTACACGCTTTGGCGGATGTTTGCAAGTAGCTTTTTAGGAATTTCTCCAAATTGATACTCTACACAATCCCTAACGATAATTCGCCAGAATTTTCTGTAACTCGGCCTGGGCAGCTTGATCTTCTGACACCTTAAAACTATATGGTGGGTTGTAGTCGCCTCGTTGTCCTTCATCTGTATATTCACCAAATCCAGAGGTTAAGCTCGTATCACCTTTATCTAGGGTCAACTCATAAACTTTACCATTATCCCCTAGCATATATTTCGTAACCGGCTGACTCATATCAGCTTTAACCCCATAACCACCTGCGAAGAACTCCGCAACATTTTCCTGGTAACCAGTAGAACCATCCTTCATCGTCAAGAACACACAGCCACCAATTTTATGAATCGGAAAGGCAGCTGCCCCGGGGTTCTTCTGATCTTGAACTTGAACTTCACCATCAGGCGTATTAGCATACCAGTCCCCGCGACCAGCTGCACCATGATCAAAATATACTTCCGTTACTGCCATGTTACCAATTTTAGCTCTATCTGATGCCCAACTCAAAAATGAGTCATTCACAGCTCGCTTTTGAGCCACCGTTAAATTAACTGGTTCGTTGGGATTGGTTTCTTCTGAACTTGATGCCGATGATTCACTCATACTTGATGATGATTGTTGCGAACTCGACTTTTTCTCACTAGTCTCTTTCCGTTTATCTGAACTATCTAGTTTTTTAGATAATGAACTATTTTTCGCTTGTTCTTCCTTTAATTCTCTATCTTGCGATTGATGGTTAACATATAGTAAACCACCTCCCCCTAAGCCAATAACTAATAGCACAGCAATGGTGCCAATCCATGCGCCCTTACTCATTTGAAATCCCCCCTTGATATCAAAAGTAGTATATAAAAATTATAGCATTGTTTATGCTAGGCTTTCGTTTGCACCACTTAAAGTTGTTGCTCTTGTGTCTTAGCAATAAAAAAGCTACCAAATTTATTGAAAAATTCAGTAGCTTTATCTTTATTTTTTAGTTAATGCGCTCTAACAAATCTTTCTTAATTTGATCTTCTTTCTTCTCATACTTAGCATGGATTGAAGTCAATATTTGAGACAGGTTTTAAGAGACATTCAGAACCGCGTTTACCTTCCACAGCTCAAATAAATCATTAATCGTGATTAATAACTTATTTGAACCATGGAAAGCATTAAATCAGG
>NZ_JAMXDB010000019.1 GCF_024718545.1 Weissella fangxianensis
TATCTATTACTACAATAATAAACGGATTAAAACAAAACTGGCCGGAAAAACTCCGGTTCAATACCGAAATCTTTCCGACCAGCTAGTTGCTTAAACTTCTCTCCAATTTTTGGGGTTCAGTTCATCCCAACCTTTTTATGTCTAACATGTAATACTTATTTACGTAAATCATTGTAACGTGAGTTAGCCTTACCATACCATGATGCCCCTAGTGAGCGCTCTAGGAATGGTGTTACCCAGTAGTCCAAACCGATTGTACGTCCAGCACCGTTCATCAATGCCAATGAAGCAAATGGAATCAACAAGGCAGCCACAGTCACACCAGTACCGGCGAAGACCATTACCAAACCAAAGATGAAGCCGACGAAGGCAGCGATTGATGTTAATAGTCCAAAGACAAGTAACCAACCAACAATCGTTGCAATCATACCAGCACCACCACCAAGGGTTGCCCCTAGTGAAATCCAAGTGATTCCCATAACGATACGCAAAGGAACTGACCACAAAACATTACCAACACGTGATGTCCAACCGAAGAATGGGTTACGACCATTTGGTGTCCGGAAGAATTCATCTAATGTGTATTGGAACATGTGGTAACCACTAGTAATTTGCATAAAGAAGTAGAAGTTAATAATGTGCTTAAACATATTTGCAGTAAAGCCAGTGATTGACCAACCGTTCTTACCTAACTTCATGTTACCAATTTGTTGTACGACACCAACTGTGTAGTGTGAACCAATTGACACAGCATAACCTTGGTAGTGTCCCTTGAATTCATGACGTTCACCAGTTTGACCAGTGACATCATAAACAATGTTAGGCACAACCGTGTTGGCAGCTGATTCTCCACCTTCAACAGTTTGTGGTGTCCAACCAGCACGTGGGTTATCAGGATCTGCAAGTGCAGGTTCTTGATAAGCAGCCACATCACCAGCAACATAGATATCTTTTTCGCCTTGGGCACGTGAGTACTCATCAGCTAAGAAACGGCCACCAGGTCCTTGTTGCAAGCCCCACTTAGCACCTTGTGGCTTAGCCTTAACACCGGCTGTCCAAACCAAAGTTTCAGTTGGTACTTCTGTACCGTCTTTCAATAGGGCAGCATGTTCCTTAACCTCAACCACACCAGCTGACTTACGCAACTTGATACCGTGGTTGATCATGTATTGCTCACCCTTATCGGCTAGCTTACGATCTGACAACATGTTCAAAATCGTTGGCACAGCTTCAATAACTTCCAGGTGGATTTCTGATTCATCCAAGTTGTTAGCACGAGCCAATTCACGACGTTGTTCGATCAATTCTCCAGCTAGCTCAACACCTGTAAATCCTGATCCGACAACGGCAATCGTCAATTTAGCTTGACGAAGTGCTGGATCCGATTCCATTGCCCCTTCGCGGATAACTTCTTCGATGTGTGCCCGTAATTTAACCGCTTCCTCAAATGACCATAACGTGTAACCATATTCCTCAACACCTGGTGTACCGAACGTGTTGGTTGTACCACCAGTTGCAAGAACCAACTTTTCGAACGTGAATTCACCTTCTGAAGTTTTGATTACCTTAGCTTCTTTATCGATATCCTCGACATCAGCTGTAACGATTTTCACATTTGATTGGTGCTTAAATAGCGTTCCCAAATCAAATTGAACGTGCTTTGGTTCAACACGCTTCGTTGCAACTTCATGTAGCTCCGTCATGTAAGTCATAAATGAGTGACGATCAATCAACACGATTTGATAGTCAGTGTTTTTTAGCTTTTTTGCTAATTTACGTGCAGTGAATACGCCGGAAAAGCCTGCCCCTACTACAACGATGTTTTTGCTAGCCATATTAAATCTCCTCAATAAAAAATCCTACAAAACTAATAAAATTATAAGTCCAAAGATACATTGTATCCTTGAATATCTTCTTTGTAAACCTAGTTACCCAGTTTGTTAACTATGTTAAACTGAATCACCAAGCTCCTCACAATTTCATTATACCAACTTTTAAGGAAAACAATCACAAATAAGTCACAAATATCGTACAATTATTTATTTCACTAAAAAACACATTAATTAGATTAGAAACCTAAGTAATGTGTTACGAGATTATATATTTATTTTGCTAACATACCATCATGAATTTTGTCGATATTCCACTTAACCATGTCATAGTAAGTATCGCCTTTCGTTCCCTTTTTAGCCAATGAATCCGTATAAATTTTTGCATAAATTGGTAACTTTGTTTCTTTCGATACTTGTTTCATTGACTTAGGTGAAACAGAACTTTCAACAAATAATGACTTCACTTCTGATTGATCAATCTTGGCCAATACTTGTTTCATCTGTTCTGGTGTACCTTGCGCTTCAGTATTGATTTCCCAGATAAAGGCTGGCTTAATGTCATACGCTTTTGAGAAGTACTTAAAGGCTCCTTCTGACGTCACTAGCAAACGTTGCTTTTCTGGGATATCAGCAAACTTACTTTGCGCTTCCTTATGCAACTTTTCTAATTTTTCTACATAGGCATCAGTGCGTTTTTGGTAAGCCTTCGCATGCTTAGGATCCTTATCTTGCAGAACACTGCTGATCAGCTTGACGTATTTCACACCATTACTCAAGTCAAGCCAGGCGTGGGGGTCAGTTTCATTTTCTTTACCGGATTCTGTCAAATACATTGCTTTAACATGCTTTGAAGCAGCGAAAACTTCTTTACCATCACGCTTATTAGCCGTCTTGGTCAACTTATTAAACCAACCGCTACCACCAGTTTCCAAGTTCAGCCCATTATGGAAAAGGACATCCGCTTCGGTTGCTGCCGCAATATCATTTGTGGTCGGATCGTATTCGTGCGGATCCGTGCCACGTTTAACAATACTATACACGCGAACATCCTTACCACCGACTTGTTCAACCATATCTTCCAAAATAGAATTCGTTGTCACAACACGCAACTTCTGACTTCCCGTTGCTTTTTGCTCGCCACGACCATTAACAAACCAGAATATTCCACCACCAACGACCAACAATGCAATAATAACAATACTAAGCTTTTTTAACATTTTTAACTCCTAATTTAGCAAGAATACCTTGCTTTGGGGCAATAACAAATGAAATCAAGAATATAATGGCTGCAACCAATACGATTGCTGGACCAGATGCCCAATTCATCGTATATGAGAGATACAAACCAACAATTGAGGCAACTGCACCAACACCTGATGACACAAATAACATATATACTAAGCGATTTGTCCATAAGAATGCTGTGGCTGCTGGTGTAATCAACATGGCAACAATCAGAATGATACCAACAGTTTGCAAGGCCGATACTGTCACCAAAGTCAAAATAATCATCAAACCATAATGGATGATACTGGTATTTAACCCGTATGACTTAGCAAATACTTCGTCAAAGGAAGTGATTTGAAGTTCTTTAAATAGTGCAAAAACAAAAACGATTACAATAGCCAACACGACGAATGTTGAAAGCAGGTCAGAATCAGAAACAGCTAACACATTCCCAAACAGGATATGATGCAAATTCGTTGATGATTCAGCCATTGAAATTAAAATAAATCCTAATGCGAAAAATGCTGAAAAGACAATCCCAATTGCCGTATCATTTTTCAACTTACTGTTAGAAGCAACAAATCCAATCAGTAACGCAGCAATGACCCCAAAGGTAGTTGCACCAATCATTAAATTAACACCCAACATATAGGCGACAGCGACTCCAGGTAAAACAGAATGTGAAATCGCGTCACCCATTAGTGACATACCACGTAAAATAATAAAACTACCAATAATTCCTGACATAATTCCCACCATAATGGCAGCCATCAATGCACTTTGTAAGAAATTATAATGCCCTAAGGCGTGCAAAAATTCTACAATACTTGTCATATTAAGCACCTGCTCTCTTATTGAACAGCACGGCACTCAAGTCAGCAGAAAAGGCGCGTGCCATATTTTCCTGCGTATATACCGTCGCAACGGGACCATGATCGATGACGCCATGATTCATGATCAGTAACTCATCAAAATAGGCAGCGACTTTGTTTAGGTCGTGGTGCACTACAATAATTGTCTTCCCTGCATCACGCCAACCACGTAGGACATTCATGATTTCTTCTTCAGATTTCATGTCAATCCCCACGAATGGTTCATCCAAAATCACCACATCCGCTTGTTGAACAATTGCGCGTGCCACAAAGACACGTTGTAATTGTCCACCAGATAATTCGCCAATTTGACGATTCTTAAACTCAGATAAGTTCACTTGCTTCAAAGCATCAGTTGCAAGTTCCTTTTCTTTTCGACCAGGGCTTTTGAATAATCCTAACTTGCCATACGTACCCGTTAAAACCACCTCAAAAACACTGATGGGAAATGTTAAATCAAGGGCCGCACGTTGTTCGACATACGCAATCTTTTGACGAACGCGATTAATGGCTGTGCCATTTAAAGTCGCATTACCTGACCGGCGCACCAGTCCAAGTGTCCCCTTGATTAACGTTGACTTACCAGCACCGTTGGGTCCGATTATCCCTGTAATCTTTCCCGGGGAAAAGTTTACAGACAAGTCCGTGAAAACTGGTACATTGCTGTAAGCGACAGTTAAGTCGTTGATTTGCAGCATAAATATATCTCCTGTGTCATAAAATGTTTTTGTTGTTTTAAAAAATATATTTTTTTCTTAAAACAACTTATTTATCATAATAAATTTCATAAAACTAATCAATATATTTTCTTAAATGAAAAATAACTGTAATGACATCTCAATTGTGTAAAGGTTTTTAAAAAGCGCGAGACAAAAGTCGTTTTGAAGCTGGTGTGTAACGCAATTTGTGATATTTTTGGCAGAAGCAATGCGAAGGACAAGAATGTCGCAAATTGCGTTACATTGAGGCTTCAGACTTTTGGAACGCGTTTACGTCGAACGAGACAAAAAAACGGCTGGAACATTTGTTGTTCCAACCGTTTTATGATAAAAATATACTTTTATAATCCTGTTAATTTTATTTCGATAACTCGCGATATGTTTGTTTTGCTAGTTTTTCAATTAAATTAATACCGTCTTCTTCCGTCTCTTCACCATTAGTCAAAACAGCTATCACATAGTCTGCTTTTTGATTTTTGACGTGACCGATACTATTGACAACCCAACCATCGTCAAGTGGTAACCAACCATTCTTAACTGACGTTTCGGCGCCAGATGGGACACCGCCAGTAATCCCCCAACTTTGATTAGATTCAACGTGACTCATTAATTCTTTAGCATATTGCCGTGAGTCATCATTCAATGTATTACTACTATAAAAAAGATTGCGTAACAAAGTGACCTGATCTGGAGCTGTTGTCGTTGAATTACCCCAGGCTGCTGCATCCATCTCTGAATCATTCATTGATAATGTTTCAAACAACTCATTTGGCGCGGTATAACCACCCATTTGATATAACAGATTGGTTGTTGCATCATTATCACTTTGTTCAATCATGGCTGTCGCCAATGTTTTTTGATTATCTGTTAGTGATTCATTTGTAGATTCATGTTGGCTTAATAAGGTCGCTAAAACAGACACCTTCACAATACTAGCGGTAGAAAAAGTATCCTGTTCGCTTTGTCGTAAGGTGATTGTCTTATCATGTTTTTTGTCATAAACAGCAACATCCACATTCGCATTTTCTTCTTTTAGTGTTTTTTGCCATGATTGGGTCAGATTCTTTTTATAATTGACCTGTGTATTTTTAGGAGTAATCGTTCGCATTATCTCCTCATGGTGTGGCCATACAATGGCGATAACACCAATGGTCGCAATTACTGCAATGGCAATTGATAACCACTTCATTTTTTTCTTTTTTGGGTTTTCTTCGCGTGAACGTAACCCGCGCATGTTTTTATTATTCATATTTAATAGTATACGACAAGTTTCTATAAACAGTGTTAACTAATTTTCTTATTTTTTTGGCAATTATGACATAAATATTGCTAGATGTTATGTTGTTAGTTATATCAGCCTAAAATAAGTTTATTGTATACAAAAAAGCTACTTGCATGCACAAGTAGCTTTCTTTTTATAGTCATCTCTGACCACTTAAACGAATTTAATTACTTAACAGTAACTGAAGCACCAGTTTCTTCAAGCTTTGCCTTCAATTCGTTAGCGTCGTCTTCTGAAAGACCTTCCTTGATAACTGAAGGTGCATCGTCAACAAGACCCTTAGCGTCCTTCAAGCCCAAGCCAGTTGCTTCACGAACTGCCTTGATAACCTTAACCTTAGCAGTACCTGCTGAAGTCAACTCAACGTCGAATTCAGTCTTAGCAGCGGCGTCACCACCAGCTGCACCAGCAGCTGCAACAGGGGCAGCAGCTGAAACACCAAATTCTTCTTCGATAGCTGAAACCAAGTCAGCCAAGTCCATGATCGTAGCTTCCTTTAATGAAGCAATGATTGAATCCTTATCAAATGCCATGATAAATAATCTCCTCTTTATATTTGCGTTTTTTGCAATTTTAATTTTGGGCAATGCCCGACAATTTAAGATGCGAAACTAAGCGAATGCTTAGGCTTCAGCCTCTTCCTTTGCGTCTGATACAGCCTTAACTGCATAGGCAACGTTGCGGACAGGTGCTTGCAATGTTGACAACAACATTGATAGCAAACCGTCACGGTCTGGTAATGCAGCATACTTATTGATTTCTTCAATAGATGCCATGTTACCATCGATGAATCCACCCTTGATCTCCAAGGCATCGATATCATCAGCGTACTTCTTCAAAACACGGGCAGGTGCGACTGCATCATCGTTTGAAAAGGCAACAGCTGAAGGACCGGCAAATAGGTCGTTCATCTCTGACCAATCAGCAGCTTCAGCAGCGCGGACCAAGACTTTGTTCTTGATAACACGTAGCTCAACACCTTCTCCACGTAATTCAGCACGCAACTTAGTTGACTCGTCAACAGTCAAGCCACGGACGTCAGCAACAACGGCAGACGTTGCGTTCTTGAACTTGTCGGCAACTTCGGCAACTTGTTGTGCTTTAACAGCAATGGTTGCTTCACTCATGGTATAATGTTCCTCCTGTTTAGATTTTGATTCTTACCAAAAGACCCTCAGTACAAACTGCACCGGGGGTCAAAAGTCGCTTTCGCGTTTTTTCACTTCCTCGGCGGGATATTGAGTCTTTCGACACCTGCGTCTTAGGTAGAATCGATATATTACTCTGACTACTTTAGCAGGTAGTCGAGGAAGTGTCAACAAATACTTCGACTATATTTAGAAAGGTCTAATTATAGTGAAGAAATGTCGATGTTCACAGCAGGACCAAATGTTGAAGCGATTGATACGTGTTGTACGTATGTTCCCTTAACAGCTGATGGGCGTGAACGCAAGATAACAGAAGCCAATGACTTGATGTTTCCTGCAAGCTTGTCAGCATCGAATGATACCTTACCAACTGGTACAGCAACGTTTCCGTCACGGTCAGTACGGTAAGTAACCTTTCCTGACTTAGCTTCTGAAACGGCCTTAGCTACGTCAAACGTAACAGTACCAGTCTTAGGGTTAGGCATCAAGCCCTTAGGTCCCAAGACACGACCAACACGTCCAACTTGTGCCATCATATCTGGTGTTGCAACAGCAACATCAAAGTCTAACCAGCCACCTTGGATACGTTGTACCAAGTCAGCGGCACCAACAACATCAGCACCAGCTTCTTCAGCTTCTTTAGCCTTATCACCTTGTGCAAAGACCACAACAGTTTGGTCCTTACCAGTACCGTTAGGCAAAACAACGGCACCACGCAATTGTTGATCAGCTTGACGCGTATCAACGTTTAAGTTAAATGCAATTTCAACAGTTGCATCAAACTTGGCAAAGTCAATATCCTTTACCAATGCAGCAGCTTCATCAACAGTGTACAACTTGGCACTGTCAACCTTTTCAGCAGCTGCTAAATAATTCTTACCATACTTAGCCATGGTAGCTATTCCTCCTTGCAAACGCGGTCAAACGGTCATTGACCTCCCGCTTGATCTTGCTTAGTTTCCTATGCGATCCGTACGTTACTTGTTTAATTAACCTTCAACAGTGAAGCCCATTGAACGAGCAGTACCTTCGATCATGCGAACAGCTGCATCTACATCAGCTGCGTTTAGATCTTGCATCTTAGTTTCTGCAATTTCACGAACTTGTGCTGCAGTAACTGTAGCGACCTTCTTCGTGTTTGGTTCACCAGAACCCTTTTCAGTACCAGCGGCCTTCTTCAAAAGAACAGCTGCTGGAGGAGTCTTAGTAATGAACTCGAATGAACGATCTTCATACACAGTAATAACTACAGGGATTAGCAAACCGCCTTGATCGGCAGTACGAGCATTAAACTCCTTTGCGAATCCCATGATGTTAACACCAGCTTGACCCAAAGCAGGTCCAACTGGAGGTGCAGGTGTAGCCTTACCGGCTGGAATCTGCAACTTAACAATACTTGAAACTTTCTTAGCCACGATTGTTTCCTCCTTCGTGTTTGTGGTGTAAATGGCGCGTTTCGATTTACGCCTCCCACATATGTGCGTAATAACAACACATACTAGATTATAATAACAAAACACCTAGCTTATAGCAAGCTAAGTGTTCAAATTTGTTATATTTATTTAACTGGCTTGATATCGTTAAATGAAATTTGCGTTGGTGTGTCACGACCAAAGATATTGATCAAGATAGTAACTTCTTGATGTTCATCATCAATCGCCGTAATTTCGCCGCCTTGACCAGCAAAACTACCTGAAACAACATCAACTGAATCACCAACAACCACATCTACGTGTTCAACCTTACGTTCAACCAAGTTCATGCGGGCAAGCATGTCATCAACTTCTTCTGGTAGCAAAGGCACTGGCTTTGAACCACCACCGTGTGAACCTAAGAATCCAGTAACCCCTGGTGTGTTACGAACAACATACCAAGCTTCGTCAGTCATGATCATTTCGACCAAGGCATAACCTGGGAAATCATTTTCTTTAACAATCTTGGTCTCGCCATCTTTTTCAACTTCGACTTCTTGCTCTGGCACTAATACACGGAAAATATAATCCGTCATACCCATTGTTTCAATACGTGATTCCAAATTTGATTTCACGCGATTTTCATATCCCGCATATGTGTGCAAAACGTACCATTGCTTATCGAATGACTCAGTTGCCATGATTGCCTCCTCAGACTGTTTGACGTAAATTTTTGTAAATTAAAAACCCTCTAAAATGAGGGTTTTATCTGCTAATTCATAGCTATAGTATAGCGCATTTTGTTTACTTAGACAACCAAGTAATTCCTTGTTCAAATACCCAGTCAGCGCCACCAAAAATAAGCGCAAAGGCTAATCCGGTAAACACAACGATAGTTGTATTATGGATATTTTCATTAAATGTTGGCCAAGTAACTGTATGCATTTCTTTAATAACACTTGATATAAACTTCATCTGTAAACCTCTGTTCGATGCTCTTACATTGTTTCCCGATGCAATGTGTGATTACCGCAATACTTACAATACTTTTTTACTTGTAAACGTTCAACGCGGGTTGGCTTTTTAGCAACCATATAATTGCGTGAACCACAAACACTACATGCTAAAGCGACTTTTTTTCCTGCCATTTGGCGCCACCGCTCTTCCTAACTTCTTTTTTAATATAGTAAAGTTTAACACTTTTACTCCCAAACGGCTAGTTGTTTTTCATTTCCAACCGATAGATCTGACACCATTTACGTCGAATACCATAGCACCACGAACGCGAACGGTGAATCAGTTGGGCAGCTTCCGCCATACCATAACCCTGCACGAGTAAAAACACCAGTTCGCGCTCTTTACCGGGCAACGTTGCGTACCACTCCATAATAAAAACCACCAAATTTTGCTGATGAACAGCATACCGTTCGCAAGCAGTTTGGGTTTCATAAGGCGCAATGTCGTCTTGTAAAACGGGCACCTGAAAATCTAGCACTCGATACTCGCTGCGCCAAAGTTGTACAACATGGGTTTGCAAGGACTGTTTATAATACAACGTCAATGCTGCCCAAGTTTGGTTATGCAACAATCGTAACGTTTTATGGAGCACGACCCGACATTCATGTTGCCAATCTATCGGTTGCGTACGCACACGTTGTTGTTGGTAAGTCTTCCAAATCAAGCCCTCAAATTCATGCAGGATTGCCTGAAAAGCGACCTCATCGCCCGCTTGGGCTGACAAAATTAAATCTGCTCGTTTATCACGCACCTCATTCACCCTTTCCTTACTAATGTAAGAAAAGCATACGTAAAAGCTCGCAACGTGTCACACTTATGTTAGCCACAGAAAATGCTAATCACACAAATATGTCGCAAAAGCATGTTTTTTTATGCCAACGGATGACGACTATTATAACCTTGATAAATAAGTAAGCTTGCTGCCACAGAAGCATTCAAACTCTGCACATGACCAATCATTGGAATGGCCAATGTTTCGTCAACAGACTTTTTTAATAGCGGTGAGATACCTTTACCTTCATTACCAATAATTAGAGCAGTTGCACCATTAGCATCCCAGCGTCGATAATCCTTACCATTCATATCAGTACCAAATACCCAAACACCGCGTTCTTTCAATTGTTCAACAGTTTGTACTAGGTTGGTAACACGGGCAACGGGGACATGTTCAATGGCACCAGTTGACGTCTTGGCGACAACAGATGTCAACTGCACTGCCCGGCGCTTCGGAATAATAATACCGTGAACGCCTGCTGCATCAGCTGTTCGCATGATTGATCCTAAATTATGTGGATCTTCAATTGAATCTAATACCAAGAAAAAAGGTGCTTCATCTTTTTCAGCTGCTTTAGCAAATAACTCATCAATTGTTGCATATGCATAAGCTGCAATTGATAACACGACTCCTTGATGGTTTTCACCATTAGTTAATTCATCAAGCTTTGCCTTAGGCGCATCTTGCATAACCAAGCCACGTTTTTTCGCTAAATTCGTTAGTTCATGACGGGCTTTATCTGCCAACCCCGTCTGTAACCAAACCTTGTTAATCTCAGTCTTACCTTTCAACGCCTCAACAGCTGCATGATGTCCATAAACAAATTCGACTTGATCACCTACTGTCGTCTCACGTTGTTGCTTACTACCAACCTGTTTTTTATTATTTCGTTGTCCCATGATTAACCGTTCGCCCACTTTCCACTTGTTGATAGATCCATGAAATTAATTTTTCTAAGCGTTCTGTCTGATCACTAGCACCTAAATAACCAAACACGGCTTCAAATCCAGTTGAAATACGGTAGGTCACAACATCCGTATTTTTGGCCTTGGTATGTGAGTTAGCATTACGTCCACGTTTAAAGTATTTTTGTTCCGTTTCAGTATAAATTCCTTCTGCTTCGATTAACGCATATAATGCTGCATGTGCCTTGGCTGAGACATACTTCTTTGATTCACGTTGTAATTTTGCTGGCTTGGTAATGCCTTTAGCCAATAGATGACGTCGAATATACACCTCATACACGGCATCGCCATAATAAGCTAAATCCAGCCCATTTAATTGTTCATAATTTATCTTCTCGTTCATGTTTCCTATCATACCATTTTATGCGTAAAAATTGGACATAAACTCATGGGCAATTATGCCAGTGTCTGGTGCCAATCAGCAATCATCGCCAACTCATCATTAGTAATTTCACCAGTTTCTTTTGCCACCTGAATTAAGCTAGAAAAATTAGTCAGCGATGAAAAAGTCGTTGCTACCTGTGCAAAGTTATTCGTAGCTGCTGGTAATTCATAAGAGAAAATGGCAGTGACTCCTAACACTTCACCACCAGCTGCTCGTGTTGCTTTAACAGCACCCAAGACAGAACCACCAGTCGAAATCAAATCATCAATCAAAACAACCTTTTGACCAGGCAGCAATGAACCTTCAATTTGTTTACCAGTCCCATGATCCTTAGGTTGTGCCCGTACATAAATTAGTGGTAAGCCCAGTTCTTCAGCAACCCAGGCCGCATGCGGAATCCCTGCGGTCGCAACACCTCCGATCACTTCAACATCCGGATATTGTTCTTTAATGAGGGCAACCAGACCATCAATAATCGTTTTACGAGCTATTGGAAATGAGATAACTTTACGATTATCCGTATAAATTGGACTTTTAATGCCCGATGCCCACGTGACTGGATCGTTTGGTTGTAATTTGACGGCATCAATATCTAATAATGCCTGCGCTACCGCTTGTTGATAATTTGTCATTTTTTACCCCTTATGAAATGCTGTCACAACTTGTTCGTATGTTGCTACTGGATCGACTGCTTGCGTAATTGAACGTCCGACAACAATCCCGTTCGCTCCTCTTTGTTGCGCTTGGGTGGGTGTCATCACGCGACTCTGATCGCCTTGCGCATCTCCTAATAAACGAATCCCTGGCGTAATCGACAAAAATTCGTCACTCGTCGCCTCATGAATAGCCTGCGATTCATAAGCTGAGGAAATAACGCCGGCCAAGCCCGCTTTTTGTGCTAATTGTGCCAGATGAATCACGGAATCATTCAAAGAAACCGTAATCTGTTGCGTGGTCTGTAATTCCTCTTCCGTAAATGATGTTAATTGGGTAATTGCCAAAAGCTTAGGTCCATGTGTAGCTGACAAGGTCGCTTCTTTAGCTGCAGTCATCATGCGCACACCGCCAGCAGCGTGCAAGGTCAGATAATCAACGCCTAAACGCGCAACGTTTTTGGTTGCCTGACCAACAGTATGAGGAATGTCATACAATTTTAAATCTAGAAAGACAATGTAGCCGCGATCTTTCAAGGCCGCTACAAAGGCAGGTCCCTCACGATAAAAAAGTTCCATCCCCACTTTAACGGCCAATTGCTGATCTGCTGGAAATTGATCCAGAAAACGCCAAGCGACCTTTGCCTCAGGAAAATCTAAGGCAATAAAAACCGGGTTCAATCCACTCATGCTTGCTCCTTCTTAATTGCTGTCCATTCATCTTCGTTTTCAGGTAAGGCTCGCAATGCACCAGTAACATCGCTCACCTTATCAAAATGATACTTATCTAACGCCGCTGGTAAAGCAGCAATCAACTTAGGCAATCTTAGCTTATCGACACTATTCATGACACCTACTTGCACGGCCGAAGCACCGGCCAACATTAATTCTAAGGCATCATCAATCGATGACACGCCACCAACACCGATGATTGGAATGTGAACCACTGAGGCCGCTTCCCAAATCAACTCGACGGCAATCGGATGAATCGCTTCACCGGACAAACCACCTTTACCACGGTACAAGCGCGCTGAACGACTCTGCAAATCTAAGCTCATCCCCACTAAAGTATTGACCATTGTCAGCCCATCGGCACCTGCATTTTCAGCAGTCACCGCTAGTGGCTTAATATCAGTCACGTTGGGTGATAACTTGGCATAAATCGGCTTTGACGTAGCTGCTCGCACAGCGCTCACCACTGCATGGATACCAGTCTCCGTCACGCCAAAGGCCCGTCCGCCTTCATCAACATTAGGACATGATAGATTCAATTCGATGGCATTAACAGTCGCTATATCGTCAATAATTTCTGCTAGTTGTACAAATTCATCAACGGTTGCCCCTGAAATTGATAACATCTTAGGTAAATCCGGTAATTTTTCAGCCAGTTCTGGCAAAAAATCAGCTGTCACAGCATCGATCCCTGGGTTCGCTAAACCGACCGAATTTAAGACACCGGCTTTCGTATTCACGATCCAAGGTTGTGGATTTCCTGTTCGCGGGGCCAACGTTGTCGTTTTTAACACCAAAGCTCCTAACTGATTAAGGTCAAAATCATCCATATGATCAAGACCATAATAAAAGGCCCCTGACGGTGGCATAAATGGATTTTTAAGTGGTAAACCTGGTAAAGAAACAGCGTAGCGTTCATCATTCATGTGCGAATTCTCCTTTATTATTGCCAGTCTAATTGTTGTTATGCAGGGGTAACCGTAAAGGCTTGTGATTCAAGCACACTTAACAGCGCCTTCACGGTATCAAAGGCTGTAAAGAGTGGTACGGCATTTTCAATCGCGGCATTACGAATCAAGCGACTATCGTTAACTGTGGCCACATCTTGGTGCGTTGAATTAATGACTAACTGTAAATCCCCTTGGCTCAAGGCAGTCACAGCATTATGCTTCGTTTCACTGATTTTATCTAGCACTTGGACGTGCAAACTGTTGTGCATGAAATAATCACCCGTTCCGGCTGTTGCAAACAATTGGAAACCTAATTCGTTAAAACGCTTCGCTAATGCTAACGCCTCAACCTTATCTTCATCGGCAATGGTAAACAACACATTCCCTTCATGTGGAATCTTAATATTTGTAGCAACAAAGGCTTTGTAAAGCGCCTTTTCGAAGGTCTTATCTGAACCCATGACTTCACCAGTTGACTTCATCTCAGGTCCTAACAAGGAATCTACTGCTGGTAACTTGGTGAATGAGAAGATTGGTGACTTGACGTGAACCATCTTTGATTCAGGAACCAAACCAGTTGCAAAGCCCATGTCAGCTAACTTTTCTCCTAGCATGACGCGGGTTGCTAATTGTGCCAACTTCAAGTGCGTGACTTTTGAAATAAACGGCACTGTTCTAGAGGCACGCGGGTTAACTTCGATCACATAAGCTGTATCCTCATGAATCACAAACTGCACATTCATCAAGCCAATCGTATCCAAACTTTTAGCTAAGGCAATCGATGCAGTGGTGATTTCTTGCTTCACTTTGTCAGACAATGTTTGCGTTGGATAAACCGACATTGAATCACCTGAATGGACACCGGCACGCTCAATATGTTCCATAATTCCCGGAATAACCACTGTTTCACCATCAGAAAGTACATCGACTTCAGCTTCGGAACCAACCAAATATGAGTCAATCAGTACCGGATGATCATGTGAAACTTGGACCGCCCGTCCCATGTAGTCTTGTAGTTCAACCTCATTATTCACGATTTCCATGGCACGACCACCTAAGACGTACGATGGTCGAACCAATACTGGGTAACCAACTTCTTCAGCAGCATGCAAAGCTTCACCAATCGTCGTTGCCGTTTTACCCATTGGTTGTGCTAGCGCCAATTGCTTGATCACTTGGTCAAACTCTTCACGGTCTTCGGCACGATTCAAGTCAGCTACGCTCGTTCCTAAGATATTCACCCCGGCGTTAGCCAATGGCTCGGCTAAGTTAATAGCGGTTTGACCGCCGAATTGCACAACAACCCCGACTGGTTGCTCCAAATTAATCACGTTACGGACATCTTCCAAAGTTAATGGCTCGAAATACAACTTATCTGAAACCGAAAAGTCCGTTGAAACCGTTTCGGGATTAGAATTCATAATAATTGCTTCATAACCGGCAGCTTGAATGGCCTTGACCGCATGGACAGTGGCATAATCAAACTCAACCCCTTGACCGATACGGATAGGTCCTGATCCAAGCACCAGCACGCTTCGTTTATCAGTTACCACTGATTCATTCTGCTCTTCATAAGTTGCATAGTAATAAGGTGTTTGTGACGCAAATTCGGCTGCCACCGTATCAACCATTTTATAAACAGGTTGAATGGCTGCGTCTTCTCGTAACGATGCAACATCATTAGCTGTCCACTGCCAGATATCAGCGATGGTCTGATCGGCAAAACCATTTTGCTTGGCTTGTTGTAGAGCTTGTTCCTCGCCAACATGTTGTGCCAGATTTTCTTCAATTTCAATAAGGTGGAGCACCTTATCCAAGAAGAAGTAATCAATCTTCGTCCGGTTATGGATTTCATCTATTGAAACACCGCGACGTAGTAATTCACTAATCATAAATAAACGATCATCACGTGCGGGCATCAAGTCATTTAACAACTTTTCAGTTGAAATCTCGGCAAAGTTAAGATCACGCAGCCCAATAGCGCCAATTTCCAATGAGCGGACCGCCTTATTCATAGCCTCTTCAATATTGCGACCGATGGCCATAACCTCACCAGTGGCCTTCATTTGTGTGCCTAAATGACGGTCAGCAGTTGCAAATTTGTCAAATGGCCAACGCGGAATTTTGACAACCACATAATCCAAAGCTGGTTCGAAAGCGGCCTTCGTTGTTCCGGTAACTGGGTTGATAATTTCATCCAACGTCAAACCAACTGCAATTTTTGCCGCCATCTTGGCAATGGGATAACCCGTTGCTTTTGAAGCCAATGCTGATGATCGTGACACACGTGGATTAACTTCGATAATATCGTAGTTAAACGAATTTGGATCCAAGGCCATCTGAATGTTGACCCCACCTTCGATTTTCAAAGCTCGAATAATCTTCAAGGCTGCGTCACGCATCATTTGCAATTCACGGTCAGACAAAGTTTGGACCGGTGCCACCACAATTGAATCACCCGTATGGACACCAACTGGGTCAAAGTTTTCCATTGAAGCCACAATCAAAGCATTGTCAGCTGCATCGCGCATGACTTCAAATTCAATTTCCTTATAACCGGCGATTGATTGTTCAATCAATACCTGGGTGACCGGCGACAACTCTAAGCCATTTGCCGCAATCGCTTTTAGTTCCTCTTCATCGTTGGCAATACCACCTCCAGTACCACCTAAGGTATAAGCAGGCCGAACAATGACTGGATAACCACTCGTTTCAGCGAACGACAACGCTTGTTCAACTGTCACCGCAATCATTGATTCGGGAACTGGTTCGTTTAAGCGGGTCATTAGATTTTTAAAGGCTTCACGGTCCTCAGCCTCTTCAATCGCTGATAATTTGGTTCCTAATAAGATAATGCCTAATTCATCCAAAATACCGGTTTCAGCTAGTTGCTTGGCCATGTTTAACCCAGTTTGACCACCTAAGGTTGGTAAGATAGCATCCGGACGTTCCTTGCGCAGAATTCGTGATAGAAATTCTAGTGATAATGGCTCAATATAAACCTCATCAGCAATTTCACTATCTGTCATAATCGTGGCGGGATTTGAGTTCACCAAGACGACCTCGTACCCCTCTTCTTTTAGTGACATCGTAGCTTGGGTACCTGAATAATCAAATTCAGCTGCTTGACCAATAATGATTGGACCTGAACCAATTACTAAAATTTTGTGAATATCTGTACGTTTAGGCATGTTGCATTTGTCCTTTCTTAGTGGCGACGATCATTGCTAGGAAGTCATCAAATAAATATTCAGCATCGTGGGGACCAGGTGCTGCATCCGGATGGAATTGCACTGAAAAGCAGGGCGATTTTTTAATTGCAACCCTTCAACGGTGTGGTCATTAATTTCCTCATGAGTAATTTCCAAGTCGGTCCCAACGATTGATTCAGCCGCAACCGCATAACCATGATTCTGTGAAGTGAAATCAATTTGGTCCTTCACTAAATTACGAACTGCATGATTGAAACCACGGTGACCAAACTTTAATTTGTAAGTTTCAGCCCCGTTAGCCAGCGCAAACAATTGATGTCCCAGGCAAATACCCATTAGGGGCAAGGTTTCTTGTAGTTCACGGATGACGGGTAAAATATGCGCCACTGCCTCTGGATTTCCTGGTCCATTTGACAGCATGACCCCATCTGGTGCCATGTCCAAAATCGTTTGTGCCTCAACATCAGCTGGGAAAACCATCACATTAACACCACGTTTTGCTAATGAGCGGAGAATCGAATTCTTCAAGCCGAAGTCGATCAAAGCAATCGATAAACCTTCAGTCGGATTGACATAAGTGGTTTTCGTCGTCATTGCAGCCACTTCATTTGCGACTGCTTGCATATTTTGAAGCTGCGCAACGGTGTCTGCCTTAATTTCGTCAACAATGGCTGCCTTCATGACACCATGTTCACGAATTTCCTTAGTCAACGCACGCGTATCAACGTTGGTAATCCCTGGCAAATCCATCTTTTCAGCCCATTCGGCAATTGACATTTGCTGGCGCCAATTTGATGGACGCCGCGCAATTTCATGAGCCACAATGGCCGTTGCGGTTGGCTTTAGTGATTCATAATCATCACGATTAATCCCATAATTACCAATTAGTGGATAAGTAAAAGTCAATATTTGCCCAAAATAAGAAATATCCGTCAGTGATTCTTGATAACCGGTCATTCCCGTGTTAAAAACAATCTCGCCTGCCACAACTTTCTCTGAACCAAAACCTTCACCGGTATAAATTGAACCATTTTCTAAAACAAGATAGCGTTGCATCTTTACCCCCTTATGCCTCGTAAGCAACCTGACCGTCGACTAATGTTAATACTGTTTGTCCGTAAACCGTCTCACCGATAAATGGTGTATTGACCCCCTTTGAAAGGAATTCATCTGCTGTAACCGTATGGGCATGAGCAATATCAAATAATGCTAAATCTGCTGGTGCTCCAACCGTTAACGCACTTTGTCCGGGTAAGTTAAATGCCACTCGTGGTTGCACAACCATCCATTGTAGTAATTGTTCTAGTGTGGCAATGCCTGATTTCACAAAATGCGTATACATCAGTTGGAAACTCGTCTCAATTACTGTGATACCAAAGGCAGCACCAATGAACGAACGTTGTTTTTCTGCCAAACTATGTGGCGCATGATCCGTTGCGACCATATCGATGGTGCCATCTAGCAAACCAGCAATCACAGCTTGACGATCGGTTGGCGTGCGCAATGGCGGATTCATCTTAAAGTAGGCATTATCACCACTAATATCAGTCTCATCAAGCAATAGATGATGTGGTGACACTTCAGCCGTTACCTGGACACCTTGCGACTTAGCAAAACGAACCAAGTCCACCGACTCCTTCGTTGAAATATGCGCCACATGATAGTGAACCCCAGTTGCCTTGGCAATCACCAAATCTCGTGCCAACTGTGATGACTCAGCTAGTGGATCGATCCCTGGCAAGCCCAATTCTTTTGAGCGCTTCCCCAGGTTCATCACACCACCATTAACAAGTGATTCATCTTCAACATGGGCAACTAATGGTCGGTTAACCTTAGCGGCTGCTTGCATGGCAGTTAACATCGTCGCTGCCGTTTGTACACCTTTACCATCATTCGTAAACGCAATGGCACCATCTGCAGCTAAGGTGTTCATGTCACTCACATCAGCTGATGTCAGCCCTTCTGAAATAGCAGCATATTGATAAATATGCACACGTCCATTTGCCTCATTATTGGCTTTAATTTGAGTAAACGCAGCTGGCGTTGCCGGTATTGGATCAAGATTTGGCATTGCTAGCACCGTCGTAAAACCACCACGAGCTGCTGCCTGCGAACCAGTCGCCACCGTTTCTTTATAGGCAAACCCAGGCTCACGGAAGTGCACATGCACGTCAACTAACCCCGGCGTCAACAAAGCACCCTGCGCATCAATTGTGCGTGTGGCTGGTGTTGTGATTTCATCGGCGATTTCAACGATTTTCCCTTCACCGATCAAAACATCTTGCAGTTTCAGCTCATTATCATGTACTAATAAATGCGCCTGCTTAATTAGTAATCGTGTCATAGCTTTTCTCCTCAATCATTGCACTTAAGATTGCCATTCTGGCATACACACCATTGGCCATTTGAGTGAATATCCGCGCTTTATCAGCTTCAACTAAGTCATCAGCGATTTCAACGCCACGGTTCACTGGGGCTGGGTGCATAATAATCGCATCATCTTTTAACTGGTTATACCGTTCATGGGTCAAGCCAAACTGTTCGTGATATTCAGCAATCGAAAATTTTTGATTTTCATTATCTGCCAAGCGTTCATGTTGTACGCGTAGTAACATCAGCACATCAATGTCATTTAAGTCTTCATCGATAGCTTGATAATCACCATATTGGTCAAAATCAGTAGGGTACCAGTCTGCCGGTCCGGCAAAACTAACCGTCGCTCCTAAGCGGTTTAAAATTTCGGCATTTGAGCGTGCGACCCGTGAATGTGATAAATCACCAACGATTCGAACATGCAACCCTTCAAAGTAACCAAATTGTTCATAAATCGTCATCAAATCCAAGAGACTCTGTGACGGATGCTGCCCATTACCATCCCCCGCATTTACTAGCTTTGGCATCAATGATGATTGTTCCTCAATAAGGGGCCGATACCAATCATTGATACTGTGACGTAACACCACAACATCCACCCCGATGGCGCCAAGCGTCTTTAACGTATCGCTTAAGCTTTCCCCCTTTTGTGTGGAACTCGTTGCTGGATTGATGTTAATTGTCGACCAGCCTAATTTACTTTCAGCCATTTGAAAGCTGCTAGCAGTGCGTGTCGAATTTTCAAAAAATAGATTAGCGACATGTTGCGTCATTTGTGGTAAATCTTTTTTCCCATTCTTATAGGCTAAACTAGCCACGATGAGTGAAGTAATTGCTTGTGTTGATAACTGATTCAAATTCACAAAGTTCCGCATGTTGATCTCCTTATTGATTACACAAAAAAAGCCTTAGGAATCCAGTGGTTCCTAAGGCTTGTCATTCAATTAGTCATACAGTTACCCCTGTTAAGGTACTGTTTACCAATCAACGTCACCCTTGATAGTCTCACTGGACTACACTTAAAAGGTATTAATGATTGGTAATAATATAGCACGGTTACATACTATAGTAAACAGTTTAACTATTTTTACGATTTCGTTAAAACGTTTAATGCATTGATGTTAACGTATAGAATTATTTTAATTTATTTATTCATCAAGAACGTCATGGATCGTAATAATCCCCACAACTTCGCCTGCTTCTTCAACAACTAAGTTGGAGATATTATGCGACGCCATTTTCTTCCAAGCAGCACTATTACGCTTATTGGCATCGATGCTAACGAACCCTTCGGTCATATAATCTGCTGCGGTTGATTTTTTAACCATTGGTACCTGTAGCATTTTCTTACGGATATCGCCATCGGTCACGATACCAACCACATTGTCATCATCATCTTTGACCAAAGTCATCCCAACACTAAAATCACTGATGCGATAAATCACATCATTGATTGGGGTATGGATGCGAACATACGGAATTTTTGTATGCATCACATTCTTAACGCGTTGCAACAACAATTTTCCAATGGAACCTCCCGGATGATACAAAGCAAAATCATCACGTGTAAATTCGTTTGCTTTCTGCACGGCAATCAGCAATGCATCACCAACTACTAAGGTTGCAGTCGTTGAACTAGTTGGGGCTAATTTCGTTGTGTCCGCTTCAACAGCCACATCGACAATTAGCGGATAACTTGAATTTTGCGCCAAAGTTGATTCCGGAGCTCCCGTCATTGCCACTGTTTTTAATTCATCATCAAAAATCTGTCGGAGGGCAAAGAACGTCTGCAGCACCTCTTGGGTTTCACCACTATTAGAGACAAAGAAAACCAGATCATCTGCTGATACGCGTCCCAAATCACCGTGAAAGGCATTTCCCGCATCAATAAAGAAACTGGCAACACCAATTGATGAAAATGAAGCGGCAATCTTTTCAGCAATAATCCCTGATTTTCCAATAGCAATAAAAATTAGTCGTCCGCTGGTCGCTAATACTGCGTCCACTACTTGATCGAAACTTTCATCCAGTTCATCACGTACTTTCTCTAAAGCCGTAATTTCAGTATTGAACGTCTCTTTTGCATCATTATAGTAAGTCTTCATCTGCATACACCGCCTTATTCTCAAGTTGTTGATGGAATAATCGATTAGCCTCTTCTAAAATAGGTCGTGCCTTTGATAGATATAACTGACTATCTTGATCTGAGATAGCCTTGGGTGGATTTGGATGTACTTCAGCAAAGATACCATCAATCCCAATTGATAACGCTGCACGCAATAATGGGAAAACATAGTCACGATTACCACCAGAATGATTACCATAACCGCTTGGAATCTGTACTGAATGAGTCGCATCAAAGATAACTGGATAATCTGTTTGACGCATCTGAATCAAACTTGTCATGTCAACAACCAGTTGATGATAACCGAACATCGTGCCTCGTTCGGTCACAAGGATATGTTCATTTTGAGAAGCGACCTTGTTTACCGCACTCTGAATATCTTCAGGAGCCATAAACTGGGCTTTCTTAATATTAACGACCCGTCCTGTCTTCGCAGCCGCCAATAATAAGTCAGTTTGACGACTCAAAAATGCTGGAATCTGCAAAACATCTGCTACCTCAGCAACCGGTGCACATTGATATGATTCATGGACATCAGTCACGATGGGTACATTGTAATTTTCCTTAATTTGTCGTAAGACCTCGAGCCCTGCTTCCATACCAGACCCACGGTCTGATGAAATTGAACTACGATTTGCCTTGTCAAATGACGACTTAAAAACATAATTAATGCCCAATTCGTCAGTTATTTCTTTTAATTCCTCAACAACCTCAGCGCAAGTTTCATAAGATTCTATGGCACATGGCCCCGCTAGTAAAGTTAAACGATCGTCCTTAAAGCCGTACTCATGAAATACATCACTAATTTTTGGCATACTCTTCTCCCCCGTTCTTAACTAGTGCATCTAAAATTAAAGAATTTTAATTTTTAAGTATTATAGCTTGTCTTTATATTTTTTGCACCTCTTAACACTCAGCATGAGATTGTTACTGAAATAAAAAAGCTGGTCAACCCTTGGTAAATAAAGGATTGACCAGTTTATAAATTTAATGACTACATCGTGTCATTTTTCACTTAAGCTTCTACAACATGACGCACATATGGATCATCTGAGAAACCTTGTTCAAGAATAATCTTTGACCATTCTTTAGCTGAGTGTAGACTGTGGTCCTTATAGTTACCACATTCCTTAGCGACCGTTGCTGGGACATCATCCCAAGTGATGTCATCACGAATCTTACGCAAGACACGTGTAAATGTTTCAGCAACCTGCGTTGGGGTGTAATCTACCCAGCTAATAATGTGGAACCCAGTACGACAACCAAATGGTGAAATATCGATGACGCCATCTAATTCATCACGCACCAAGCTAGCAAATAAGTGCTCCAATGTGTGGACACCAGCTGTTTCCATAGCGGTCTCATTAGGTTGTGTCAAACGCAAATCGTAATTGACGATTTGTCCCCCGTTTGGTCCTTGTTGCGTTTCAATCTTACGCACGTATGGTGCCTTTACCTTTGTGTGATCCAATGTAAAACTTTCAACCTCTGCCATGTTTAAATCCCTCCTATATGTTTCTTTTCCTACATTTGCATTATAACAACTAACAAAAACGCCCCGCAATCATTTCTGATTACGGGACGTCACCACGTGTTACCACCCGAGTTCGATAAGCAGCGGCTTATCCTCTAAACGTTATAACGAGCGTCCCCGAATGGCACTAGCGATTTTGTTCATGTCATTATGACTCCGAGACCATCTTCTAGCAACGCCATTACTAGTTTTCACCAACCACTAGCTCTCTCAAAACGACTAATCACTATACTCATCTCTTCTATGTCGATACGCTTATCCTAAATCTTCCAGCAAATTGTGTCAACAGCAAAATTAAAACTTTCTCATTTTAATTTGATTCAGAATGCTTACTGACGATGCCAACGTGTACCTTGTGGTGTATCTTCCAAAATAATACCTTGTTCAGCTAACAAATCACGAATCTCATCTGAACGTGCAAAATTTTTATTAGCACGCGCATCATCACGTTCTTTAATTAGTGTTTCAATATCATCATCCAATAATTCGTCTTCTGATAAGCTATCAACACCAAAAATCCCCATTAATGTTGCAATGTTTTCCAAGATAAAGTTAACGGTATCCTGATAAACAACTTCAGCTGACGTATACTGGTTGGCTAAATCAACTAAGCCATAGATAGCAGTTAATGCATTAGGGGCATTAAAATCATCATCCATTGCCGCATTGAATTGGTCAACTAATTCAGTGGCAGCTGTATCGACTGTCGTCTCATCCCCAGCAATCGCATCAGCCAACCGGAATTCTAGATTACGATAACCGGTACGAATCCGTTCTAAATTATGGGCTGCTTGCGTCATATTACTGTCTGAATATGCAATCGCACGACGATATTGCGTCGTTGACATAAAGAACCGCAAGACGGCTGGATCATCGATTTGTTGCAATAAATCGTGGACGGTTACGAAATTTCCCAAAGACTTCGACATCTTTTCGTTTTCATCACCAACCGTCACAAACCCATTATGCAACCACTTATTAACAAATTGTTCACCCGTATGGACTTCACTTTGGGCAATTTCATTTGTATGATGTGGAAATGCCAAATCAATCCCACCACCATGTATATCAAAGTGGTTACCCAGGTATTTGGTTGACATCACTGAGCATTCAATGTGCCAACCGGGTCGACCTTTACCCCATGGTGAATCCCAAGCAATGGCCCCATCACCATGCTCACCTTTCCAGACTGCAAAGTCCATCGAATCCTCTTTGCGTGTTAGTTCTTCATCATCCAATCGTCCAGCTGCATTAGACGTCATTTCGTCTAGATCCTGGTGAGCTAAGGCACCATAGTTCTTAAACTTCTTCGCACGATAATAAACATCCCCAGCTGATTCATACGCATAACCTTTTGCAATTAAATCGGCGACAAAATCAATAATCTCTGGAATATGCTCAGTTGCCCGTGGACGTACAGTTGCCGGCTTAATATTTAATGCTGCCGTATCTTCATTGAAAGCAGCAATATATTTATCAGCTAACTCAGGGACCGTAATGCCTTGTTCAGCCGCTGCTTTAATCATTTTGTCATCAACATCCGTAAAGTTGGAAACATAGTTCACTTGATAACCACGGTACTCAAAATAACGGCGAATAGTGTCAAACGCAATAGCAGAACGCGCATTACCAATATGAATATAGTTATAGACGGTGGGTCCACAGACGTACATATTGATGGTGTCATCATGTATTGGGTGGAATGGTTCTTTTTCCAACGTCATTGTATTGAACATTTTAATCATATTCGCGTCCCTCTCTCTTAAAAAATATCATTTTTATATGGTCTACATAAATAGTTCAACTACTATGCAAGCTCATACCCATATTTTACCATAAATCTATCACCTGCTTGAATGCGGATTCAATAAGACACGACAGCTATTTCTACGTCCCTAACTTGGATAAATAACCGATAACAGTTACAATTAGCCTTGAAACTATTTCACGAGCTACTAATAGGGGGAGATGCAATATGTATCAAGCAAATGAACATCGATATGACAACATGGTTTACAATCGTGTTGGTAAGAGTGGTTTGAAATTATCAGCATTTGGATTAGGTTTATGGCATAACTTTGGTAGTGTCGACCCAATTGAAAACCAACAAGCAATTATTCATCAAGCGTTTGACTTGGGGATTACTTATTTTGACTTAGCAAATAATTACGGTCCTGTACCAGGTAGTGCTGAAAAGAATTTCGGGGAGATTATGGCTCACGATATGCATGCCTATCGTGATGAACTCGTAATTGCTAGTAAAGCTGGTTACGAAATGTGGGATGGTCCATACGGTAACTGGGGATCAAAGAAGAGTATCATCGCCAGCGCTGACCAAAGTTTGCGTCGTCTTCAGTTAGACTATGTTGATATTTTCTATTCACATCGCCCAGATCCTGAGACACCAGTTGAAGAGACGGCTTTGGCCCTTGATCAACTGGTTCGTTCAGGGAAAGCATTATATATTGGTATTTCTAACTATTCAGGCGCACAAACTAAAGCAATCATGGACGTCTTCAAAGAACTAAAGACACCATTTATTGTGCATCAACCTCGTTACAATATGTTCAATCGCCAAATTGAAAGCGACTTACTCCCTGTACTACATGAGGCAGGCAAAGCCGCCGCTGTGTTTAGTCCGCTGTCACAAGGATTATTAACGGATAAATACCTGCATGGCGTTCCTGAAAATTCTCGGGCTGCTAAATCTACAAGTCCGTTCTTGCATCCACACCAAGTTGAGGCAACTATTAAAACTGTACAACAATTAAACGAGGTCGCCCAGCAACGTGGACAATCTTTGGCTGAGATGGCCCTTGCTTGGAACCTACGCGAACCAGAAATTGCAAGTGTGATTATTGGCGCCAGCCGACCACAACAATTGGTCGATAACGTCAAAGCACTAGATAATTTGACATTTAGTGATGAAGAATTAGCAAAGATCGATGACATTTTAGATCGACAACCAGCTATTGATTGGAAGAAAGATTAAGCCATAGTGTGAGCAAAAACGGTTTGAAGCTGGTGTGTAACGTTGTTTACATACAAAGAGGATGGCACATTTCTTGCGCCATCCTCTTTTTTTGATTAATTTAAAGTCTTTCGTTAACGCCACCAACGATCAAACACCGTCACTGGTTGACGACGCTTGTGTTCAGTTGATGTATATAGTCGTTCAATTTGATTAGCATCTGCTTCAGAAACTGTTTTACCTTCTAGGTAATCGTCAATGGCATCATAAGTCACCCCTAAAGCAACTTCATCCGGTTGGCCTGGACGATCTTCTTCCAAATCGGCCGTTGGTACTTTTTCATAGAAACCAGCTGGCGCTCCCAAGTACTCCAAAAGTTGACGACCTTGTCGTTTATTCAAGCGATGCAATGGTGTGATATCAGCAGCGCCATCCCCAAACTTTGTATAAAATCCAGCCAAGGCCTCAGCTGCATGGTCAGTCCCAACCACAACACCTTTATAGGCAGCTGCAACACCATATTGGGCAATCATTCGTTCACGGGCCTTGATATTACCCTTATTAAAATCGGTCACCGGTACCCCGGCAGCTTCTAACTGATGCACAACGCCAAGAACAGATTCTTCAATGTTAACCGTTACTGTTTTATCAGCTGCTTGCCAGTTAATGGCTGCCAAAGCATCTGACTCATCAGCTTGTTCATTATATGGTAACCGCATAGCGATAAATTGATATTCGCCATCCCCGGTTTCCTCACGTAGTTGTTCAACTGCAAATTGGGCAAACTTACCAGCTAATGTTGAATCTTGTCCCCCAGAAATACCTAAAACAAGTGTCTTCAATCCCGTCTGCTTCAAGTAATCTTTCAGCAAAGTGACTGAGCGTTTGATTTCAGATTCTGGATCAATGGTTGGCTGTACACCGAGCTTTTCAATAATTTCTGTTTGTAATGGTCGCATAACAGAGTCCTCCCTATTACTTATTCCTGCGTCTGATCAATCTGGTCCACATACTCGCGAGTTGACTTAATCAAGTTCATTTTATGATCCCAAGCCGCTTGCGATAGATCCACTGGATACTCTTGTGGATTCATGTCACGCCGGTATTCTGAATACAAAGAATTAACATGGCGCTTAGTAAATTCCCGGACATCGTCTAATGATGGCAATTCATAGACTAATTCTCCATCCACAAAGATATCCTTCAATATTGGTCGTGCCGTATAATCAACTACCGTCTTACTTAGGTAAGTGTGGTTTGGATGGAACATATACAATCCGTTTGGTAGGTTTTGAGGATTTTCATCCCACAAAGCGACGTAATCCCCTTGTGACTTACCGTCAGAATTACGAGTGATTCGCCAAACTTGCTTTTGACCGGGCGTTGAAATTTTCTCAGCCGTACCAGAAATTTTAATCGTATCAGTCATTTGGCCATTTTCATCCTCAACCGACACCACCTTATAAACACCACCTAAAGCAGCTTGATCATAAGCAGTAATTAACTTGGTGCCGATACCCCAAGTATCGATTTTGGCATCCTGGAATTTCAAACTTTTAATCGTTGTTTCATCGAGGTCATTTGATGCCACAATCGAAGCATCTTTAAAGCCAGCCTCATCAAGCATCTTACGAACACCCTTTGAAACATAGGCTAAATCACCTGAATCAATCCGTACACCGACAAAATTGATTTTGTCACCCATCTCTTTCGCCACGCGGATAGCTGCCGGAACACCTGAACGCAAGGTATCGTAAGTATCTACCAAGAAGACAACATCATGATGTGTTTCAGCATACGCTTTGAATGCATCATAATCGTTACGATATACTTGTACTAGACTATGGGCATGCGTACCAGAAATTGGAATACCAAATAGCTTACCCGCACGAACATTAGACGTGGCATCAAACCCACCAATGTACGCCGCACGGGTTCCCCAAATAGCAGCATCCATCTCCTGAGCACGACGTGAACCAAACTCCATGAGACTCTGGTCCCCAACGACCGAACGAATCCGCGATGCCTTCGTAGCAATCAAAGTTTGATAATTAACAATATTTAATAATGGCGTTTCAATCAATTGCGCATCAAATAATGTTGCTTCAACCTGCACGATTGGTTCATTGTTAAAGACAATATCCCCTTCATGTGGTGTACGGACAGTTCCTTTAAAACGCCAATTTTTCAAATAATTTAAAAATTCTTCATTAAACTGACCTGTTGACCGTAAATATTCGAGATCACTTTCAGAAAAATGTAAATCTTTTAAAACGCCAACCAATCTCTCCAAACCAGCAAAAACGGCATAACCATTTTTGAAAGGCATTTTACGAAAATACATCTCATAAACTGCTTTACGCTCATGGATGCCCTTCATAAAGTAAGTTTGCATCATAGATAATTGGTATGCATCAGTGTGTAGTGCCAAGCTATCATCTGGATATGCTAAAGCCATAATAAATAACTCCTTGTTTTATTTAACTAATATTTTAACACAAAACCCAGGGTGTAAAGTCAGTCTTGTTTATCCCACTAGTGGTATACTAGTTAGATATTTTCATCAAAAATTACGGAAGGAACTCCTTTATGATTAACAATCAGCACTATCCCATCAAAGAATCACGGCGAGCGGGGATGTTGCTTGCAGCAACTGCTGGATTTATTGATTCATATACTTTTTCAGTGCATGATATGCGTTTTGCTAGTTTTCAAAGCGGTAATCTACTCCAAGTTGGTTTGAATATTGCTGGTGGTAAGTGGCTCCATGCTGCCATCTATTTTTGGCCAGTTTTTGCTTTCCTACTTGGTTCAGCTTTTAACCAAGGTTTAAAAGTATATACGACCAAGTCAAATCGATCACATACATTAGCGGCATTGATAGTTGAATGTTTGGGTCTCTTATTAGTTGCTGTCCTAGAATTGCAAAGTGTTTCAGCCAATATCATCCTGCCCTTATTAGCCTTTTTTATGGCAATTCAGGCCGATACATTTAATAAAATTCATGGCATGGCTTATATGACCATCTTAAGTACTGGAAACTTACGGACATTTAGTAGTGGTGTTACAAATTGGCTGATATATCATGATGAAATGGCCTTACGACGTGCTGTCCGTGTCGGACCAGTCATTCTTGCCTTTTTATTTTCAGCTATTATTGCCTACTTTGCGATGCAATTTTTACAACAAGCAGCCTTATTCATTGCCCCCCTATTTTTAATGGGTGTGATTATTTTAATTAATCGGGAAGAAAAGTTTACCAAAAGTGTTGACACAACGACTAACATACACTAAAATACGTTTTAGTATTTCAGAAAGATAAACAAGTTGATCAGGGAAGTAAATTAGCGGTGATTCGCTTAGAGAGACAACGTTTGGTGAAAGTTGTTCGAAGACACGTTAATTGAAAATGGCCTGTGATTGGCATTAATGAGTAGCAAGTCTATAAATTAATGACGGAATGGTCTACGTTAACAGACACACGAATCGGCATAGCATCATATCGCTCACTGCCTGCTCGTTGCTAAGACCTTAATTAGTAATGATTAAGGTGAAGTAGAATGGTAACACGAGACTCGTTTCTATCAGATTATGCAAATAATCAAGATAGGGACGAGTCTTTTTTTATCCCTATCAATCTGAAATAATATCAAACTATGTATCAATAATTAATAAGGAGAATTAGGATTATGCATAAAGGGTTAAGGATTGGTGCCGTATTAGCAGTCAGTGCATTTGCGGCTGGAACAATTGCTCCAGTAACTGCAAATGCTGCTGCAAAGAAAACAGTGACTGTTGGTATTGTTGGTACAAGCGATAAGAAACTATGGGATCAAATTAACAAAACAACACAAAAGAAATACAATTTAAAGGTTAAAACAAAGGTATTTACGGATTACAACCAGCCAAATAAGGCCGTTGCTGATGGTTCACTTGATTTGAACTCTTTCCAACACCGTTATTTCTTAAAAAATTGGAATAAGTCAAATGGCCACAAGGTTAAGGCCATTGGTAAAACATTTATTACCCCTATCCGTCTTTATTCTGAAAAGCACAAAGACGTTAAGGATTTCAAGAAAGGTGATACAATTGCCGTTCCTAACGATGGTACCAATGAAGGTCGTGCTTTAACTTTGCTACAAACAGCCGGTTTGATTAAGCTTAAGAAGGGTGTTGATTTGCCAACCCTTAAAGATATCAAGAAGAACAAGTTAGACTTAAACTTTAAGGAAGTTGCTGCTGATCAAGGCCCATCAGCATTGAAGTCTACTGATGGTGCGGTTATTAATACAAATTATGCCCAAGAAGCTAACCTTAAGTTAAGTTCAGCTATTTACGTTGAACCAGTTAACAAGCATTCAAAGCAATGGATCAACGTTATTGCTGCACGTAAGAGCGATGCAAACAAGAAGGCCTACAAGCAAGTTGTTAAGACTTACCAAAGCAAGCAAACTAAGAAGTATTTGAGCGATACTTGGGGTAAGGCGGAAGTGCCAGCATGGGATATCAAGTTAAAGTAATTTGACCTAATGTGCACAACCATCCAGAGAGCGAAATAAAAGCCTGAAGTTACGTTACATTGAGATTTTGGACTTTTGAAACGCGTTTATGCTATAAATTTATAATTAGTATATTTTTAGCACAAAAAGGCTGGAATATTTTCTGATGTTCCAGCCCCTTGATACATATAAAGAGTAGGAGAAGAATATGGCTGTCATTTCATTAAAAAATATCAATGTCACTTTTAAGCAAAAAAAGCGTGAAATTGTTGCTGTCCAAGACGAAACAATTGATGTTGAAAAAGGAGACATCTACGGCATTGTCGGATACTCAGGTGCTGGTAAGTCAACCTTAGTTCGTACAATCAATTTACTACAACGACCAACCAGCGGTTCAGTACTTGTTAATGGTACCGATATGTTGCAATTATCACCTAAGGAACTCCGTGATCAACGTAAGAAAATTGGGATGATTTTCCAACATTTCAATTTAATGAGTGAGCTAACTATTTTTGGTAATGTTGCTCAACCGCTAAAACATTCCAACTTATCAAAGGCTGATAAAAAAGCTAAAGTAAACAAATTGCTTAGCTTAGTTGGTCTAGCTGATCGTGCTGAAAACTTTCCAAGTCAATTATCTGGTGGTCAAAAGCAACGTGTTGCTATTGCTAGAGCCCTAGCTAACGATCCTGAAATTCTAATTTCTGATGAGGCGACGTCTGCCCTTGACCCACGAACAACAAACCAAATTTTAGCTTTGTTAAAAAAGTTAAACCAAGAATTAGGTCTCACAATCGTTTTGATTACCCACGAGATGCAAGCTATTAAAGAAATTGCCAATAAGGTTGCAGTGATGGAAGAAGGTAAAATCATTGAACGTGGCTCATTGTTAGAGATTTTTACAAATCCACAACAACAATTAACAAAGGACTTTATCAACACTGCTACTAACTTAGATGAAGCCATTGTTAGAGTGAACGAGTTACTAGAAACACAACCATTAGCAACCGATGAAGAGCTGGTTAAGATTAGTTATGTAGGGGCCGATACAGCCCAACCACTACTTTCAACAATCTTTGCAGACTTTGGTGTGACAACTAATATTCTTTATTCAAATATGGAAATTTTGACACAAACACCTGTTGGTATTGCCGTTGCTATATTCAAGGGAACTGATTCACAACGTGCTACTGCGAAAGCAAGCTTTACAGATCATGGTGTTTCAATCACTGAATTACAAGGAGGTGCCAAATAATGATGGGATGGATTGAAGAAAACATGCCAAATGCCTATGCGCTTGGCTGGTCAGGAGATTATGGCTGGGGTGTTGCCATCTGGCAAACCGTATACATGACAGTCGGTGCTGCAATTATTGGTGGTCTCATTGGATTGCTATTTGGAATCGGACTTGTGTTAACCGCCGATGATGGTATTGCCCCTAATCGTACAACATTCCAAATTTTAGATAAAGTTGTTTCAGTTGGACGTGCAATCCCATTCATCATCATGGTAGTTGCATTCTCACCATTGACACAACTAATTGTGGGAACGACTATTGGAACGACAGCTTCTCTAGTTCCTCTATCACTAGGAGTTTTCCCATTCTTTGCACGTCAAGTACAAGTTGCTTTGCTTGGTGTTGATAGTGGAAAAGTTGAAGCAGCCCGTTCTTTCGGTGCAACAAACTGGGACATCATTTCAGATGTTTATCTACGTGAAGGTCTTGCTGAACTCATTCGTGTTTCAACCGTTACATTGATTAGTTTGGTAGGATTGACTGCTATGGCTGGTGCTATTGGTGCTGGTGGTCTTGGTACAACAGCCATAGTTACTGGTTACCAACGTTTCCAGAACGATGTGATGTGGACAGCCACAATTATTATCTTGCTATTTATTGTTCTTATCCAATTCGTTGGTGATTTGCTAGCAAGACATGCCCGTCATAATTAAATCAATAAAAAAAGACTGGAACTTTTGTTCCTGAACTGAACCCCGTAAGTTGGAGTAATTTCCAAAACTTACGGGGTTTTACTATGTTTTCAAAAGAAGTACAAATTGAAGCTGTCACAATGTATCTACAAGGTATTCCGCCTTATAAAATACGGAA
>NZ_JAMXDB010000001.1 GCF_024718545.1 Weissella fangxianensis
TTATATCTATTACTACAACAATAAACGGATTAAAACAAAGCTGGCCGGAAAAACTCCGGTTCAATACCGAAGTCTTTCCGACCAGCTAGTTGCTTAAACTTCTCTCCAATTTTTGGGGTTCAGTTCAGTTCCAACCTTTTTTCTGAAAGTATATTGTATAACGAAGTTTATGCTACGGCCAAAAATGATGAAAATCACGTGACACGCTAGCTTTAAAACGACTTTTGTCACGCTCTTGTTTACCAAGGCTTGATGATAATCGCAGTTAAAAGATATGCCAAGATTAACAGGCAGACGAGGCCCCATTGCCATTTTGGTAAGTGTTCTTGTACAGTCTGTGTTCGTGGAAAACCTTCCGAAAAACCATGAGAAGTCATGGCAATTGCCAAGTCATCCGACCAATGTAGGGCACTTAGAATCGCTTTGAAATAGATCTGAGGTTGCCATAAATGATAAGTAATCCCACGCAAGGCACCAGCATATCGAATGATTTGCACTTGTCGTCTGACACGTGGCACTAAGTTAAAGGCAGCTAATAAACCATAAGTAAAAGTATTAGATAACTTTGCATGCTGATTCAAGCTGAACAGTAAATCTTTCACATTGACAGTTAGCGTGACAGCGGCTCCCAAAAGGAGGTAGGCGTATAAACGAGTTGCATAGACCAGTGCCAGGTGATGTGTGTCACCAGTACCAAAGGCAATAAATGACCACCAAGTTCCAAAGGCCACGGGAATCGAGATTATCAGCATCAGGCCGACAATTTTTAAGTTTGGTCGTTGGAGTAATAGATAAATTAAACTAATGAGCGCAATGACTCCGTTGAGAATAACGGAACGGACAAATGAAGTTTCAATACCAATGCCGAGCATAATGAAGACAAGAATTGTTGGATTTAATTTAAGCATTTGGCGCCTCCCCAACAAGTTGTAATTGTTGATTCTTAAAAATCAATTCATAGTCAATAAAATCAGCCAAACCGGCACGTTGATGAGAAATCATCAGGACACTTTGGTCAGTTTCGTGAATACTCTGGTTAATTAATGTCATCACTGTGTTTACTGAATCAATATCCAGACCAGCCAGTGGTTCATCCAACAATAGAATTGGTTGCCCCATAATCAACATACTGAGCACTTGTAACTTCTTTTGTTGACCACCAGATAGTTGATAGACCACATGTTCAGTTAGATGATTTAAGTGTAAATTTTCTAAAGCTGTTTGTATACGCTCATCTGTCCAATAATCAGTTGCTAAACTATGCTGTTGTGACAACGTGACTTCTTCTTGAACGGTCATTGTTACAAATTGATCACTAGCCGATTGAAAAATCAACGCAACTTTTTTTGCCCAATTTTTTAGCTTTATTTTGGCTGTATCTTGATCATCCCAAGTCACTTGCCCGTTATATTTGACTTGGTGACTAAGTGCCTTAAATAAAGTTGATTTACCGATACCGTTTGCACCAGACAATAAGCCGATTTGTCCAGTCGGTAAAGTAAAGTCACTATTGATTAACAATTGCCGACTTTTGCCCACAGTCAGTGTCAATTCTTGCCAGCGTAGATGACCATCAGTTTTAGGAACACCATAAAAAGGTGTTTGAGCAGGGAGATTAACTAATTTTGACAGTGATTGTTGATTTAATGTGCCCGAATCAGTATCGATAGCAAATAGGTAATCAACGAGTTCTTGGTAACCAGATAAGTCATGATCAGAGATAATGATCGTTTTGTGCTGCTCTAGTTGCATTTTTTTCAAATCCGTCAGTAGTGATAAACGTGCGGCTGGATCAACACTGGCAAATGGTTCATCAAGTAAGATGATATCACTGTCCATCGCAAAAATAATGGCCAAGGCAACGCGTTGTTTTTCACCACCAGACAACGTCAATAAATCTTGGTCAGCAATTTGCTCTAGATGGAGCGCATTGATAGCAAATGCTACTCGCTGATTAATAACCTCAGTTGGCAATTGTAAATTCTCTAAAGCAAATACCAATTGTAGTCGTGCTGTCCGCATCGCGAATTGACGGTCTGGATTTTGGAAGAGCATGGCAATTCGTTTTGCCCGTTCGAAAGGTGCTAATGGTTGAATAGGTTCGTCGTTTAATAATACCTGACCAGCCGTGACGACCCCACCAAATTTTGGTAGTAATCCAGCCATTGCTTTCAGCAGGGTCGATTTACCTGAACCAGAAGGGCCAATCAATAAGTTAAAAGATCCTGTTTCGGGAACCCAGTTAATCTGATTTAATACGTTGGGTTGGTCAGCTTGATAGGCAAAGCTTAGATGATCAACTTGTAATTTTGTCATAAGCTTAACGTTTTAGTAATCCAGATTTTGCAACAAGCTTTTTGATAAAGTAAACTAATACACCACCAAAGAAACCGGCAGAAATCAAACGAATAATAAATAGGGTAATCATCAAACTTGGCTTGTAATCTGCATAACCACTATTGAAGAGGTCCCAAATGAATGTCACGATCGTTGTCGTTAATACAGAAAGACTAATGCCTAATTTATCCCAGTTTTTGTAGCCAGTCGCAGCAAATCCGAGTTCTGTACCAATACCTTGGACAAAACCGGAAATCAAATTAGCAGCTCCCCAGCTTGAGAATAATAGCATTTCAACAGCTGCTGCTAATACTTCACCAATAGTTGAACTACCGACCTTTTGTAGGATAGCCCCAGCTAATGGTCCAGCCATCAACCAGACACCTAATGTTAAATCATTTGCGTAGGGCTTTAGTGGAGTAGCAGCAACGGCATAATAAGCAGCACTCCAGACCTCAAAAATGACCCCAAAAAAGATGGCGATGATGGCTAAGAAAATCACATCACGTAATGACCATTTAACCTTAGACTCAGTAACTGTTTGCATAATAATTGCAAACCTCCTTAAAATAAAATGTGGTCGAATCGCCGAAGCTTTGGTAACAAAAAAAGCCCCAGTATCGATAGCGCTTACACACTAATCATTGATACTGGGGCTTGTTTACTGTCATGGTAAACAAACCAAGCTCCCTAGCAACATTACCTTGCTCAGGTTCTATGGGTATTATCTCAGCCAGCTTAATGGCACCCCAGCTTGTTTGATTCGCTTGTTTAAGTATAGTGGGAATGTATTTAATTTGCAAATAAATTCTATTGGGCTAACACATCATCAGAACAACTCAGGCTTTAATGGTATAAAGCATACCGTAACCGGTTTTATTTTGTTAAAATAGATTTAACGACAGATGGTGGTGAGAAATGGAGGAAATCACTCGTGAAATCTCAAATAAAGTTGTTAGGGCTAACTGCGAATCATGATTTAGCAGATGCAGTGGCAGAAGAATTGCATTTGCCGTTGACACAGTTAGATATCAAGCGCTTTGCGGACGGCGAAATTTATGAACGAATATTAGAAAGTATCCGTGGCGATGATGTTTACGTTATTGCACCAATTGCAGAGGAAGTAAATGATGCATTTATGGAAATGATGATTGTTGTGGATATCTTACGACGTTCATCTGCGGCGAAAATTACGCTTGTTATTCCATACTTTGGTTACGCTCGCCAAGACCGTAAAGCCAAATCACGAGAACCGATTACTGCTAAAATGGTTGCGTCACTTATTGAAATGAATGGTGTTGACCGGGTTGTTTCGATGGACTTTCACGCAGCGCAATTACAAGGCTTCTTTAATATGCCAGTTGATCATTTGCAAGCGGCACCATTATTAACAGACTACTTTTACAGCCGGAATTTATTAGATGATTTGGTTGTTGTTTCACCAGATCACACCGGAGCTGGTCGTGCCCGTAAATTTGCTGACTTACTTGGTGCTCCTTGGGGAGTTGTCAACGATAATGTCGCAATGACTAACCCAGAGTCTGATGATGCAATTGTTGGTGATGTCAAAGGACGTCGGGCAATCATTGTTGATGATATTATTGATACTGGCTACCGTGTGCAGATGACTGCTAAAGCGTTATTGGCTAATGGCGCCACTGAAGTTTACGTTGCTGCAACACACCCAGTTCTTTCAGGTCAAGCAGCTGAAAATTTGGCAGCAGATGACAATATTGAACGTTGTATCTTTACGGACACCTTACGTATCCCTGAAGAGAAGCAAAGTTCAAAATTCACGACATTATCTGTTGCACCTTTGTTTGCCGAAGCTATTAACCGCATTCATGAGAACAAACAGATTGATGTACTATTACGTTCAAAAAATAAGCCAGAAGTTAATTTATAAATAATCGCATTTAAAAATTAGGAGGTACCATAATGGTCTACGCAGCATCAGAAAATCGTTATGAAGTTATGCCATATCGTCGGGTTGCCGATTCAGGATTGATTTTACCAGCCTTGTCATTTGGATTGTGGCGTAATTTAGGAGATCAAAAGCCGCTAGCTAATTCAAGAGAAGTGATGTTAAAAGCATTTGATAATGGTATTTTTTCTTTTGATAATGCTTCAAATTATGGTCCTTCCGATGGGACTGCGGAAGAAACATTTGGTGCAGTTTATAAAAAAGATTTACATCCTTACCGTAATGAATTGATCATCACCACTAAAGCTGGTTACCATATGTGGCCAGGACCACTGGGACAGTTTTCAGGTAAAAAGACCTTAACAGCTGCTTTAGATCTATCATTACAACGGATGCATTTAGATTACGTTGATATTTTTTATGCGCACCGTTGGGATCCAGAGACGAACTTACGTGAAACAGCTGAAGCCTTAGACTTAATGGTTCGCCAAGGGAAAGCTCTGTATGTTGGGGTTTCAAATTACACGACTGAACAAGTGGCTGAGATTAGTAAAATATTTGATGAATTACACACACCATTTATTGGTAATCAGATGTCATACAATATGTTTAATCGAGAAGCTGAAGATACGGATATGTTGGCTACTTTGGCACAACATCATGCTGGATTGATTGCGTATGGTCCATTGGCAGAAGGTTTGTTAACGGATCGTTATTTGGATGGTTTCCCAGCTGACATGCCATTGCATCGTACCAATGCGTTCATCAAAGATGATCCCAAGGGAACGGTGTCAAAGCTTAACGCGTTGAATAAAGTGGCAGCTGATCGTGGACAAACCTTAGCACAACTAGCAATGGCCTGGTTGCTACGTGATAAACGTGTGCCATCAATCGTCATTGGTGCTTCTTCAGTTGATCACTTATTGGATAATGTCAAGGTTGCTGATAATATGACGTTGTCTACCGAAGAATTAGCAAAAATTGATGCTATTTTGAAGGGATAAAATTTGAGGGACAAGAATTGTTTATTTTCTAGATAACTAACTTGAAAATAAACAATTTTTTTGAATAATTATTTATAGGAGAATTGAGCTATGACAAGAAAAGTAACAGTTCTGGGGTCGTTGAATTCGGATACGATTTTGCATATTGATCACTTGCCAGTACAGGGTGAGACCATGGCCATGTCTGATGCCTCAACCGCACCAGGGGGTAAGGGGGCCAATCAAGCAGTTGCTGCCCAGCGCTTAGGTGCGCAAGTGCATTTTATCGGTGCTGTTGGTCAAGACCAGAACGGTGAGTTGCTACTGAATGCCTTGCAAGCAGATGGTGTCGATACCACACACATTGCCCAACTTGCCAATGTTGGTACCGGAGCCGCCTATATTTTATTGGAAAGCGATTCGAACAATACGATTCTTATTTTAGGTGGTGCGAATCAACAAGTTAGTGAAACAAATGTTGATGAGGCAGAAAAAACGATTCAATCATCAGAAGTCTTGGTCGCACAATTTGAAACACCGATTGTGGCAACGCTGCAAGCGTTTAAACTTGCTAAGTCAGCGGGGGTCATGACGATTCTAAATCCAGCACCCGGGCACAAAGAAATTCCAAAAGAATTATTGGGGTTAACTGATCTGATTACACCTAACGAAACTGAGGCCGAAATCATTACGGGTATTCCAGTTAATGATGATATATCGATGACCAATGCTTCTAATAAAATGCAAGAGATGGGTGCTAAAAATGTTATCATTACTCTAGGTGAGCGTGGTGCGTATTATCAGTTGGCTGATGGTCATCATGGTTTCGAGCCGGCCTTGAAGGTTAAAGCTGTGGATACAACAGCAGCAGGTGACACTTTTATTGGCGCATTGGCGACTAAATTAGCGCCTGATATGACCAATCTTGTTGAAAGCGTTCGTTTTGCTAGTGCAGCATCCGCATTAACTGTGCAAGGTGCAGGTGCCCAACCATCGATCCCCACACTTAAAAAAATGAAAGAAGTATAACATCAATTATGCACAACAACGATATTATTCGTAGATTGCAATATATTTTCAATATTAATAGTAAGGACATGATGACTATTTTTGAACTAGGTGGTTTGACTCTTGATAAGCTAACCTATTTAGCAATCATGGCTAAACCAACCCAAGATAGTGCCAGAGATGCTCAGCTATCACGACATGACCTGGAAAAGTTTTTGAACGGATTGATTATCTCTCAGCGAGGACATAAAAAGAATCCAGATGGGTCGATTGCTGCACCGGACTATAGTATGCAACGCGATAACGATATTAATAATGTCGTTATTAAAAAGGTAAAGATTGCTATGGCGTACACAACTGAAGATTTACTTGATTTTTGGCAAGCTGCTGATTTCAAAGTAACTAAAGGTGAGGTTGGGGCAATGTTACGGCGTAAGTCACATCCAAAATATTTAATTGCTGGTGACCAATTCATGCGTAAACTATTGATTGGTATGGCAAACACGCTGCGTGGTTAAATGACCAATTTATGATAGAAAACGGCTTAAGTTAGGCATTACTTAACTTAAGTTTTTTTGTAAACGTTTTAATTTTTAATTGATAATAAAAATTAAAACCACTTTTGGGCAAAATATTTGATATTATTGTGTAAAAAAAATAAAAATAAGCAAAAAAATAGTTGCAACTGGGGGCGTAAGCGAGTAATATATTGTCGACGGGTAAGGAGCGCCCCGGTTAAGTATAAGTCATAAGCTTTCAACAACCAAGTTGAACGAAATTCTTTATGAATTCTACTTAGCACTATATACAAAAGTAAATAGTACACTGGGACTGACCTTATTACGGCATATTACGTATTATGGGAGGTTGTCATGACTGAAAAAGAAGTGACAAAAAACAAAGGGCTGGTACAAGATGCAGCTGCGGATGATAGTTTAGGCGATATCAATGGTTCTGTATCTGTACCAAAAGGTGGCTCTTTTTGGAGAAAACTGTGGGCATTTTCAGGACCAGGGGCATTAGTTGCCGTTGGGTATATGGACCCTGGTAACTGGGTCACTTCTGTAACTGGTGGAGCAACGTACCACTACACATTACTTTCAGTTGTCTTGATTTCATCACTGATTGCAATGATGCTACAATATATGGCTGGTAAGTTGGGAATGGTTAAGCATGAAGACTTAGCTCAAGCGACTCGTAACCGTACCAACAAGACCGGTGGTATCATCCTTTGGATTATTAGTGAGTTGGCCTTGATGGCAACGGATATTGCCGAGGTTATCGGTGGTGCGATTGCCTTGCACTTGTTGTTCGGTTGGTCAATGATTGCATCTGTGTTAACGACGGCATTGGATGTTGTGTTGCTATTGTTACTAATGCGTTTTGGATTCCGAAAAATCGAAGCAATTGTTGTAACACTTATTTTAACTATCTTATTTATTTTCGGATATCTAGTAGTTTCATCAAATCCTAATTTAGCAGCTTTGTTTGGTGGTTACTTACCACAATTACAAACAGTTAGCACACACGGTATTCATGGTGCTGATTCACCATTAGTCATGACCTTAGGTATTATTGGTGCGACGGTTATGCCACACAACCTATACTTGCATTCATCAATTTCACAAACACGTCAAGTGAGTCGTAAAAACAAGGAAGAGTTAAAAGAGGGTGTTCGTTTTATGGCTTGGGATTCAAATATCCAATTGTCATTAGCCTTTGTTATTAATTCATTCCTATTGATTTTGGGAGCATCATTGTTCTTCGGACATGGTGATCAAGTTGGTACTTTCGGTCAAATGTATAATGCACTAGGTGATAGTTCAATTGCTGGTGCCATTGCATCACCAGTTCTATCAACGTTATTTGCGGTTGCTTTGCTAGCATCAGGACAAAATTCAACAATTACTGGAACGTTGACTGGTGAAGTTATCATGACTGGTTTCTTACACTTGAAGGTGCCAATGTGGCTACGTCGTGTGATTACTCGTGGTTTGGCTTTGATTCCAGTTGTTGCCTTTACGTTGATTTATGGTGGTGACGAAGGAAAACTTGATCAATTACTTGTTTATTCTCAAGTCTTCTTGTCAGTTGCTTTGCCATTTGCGATGGCACCATTAATTGCGTTCACATCTTCAAAGAAGGTTATGGGTGAAGACTTTGCCAACTCAAAGTGGATGACATGGTTAGCATGGATTGTCTTTGTTGTTTTGACAGGATTGAATATCCAATTAGTCTTCCAAAGTCTTGGACAGATGTTTGGTTAATTAGTTAACGAAGCTAATTAATTTTGGCATAAAATGATTTAATCAAATAAACTATAAATCAAGTGGCTGAATTCTTTAAAGAATTCAGCTACTTTTTTGTAGATTTGTGAGGAGGTGGTATTTCAATTATGGTCGAAAATAATTTTGACTTACATGACTGTCTTGCTGAATTAACTTCAGATCCTAAAGCAGAATCAAAGATATTACAATACATTGACCAACAGCATGGTCCCAAAAACAAAGTTGTTATGCATATTGAAATGGGAGAATTAATTAATGTTATACTGTCAACAGAAGAAGGTGATAATATCTTAGCTTGTGTTTTGACTTATTCAGAGCATTATCATAACAAGATAATTGAATTGACAGCTAGCTAATTTAAACACTGTAGGTTTAATGAGGGGGGGACGATATATGAGTAAATGGGTGCGTGAATTTTTACGCCTTGATTTAGAAACAATAATATTTGGTTTTTCGTATTATTTTTTTACTAATTTAATAGGTTATGAGCAAAGCATTACTAATGCTGTTAGTGTTTCTGTCATATTTTGGGTACTAATGTTAATTGTTTTAGACTTTATGGGTAAATTTAAGAAGAACGATTAATAATTGAGGTCATTGGTAGTATAAAAATAACTTCTTATCTTTTTAGTCTTGAAATGAAAGGTTAATTTGGTTAGTTGTTACATGATGCTAATAGCAGAATTATTTAATTGAATAGCTTAAACACTAAGCAGCTGAATTCTTCATGAATTTGGTTGCTTTTTTCTTTAAACGGCAATTATTATAATCTTTATTGTTGACATACCATTATACGTCATATAATATAATGGTATACAAGATATAACATTGAGAAATAAGGAGAACAGCCATGAATATTCAAGTACCAACGGTGGTACTCGATGGTTCTGTATTGGCCGTATTAACCAAGGAAGATACATACGGTTATATTATTACTAAGGCGATGCAAGAATTATTGGGCGTCAGTGAATCAACGATGTACCCTGTTTTAAGACGATTAAAACGTGATGGCTATTTAGAAACATATGATAAGCCATTTGAAGGTCGCAATCGGCGTTATTACCACATTACTGAAGTAGGTGTGACCCATTTAAATGAAATCAGTCAAGCATGGGTAGATTTCCGTGGAGCAGTGGATTCATTATTGGAGGAAAGTGATGATTAAAGAATATTTAACAGCAGTTAGATCATATTTGAATGATATTCCTGCTGATGAACGTGAAGAGTTACTACAGTTTTATGAAGAGCAAATGTTAGATGCTGGCTATACGATGGAAGAAGTTAAAGAAAAGTATGGTTCACCAAAGCAATTTGCGCGCTCATTAAAAATTGAATATTTCATTGAAAGTGATGAAGTAGCAGATGAAGATATGCCAACTAGCAAACGAACAAAAAACCGCGTGACCTTAATCTGGTTAATTGTTTTGGGGTTGTTTGCGTCACCAATTTTAATTCCCGTGGCAATTGGATTAGTACTCGCACTAATTGGTGCCTTTATTGGTTTCCTGGCAATTATCTTTGGTATTTATGTTGGGATTATCGGAACTTTAGCTGGTGGTTTGTTTGCCTTCGTTAACGGTATTATTTTATTGTGGCAGTCTGTGCCAACTGGATTACTATTTATCGGTGGTGGTCTGTTGTTAACCGGTCTAGTTGTTTTCTTTGCACCAATCGTTTGGCGCTTGACTCGTTGGTTATTTGAAATGTTGGTACAATTTGTGAAGTGGATTGGCCATCGTTACTTAGGCAAAAATCACGTAAAGGAGGCACAATAAAATGGGATTAAAAACAACACTCATGGCTGGTGGTAGTATGATGCTTGTTGGTGGTGCCTTGGTGATTACTGGACTATCAACCGGTGCTAAGACGTCATTTACTTGGGATAATGGTCCCAAGATTGTCGAAACACACAGTCTTAACAAAACATTTAATAATAAAGATTTTAAAAAAGTTACAATTGATAGTGGCGCGAATTCATATGTGAGAATCGTCCGGGGGAATCAATGGCAAGTATCAGGCAAGTATCTTGATGGTAACGCTGATTTAAGTACCGTCAATAATGAATTGAAGTTGGCCTTACGTGAGCCAAAAAATTCAGTTTTTGGTTTTAAAGAATCAGATCAGACTGCTGTTGTGACGGTCCCATATAAGGTTAATTTGGATGACTTAAACATTAATACTGAAGGTAGTGGTGTGAAAACACAGGATGTGTCCGCCAAGAATGTGACAGTTCATAATAATTATGGTGGTGTACGTTTAACAAAATTGACCGCCCAAAAGATTAATATGCAAGGCGATGCTGGTAATTACCGCTTACAAGACGTGACGGCGGATACGATACATGTGGACAGCGGGGATGCCTATTTGAAGGCACGCAATTTAACGTTGAAACAAGCTAGCCATGTGCAGGGTGATAATCAAGAAGTTGTCTTACGTGAAAGCCACCTACCAGGTATTAAGGTTGTTAACCAAGATAGTAGTATTTATGCTAACGGTGCTGACCAAGGTGATAATGATTATCTAACAGGTGATCAAAGTAAGGCTTTGACGATTGATGGCGACGAGACTGACGTTACAATCAAGTAGTTTATAGACTGGTAACTAATATATTTATAGCAAGCAGGGTTTGGAATGATTATTTTGTTCCAAACCCTGTTTTTTACTAAGAAGTTTAAACATTAATGTAACACAATTTGTACACCGACTTGTGTCACGCTCTCAAGTTCTCACTGTGTTTTAATCTTTGTTATAATGGAAACACTGAAATGGAGAGTGAAATATGAAAATAAATCAATTTGGTGTTATCAAAAGAACTTTCGAACAGAAAATTAATGAGTTGGCGTTGATTGGTTTTTATGATGAAAAAATCCAAGCCGCCATTTCAAAGGGGAGTGTGCCACTATTACAAGCACTGTTAGAACAAGCAGCGCAATCAACTGCGGTGACAACAAAGTTTGATGATTATATGGTCAACGAACAACAAGATTTAGCCGCTTTTTTTGCAACGGATAAACAAGTCACCAATCAAGAATTTGATGCCATTGCTTTGCAATTACTCAATTTTGAAGAATCAGTTGACTATAATTTAGCTGATTCTGTACAAGCAGTAAACAGAATTGGATTACCGTTATTTAGTAAGGATGGGGACTGGTCGACTCATGATGTGTTAAATGCATGGTATGATCTGTTAACGACGCATACCAAAGGTGGTCTACAATTTATTGATGAATTAGTCAGTCATCAGTATCTCAAGCCAACTAATCAGACAGTGTTCTTTAATGGTAAGGCGTTAGCAACATTTGACACCAACCAATTAATTAAGGAAGTTGTCTATGTTGAAACGGATTTAGATACGGATAAAGATGGTGTAAAAGATTTTGTTCGTGTCGATATTATTCGTCCAACAACAGCACAAAAGGTGCCAACTTTGTTTACGGCATCCCCTTACTACCAGGGAACAAACGATGTGGTTAGTGATAAAAAGTTGCACGATGTTAATCAACCACTACAACGCAAAATTCCTAATAATTTAACATACGAGGACATTGCGTATGAGTCTAGTGCACCGGAAAAATTGACTGCCCATGAACAAACCGGCGAAACAACGGAAGCAACTGAGACCTTCTATTCAAAATCACACGTGGATTTGAATAATTATTTCTTATCTCGTGGTTTTGCGGTGGCATATTCTTCAGGGGTTGGGACTCGTTATTCAGATGGTATGCAAGATACTGGTTCACCCGAGCAAGTGGTTAGTATGCAGGCAGTTGTGGAGTGGTTGGCCGGTAATCGTCAAGCCTTCGTTGATCGTCAAAGCGGTGTGACAATCAAGGCCCATTGGTCAAATGGCAAAGTGGCGATGACAGGTAAGTCATACTTAGGAACCTTAGCGACCGCTGTGGCAACTACGGGTGTTGCGGGATTAGAGACGGTAATTTCTGAAGCAGCTATTTCAGATTATTATCAATACTACCGTGATAATGGGCTTGTGATTGCGCCCGGTAGCTTTCCTGGCGAAGACATGGATGTTTTAGCAGAATTAGTCTATTCACGGATGCAAGATGCAGGTGATTGGCATCGGACAAAGGCACAGTGGGAGCAATTCCAGAAGCAAACCGTTAGAGACATGGATCGCACGACAGGTAATTATAATACTTATTGGGATGCACGTAATTATCTAAAAAATGTGCCCAATATGAAAGCCGATATTGTGATGGTTCATGGCTTGAACGATTGGAATGTGAAGCCACGACAAGTATTCCGTCTCTATCAAAAACTACAAGAACTTGATATTGTTAAGAAATTATATCTACATCAAGGACAACATATCTATATCAATAACAATCGTTCATTAGACTTTAGTGATCAAATGAATCTGTGGTTGAGCCATAAGCTGTATGGTATTGAAAATGATGCTGTTGCGCAATTACCAGATTTGACTTGGCAAAGTAACCAAACACCTGAAACTTGGGAAACTCGTCAAAGCTGGGGCACAACGACCCCTACGAAAATTTCCTTAGCAAATGTGCAAACGCCAGTTAATTACACAGATCGACAAACGAAAGTCGCCTATGAATCGTATAGTAAAGATTATGACCACTGGCGTTCATTGATGATTGATCGTGACAATCATGAGCTTGATCATTCACGTGTTATCTTTTCACAACCAAAACAAAAAGAAGATTTATTGATTGATGGTGAAGTATCGCTGCAATTAAGAATTAAATCGTCAACTAATGTGGGGTTAGTCAGTGCGATGTTAGTGGATTATGGTGATGCTAGTCGCTTAACGAAGAAACCTGTTCCACAGGGAAGCCAAATTGACCGTGGTGTCAATTGGCAGCCAACGCCGTTAGTTGAATTCGAACAGGCAAAATCAACACCTAATAAAATGATCACGATTGGGCATATCAATATGCAAAATCGTGAAAATGCTTGGCGTGTGAATGATTTGCATCCAGATGAATATGTTGATTTAACATTGACTTTGCAACCAACCTTGTATCAGTTAACGGCTGGTCATCAATTGGGAATTGTGATTTATGGTACCGATTTTGAAATGACCGTGCGCGGTAATCAAAATATTACTTATACAATTGATACAAAGCATAGCCAATTATTAGTACCAGTGGTTACTAGTAAGTAAATGTCAATAATCAAGATTGTAGGCAATAAGAGAAAATAAAAGAGGGTATAGTTATGGGACGTAAATTAGTTGGCATTGATTTGGATCGGACAACTTTAAATGATGCCGGAAATATTTCTATTAAAACACGTCAGACCATTCAAAAAATGCAACAAGCTGGTCATGTCGTGGCAATCATTACGGGACGTCCAGTACGCTTATCAATGGACATTTATCAACAACTAGGGTTAAAATCTCCAATGATTAATTTCAACGGATCACTTGGTGAAATTCCTAATCAAATGTGGGAACATGCTTATTCTTACCAAGTTGACCGTGAAATTGCTTTTGATTTAATTGAAAATGCGGCTGATATGGCTATCAAATCAGTGGTAGCTGAAAGTCGGGCGGATGTTTGGACTAATAGTCGCATAGCACCAGAAAATCCCAATGAAGCGTTTTTCTTTCCGCAAACGACCGATACTTACCACATGTTAGACCGTTTAAATTTGACCACGAATATCAATTCAATCTTGATTGAAGCACAAAATAGCGATCATCAAGCGCTTATTCAAGAATATGTGACCAATCGTTACGGTGCAGACCGTGTGACAGTTAACACATGGGGTGCTGATTCACCAGTACTAGAAGTGGTTCCGGCAGGGGTTGCGAAAGATACAGGATTGCAGATTATGCAACGCGCTTTTGATATTGATAAAGATGATGTCTATGCCTTTGGTGATGGCATGAATGATTACGAAATGATCGATTATGCCACGCATGGCATTGTCATGAAAAATGGCAATCCAGCTCTAAAGGCGATTGCTAATGACATTACCTCGTATACTAATGAGGAAGATGGCTTGGCCAAGTACTTAGAGCAGATTATTTAAAAGAGCAACGAAATATATTTCTCAGCCGTCAATCTACCCAGTAAGTGTGGGCAGGTTGACGGCTGATTGTAATTTTGAGCTCTTGCAGCGTCCTTATTTTCGTTGCCTGAAAAACACCTTTTTGAATAGTAAAAAAACGTGTAGAATAAAATTATTATATAGGACAAGGAGTTTATGAAATGGCGGAGTTACCTAAAGACTATCAGACGAAGTACCGTCAATTAATGGGCGATGATGCAGATGAATTCTTTGCAGCATTTGATCAGCCAGTTGTGAAGGCTTTTCGAGTCAATCCATTAAAAGCTAATCAGCAATTGTATGATACACCAACAAACGGGCAAGTGCCTTGGGGTGACTGGGGTTACTTTGGTGTTGCGAAAGGTCATTCGGTTGATCACACAACGGGTGTGATTTATTCACAAGAGCCATCTGCACAATTAGTGGGAGAAATCGCGCAACCACAACCTGGTGAGCGGGTCCTTGATTTAGCAGCTGCGCCGGGCGGCAAATCAACGCACTTGGCTTCTTATATGAAGCAACAGGGATTATTGGTATCGAATGAAATTTTTCGTAAGCGGGCGCAAATTTTAAGCGAAAATATTGAACGTTTCGGGGTCCAAAATGCATTGGTGACTAATCATTCACCACAAGAACTATCCAAGAAATTCCCACAATACTTTGATCGCATTGTTTTAGATGCACCTTGTTCTGGTGAGGGGATGTTCCGTAAAGATCCTGAGGCAATCAACTATTGGCATACGGACTATCCAGCAGAAAATGCAACTCGTCAGCGAGAAATCTTAGTAGAGACCATGAAAATGTTAAAACCAGGTGGGACACTAGTATACTCAACGTGTACGTTCGCTCCTGAAGAAGACGAACAAATCATTGCATGGTTATTAGCAACTTATCCTGGTTTACACTTGGTTGATGTACCAAAGCATGACGGCATGTCAGATGGTCACCCAGAATGGGCTGATGGCAATCCTGAGTTAGTAAAGCCTGTCCGTTTGTTCCCACAATTCGTGGCTGGTGAAGGGCATTTCATGGCAAAGTTGCAGTATCAGCCAGAGGATGAATCAACAGCTAAGGAACCTAAATTGGCTAAAACCAATTTAACGGCTGATCAGCGACAATATTGGGACGACTTTCAACAAAAATTCTTACCAAGTTATCAACCAGGCGTTCTTTTAGCTTTTGGTGATCAACTTTATGCAGCACCAACTGGCACGCCAGAATTAAAAGGCATCCAGGTATTACGAGCTGGGTTGCATTTGGGAACTTTTAAGAAGAAGCGCTTTGAGCCTAGTTTGGCTTTGGCTTTGGCCTTACACCCTGATACGTTTACGCAGCGCTATCAATTAAACGATGAAGAATGGCGTCAGTATGTCCACGGCGACACATTCATGCTACCATCATCTATGGGTCATTTAACAAATGGTTGGTATTTATTAGAGTTAAATGGTAATGGGGTTGGCTTTGGTAAGCTAGTCAACCGTCAAATGAAAAACTTTTATCCGAAGGGTCTAAGGTTCATTGTTCACGAGAATCAAGCGAATTTATCAGATGACGTATACTAAATATAAAAACTTTTGGTAAAATAGCTATATTAAAGCATGAAAGGAATTAACATGGCAAACGAGCAAATTACGCGTGAAGAAGTTGAACATGTGGCTAGCTTAGCAAAGTTAGCTTTAACGGATGCAGAAGCTGATATGTTTACAGATCATTTAGGTAAAATATTTGATATTGTGACAACATTAGCTGAGGTAGATACAGAAAATGTGAAACCAACATACTCTGTAACTGAGATGCAAACAGTATTACGAGATGATGTGGCGGTTAACGCACAACAATCAGAAGCATTATTGAATAATGCACCAGAACACCAAGGTACTTTGATTAAAGTGCCCGCAATTCTTAATGGGGGAGCTGAAGGTTAATGGATTTTTTGCATACAGATATCGAAAAGTTGCATGAACAACTAGTAAACAAAGAAATTACATCAGTTGACTTAGTTAAAGAAACACTAGCAAATATTGAGCAAACTGATGCAAAATATGACGCATTTTTAGCAACTATGTCAGAAAAGGCTTTAGCTGAAGCTGCTGCCATTGATGAAGCAGGTATCGATCCAGATAATGTACTATCTGGAATTCCATATGGAATTAAGGATAACTTGATTACGAAGGATGTGACGACAACTGCCGCATCAAAAATTTTACAAGACTTTAAACCAATTTATGATGCAACGGTCGTTTCACGTTTACGTGAACAAGGCGCTGTTGGTGTTGGTAAGTTAAACATGGATGAGTTTGCCATGGGTTCAACAACTGAAACATCATATTATAAGCAAACTAAGAATGCTTGGGATCAAACAAAAGTCCCTGGTGGTTCTTCGGGTGGATCAGCTGTGTCAGTTGCTGCCGGTCAAGTACCATTCGCATTAGGAACTGACACAGGTGGTTCAATCCGTCAGCCCGCTGCTTTCAATGGGATTGTTGGAATGAAACCAACATACGGCCGTGTGTCACGTTGGGGAGTGATTGCCTTTGCGTCATCACTTGACCAAGTTGGTGTCTTTACGCGTCGTGTCAAGGATAATGCCACTGTATTAGCTGCCATGGCTGGTCATGATGACAACGATCAAACGTCTTCAGACCAAGCGGTACCTGATTTTGCGGCCCACTTGGATGGCGATATCGCTGGCTTGAAGATTGCCGTACCAACAGAATACTTTGCTGCTGGTGTGGATGAAGGTGTTAAAGCAACTGTTCGTGCCGGTATTGACAAATTACGTGAACTTGGCGCAACAGTTGATGAAGTTTCATTGCCACATACAAAGTATGGTGTTGCTGCATACTATATCTTAGCTTCTGCTGAGGCATCATCAAACTTGCAACGTTTTGATGGTATCCGTTATAGTACGCGTCCAGAAAACGTCAAAAGTTTGGAAGACCTATACGTACAAACACGTACACAAGGCTTTGGTGACGAGGTCAAGCGTCGTATTATGCTTGGAACATACTCACTTTCAGCTGGTTCATATGATGCTTTCTTCAAGAAGGCTGCACAAGTACGTACGCTAATGAATGATGATTTCCAAAAAGTCTTTGCCGATTATGATTTGATTGCGGCACCAACTGCACCAAATGTTGCTTATGACTTTGGCGCTAACCAAGATGATCCTGAAGTCACTTACATGAATGATGTTTTGACGATTCCTGTTAATATGGCTGGATTGCCAGGTATGTCAGTACCAGCAGGCTTTGTTGATGGATTGCCAGTTGGTATGCAATTGATAGCAAACCGCTACCAAGAGGAGACCATTTATCGTGCTGCGTATGCTTATGAGCAAGCAACACGTCTATTCGAAAAAGTACCAGGAGGTAAGGATTAATGGCAGTGCCAAATTTTGAGACGACGATCGGACTAGAAGTCCATGTTGAGCTAAAGACTAATTCTAAGGCGATGTCACCTTCTCCAGTACAATATGGTTCTAAGCCTAATGCCAATACCAATGTTATTGACTGGGGATATCCTGGGGTTTTGCCACAGGCTAATAAGGGCGCCATTGAATATGGTATGATGGCATCACTTGCATTGAATGCTGATATTACACGTGATTTGCACTGGGATCGAAAGAATTACTTCTATCCTGATAATCCCAAGGCTTACCAAATTACCCAACAACAACAACCCATTGGTCGTCATGGTTGGCTAGAGATTGAATTTGAGGGTCAAAAGAAGCGTGTGGGTATTACTGAACTACACGTGGAAGAAGACGCTGGAAAGAATACCCACGGTACAGATGGTTATTCATATGTCGACTTAAACCGTCAAGGAACACCATTGATTGAAATTGTTGGTGCACCTGATATTTCATCACCTGATGAAGCTTATGCTTACCTAGAAGCATTACGTCAAGCTATCCAATTTACAGGAATTTCTGACGTGAAGATGGAAGAAGGTTCGATGCGTGTCGATGCCAATATTTCAATTCGCCCAGTTGGTTCAAGTGAATATGGTACTAAAGTCGAGTTAAAGAACTTGAACTCATTTAACTATGTGCGTAAGGCGCTAGCATTTGAGGAAAACCGCCATGCCAAGATTTACATGTCTGGTGGTACAATCAAGCAACAAACTCGTCGCTTTGATGAAGCAACTGGTGAAACTGTTTTGATGCGTGTTAAGGAAACAGCTGATGACTACCGTTACTTCCCAGAACCTGATTTGACGCCAATCCACGTCACGGACGATTGGATTGATGAAGTTAAAGCAAAGTTACCAGAGACAGCTAAAGCCCGTAAGGCACGTTATGTCGATGAACTTGGTTTGGAAGTTTATGATTCAGAAGTCTTAACACAAACGCTAGCCATGGCAAACTTCTTTGATGAAACCGTTAGTTTTGGTGCGGATCCAAAGCGTACCGCTAACTACCTAATGGGTGATGTTAATGCCTTCTTGAACGAGCAACAAGCTGATTTGGAAGAAACCCCATTAACACCAGCTCACTTAGCTGACATGATCAAGTTGATTGATGATGGTACAATTTCAACAAAGATGGCCAAGAAGGTCTTCAAAGCAATTACTAAGGGTGATGACCCAGTTGAATTTGTGGAGAAGAATGGTCTTAAGCAACTATCTGATCCAGCAGTATTGACACCAATGATTGATGAAGTTTTGGATAATAATGAGCAATCAATTATTGATTTCCATAATGGAAAAGATCGTGCCGTTGGCTTCTTGGTTGGTCAAATTATGAAGCAAACCAAGGGTAGTGCTAATCCAGCAGTTGTTAACAAATTATTGATGGCTGGTTTGCAAGCCCGTAAACCTGAGTAAAAAAACAGTGGAAACACATTTAAAAAGAGAGTAATTTTCTCTTATCGGAATCAGAGTAGTATAGTCTACTCTGGTTTCATACATATATTAAAATTTAGGAGCGAGATAGAATGAAAAGAGCACGCATTATTTATAATCCAACTTCTGGACGTGAAGCTATTCGACGTGACTTGGTCGATATTTTGGCTGTGTATGAAGAAGCCGGTTATGAGACCAGCGCCTATGCAACGACTCCTGAACCAAACTCAGCAATGATGGAAGCAGAACGTGCTGCCAAAGCAGGTTTTGACTTGTTAGTTGCAGCAGGTGGTGATGGGACGATTAATGAGGTTGTCAATGGTATTGCTCCATTAGATGAGCGACCAATGTTAGCCATTATCCCAGCTGGAACGACTAACGATTATGCACGTGCATTGAGTATTCCACGTGAGGATCCTTTAGCAGCTGCTAAAGTTATTCTGAAGGGGAAGGCAGCCAAGATGGATATTGGCCAAGCGAATGATTCGTACTTTATCAATATTGCTGCTGGTGGTTCATTGTCAGAGTTAACATATTCAGTGCCTTCTAAGTTAAAGTCAATGTACGGCTACTTAGCTTATGTCGTTAAGGGAGCTGAGATGTTGACTAGCATCAAACCAATGGACATCCATGTTAAGTATGATGATGGTGAATTTAATGGTAAATCAGCCATGTTCTTCTTGGCATTAACTAATTCCGTTGGTGGTTTTGAGCAGATTGTGCCAGACGCTAAGCTAGATGATGGTAAATTTACTTTGTTGATCGTTAAAACAACAAAATTTGCTGAGATTTTGAATTTGATTACCGAAGTGCTGAAAGGAAAGCACGTTAATAATCCAAATTTGATTTATGTGAAGTCTGAAAAAGTGGAAGTGTCATCGACTAAAAATGACAAAATTATGATTAATTTAGATGGTGAATATGGTGGGGATGCCCCAGTCACATTCGTTAACCATAAACAGCATATTGATATCGTTGCAAACATTGATGATATTGCAGAGAATACGTTAGTTGCAACGCCAATTACGTTACATGAAGATTAATTGTTTTTGATAAGTACTAGGGAAAACCAATGTGGGCTTTCTTGGTACTTTTTTTATGGGATGGCTGCGTTTAGCGAATAATTATCAATAATGCGCCGCCGAGCAAGAATGATATATGATAAAATAAAGCTTTAGAGAGTCGCTTGGTCGACATAAAAGATGAAGGACTGGTTTTCGTATGGGCACTGTTGAAACATATCGACAATTTGAAAAGAGTTTGGGTGATGATTGGCAAGTATTACCCAGTCAACATAGTCGAGTCGGCATGTTGAAGGAAATTTTAAATTGGCTCGGTCATCCTGAGCGCCGTTTGTCGGTTATTCATATTGTTGGCTCAAACGGTAAAGGATCGACTGGTGTGATGTTGAGTAAAATCTTAACGACTGCCGGTTATCGAGTGGGTCATTTTTCAACGCCAGCAATTTTGTCAGATCGTGAAGTTGTGATGATTAATGGTCAGATGATTAGTGAAAAAGAAGTGATGTTTCACTATAAGCGTATTATGACTGAAATTAAAAATCACGGTGGCGATGAAAAAACATTAACAAAATTTGAAATGTGGACTCTGATTGCCCTATGCCATTTTGCGAAACAAGAAGTTCACTTTGCTATTATTGAGGCTGGTTTAGGTGGTACTGGGGATACGACGAATGTCGTTGAAAAGCCATTGATTGTTGCGATTACGAAAATTTCCGATGATCATTCGACCATGCTGGGGCATAATGTGCTTAAAATCGCAGAGAATGTTGCTGGGGCGATTAAGCCAGGCAGTTTAGTAGTCAATTATCCTGGACAAGATGTTGAAGTTTTTAAAACACTTCGTGATAAAGCAACAGCAGTCGGGGCAGTTTGGAATCCGTATCCTAAGCCACAAATTACATTGATGCGCTCATCACCAGAAGGGCTGATCGTTAATGCCGACCAATTAGAAGGTTTGAAATTATCATTAACGGGTGCTTATCAGGCAAATAATTTAAGTACCGTTTTGCAGGTCGTCACCATCTTAAAGAATAAGCGAATTACTTTGTCAGATGTGACAGTTGCCGAAGCATTAGCGCATGTTAAAATCACGGGCCGGATGGAGTTTGATAGCACCCATAATATTCTTTATGATGGTGCTCATAATCCGCACGGTATTTCAAGTTTGGTTGCCGCTATTCGTTCTTGGCATTTACCTTTTAAGCCGATTGTTATTTTGGGCCTGATCAAAGGTAAAAATCATATGGATATGTTGGATGAATTGCTTCCTTATGTATCAACGATCATTGCGGTGACACCTGATGCCAAAAATGCGATGTCAGCTGATGAGTTGGCAGCCAAAATTGTGATGATGAGCAATGTGGACGTTGAGATTGCTGATGATTCTACAGCCGCTATTTCGTTAGCGCGACAAGTTCGTGAGTCGTCAAAGTCATTAATTGTAGTTACAGGTTCATTTTATACATTACGGGCTATCGAAAAGGAGGACGGTATTTAACATGATTGAACGATTTGTTATTGCCTCAAATAACACCCATAAAACTGACGAAATGGTTAGTTATCTGGCTGTACTAGGTTTAAAAGGTATTAATTATCGTCAGTTGATTGATGAAATAACGTTTCCACCAGAAACCACTGATGATATGGCTGCCAATGCGCTCGTCAAAGCACAAACGATCCATAATTTATTGCCAGATGAGTATGTTTTAGCCGATGATTCGGCGCTATTTATCCCGGCCATTCCGGATCATTTTGGGGTAACGACCATGCGCGAGTTTAGGGCTCATCAGTTACGTGGCGATGATGAAATTAATCAGTATGTACTACAACAATTGCCAGCTGGTGCATCGCGCGAGGCTCATTTGTTGGCAGATTTTGTGGTGATCACACCACAAAATATCATTTATACCACACAAGGTAAGGGTGGTGTGACGCTTACTGAGACACCACGTGGTAATCGAAATGGATTATATGAGTTGTTAGAAACTGAAAATGGGCTGACCCTGGCAGAAATTGATATGCCAGCACGTGTGCATTACGCACATCGTGGTCGGGCAGCTATTAAAATGAAGAATCAATTACAACAAGCTGGCGAATTAAAATAATTAACGAATAATCAGAAAAGAGGACTAAGTTTGATGACACTCACTGCAGATAACATCACAACGTTATTAGCTGATCAAGATTTATTAGTATCAGCACCAGAATTTGATGGTGAGATACAACATTTAGCTTATAATTCAAATGACGTTGTACCAGGTACCTTATTATTTATTAAGGGGAATTTTAAAGCTGCGTACTTAACCGATGCCATCGAAAAGGGCGTTACTGCAATCGTTGCTCCGGCTAACTTTAAGCATGATACTAATTTACCAACTTGGGTAGCAGATGATGTACCAGCGGCCATGAGTATTATTGCGATGGCTTATTACCAATATCCACAAAATAGTTTAGCTTTGATTGGTATAACTGGTACCAAAGGGAAGACATCAACGGCGTATATGGCATATGAAATTTTGCGTGCGTATACACATGATAAGGTTGCGTTGTCTTCAACTTTACAAGTTATTACGGGTAATAATCCAGAATCTCATTATCGGGCACACTTAACAACGCCAGAATCAGTAGATTTGTTCCGTTGGATGCGTGAGGCGGTTGATAATGGTATGACGCATATGGTGATGGAAGTATCATCACAGGCATTTAAAATGCGCCGCGTTTATGGCCTTCATTTCAATGTTGGTATTTTCTTAAATATTAGTCCAGATCATATTGGTGAAAACGAACATCCAACATTTGAAGATTATATCCAACACAAAATGATGTTATTTGATCATTCAGAACAGGTGGTTTTGAATGTTGATACAGATCATTTTGGGGAATTGATCGAACATGCTGAATTAACGGTTCCTCGTGATGGTATTTGGTTGTATGGGCAAGAAGATGCTGATTCTCCCAAAGCGGATGTTTACTTTGAAGCGACTGATGCCAACTTACATGGCAGTGTCTTTAAAGTTCGTGAGGTGGGTCAACAAGCCGAACACTTACATATTAATGGGGAATATACTTTAGATATGCCTGGTGATTTTAATCAAAGTAATGCGTTAGCAGCAATGATTGCAACGCGTTTGGTTAATGCGGATGCACCAGCAATGGCCGAAGGGCTCGAAACGGTAAAAGTTCCCGGACGGATGCAGGTTTTAAACACCAAAGAACACGGGACAATATACGTCGATTATGCCCATAATTATGCGTCAATTGCGGCCTTATTGCAGTTTGTTCGCCAAAATGAATCGGTCAATCAATTAACGATTGTTGTGGGAGCGCCAGGTAACAAGGGTGTCTCACGTCGTCCTGGTATTGGAAAAGCCGTTAGTGAGGGTGCCGACGTTGTTTATCTGACGAGTGATGATCCACAGTATGAGGATCCAGCAAAAATTGCTGATGAGATCCAAACGGCAATCACTAATCCGAAAGTAACGATCTATCGCGAATTAGACCGTACAAAAGCGATTGCATCAGCAATCCAGGCAGCTGGTTCAGACGATGTTGTCGTCTTAGCAGCTAAAGGATTGGATGAATATCAAAAGATATACGGTGTCGATACACCATATGAAAATGATTGGGCAGTGGCAAATCGGATTGTTTCCGAATTAGAGTTCTAGTCTTTAGGCTAGAAATTTGTTATAATTTATAGAATTGTCGTTATTGCGGCCAACTATTAATAAATAAAAAACCTCAGTTATAAAAGTAAAGGGGAAACTATCATGGCTAAAGAACCAGCAGAAAATACATCAGAATTTGATATCGGTGATTTCGTCGCCGGTAAGAAGTTTGCTAATTTTGAGCATGACTTCAAAGGAATCGTTGAAAAAATTTATGAGCATTCAGTCCTAGTGGTTATTACGGAAAATAATCCTGAAGATGATGCGACCGTAAACGAATATAATCATCGTGCAGTATTGCGTATGTCAGACGCTAAAATCTTAGTAAAGACTGATAACCCTGCACCTCGTCCATCAGAAGATGATGATGAAGCGGATGATAATGCCAAAGGAGACAAAGCTTAATGGACTACAAGAATCAAATTGCCGAAACAATTGCTGCAGTTGTTCCTGAATTGGATAAAGCAACGATTCTTTCAAAAATTGAGGTGCCTAAGGATACTAAGATGGGTGATTATGCTTTTCCAGCATTTTTACAAGCCAAAGAACGTCGCATGGCACCACAACAAATTGCAAGTAACATTGTGTCAGAAATTGCAACTGACGGCTTTAAAGAAGTCAAGGCTGTTGGACCTTATGTTAATTTCTTTTTGGATCAAGCCAACTTTGGTGCTGAAACATTAGCTGAAGTGCTACGTCAAGATGACTATGGTCATAACACTGATGGTGAAGCGGGTCATGTGACAATTGATATGTCATCACCTAACATTGCTAAGCCAATGTCAATGGGTCACTTGCGGTCAACAGTTATTGGAAACTCTTTAGCTGAAATTGCCAAAGCAAACGGCTATCAACCAATTAAAATCAATCATTTAGGTGATTGGGGAACACAATTTGGTAAGTTGATGTCAGCTTATAAGCGTTGGGGATCAGAAGAAGAAGTGAAAGCTGACCCAATCAACACATTGGTAAAGTACTATGTACGTTTCCATAAGGAAGCTGAGACACAACCTGAATTGAACGATGAAGGTCGTGCCTGGTTCAAGAAGCTTGAAGATGGTGATGAAGAAGCGCACGGACTATGGTCATGGTTCCGTGAAGAATCATTGAAAGAATTCATGGAATTATATAATGACCTAGATATTGATTTTGATTCATTTAACGGTGAAGCTTTCTATAATGACAAGATGGACGCTGTGATTGATACCCTTAAGGAAAAGCAATTACTTGTTGAATCACAAGGTGCACAAGTGGTTGATTTGGAAGACGAAGGATTGAACGTTGCAATGATCCAACGTACTGACGGGGCAACTTTGTACATGACGCGTGACTTAGCTGCTGCTATTTTCCGTAAGAACAACTACAATTTTGTTAAGTCACTATACGTGGTTGGTGGTGAACAGCGTGAACACTTCAAGCAATTGAAGGCAGTCTTGAATAAGATGGGTTACGAGTGGTCAAATGATATTGAACACATCCCATTTGGTATGATTACTGTTGATGGTAAGAAATTATCAACACGTTCTGGCCGTATTGTTCTATTGAAGGATGTTTTGGCTGATTCTGTTAAATTGGCAACTGCTCAAATTGACGAAAAGAACCCAGATCTACCTAATAAGGCAGAAGTTGCTCATGAAGTTGGAACTGGTGCGGTTGTATTCCATGATTTGATGAATGAACGTCTGGGTGACTTTGATTTCAAGTTGGAAGAAGTGGTTCGCTTTGAAGGTGATACTGGTCCATATGTACAGTATACAAATGCTCGTGCGCAATCAATTTTGCGTAAGGCAGGTAAGCCTGAGTTAGATTTGACTAACTTGTCAATTGATGATGAACAAGTTTGGGAAACTGAAAAGTTAGTTGCAAACTTTAGTGATACTGTTCGCCGCGCATGGCGTGATCGTGAACCATCAGTGATTGCGAAGTATGCATTGAATTTGGCCCGTACTTTCAATAAGTACTATGCTAATTCAAAAATCTTGGTTGAAGATGACCAATTAAACGCACGTTTGGCATTAGTAACGGCTGTTTCAAATGTTTTGACTGAATCACTACGTTTGTTGGGTGTAAAAGCACCACAAGAAATGTAATTAAAATATATTAACTATTAAAAGGGTCGAAGTTCATTCCGTGTATCGGAAAACTTCGACTTTTTTACCTATAATAATGATTGATAATTTTGTCTACTAAAGGCAGAGTTAAGTGAAATAGTCGATTATGATAGAATAGTACCAGTGGTGACAGTAACGATTAGTCATCATGATTGAGTGAAAAAAGAGGAATGAAACATGGCTTTAAAAAAGCAAGAACGACAAGCAATGATTCTTGAAATTTTGGCACGTAATGTGATTGATTCTCAAGAAGAAATTTTACATCGTTTGCAAAATGCAGGTATTGCAGTCACACAAGCTACGGTCTCACGTGACATTAAAGAACTACGGATTGTACGTCGTCCGGATGTTAATGGTCAAACGAGATATCAAGTGATGGCTGATGCAACGAATCAGGCTGCTAATGATGGCAATCAAATTGAACAAGGCTTTTCAGACATGGCAGTCGATGTCACACCAGTGTCATTTATGATTGTGGTAAAGACGACGCAAGGTAATGGCAATCGTTTGGCTGCGATGATTGATGCAGCGGAAATGCCAGAGGTGATTGGTACATTAGCTGGTCATAATACAATTTATGTCACTACGCCGACAGCTGAGGCGGCAATTGCTTTAGCTGATCAATTTAATAATTGGAAGCAATAATATGAAAGATTATATTAAAGGATTAAAAAATTGGTTTCATCAAAAAATGATGCCAGTGACTAATTGGTTACGTAAATTTTTTGGTCCGTTAATTCGGTTTCACCAACGATTTTTTCAGCCATTCTATGCGTGGTTGCGAAAAACTTTTGGCCCTTTTTGGCATAGATTTCAAATCAATCGCTGGCTGATCGCGTTATTCCTGTCGCTGATTTTAGTTATCAGTGTGCTAGGAACCTTTGAAGCTAAGACGACGGATGTGTCTGATTTGAAAAAGCGCCTCCAATCAACCACTGAAATCTATGATGTTTCTGGTAACAAGGCAGGTAGTCTGTCAGGACAGAAGGGAACGTATGTCAAGTTTAGTGAGATTTCTCCACATGCGGTAAATGCCGTTATCGCTACTGAGGATCGTAATTTCTATAAGGAACATGGTTTTTCTGTCCGTGGAATGACACGTGGGGTATTGACTACCATCTGGTACCGAATTCGCGGTAGCAATGTGTCGGTTGGAGGGTCAACTTTAACGCAACAGTTGGTAAAAAATGCCTTCCTAAGTCAGGACCAGACTGTTATTCGTAAAGCACGTGAATTATTTTTATCAGTCCAAGTTGAAAAAGAATATTCTAAACATGAAATCTTGGCAATGTATCTAAACAATGCTTACTTTGGTCATGGTGTTTGGGGTATTCAGGATGCGGCTAAAAAGTATTTTGGTGTGAGTGCAGCTGATTTGTCGGTGTCGGAAAGTGCGATGCTCATTGGGATGCTACAATCTCCCAATGGCTATGATCCATTGACATATGAAGATGCGGCTAAGCAGCGGCGTGATCAAGTCATTCAAAATATGGTGTCAACGAAATATTTGACGCAAGCGCAAGCAGACTATAATGCAAAATTTGCCTTAGGCGCTACCGATCATGAAGTTGATAATTCAAATTATAATTATCCTTATTATTTTGATTCCGTCATTAATGAAGCAATGAATAAGTATGATTTGAAGGAACAAGACATTTTGAATAATGGGTATAAGATTTACACAACTTTGGACCAAAAAGATCAAACGAATTTGCAAAATGATTATGACGATGAGAGCTTAAATCCAATTGGTGATGGGTCGCAGGCGGCTTCAGTGGTAATGGATGCGAAAACTGGTGGTGTCCGTGCCGTTGTTGGTGGTCGTGGTGAACACGTCTTTAGAGGATTCAATCGTGCTACCCAGTCTCATCGTTCACCAGGATCGACGATTAAACCAATTGCGGATTATGCGCCATCATTGTCACGTGGTTTCTCATATGATTCTGACCTGAAGAATAGTAAGATGAGCTTTGGTACCAATGGTTATTCACCTTCAAATTATGGTGATTATACCAGTGAAAAAATCCCAATGTATCAAGCCTTGGAGAATTCTTACAATATTCCGGCCGTTTGGCTGCTTGATCAAATCGGTGTGAATGCTGGGTATAACGCAGCTACTAAGGCTGGCTTACCATTGGCCAAATCTGATAAGAACTTGTCATTAGCAATTGGTGGTATGAAAAAAGGTGTCACACCATTAGAGTTGACTCAAGCATATACGAGTTTTGCTAATGGGGGTCAAATGAGTGATAGCCATTTCATTACTAAAATTGTCGATACTTCTGGTAAGACGATTGCCCAAGCCAAAGAAAAGCATACGCGTCTATGGTCAAAGCGGGTGGCTAATGAGATGACTTCAATGATGATGGGTGTTTATACGCATGGTACTGGAACCGCTGCTGATCCGAGTGGTTATGATGTGGCTGGTAAAACAGGAACAACTGAAGTTTCAGGAACTAATTCAACGAGTGATAATGCCACTGACTCATGGGCAATCGCCTATACGCCAGATGTTGTTGTGACGACATGGACAGGATATGATGAAACGGATGCTGACCATACGATATCTGCCTATTTGTCGCAAACATCTGGTCCGTTAATGAAAACGGCACTTGAACAAGTTTTGCCAAATACAAAACAAACGAACTTTGGTGTCAAAAGTGTTCGCGCGAAGATGTCAGCCACTGAAAATGGGGCTTCAAATAAGAAGAATGGTATTTCTAATAACATTTCCGGTATTGGTGATGATATTAAGAATGGTGCTTCTAGTGCCTGGAGTAATGTCAAAGGTGGTGCCCAAAAAGCTTGGTCGGGAATTCAATCATTATTACCACAATAACTATAAAATATGAGATAATGGAATAACTAAAAGAGATGGGGAATAAATACTTATGATAAATATTTACGATGACGTTAACGCAGTTGCAACTACTTTACGCGAAACAGCGCAATATAAGACATTACGTGATGCCATTGATGCTGTCGAAGCTGAGCCAGAAGCTAAGGCTATCTTTGCTCGTTTCCAACAAGCACAAACACAAATCAATCAAGCAGTGCAATCAGGTAATGAACCAGCGGAGGATCAAATCAAAGCTTGGCAAGAAATTGCTAACGAGATGGAGCAATATGATTCTCTAAAGAAGATGCTTGAAGCTGAAAAAGGATTGAACCAATTGTTGATGGAAATCAACGATATCATTACCAAGCCAATTGCCGAATTATACGGTCAAGATTAAATAATAGAGATGAGAGCGAGATAAAAGTCGTTTTGAAGCCGGTGTGTAACGTGATTTGCGATATTTTACCCGGAGCAAAGCGAAGGACAGGAATGTCGTAAATTGTGTTACATTGAGGCTTCAGACTTTTAGAACGCGTTTAAGCTATAAAATTTATAAGCGTATAAATTAATTTGTTTTTAGCAAACAAATGTTGAGACATTTACTTTTGTCCCAACATCATATTGATAAACAGGGTGGAACATGTGATTTTGTTCCACCCTGTTTTGCTGTATTAACGTCTTTTAGAACGTTCTCTTTTTTTTGTCGTCAAACTCCCATATAATGAAATTAAAAACAAAAAGGGGCTGGAAAATGAAATTTATTCATGCAGGCGATTTACACCTGGGTAATCCATTTGGTGGTTTATCCGTGACACCAGATTGGTTGACTGACAAGTTACAATCTGCAACCGAAACTGCCGTCCATCGCTTGGTGGATGATGCCATTACTGCTGCAGTGGATTTTGTGGTATTAGCAGGTGACTTATTTGATTCAACCACGCCCGATGCGCGCGCACAATTAGATTTAGTCAAAGAATTAGAAAGATTAGCAACGGCCAACATTCCGGTATATATCGGGTTTGGTAACCATGATTATGTTGTTGATTGGCAACGGTTACCAACATTTCCAAAGAATGTAACCCTGTTTCCAGAAGCGGTGACTACGTATGATTTACAGACCCAAAATCATGAGACAGTAGCAATTTCAGGATTTTCATATACACAACGGCATATTACGACTGACCAAGTGGCCCAATTCCCAATGAAAGCTAATCAAGCTGATTGGCATATTGGTGTTTATCATGGTGCGGTGGGTGAAGTCGGTTCAGGAAATTATGCCCCGTTTAATTTGCAAGCATTGCAAGACAAACATTATGATTACTGGGCATTAGGTCATATTCATGTGCGAGAGACATTGCAAGCTAAGCCATTTATTGGTTATTCGGGTAGTATTCAGGGATTGGATAAAACTGAAACTAATGCCAAAGGTTATTATATGGTAGAAAGTGACGGTGATGAACTAGTACCGACATTTACTCCGGTGGCGCCAATTACTTGGGTGACGGCAAACTTACGGACAAATCGTGACTTGAGTACGGTTGTTCAATATGTACGCGAGCAATTTGCGGCCAAGGATGAGTTTGAATTAATTACGTTAGAGTTGATTACTGAAGACCCCAATGTCCTGTCAGCCATTGTGAACCAACAATTATTGGCACAATTTGTGGCAGCAGCTCAGCCTACTGATATGTTCTTTATCTACGATATTCAGGCACAAACGCAAGACCAGCAGATGCCGTTACCAGCTGTTGATGAGACCTATTGGTCAGAAACCGTGGCTGATGTATTTACCCGAGAGCAATTACAAAAACTAGGCCTAAAACAGGTGACGGATGTCGCTGTTTTAGATCATTTTTTAAATGAACAGACATTGCAGGAGCTACATACAGCAGTTCAAACACAATTGCACTTGGCACAGATGGGGGATGAATATCATGTGGATTAAAAAAGTGCATATTGTGGGCTTTGGTCAGTTTAATGAACAAACATTTGATTTTGTGCAGGGATTACAAATTGTGCAGGGATTAAATGAAGCCGGTAAGACGACTTTACATCAATTTTTATTTGATATGTTATTTGGCTTTCCACAAGCTAAAGGTCGTAAAATCAACACTTATGAGCCATTAAATAAAGGCCCATATGGTGGTAGTATGCAATTTGAAGTTGATGGTCAACTTTACGAGCTGGAGCGTTTAGGCAGAACACAAACAGCAACGACTTTAACAGCCGTCGCAACGGGGCAACAATTTGCTGATCCGGAAGCAATGCTGACCAAGTTATTGGGACCAGTTGACCGTGACTTATATTTGGCAATTTTTAGTTTTGACCAAGCAGCTTTAATGAATATCTTTTCACTAAAGCCAGACGACTTTGCATCATACTTGCGGACGTTAGCAACACCAGGAGCTCAGAATTGGTTAGAAGTTGCGAATCGCTGGGAAAAAACAGCAACGGCAAAATTTGGTAGCACTAAAACAGCGCATCGTGAGCTCAACCAAGCTTTGGCAAATTTAAAGACACAACGCCAACAGTTACAAAATAAGATTCGCCAACAGCCATCTTTAGATAAGTTACAAGCAGAGGCGCAACATCTAAGTCAGCGGGTAACGAGTTTACAGCAACGGCAAGAGCAGATCCAAGGTCAGATGAGTCACCAACAAGCACAGGTTCACTTAGTACCGGTGTATCGACGTTGGCAGCAGATTAAGCAACAAGTCAAAGCGACTGGTAAATCGTTGGATTTAACGGTTGCTGACAAAGCTGACCGTGTCCGGCAACAATTAGCCGCATTAGATGAAGTGATGGTAACGACAGCGGTTACGAAGCAACAAGTTGAATCAGCGACCGTTGCTTTACGGCAATTAGAAAAATTAGAAAAGCAGCAACAAACTTTGGCTGAACAACAAGTCAAATCTGTCCAGGCTCAAAATGAATTATTGGAAAAATATCATTGGACACAGATACCACCATTATTAACAGAGCAACAAAAAGCTCGTTTGGGTGGTCAAAGAGAAACGACGCAAGCAAATTCTGATTATCGCTGGTTGATAGTAGCGGCAATAATTTGTGTTGTGGTTATTATTGGTGCTTTGCTGGCGGGTCATTGGATGATCGGTATGCTGTTAGCGGTGCTTGTCTTAGTCATTAGTTGGTGGGGTAGTCGCCGACCAGAACAAACAAAAACAACACTGAATGGGTCACAAGATTTACCAGCTGCCTATCAACAAATGTCAGCCAACGATATTTTTGCTGTCCAGGCGGATATCCAGCATATTAATGATATGATGTCGTCTAATAATCAAATTATTCATGATCAACAGGCGATGATGCCAGAGTTGGTCAAAGTACGAGCGACTTTAAATTGGTTAGGTGAAGGCTTAACTGTTGACGAATACCGCAAGCGTCTTGCTGATATCCATATTAAGCAAGAAACCATGGGACAACAACAGTTACAACGCGCTAATCTACAACAAACTTTGCAAGACTTGTATCAAGAACTAGGTGTGAAAGATGCTGCCATGTTGCGGCAACGGCGTGATGCACAACGTCATATTAATGATTTGCAGCGTGAAGCAAATGTGCTTGAAGAACAACTAAAAGATGCTGACTTGCATGAGTTAGCTGCGCAAACTGTTGTTAAGCCAGATGATCAGTCAGAAGCGGACGAGCAGCAACACATTTTAAAGCGTATTCAGGATGAGAAAAATCAGTTGAATCAAAAGTTGGCTGAAATCAATGTACAATTACAAAATCTACAAACTGATAATACAATCGAGCATCAGCAACAGGTGGTGGCTAACCAAGTAGCCGTTGTTAATCAACAATTGACTCAGTATTTTGTTGATCGGCTAGGTAGTGAGTGGATTAGGCAGGCATTGAATGCGGCCATTGCTGATCGGTTGCCAAATCTTTTGACGCAGGCAGGGGTTATTTTAAGCCAGTTGACCGATAATCATTATCAAACGATTCAGCAAACGAAGACGTTGCTCAAGGTGGTTCGTGATGATGGGAAGATTCTAGGGGTGAATCAGTTATCAAAAGGAACGGCTGAACAATTGTATGTGGCATTGCGGTTAGCCTTTGTTAAAACTGTAGCCGCTGCTTTGCAGTTACCGCTGTTGATTGATGATGCCTTTGTTGACTTTGACAATCAACGACGGCAAACCATGTTGAACGTATTGAAAGATCTGGCATCATCTGAACAACAAATTTTTTACTTTACGGCGCAAAAGACACCAGGAGAACAGGTCTTAGAATTGACGCATCAACAATAGGAGGTTGTTTTGACAAAAGCATTAAAGGACTATCAATTAGATGAACGAGTTGAAACCTTTGCATTACTTAAAGAAGTTGATGCCCGGGTAACACAACAGGGAAAGCGTTATTTAGCTTTACAATTAGCTGACCGTTCCATGGATATCAAGGGGATGAAATGGGATGCTACCGAAGCAGAAGTCGGCAAATTAGCTGCCGGCATGGTAGTCTATATTCAGGCGGTACGCCAAGCGTATCAGGATAAACCACAATTAAAGGTGTTGTCGATTCGACCAAGTAAAATTGGTGAACCACAGGATACAGCAGATTTTGTGGCTGCTGCACCTATGAAAAAACAAGATATGGCCGAAGAAGTATCAGCAATTATTTTTCAGATTACTAATGCCAATTGGCAACGCATCGTACGACACATTCTTGGCAAGTACCGTGAGGCGTTTCTGCAGTTTCCAGCTGCTAAAAGTAATCATCATGCCTTTGCAGGTGGGTTAGCGTACCATAGTTTGTCGATTGTGCATTTAGCACAAGCTGTTGTTAAGCAATATGGTAATTTAAATGCTAGTCTATTATATGCGGGGGCTTTATTGCATGATATTGGGAAGGTTATTGAACTTTCTGGACCAGTTGCGACGCAATATACAACTGCTGGTAATTTGATTGGTCATATTGTGCTAGTTGATGAAGAGATTGTTTTAGCAGCCACGGAGTTACAGATTGATTTAAAGAGTGAAGACATGCTTGTTTTGCGGCATACAGTTTTGGCACATCATGGTTTATTGGAATATGGCTCACCTGTACGTCCGATGATCAAAGAAGCGAATGTGCTACACCAGTTAGATGAACTAGATGCTGGTATGCAAAGCTTTGATAACGCTGTGGCTGAAACCCAACCTGGTGAATTTTCACCTCGCCAATGGGCCTTAGATAATCGCAGCGTTTATCGACCAAGTGAAGAGCATCTCGCAGATGAAACAAGGTAGAAAAAAATTTTCGTGAATTCGTTTGCAAAATGTAAGCTTTTTACATAAAATTATAGTAAGTGATAAAGCAAAATTAGATTTGAGAGGTTTTAATAATGGATTACCTAATTGGAGTTGACTTAGGAACCACATCAACAAAAGTTGTCCTATTCGATACTAAGGGACATGTTATTGCAAGTGCTAATAAAGGTTACAAGTTATACCGTGATGCACCCGATATGGCTGAAGAAGATCTAGATGAAATTTGGGAAGCGTTTACTGATGCGATGGCACAAGTAACTCGTACTGCCAAGGATGGTAAAATTTTGGGTGTTTCATTTAGTTCAGCAATGCACTCATTGATTGCCTTTGATGCTGACTGGAAGCCTTTGACTCGTGTGATTACGTGGGCAGATGCACGTGCTGTTAAGTACACAGAGCAATTAAAGTCAAGTGGTGTTGGTCAAGAGATTTATAGTAAGACTGGAACACCAATTCACCCAATGGCTCCTTTGTCAAAACTTCTTTGGTTAAAGAATGAGCAAACTGATATTTACAACAAGGCAGCTCATTATTTGGGTATTAAAGAATACTTGTTTAACCGTCTATTTGGCGCTAACAAGATGGACTACTCAATTGCATCAGGAACTGGTTTGTTTAATATCTTTAATTTAGATTGGGATGAACAAGCATTATCAGTTACTGGTGTTGCTAAGGATCAATTACCAGAACCTGTGGATCCATACACTATTGAAAAGGGCATGAATCCACAATATGCTGCTGAAATGGGCTTGGATGTCGATACGCCATTTATTTATGGTGCAGGGGATGGTCCATTATCAAACCTTGGTGTTAACGCTATTCAACCAGGTGTTGCAGCCGTTACGATTGGTACATCAGGAGCTATCCGTGTCGTTACAGATGCACCAAAGATCGATCCAAAGGGACGTACATTTACATACGCCTTGGACAAGGACCACTGGGTTGTTGGTGGACCTGTTAATAACGGTGGTGATGTCTTCCGTTGGGCACGTGACAACATGTTCGATTCAGAAAAGTCAACGGCTGAATTATTAGGGGTTGATTCATACGATCTCTTAACTGAAATCGCCTCAAAGATTCCAGCTGGTGCTGACGGGTTGTTGTTCCACCCATACTTAGGTGGCGAACGTGCCCCAATTTGGGATGCTAATGCGCGTGGTTCATTCTTTGGTTTGACACACAACCATACGCGTGCTCACATGGTACGCGCTGTCCTTGAGGGTATTATCTTTAATATCTACATGGTATCGCTAGCACTTGAAGAGGTTGTTGGTGACTTATCTGCTATCCAAGCAACTGGTGGTTTTGCTCGTTCACCATTGTGGCGTCAAATGGCTGCGGATATCTTTGAGCAACCAGTCACTGTGCCAAAGGCCTTTGAATCAGGTGCCTTAGCAGCAACTGTGATGGCACAAAAGGCTTTGGGATTGGTTGATAACCTAGAAGTTATTGGTGATATGATTGGTGAAGCAAACACTTACCAACCAAATCCAGATAACTATGAGGCTTATCGTGAATTGACACCAATTTTCATTCGTCTATCTCGTCAATTACAAACAGAGTACAAGGCAATTGCTGATTACCAACGTACCCATATTGACAAATAATTAATAAATTTTAAGTAAAAGTGGTTGGACATTATCTTGCCTTAACCGCTTTTTTTCGTTAGTAAAAATATTTTTTCTAAAAAAACATCCCGTAACTGTTGTGCTGATAGCATATCAAGTTACGGGATATTTTAGTGTATCATTATTTTTTTAGCTATCAAAAAAATGGTCTATTTTCTAAAGAAATGCTTACGAATATAAATTGGTATATGTTTTGACTTTCAAAAATCATATCAGTAAAATTACTTTACCAGATAATATATAGAGAGATATGAGAATTATAAAATGACATTACATCAATTTTATAACATTGGTATACTTATACCTGCTTTTAACCCTGATGACAAATTGATTTATTTATTAGATGACATACACCAACAAACAAAATTTAATCAAAAGATTGTTATTGTTGATGATGGATCACTAAATCAAGACATTTTTGAACAAATTACGACCAAGTATGGTCAAAGTATTGTTGTCCTACACCACGATAGTAATCAAGTGAAGGGGCAAGCATTAAAAACCGGTTTCCAATATTTTTTGCAACACTATCAATATATTAACGGTGTTGCAACAATTGATGCGGATGGGCAACATAAAGTGAGTGATCTTCGAAACTTAGAAGATAATTTTATAAAACATCCTGAAGCATTGATTATTGGTGGCCGTACTTTTGACGAAGCAGTACCTTTAAGAAGTAGATTGGGTAATCTGGTAACCAATCAATTAGTGAAGGTATTGACTGGTATCCGAGTACAAGACACACAAACTGGACTCCGAATTATTCCAATCAATTATGTAAAATTATTAATCTCATTCCCGACTAACCATTATGAATTCGAATTTGATATGTTATTGGCGACTAAAAAGGCGGGGATTGAACTTGTAGAAGTTCCCATTCAAACGGTGTATTTGGATAATAATGCGACGTCGCATTTTAGGGTTATCCATGATTCATTAGCTATTTACAGTCGCTTTTTTAAGTTTGCGTTTAGTGGTGTCAGTTCGTTTGTCATTGATATTGTTAGTTTCTATGTGTTGGTACATTTTATGATGACATATACTCATGATTTTATTATATGGGCAACGCTTATTTCACGCGTCATTTCAGGACTGTTTAATTATGTCATGAATAAACAGTTTGTTTTTAGTACCCAAACTCGGCAAGCTCTTTGGAAATATAGCGGATTATTTCTTTGCCAATTGGTCGCCTCTGGTTTATTAACGACAATTTTTAGTTATCTAACAGCGTTAAACCAGGCAACTTTTTGGATTAGTTGCATTAAGATAATGGTTGATCTTGGCCTGTTTTTGATTAGCTATCAAATTCAAAAAAGATTCGTATTTCGGGAGGCCAAGGATACTAATGCAGCTTAAACTTCATCAAAAAGTATTATATGGATTAGCGGTTATATTAACGGTTATTTACCTGATTTGGCGAACCTTTTTCACGTTGCCATCGCATGATCACCTTGGTTCATTTGTCGTTGCTATATTACTCTTGCTAAGTGAAATATTGTCTAATATGACTGCGTTTATTATTATTTATTTCCGTGTGAACTTTGATAAAAATAAGAATCAACAACTAGATTTACCTGATATTGCTCCTGAGATTGTCTGGCCGGATATAGATGTCATTATTGTGACACATGAAGAAGATATTGAATTATTGCGAAAGACAATCAATGCCGCGGTGAATATGACGCCCGGCCATCATCAAAAAGTTAATATTGTGATTGCTGATGATGGTAATCGACCATCAGTGAAGTTATTGGCTGAAGAATATCAGGTAATGTATATTGATATGCCTGAAGGTAATCAGGCGGCAAAAGCAGGTAATATTAATCACGCTTTAAAATTTATTCAGGCACCGTTATTGGTGGTGTTTGATGCAGATATGATTCCCTTTCAAACTTTTTTGCTACATTCGGTGCCTTATTTTATTCAAAATAAACTGATGCAAGAGCAAGATAATCAAGTGAAATCCTTGGGCTTTTTACAAACACCTCAAAGCTTTTATAATGCTGATATTTTTCAGTATAATTTGTTTTCAGAAAAAACAGCGACCAATGAACAGGACTTCTTTTCACGGGATATCAATATCCTAAATGGCTCAAATGGGGCAGCAATTTTTACCGGATCCAATGCCGTGTTTGCCAGAGAAGCGATTGATGCAGTTGGTGGTTTTCCTGAAAAGACATTGACCGAAGATTTTGAACTAGGCGTGCGCATTAATTTAGCTGGCTACATCAGCTTGGCAACGAGTGAACCAGAATCAAGTGGGATGACACCAATGGCCATCAAGAGTGTTGTTAAACAACGTGTTCGCTGGGCACGGGGTGTTATCCAAAGTGCTCGGAATTTACACATATTGACTAACCGTCAATTACCATGGGTGAACCGTTTGATTTTGATCAATGTGTATCTATATTGGTGGTCTTTTGCAAGAAGAATGTTGTTTATCTTGGCACCCATCTTATTTGCTCTTTGGCATATTAAATTAGTCGATGTTAATTTTTGGCTATTACTTATACTATGGGCGCCAGGATATCTGTTACTACATTATGTGTTAGGGAAAAGTTATACTAACATACGTGGTGAGCGGTGGGGTGAAATACATGAAACCTTTTTTGCACCATATCTTTGGCTGCCTGTTCTTTTGGAGACCCTGGGGATTAAGCAGAAGAAGTTTAAGGTGACCAATAAAAATAATGGACAATCAACACAGGCAATCCTTTATGGTATCCCGTATTTAGCACTGTGGTTGCTTGATGTTTGGGCACTAATTTCATTTAATTACGGTAAATGGGGCTCTGAAATTATGTATGGGGCGATTATCAGTTTTTGGCTGCTTACCCATTTGATTAATTTAACATTTAGTTTGTATATCGCATGGGGTCGCCAGATCAATCGTCAATCAGAGCGTTTTGCCCGATCAGTTAAAGGGTCTATACAAGTCAATGACGAGACAAATATACCGATAACCACAATTGATATATCTGATAAAGGTTTGTTATTTAGACAATCTGAAAGTATTGGTTTGGAAATTGGACGCGAAGTGGTTGTTGAACTTTATCATGCTGGCAAAACGATTACATTCAGTGGGGTTATTCGGATGAGATATGATGACAATACAAGATATGGGCTACAGATTACCTATATTACCTCAGATAATCAAAACAAGTTATATCATCTTATTTACAATGGTAGAAATACGTTACTACCTAGGGAAAAAGATTCTTGGATGACCATTTATGATGCACTGTTATTTAATGTTGGTTATCACTTGAAAAATAGCTGGCGAAATATCCAGTCATATAGAAGGATGAAAGAAAAATGATGATGGCAGCAATTCTGTTTGCGTTAGCTTTACTAGGATTTCAGCAGTTAGTGATGTTCCTTAAGGGCAGTCAATATTTATCATGGTTGCTTGCAATTATTGTGCAAAGCTTAGTTGTTTATATTTTCGCACTAGCCCATCAGTTACGAATAGGTATTTGGCTAACGTTCATTAGTGGGCTAATGCTGGTAATAATTTTTTTCGTGGTTAGGCTAAAGCAACGACAGTTACATCAAATAAAGTTACATCTATTTGATGTATGGTTTATGATCTTTGGTATCTTAATCAGCCTAACTTTGTTGAAAAGCCCGTTGATTCATTATGACAATTTTACCCATTGGGCAACCATGGTAAAGTATTTAACTTTCGTCGGTGAACTGCCAGATGCCCAACAAAATTTGGTGACGTTCACTGATTATCCACCAGCTACAGCGATGTTTTTAACCTATTTATCGACGATTGTAGGTTATCATGAAGGCAGTCTACTGGTCGGGCAATTTGTGATTATTGGTGCGGGTCTATATGCCTTATTTGGGGTACTTCGCGATCAACGACGTGCCTTAATAACGGCAGGCTTGGTGTTCATGTTGACGCTGATTAATATCTTTAACATCGCCATTAGATTTAATAACTTGTTAGTTGATTGTCTGATAGCTATTTTAGCGATAGCAGGTGTTAGTGCTGTCTATATTCATCAGAATCAACGTGGTTGGCAAATTGTTAGTACAAGTTTGATTGTCAATTTTTTATTATTGACCAAAAGTTCGGCGATGTATTTTGCAATCTTGATATTAATTTATTTTGCCATAGCTAATTTGGCAAAGATTAAAAATAAGGCGCCTAAATGGCGTGAGGTCATTAAAACGACCGCAGTAATTATCTTGACGACTGCTGGAAGTTTTATTGGTTGGTTACTGTGGCGTGTTCATGTCGCTAATGTGTTTACGAAAGTATCCAAACATGCTTTAAATTTGCAAGCCTATCAAAGCCAAGTTGATCATGAATCTGCAAATACACAAAAACTAATTGTTCAAAAATTTATTAGTTACATGACTAATACGGACACGTTATTTTTTCGAGGGATCCTATTAGTTAATATTGCCTTATTACTGACTTGGTTAGTGATTCGTGTTGGTCTTCATAAAAGAAGTTATAGTTTGCTTATGTTAGCAATCACTGATTTAGTTACAGCCATCTATGTGATTGGTGTACTGGGAATGTATGTCGTTTCAATGCCATATGCTGAAGTCATCAATTTGGCTGGTATTGATCGTTACTTATCAACGACTGTCATATTTAGCATTTTATTAAGTGGTGTCATTATTTTAAATGATATTGACCGAGCATCGTTTCAACCAATTGTTGCGCAACGAAATTCAGCTAGTTTTGCCAATTTACAAACAAAACAGGTGTATCAAGAAAGTACTTTTTTCTTGCTTATCTTTTCAAGTGTTCTGATGTTGTCAGAGATTAATGGTATTAATTTTTTGAATCAAAAGATGAACGATGCATTGCCGATAAAGATGCAGCAGATGGTGCCTAATCAAAATACGTTTAACCACAAACGTATTTTACTTGTTGATGCGAAAGCACAAGACGTTAACAATGCTTATGCAAACTATGTGGGTCGTTATTATTTATTTAGTGATCATGTGGACGGGCGTGAAGCATTTGATGTCTCATCCAAGCAATTTCAGTCAATTATTCAGGGGTATCAATATGTTGTTGTGCCTAGATACCATCAAACTTTTTCAAAATTAACAAGCAAAACTTATCATGAACATGTGCGTACGGGTATTTATAAGGTAACTAATAATGGTATAAAACCGTTATCGACTGCAAACTACTTAGCTGAGATGAATAAATAATATGCTCTGAAATAGTGAATAATAGAGGCATGGGATGGAAAATATAATGGAAATAACAGTCATTATAATTACTTCATTGTTAATTATAATGGGGATTGTTGCAATCGATTACTCAATTAGAACCTGGATCGATAAAGTTAACGGATCGGTAGTCCTAAAAAGGTGGTTAATTTGGTTAAGAGTGGTGATACCAATTGTGGCCATTGTGATGATTGATTTAAATTACTCAGATGCGACTGATATTTGGGGTCGATTAACTGGTTACAGCGTTGAGATATCGATTGCCTGTTATTTTATTGTGCATGTACATGACAAATTATTTGTGTATGCAACGGATTGTATGGCGCTTGTTGTCATGTTATTTAATATCAGCGTGTATTTTCCGGCGGTACCAAATTATCAAGATTTTGGTAGGCTACTTCTTTCGTTATTTGGTGTGTTATTAACTATATTTATAAATCATCTGATTTATAGTTACGATGTTTTTAAAATCAGGTCGCGTGTTCGATTTTTTGTCATCATTTGTTTGTATAGTATGTCGTGGTGGAGTATTTTATCGCTTAATCAAACATTTTCTGGTTATGATCTGCTAGCACAAATGGTTGCTAGTATCGTTAATATTTCGATTATTTTGTCGTTGGACTTAGTTTTTAGAAAACAGCTTGAGTCGTTGACCCATGAGATTGATGCAGATTTTTTAACGCAAATTGGTAACCGTAAAGCATTTGAATTTGCGTTTCAACAACTGTTTAATAAGTATGAAAAAAGACAGCATGATTGGTATCTTGTGATGCTGGATATCGATGATTTTAAACAAATTAATGACCAATTTGGTCATATAGTCGGTGACACAGCATTGCGTCGTTTATCGAAAGAGGTTAATCTACAGTTATATGATCTACAATTAGATGCTTCGTTTTTCAGAATAGGCGGGGAAGAGTTTGCTATTTTGTTGACGCATATTGATGAATCGCATTTACCGCAAATTATTGAACAACTCAAGACAACTGTTGGTCGAATTGATATTACAACTAATGGTGAGCAGTCTGTAAAGATATCTATATCGATAGGAGTTGCTAAGTATCAGCATCATGATAATAGTGCTGCAGTGCTTTACGAAAGAGCAGACTCGTATTTATACGCAGCTAAAAAAGATGGCAAAAATTCAGTGAACTATGAAGGTAATAAGTTAATAAAATAGGGCATGTAAATGTCGATACCGCTAATCTAATTAGATTGGCGGTTTTTTATGTTGTTACATTAAACCCGTGGATAGTGTTTGCTTTCCAAATTTCGTTTATGTTAGGCTTAAACTTATTATGTGAAGGGGTAGGTATTTACAAAATGGGGCAACAATTACCTAAGCGTATCAAAACGGTTTGGCGTTTACAGGCCGGGTTTAATCTTTTAATTGATATTGGCATTGTGGTGGGAATCATAGTGTGTCATTACTTTTTTTCATGGCCAACATGGCTGATATGGGTGGCGAGTTTACTTGCGATGATGGCGGCAATTATCCAATTTACCTTGATTCCTTATCGCTATCAATTTTGGTGCTATCAGCTTTCAGACCATGACGTCGAAATTACAACGGGCTTTTTCGTACGTAAAACGACGGCGGTGCCAATTTTAAGGATTCAAGATGTTACCTTGTCTGCGGGACCTTTATTGCAATTTAATCATTTACAATCAGTCAAGATTCATACAGCCGCCGCAGTACATGAAATCGGTGGAGTTGATCATGCCACCGCAACGAAATTAAAAAATCAAATTATGAACCTAGCCAAAGAGGAGGATGTTTATGACAGTTAAGGCAAAACATCTGCACCCCTTGGCACTAATTGTTTTTTTAGCTGAGGAAGTGAAGACGTGGTGGCTATTACTATTATTAGGTGCTATTAATGGTTTATGGTGGGTGCTTTTAGCAGCGATTTGCTTAGGATTATTTTTAATAGTTGGTCGCTATGCCACCATGACTTACACAATTACAACTAATGAAATTGTGATTAAAAGTGGCATGTTTAATAAAAAACAACATCATCTGACTTATCCAAAAATACAAACCTTTCAAACAAAACAATGGTTCTTTATGAAGCCACTGCATCTTGTTAGTTTAAAAATTGAAACATCGGCACATGTTGACAATCAAGCTGATGCCAGCTTACCAGTGATTACGGTAAAAGAAGTCAGAGAACTGGAACGATTAAAACAGAATAGTCATTCAAAAATGAATGATAATTCAGAATCGACGCCGAAGACGGCTGTTTCGCAATCAGCAGAAACACAACAGGCACAATATCAAATTAAATGGCGTGATTTAAATTTATATGCACTGACCTCATTTAGTGTTGTACCAATTTTAGCTGGGGTGCTGGCAATTTATAGCAACTTAGATGATGTTTTACCAGATCATTATATTAATCAAATATTTAGTCGTTTTAGTCAGCAGACAGCAACCGTGATTGTCTTTGACGTTGTTTGCTTAATCTTGTTGGCTATCGTGGCTGCCTATATGTTGATTATCCAGCGTTACTATCACTTTACAATTGTGCACCAGGGTTCACAGTTGACGACAAGAAAAGGTTTTTTTCAAACTAGTCGGGTGACCGTTCGTCTTAATCGAATTCAAAGCGTGGTGTATGTCCAATCGTGGTTACGACGTTTATTACATTTAACAACTGTGCAGGCGTTAGTGGCGGCGAACGCCTCAGATAATGAAGAAAGTGGTGATGTGGTCATTATGCCAGTCGTGCAGACGAAAGATGTGCGATATCAGACCCGCCGTTTTATTAATTGGTTGCCAAGCAAAGAAGTTGTACCTACTTCATGGCGACAAGCGAATGCCCATGGTCGTTGGGCATTGATTCGCAATCGCTTGTTAGTAGCTGCTATTGTGGTTATACCAACTTGCATTTTGTGGCGTCCCTATGGTTTGTTATCACTGATTTTGTTGCCGGTTGCGTGGGGACTGGGTGCTTATGTTGGTAAAACAAATGGTCTTGGTGTGACTGAAAATCATATTTTGGTTGCCCAAGTGGGTCGTTTATTTGGTAAAAAGCGCTATTATATGCCTAAGACAAATATTCAATCAATGCGAATATCGCAGAGTGTTTTTATGCGCCATACAGGACTGGTCCATTTAGAAATTCGTCTACGCAGTGGTAACAGTGAGTTATTAGTTGAAAATCGCTATTTACCAAAACGTGATACTCAGACGATTTACAACTGGTACCGTCAGACAGATGTGGCCAAAGAGTCTATCCAGTGATTTATAGTAGGCTTTATAGTATAAAGTAATAGAAGTGTCTCGATAAATCTAGCAAAATAGGACAGGAGAGATTGATATGGTATGGGGAATTATTATTGGTATTCTGGTTGTGATTATTATTGGGTGGCTAATTGCTATCTACAACCAGTTGGTGCGATTACGTGAAAATGTCCGTAATGCCATGGGACAAATTGCTGCGCAAGTTGAAAGTCGTTGGGATGCATTAACTAATTTAATGCAAGCGACTGAAAAGTATCAAACGTACGAAAGTAAAACCTTTGAAAAGATTGTTAACGCTCGTCAAAATGTGTCTGAACAATCAGATGTCGCCGATGTCAATGCGGATGAACAACAATTTAATCGGGTATTAGGGGTCGTGAATGCTTTGGCTGAGCAATATCCTGACTTAAAAGCGAGTCATGTTTATCAACAGACAATGACAGCAGTTGATGAATTTGAGAATAAAGTACGTTTATCACGTATGGTATACAACGACTCAGTTACAAAATTAAATCGGTCGATCCAAGTCTTTCCTAATTTCATGATTGCTGGTTCGATGGGCTTTAGTCAGGAAAAGTATTTCGAAAATACTCAAGGAAAACAGGAGATGCCACAATGGGAAAAATCAGAGTAAGATCACTCTGGTTACTATTTCTGGCATGTATCGTTTCGTTTTTCGTGTTGGGAAATAGCCAGAAGGTTGTGGCTGAACAAACCGTTAATCGCATGAATATCGATGTTTCTTTGAATGATCAAGGAACAGCCACAATTAAAGAAAATTGGTCCGTAACAGCTGATGAAGGTAGTGAAATTTACAAAGTTGTGAAGTTAGTTGGTCCTCAAGAGCTTTCGAATTATCAGGTTAGCATGGATGGCCGTCAATTTACGAGGCAATCAAATTGGCAAACTGATAATAATCGCCAGCAAAAGGCCTATCAATATGGTCAGAATGGGGATGAACTAAATTGGGGAATTACCTCATACGGTACTCATCAATATACGATTCAGTATCAAATCAGTAATTTTGTTGAACAAACGGCCACGAAGCAAATGATTGCTTGGCAGTTTTTAAACAGTGATGTGAAGATTTCGCCTAAAAACTTGCAAGTTGTTGTTCATGATCCAAACCGACAATTATCAGTGGATAATGGTTATGGTGTTTGGGGATTTGGCTTTGATGGGGAAACTGCGTTTAATAAGGGGCAGGTGACCATGCAAAGCAGCAAGAACTTGTCAGAAGATAATTACGTCAAAATGATTGTTCAAATCCCTAAGAATACCTATGGTACGGCATATAAAACGACACGTTCTTTTGATTCCTATATGCAAGAAGCCTTTAAAGGTAGTGATTATAATTATCAAGATTATAAGAACGGGGAAACCGTGAAGAATGATCAAGGACGCCGGCTAGCATTAATTGTGGTGACTGTTGTTATTCTGTTGGTATTGGGTGCTGGTATTTGGTTACTACTGTGGTATCGCAATTACCGTCGTTATTATCCAACTATTAAGACGTTACAAAAACAAACCAAAGGCGAGTACTATCGTGAAATTCCAACCGGTAGTATTTATAATGTTTACCAACTATTGAGTGCCATGTTATCGACGACAGTGACAAGTAATTTCTTGTCAGTCGGGTTGTTGCAACTGATGCGTGATCAATATTTGACCATTCAGACAAAAGATGCTGAAAAAAAGCCGAATAAGAAAAAAATCACGTTTATATTGGCTGATAAAGAATTGGCGGCGGATACGCCAGAACCGATTCAAAAGTTATATGAATTATTAAAACACGCAGCCAAAGACGGCGTTGTCACACAAAAAGATTTTGGTAAGTATTTAAGCAAACATAGTAAAAAACTTGAAGCATTAACGAAAGCTTTCGATCATTATAGTCAACAGTATGGTGAGGCCAATGATTTGGTTTATCCGACGAAAACAAAGCGAGTAAAAACTGATGATAAAAAGCGTGATCGGGCAAATCGGGCGGCTAGTTGGTTACAAGGCTTCCGTAAAAAGCCGGCTGCGGATGAAGTTGATTTGAATCTGGCTCGTCTAAAGAATTACTTGCAAGAATTTACATTGATCAATGAGCGAACACCACAAGAGGTTGGCTTGTGGGATGATCTAATGTTAGCGGCAGCCGCTTTTGGTATTGCTGAAGAGGTGGCCGAGCAACTAACAGTGGCTTATCCAGAGTATCAAGCAGAAAGTGTTTACTATCATGGGTCATTTTTCCCATTCTTTGCTGTTCAGCACTTTAGTAGTAGCGCCATGACAACCGCTGTTAGTACTGGTAGTGGTGGTGCCACGAGTATGTCCGGTGGTGGTAGCTTCGGTGGCGGCTCCGGTGGTGGTGGCTTCCGTTGATTATGCACAAAGTAAATTGGTGTGTACCAATTCCGGGACATCAAAAGGTGTCTTAAACGCTTTTTTTACAGTTTGTACAGTTGTAAAAAGTTAGTGGAAAGGTGTAAAATGACGTAGTTGAGCAATCGCTTACACAAGTGTGAGTGAAATTATTTTTTGATTGAAGAAGAGGTTAGTGTATTATGTTCACAATGCTAACAGGATTATCAATTGACAAATCTACAGGACTGTATCAATGGTTGCTAAATGATTTTAATATTTGGCCATTTTTGATTCTAGTTCTTGGAATTGCCTTGTTGCTATTTTTTATCCTGAAGTTAAATGTTAATACCTTCGTGGCATTAATTATTACATCTATTTTAGTTGCCCTTGGTCTGGGTATGAACCCAGCCGGAATCGCCGATGCGTTGAAAGATGGTATCGGTGGCACGATGGGTGAGCTGATCATCGTCTTTGGATTTGGATCGATGATTGGTCGTTTGGTTTCTGATTCTGGTGGTTCCTACCGTATTGCCACAACGCTGATTAGAAAATTCGGTAAGAAGCGTTTGCAGTGGGCAGTTGCTGGTGCATCATTTATCATTGGTATTTCTTTGCTATTCGAAGTTGGACTAGTTGTTTTGATCCCAATTGTATTTACAATTGCGCTTGAAGCTGAAGTACCTTTGCTTTACTTGGGAATCCCAATGGCTGCAGCATTGTCTGCCGCTCAAGGGTTCTTGCCACCACAGCCATCACCTACAGCAGTTACTAATATTCTAGGTGCTAACATTGGTATCGTCTTAATGTATGGTATTGTTGTTGCCATCATTGCGATGTTAGTTGCTGGACCATACTTCACTCGTGTTATTAAGAAGTTTGAGCCTAAAGCATTTAAGATTACCAAGAAGTTAGATGCTATTGGTGAAGTTAAGACGTTTAAGTTAGAAGATACACCATCATTTGGATTGGCAATCACTACTTCATTGATGCCTGTTATCTTCATGCTTATTTCAACGATTTACACGTTGACAGTTAACGCTGGTAAGCAAGTTTACTCAGGTACGGTTGGTGATGCCTCATGGAAGGCTATGTCAGCTGCCACTCAAAGTGGTTACGTTACTGATCCATCAGTATTAGACAAGATTGTTGCTATGTTTGGAAACCCTGTAATTGCCATGGTCGTGGCTATGTCATTTGCGATCTGGTCAATGGGACCAAAGCAAGGTCGTACAATGGGTGAAGTTGGTGACTCAATGGGTAATGCCTTGAAGTCAATCGCTAACCTATTGATGGTTATCGGTGGTGGTGCCGCTTTCAAGGGAATCTTGACAGCCGGTGGTATCTCTGATGCAATTGCTGACGCTTTCTCAAACACGTCATTGTCACCAATTATCTTTGCTTGGCTTATTGCTTTGATTTTGCGTGTGTCAGTTGGATCAGCAACAGTCGCTGGTTTGACAACAGCCGGAATCGTTGCACCATTGGTAGCAAGTCAATCAGCTGTTGATCCAGCCTTTGTTGTCTTGGCTATTGGTGCCGGTTCAGTTGGTATCTCACACGTTAACGATGCTGGTTTCTGGATGTTCAAGGAGTTCTTCGATTTGGACGTCAAACAAACTTTGAAGATTTGGACGGTACTAGAAACATTGATTTCTGTTGTCGGCTTGATCGTTATCTTAGCTTTGTCAGCAATCTTTTCATAATTAATATAAATAAACGTAAAAACTGGGATAGATTTTCTATCTCAGTTTTTTATTTGTCTTTAGGAAAATGATGACAAATAAAAAAACTATTAATCCTTATTAGGAAATGTGGTAAGTCGCTAGTCGAAAGGTTATACTTAAAGACAATTGCTAATTTTAAGCACATATTTTAAATGAAAGTGAAAATACAAGAGCTATTTTCATCAGAGAAGGTACGTTTGTGGTAACAAAAGAAATTCAAACGGGTGTGTTTGTCCACGTTTTACCGACAAAACAATTTGCAACAACGCACATCGCGGTTAATTTTACGCAACAATTAAATCAACAAACTCTCAATGCACGTGTCCTAGCAAGTAATATGCTGGAAACGGCTTCTGCAAAGTATTCCTCGCAAACCAAGCTTGCTCAGGCACTAAGCGAAATGACTGGGGCAGCCTTTGGGACAGAGATTTTTAAAGTCGGTCAATTACATACCATTCGCTTGCAATTAAATTTGGTTCACGAAACTTTTGCAACGACAGATAGTGATATTCTGCGTGATGGGTTTAATTTTTTAAATGAAGTCATTAATTGGCCAATGGGTGATGAGTCAGTTGGTTTTTCACCAGTCATGTTTAATCGACAAAAAGAAATTGCCCTTGATGAAGTTGCTGGTCTTCGCGAAGATAAACCTTACTATGCCTTACGAGAAGCCTTGCAAGCTTATTTTGGCTCTGCAGATCAGGCATTGCCAGCTTTTGGAACCATTTCTGGTTTGCAAGCTACCACGCCACAACAAGCTTGGCATGTTTGGCAAGAAAGTGTCGCAAATGATCGTATTGATATTGTGGTCGTAGGGGATATTGCCTTAGCCGAGGTGCTTGCAGTAACAACGCAATTTAATTTTGCACCACGCCATCATCAATTGCAGGCAATCTATCAGCAAAAGTTATTCCCACAAGTTAAGCAGGTCAAGTCACAGGATGATGTAAACCAAGCCCGTTTAGTGTTGGGCTATACATTAATGTCGGCTGGTGATGAACGCTTTGTTGCTAATGTGTTTAATGGTCTATTTGGTGGCCTGGCGATTTCAAGGTTATTTTTAAACGTTCGTGAATCAGCAGGGCTAGTTTATGGTATCTCATCGGATTACAATCCATATACTGGATTATTGATCGTAGAAGCAGGTGTTGATCAAGTTAATCTAGCTATTACAACAGCAAAAGTTAATGAAGAATTACAACGTCTCCAACAGGAATTAGTTCCTGATGAAGAATTGGCAGTAGTAAAACAATTATTAAAGACATCGTATACGATGACCTTGGATCAGCCACTTTATTTAGCAGATCGTCTGTATAATCAACAAGTCTTAGATCAGCCAATCACCGATGACGCTTGGTTGGAAAAGATTGACGCGGTAACGGCTGAACAAGTTCGAAGTTTCGCACAGCGTGCAGTTTGGCAATTGCAGTATGAAATGGTTGGGGGAGAAGTGAATGTTGGCTAAATCACAAAAATTTTTACCAGCTGAAAGACATCTAACTTTGTCGAACGGTTTGCGGGTGCACCTGCTCCCACGACCAGACTTTCACCAAGTGGTCGCAATGGTCACGGTAGACTATGGTGCTCGTGATCGACTGTTTATGGATCAAGGGAAACTTGTTTCACAACCAGCTGGTGTTGCTCATTTTGTCGAGCATCGTCTGTTTGCACAACCAGAATATGATGCGTTTTCACGATTAAGCGAACTTGGGGCAAATGCTAATGCATTTACGACCCAGACACGAACAAGTTATTATCTGTCAACAACCGTTGGTAATCAAGCAGCATTGCAAGAATTATTGACATTCACGCAAGAACCGTATTTTGACTTAGCAACTGTCCAACGTGAACAAGAAATAATTACGCAAGAAATAGACATGTATGAGGATGATATTAATTCAAAACTATACCGTCTAATCCTAGCGCGTTTATACCCAGATGATCCTTTAGGACAGGATATTGCGGGTACAGTCGAATCAGTTCACCAAATCACGCCGGAACAGTTGCAGTTAGCATTTTCATCATTTTATCAACCAGATAATATGGATGTGGTGGTCACGGGAGCTTTTGATGAGACCAAGTTACTGTCATTGATTGAAAACTCACCAGCAGGGCAGCGCGTAGGAGCCAAATCAGTTACCAAGTTGGTGCCAGAATTAAAACCTGTCATCACAACGCCATTAGAAGTGCCTTTAAATGTCGTACGGAATAAAGTGGTATTGGGTCAACGATGGGAACTAGATTTCGCCAAATTGTCGCGACGTGATATTTTACGGGTGACAATTATTGGTAGTCTCGCTATCGATCTTGTCTTTGGTGAGTTTTCACCAACGTATATGACTTGGTATAACGATGGCCTCATTGATGATAACTTTAGTGCCGACTTTGACGCGGAACGACACTTTGCTTATTTGACAATTGCTGCTGAAACGGCAGAACCAGAGCGCGTCATTGCAGCAGTTTCGCAGGTTTTGAATGATTTAACGGCGCAAGTTGTCCAACTTAAGACTAGTTTTAAGTTGGTGAAGAATGATGCCTTAAGTCGTTTGATCAATAAATTAAATCAACTAGAAGAAACGGCCATTCGCTTTGAAGGCCAAACTTTTGATGAGGCAACCTTGCAAGATGAAATAGCTATTTTGCAAGCGCTAACAGTCAATGATATGATTATGGTATTAACACAGACAGCGGTCAGCCCAGTGGCCAGCATAATCGCTCGACCTGATATGTTGTAATTATGTTAAAATGAAATAGAATGCAATTATATTTATTATGCTAAATTTTAAAAGTTAGGATGAGAGATTATGAATGAAGAACGCAATAGCGCTATCGGACAAGAGCTCCAACAGGCTCGACTTGATAAAGGGCTATCACTTGATGATGTTCAACAATCAACGAAAATTCAAAAACGCTACTTAGCGGCGATTGAAAGTGGCCAATTTGATCAATTACCAGGTGCCTTTTATGAACGCGCATTTGTCCGTCAATATGCAACGGCGGTTGGAATAGATGCGGTTGCCTTCATGCAAAAATATGAAAATGAAGACGCTGAAACACCACAACCTGATTTAAGTGCAGCACGTGTTGATGCAGATAATGTGACTCGTGCGGGCATGCATCAAAATGAAGAGACAGTTGCTGATAAAACTCGAAGCATGATGCCAAAAATCATTATTGGTGTGGTCATCGTTGCGATTATCGCCATTATTTGGGCAGTGGTTTCATCGTTTGCTGGTTCTGCTAAGCAAGAATCAAAGAATCAGTCGACCGTCTCAGTATCAACATCACAAGTTGCTAACAAGGATTCTTCTTCAAAGAAGGCGTCATCAAAGTCATCAGCAACGACATCTTCTGATAGTGAGTCAAAATCATCAGCATCAAGCAGCTCAAAGAAGGCATCATCAAAGTCATCTTCTGAAAAGAAGGAAAAGACAGCTAAAGTTGACTTGGGCGAAAGTAATGTAAGTGGGACGACAGTTAGCTACGACTCAGTGAAAGCCCCTAACAAGGCAATGAAGATGCAGTTGAAGGCGGAAGATGGTTCTTCATGGATGCAAGTTAGTGATGCAGCTGGTACCGTATTGTGGAATGGTACTGTGGAAGATAGTAAGACGCAAGAGGTTGAGATTCCAACATCAGCAAATGGTGTGCAGGTTTCAATTGGAAATGCCTTAGCAACAAAAGTATCACTAAATGGTAAGTCAGTAGACTTGCAATCTAATAATGCGAGTGTTTGGCACTTGAATATGAACTTTACACGATAAAAACGTAGGAGCAAATAAAAAATGAATTTACCAAATCAACTGACTGTATTTCGAATGATTTTGATTCCAGTGTTTATGTTAGTATTGTCAATTTCACCTGATTGGGGTGTTTTGTCGTTTGGCGGTACAACATTACCTGTCGCACATTTAGTCGCTGCAATTATATTTATTGGCGCATCATTAACTGATCTTGCCGATGGTAAAATTGCTCGTAAGCGTCACTTGATCACAAACTTTGGTAAGTTTGCGGATCCACTAGCTGATAAGTTACTCGTTATGACAGCCTTGATTTATTTTGTTCAATTTGATTGGGTACCAGCTTGGATGGTTGCCATTATTGTTATCCGTGAGTTAGCAATTACTGGTTTGCGTACGTTGATTGTTGAAAATAATGGTAAGGTTTTGGCAGCAGCTATGCCGGGAAAGATTAAGACCGCTTCACAAATGGTCTCAATTTCTTTCTTCCTACTACATGATGTTTTCTTCGAAATGATCAATGTACCATTCGCCATGATTATGATGTGGATTGCCTTAATCGCAACGGTTTACTCAGGAATTGATTACTTCTATAAGAACCGTGGCGTATTCGCCGATGGGTTTAAATAGAGCGAGACAAAAGACGTTTTGAAGCCGGTTGTAACGATGATTGCGTTATTTTGGCTCGTAGCAAAGCGAAGAGACAGAATTACGTAATCGTTGTTACATTAAGGCTTCAGTCTTTTGGAACGCGTTTGAGAGAGTGAGACAAAAAGCGCCTTGAATCTCATAATAAATGAAATTTAAGTATAAAAGCCGGGACGAAATGTCCTGGCTTTTATATTCCATAATGGTCGTCGAATATCAATTTTTGATTTATACTAATAAAAGACATTTATAGAACATGTTGCTTCTTTATTAATGGGGAAGGAGGTTGGCAATGCAACAAGAACAAGTTGGAAAAAGTTTAATTACTCGTCACCAAACGATTACATCAGCTGAATCTTTAACAGCTGGGTTGTTTGTGGCAACATTAGCTGAAGTTAGTGGTATCTCTGCAGCGCTACCAGGGGCTTTTGTGACTTATGCGGCAGCTGCTAAAACGAAATTAGTGGGGGTGCCCGCAGAATTGATTACGCAGTATGGTGTCGTATCTGACCAAGTGGCGCAAGCTATGGCCAAGGGTGCGCAAGCAAAGTTAACAACTGATTGGGCGATTAGCTTTACTGGCGTTGCTGGTCCGGATGCGCTAGAAGGACACCCAGCTGGGACAGTCTATATTGGTGTGGCAACGCCGTCTGGACAAACAATGGCGCAGAAATATCAGTTTAGTGGTGATCGGCAAGCAGTCCGTGAGGCGAGTGTCGCAGCTGGCTTTGACTGGTTGGCAGATTTATTAGCCAAAGAATCGTCAATTGATTAGATGTATTGAAAAAAAGTGTTAATTAGGTTACACTAGAACTGCGTTAAGTTAAAGTTAATGAGTGGAGGCCCAAAAGATATGGCTACAGGAAAGAATATTAATCCAAATAAAAAATTAGAAGGTAAGATTACTGACCCTAAAGAACGTCAAAATGCATTGAATGATGCTTTGAAAAAGATTGAAAAGTCTTTCGGTAAGGGCTCGGTTATGAAGCTTGGAGACAGTCGCTTCACCAAAGTTGAATCAACACCAACTGGTTCATTAAAGCTGGATGTGGCTTTGGGTATTGGTGGTTATCCAAAGGGTCGTGTTGTTGAAATATATGGACCTGAATCATCTGGTAAGACGACCTTGGCTTTGCATGCGGTTGCGGAAGCACAAAAAAATGGTGGTATCGTTGCCTATATTGATGCTGAAAATGCGATGGATGTGGAATATGCCAAAGCATTAGGTGTTGATGTTGATGAACTACTATTATCTCAACCAGATACTGGTGAGCAAGGATTGGCCATTGCGGACGCTTTGGTAGCATCAGGTGCGATTGATATGGTCGTTGTCGACTCTGTTGCCGCTTTGACACCTAAGGCAGAAATTGATGGTGAAATCGGTGACTCGTCAGTTGGTTTGCAAGCACGCATGATGTCACAAGCGCTACGTAAGATGTCAGGTGCTATCTTGAAGACAGGAACGACGGCTATCTTTATCAATCAATTACGTGAAAAGATTGGTGTGATGTTTGGTAATCCTGAGACAACTCCTGGTGGACGTGCATTGAAGTTCTATTCATCAGTACGTTTGGATGTTCGTCGTAAGGGTGGTATTGATGCAACTAAGGCAGATGGCGATAATATCAAATCTGTTGGTAATTTGACACGTATTAAGGTCGTTAAGAATAAGGTTGCCGCACCATTCCGTGAAGTTGAAGTTGAAATTCTCTTTGGAAAGGGAATTTCAAAGACTGGTGAAATGATTGACTTGGCAGCTGATAAAGAAATCATCATTAAAGCTGGTTCATGGTTCTCTTATAAGGGTGAAAAGATTGGCCAAGGAAAGGTCAATGTTATTCGCTGGTTAGAGGAACCAGAACATAAAGAAATCTATGATAAAATTTATGATCAAGTTCGTCTGGCTTATATTGGTAGCCATGATGGATCAGCTGATGCACCTGAAGCTGCACAAGAAGCAGATGGTGATGAAGTGCCATTGGATATTGAAGAAAAGTAATCTATAATTAATAGACAGAAACTGGGACATCATGTTTGTCCCAGTTTTTGTCTGTAAAAATAACTAGCGAAACAGGCTAAAGTGGTGTAACATAGAAACACTAATTTTTATCGGGGGAGCATAACATGACGCCGTATGACTCAGAGCAAAAACGCCTAGATTCTGTACTAGAAAAAATTCAGAATGCTAAGGCAAATAATAAAATGCAACAAACGAACGCCAAGGAAAAGAAGGCGGATGTTGATTCTGGCTGGAAAGATGTTCGTTTTAAGACATCAACGTATGGTAGCTTGTTTGAGACAGCGATGTCGGTTCGTCAACAACAACAAATGTTACAAGAACGTGAGTTGGCAATGGATTCAGCCGAACATCAGGCAGTTGTATTGGACCGTTTGACTGAACGTCCTTATTTTGCACGCATTGATGTGCAAGAAAAGGGAGCAGAAAAGGTTGATCAAATCTATATTGGTTTAGCATCATTTTCAGATGGACCAGATAATTTCTTGATTTATGATTGGCGTGCACCAATTTCTTCTATCTATTATGATGGTGGTTTGGGTAAAGTCTCTTATGACACGCCTGATGGTAAACAAGATGCTGAAGTCTCTTTGAAACGTCAATTTCAAATTGAAGATGGCACAATTGTCACAATTTTTGATACTGACGAAGCAGTTGGTGATCAGATGCTGCTTAATGCGGTTTCAGGTGAATCAACGACTAAGATGAAGTCAATCGTTACGACGATTCAAAAGGAACAAAATAAAATTATCCGTAATACGGCAGCGGACTTGTTGTTTGTCCAAGGAGCTGCTGGTTCTGGTAAAACATCAGCTGTACTACAACGAGTGGCTTATCTGCTTTACCGTTATCGTGGTCATTTAACTTCAGGACAGGTCGTACTATTCTCGCCAAATCAATTGTTTAATGATTATATCGACCAAGTGCTACCAGAATTAGGTGAGCAAAACATGGTGCAAATGACCTTCTATCAGTATGCATCACGTCGTTTGCCTAGGTTACAGTTGGAAACGTTGCAAGAACGTTTTGAATCACAACCAACAGGTATGGCCAAGCAAATTATTGACTTAAAGGGGACAAGTGCCTACTTTAAAGCCATGCAAGCGTACGCGCAATCATTAAACCAAGCCAATTTGAAACTACGGCCGATTAAATTCCGTGGTCAAGAAATAATCAGCAAGGATAAAATTGCAGAAATCTATTATTCATTTAATGATAACTACAACCTTGGTAATCGTCTGCATGCGACGAAAGAACAATTGATGAAAATTTTGCAAGGTAAATCAGGTAATGAAGTTCATGCTGATTGGGTAGAAAATGAAGTACAAAATTTGAGTAAAGAACAATATGATACGATGCTCCGTGACAACCCACGTGAGTTTGATTCAGACGAAGCGGAGTATAAGTATATTGCGAAGCAGTTGGTAATGAAAGCATTTACGCCGGTTATCCGTGGTGTTAATCGTAATCATTTCATCAATATTAATGAGCAATTTGTTCACTTTTTAAAGTCAGTACCTCAGCTTATTAATTTGGCTGACTATGATATGAGTCAGGCAGACTGGCAAACCGGTGTTAAGCACACTATTGAACAAATGCGTCAAGGTGTTTTGCCAATGGCAGATATGACACCTTATATGATGTTATTCGATCTAATTAAGGGAAGTCGTGGGGAACGTGATATCCGTTTTGTCTTTATTGACGAAATTCAGGACTATACACCTTTCCAGTTGGCGTTCTTAAAGTTTAGTTTTCCAAAAGCTCGCTTTACAATGTTAGGTGACTTGAATCAGGCCATTTTTACCAAGGAAAACGCCGTTAGTTTGCAGGATGAATTGTCACAGTTATTTGATCCTGATAAGTCAGAGTACATTGAGTTAACCCAAACATATCGTTCAACCCAACAAATTACAGACTTTTCAAAAGATATTTTGATTAATGGTGCGCAAATTGATGCTTTTGAACGCGCGGGTGATTTACCAACGGTTTCAATCGTGCCAAATACTGAAGCAATGGTGACGGAAATTGTGCAACAATTAGCCGATAATCAAGCTGCAGAAGAGACAACGGCGATTATTACGAAGACTTTGGCGGAAGCTGAAATAGCCTATGCGGCTTTACGTGACCAAGCGGATGTCACGATTATCCGAACAGAGAATCAACGCTTAGTACCAGGAACAATTATTGTGCCTGCTTACTTGGCCAAGGGACTAGAATTTGATGCCGTTATTATGTGGAATGCGTCGCCAAAGGTGTATCATGGAGATGATGAACGACAACTTGTTTATACCATTGCATCTCGTGCAATGCATCAGTTAACGATATTTGCCGTTCAAGAATTGACGCCACTATTAGCGAATGTGGCTGATAACTTATACGAGATGAGGTAGTCTACTATGGCGACAGCACCGTTAAATTTTGCTGTTTTTAATAGAGAGAATTGGCAAAAATTAGCTAATCAGTATGTGGTGCCAGAAAAGATTGATATGACACCACAGACATTGCAGAACATTAAGGCATATAATGACCGCATTGTGATGGCCGATGTATTTAATATTTATGGACCGTTAGTGACCTATATTAAATTACGTTATGACCAGTATCGGCATGATATAGCAGAACGCGCTGATTTTCTTGGTCGGTCAGCATCACGAGGACCATTTATTATCGGTATTGCTGGTTCAGTGGCGGTTGGTAAATCGACAACAGCACGTTTATTACAATACATGTTGCAGTCAGCTTTCCCCGAGAAGGAAATTGCTTTAACGACAACGGACGGATTTTTATATTCTAATAAAAAATTACGGGCTGCTGGTATTTTTGACCGTAAAGGTTTTCCTGAGTCTTATGATATGGCAGAGTTGTTAGCGTTTATGAATGCATTGAAAGAAGGCAAACGGACTGTCCATTCGCCTAAGTATTCTCATGATATGTCCGATGTGTTGGTAGGTGAGTATGATGAGTTTGATAATCCAGATATTTTCATTATTGAAGGTATCAACACGTTACAAAGTGGGGCGAACACGCCTGTATACGTTTCGGATTTCTTTGACTTTTCGATTTATGTGGATGCCCAAACAGATTTGATCGAGCAATGGTATATTGAACGGTTTAAGGCGTTGCTATCGGCTGCAAAGGATAATCCGGCTGACAATGAATTCTTTGCTGAGTATACAAAGATGCCAACGGAACAAGCGGTAGCATCTGCTTTAGATGTGTGGCGCCAAGTAAATTTGCCCAACCTAAACGAATATATTTTACCAACTCGTGAGCGTGCCGATTTAGTATTGCATAAACAAGCTAATCACGAGATAGATACGATATGGTTACGCAAATTCTAAAAACATTACTTTTCAAAATGACGATAATGTAACAAAAAGCCATAAAGACGCCGAACATTCGTGTTCAGCGTCTTTATTTTTTATTTTTAAGGAAATTTTAGAGATTATTTTTCGAGTTAACTATCTTAATGTTTTCTTTATAAATCCCTATTTTATAGGGGATACTTTCTAATGTTACAAAAATATTTCGTGTATTGGCGGCTTTGAATTAACCGTTTAAATTCATGTAATGTTTATGTAACTTGCTATAAGCTGAAATTGTTAAACTATTACTTGTCGTTGGGTAATGCCCAATTCATCAACCTGCGTAGTCACAGGTATTAAATATAGTAATCAAAATTATCCATTAGGAGTATTATTAATTTTTATGAGTAGTAAAGTGAAACAAACAGCCTTAGCAGTTGCCGGAGTTGCGTCAGTCTTTGTTGCTGGTTCATCTATTGTTAATGCCGCATCAACTTATACAGTTAAAGAGGGCGATACTTTATCAGAAGTTGCCAACAAGTTCAACATGACAGTTGATGACTTGGTAAAGTCAAACGACTTGAAAGATGCGAACATGATCTTCGTTGATCAAAAGATTGAAGTGCCAGATTCAGCAGACCTTGCTGAAACTGATATTGATGCATCAACTGATTCTGCAGCTAACGATGCTGCTTCATTGGCAATGTCTCAAGCTGCTTCATCAGCTGCTGCAAGTTCAGCAGCCGCAGCATCATCAGCAGCCGCAGCTAGCTCAGCTGCTGCATCACAAGCTGCTGCTGACAAGGCTGCCGCAAGCGAAGCTGCTCAAGCAGATACGACTGCAGCTGCAGAGCCAGCTCAACAAGCTGCACCAGCAACTTCAAATGAGTCAGCTGCTGCAGAAAGCACACCATCATCAAGCAATGAAGCTGGTGGATCAGTTAAGGCACAATTCTTGGCTAACGGTGGAACTGAAGCTTTGTGGAGTTCAGTTGTTATGCCAGAATCAGGTGGAAATCCTAATGCCGTTTCACCAAATGGCTACCATGGTCTTGGTCAAACCAAAGAAGGTTGGGGATCTGGTAGTGTTGCCAGCCAAACTTCAGGAATGGTTAATTATGCCACTTCACGTTACGGTTCAGTTGAAAACGCAACGGCCTTCCGTCAAGCTAACGGTTGGTGGTAAAAAACACTTAATGAATAATAATCAGAAGATTGAGCAATTAAATTGTCTCGGTCTTCTTTTTTTATGAAAAAATTTCCGAAAGTTGTGAACACATCACAAACAACTGTTCAATAAATGATGTTATCCTGTAAGGGTTTTCATTGCTTATGGCATAGCGATATTGATAGATGAATTGATGACCACGATTGGCCAGTACAGTTGTTTCTTGTGAACACAACTACAATATTTGTTAAATTACTTAACAAAAAACTTGATTAAATAGAAAACGAGTTTTACAATGATACATTGTGATTAAAACAAATGGAGGAAAACAAATGGCACATGATAAAAGTGTGACTTTGGATATGGACGGTAAGCCATTTAACCGTACAGCCATGGTCGCCGTATTATTAATCGGTACTTTTGCTGGTGTGTTGATGCAAACATCATTGGGAACGGCTATTCCAACCCTAATGAACGATTTTGATATTTCGTTTGCAACGGCGCAACAAGCAACAACTTGGTTCTTACTAGCAAACGGGGTGATGATGCCCGTTTCAGCTTTCTTATCAACGCGTATTAAATCAAGAACATTATATATTATTGCTTATGCACTTTTAACTGCAGGAATGGCTTTGACGGCCTTTACACCTGCTGATTCAAATATGTGGTGGATGTTCTTAGCTGGTCGTATCGTAACTGCCATTGCCGTTGGAGTAACGATGCCTTTGATGCAAGTGGTAATGCTTAACATCTATCCAATTGAAGAACGTGGTGCTGCCATGGGAATCAACGGTATTGTGATTGGGCTAGCGCCTGCTATCGGACCTAGTTTGTCTGGTTGGATCCTTGAAAAGGACCACACGTTACTTGGCTTGACAATTTCTTCTTCATGGCGAACTATCTTTATTTTGCCATTGATCGTTATTGCCATCGCATTTATTTTGTCATTCTTCTATGTTAAGAATGTTTTGCCTACTAAGAAGATTAAGTTGGATGTTGTTTCATTCATCTTGTCAATTCTTGGTTTCGGTGTCTTCCTACTTGGATTTACAAATGTGGCTACAGCAGGTTGGGGTGATTTCTCATCAGTTATCTTACCAATCATCGCTGGTTTGCTACTAATCATTTTGTTCATCTGGCGCCAAGTTAAAATGGATGTACCATTTATGGACGTCCGTGTCTTTAAGAATAAGCAATTCTCATTGACGACCTTAGGCGTTATGTTGGCTATGATGGCCATGATGGGTGTTCAAATGATGTTGCCAACTTACTTGCAAAACGTGCATGGTATGTCAACATTGAATTCTGGACTAGTTTTGTTGCCAGGTGCATTGATGATGGGATTGTTGGCACCATTGACTGGACGTATGTATGACCAAATTGGTGCAAAGCGTCTAGCAATTGTCGGCTTTGCTATCTTGGCTTTGGGAACTTTGCCATTTATGTTCATTACGACAACAACTTCAGGTGCTTTCATTACAGCCCTATATGCTTTGCGTATGTTTGGTGTTGCGATGGTTATGATGCCATTGACGACGATGTCAATGTCAGTTTTGCCAGCTAATGAAGCACCACATGCAACGGCTTCAAACAACACGGCCCGTCAAGTGGCTTCGTCAGTTGTTGTTGCCTTGTTGACATCAGTGACACAAAATATTATCAATAACAACGAGCCAGGTAAGGCTTTGCAGACAGCTAATCCATTACAATATGGATCAGATATGCTTGATGCCTCGATGAAGGGCTTCCGTGTATCATTTGCCATCGGTTTCGGCTTCGCAATTCTTGGTATTATTGTGGCACTATTTGTCCGCGGTGGTCGTGTTGTACCTGAGGGTATGACAAAACATGTCTCATCAGATGAAAAGGAGGATTAGGCAACATGATTATTATTGTTTTAGCAGTATTTGCAGTATTAACATATATCTCATGGTTCTACATTAAAAGTGCGCCAACACGCCTTATTATGGGCCTAATCTCTTTTGCTTTATTAGGAGCAACTGTGTTGTTGCTAACCGCTAATATCAAGTCACATTATGGGATGAAGAATGTGACAACAACTACCGAAAAGACAATTTATTCAGCTGGTGGTTCAAAATCACCCGCTGGTATGTTGATTACACAAGAACTTGGTACGAAGTCAGGCAACTATGTCATGATCTATGCGGATAGTGAAGATGGTAAAGCTAAGCCACATTTTGTCCCAAACAAGAAGAACATGGCCGAGGCTATTAACAAGAAGGCAACTTATAAGACTGCTGATGTTGATAAGGCTACCGTTAAGACGGTGACAACTCGTCGTGAGTGGCAAAATGACTTCTTTAAGTGGTTGTTAGACTTTGGAGGCAAAGGTCACTCATTAGTTAAGCAAACAAGCACTGTGACTGTTCCTAAGAACACTTGGGTCGTTTTGAGTGCTCAACAAGCAAAACAAGTGACAGCAAAGCAAAAGGCAGCTGGTCAAGATAAGGCCGCTGCTGCTGCGCAACAAAAGCAAATGCGTGATGCCATTCAAGCTAAAGTTGCTGCATATATGAAGGATAATCCAAAGGCAAGCGCCAATGACGTTGCCGATTATTCTCATGAAGCAACTGCGGAAATGACAGCAGATGCCATGAAGCAAATGATTAAATAGTCAGTAAAAACATTTATTAACAGGTTAGGTGATTGGGTCGTCTGAATTAGGGGATACTGATAGCTTAACTGCTTAGTAAATGTTTTTTTATTATCAATGTAATCGCCTGCTATAACTGGTATCATCGCTAATCATGCGATAATAATTTCGCTATCAGTTAAAATGTTTGTATCATTAAGTAGGAACACGTGTTATACTTAAAACATAGTTTGAAAGATTTTGTTTTATGTTTCTCAGAAATAAGGGCATCTTCGTTTTGGATTATTAATTTTATGGCAGGATGCCAGGAGGTTTCAGACATGGAACAAGGAACAGTAAAGTGGTTTAACGCAGACAAGGGTTACGGATTTATCTCACGCGAATCAGGCGACGATGTATTCGTACACTTCTCAGCAATCCAATCTGATGGCTTCAAGTCATTAGAAGAAGGTCAAGCTGTATCATTTGAAGTACAACAAGGTGACCGTGGTTTGCAAGCTGCTAACGTTACAAAGTTGTAATCGTTAATCAGCTTAAAAAATAAAAGAGCCTGGGAATTTTCCTAGGCTCTTTTATTGTGGTAATAGTGACGCATTATTTCTATGGAGAGTGTGCAATGGTAGGGTGGACAAAGCAAATCGAGTTGCCAACGGATCAGCCGGCAGTCTCAATTAAAGAGCAACTGACCATGTGGCATGTGCCACGACGGATACGAGGCAATTTTCGAATCGCACGTCGTATTTATTTGAATGGTGAGTATCAACCGACTTCAACTATTTTAAAACCACATGATGTGTTGTTATTGCACTGGTTACCGACTGACTTTATAACGCCGGATTCACATTATGTCCCTGATGATTCACAATCCTTACAAATCCTATATGAAAACGACGAGTTATTAGTTGTTAATAAAATCAAAGGTGTTAAAACGCATCCCAATTCTCCTGGTGAAGATGGTACGATGATGAACTTTGCCCAAGCATACTTGATCAAGCAGGGTAAACGGGCATACATGGTTCATCGTTTGGATGGTCAAACGACTGGGGCCTTGATTATTGCAAAAGTACCATACGTGGTACCAATGTTGAATCAACTGTTACATGATAAGACCATCAAACGTACTTATTTGGCTTGGGTCGACGGCCACCTGACACAGCCAACAGGGACGATTAACCTACCAATTGGTGAACATCCAACTAATAGTCGTTTGCGTCAGATCAATGGTATCAATGCGAAACCCGCAGTGACTCACTGGACAAAAATTAAAACGGTCTATCAACAGACGCTAGTACGTTTACAGTTAGAAACGGGGCGAACTCATCAAATTCGCTTACATATGGCAGCAATCGGGCACCCACTGGTAGGAGATGACTTGTATAATCAACAATCTAATTATGAAGGTGGTTTATTGTTACATTCTGCTAGTGTGCAATTACCGATTCCGTTTTCAAATGACATCAAGTCGATTGGGGCACCGTTACCGTCTAGTTTCCCAGTAAATCTTAAGTAATTACCCGAACTTATTAAGAAATTTCAAAATTTTCCTTTAAAATGTAATGATTTTGTTAAGAACTTCTGTTATTATTAAAAAATGTTGTATTAAACAAAAATTAAATACGCATAAACGCGTAACGAATTAAGGGGAAACTTCTTCAATGGAAATCAAGTCACACAAGAAAATGTATAAGGCAGGTAAGCAATGGGTATCAGTTGCAGTAGCAACTACTGCAGCGGGTGTCGCTTTTGTTGGTGCTAATGAGTCTGCTTCTGCAGATGTATGGCAAGCTAACACTGTTGATCAAGTTGCATCACAAATTTCAGCAAATGGTGGTGTTAACGATTACCAAATCCAAAACGGTGATACGGTTTGGGCATTAGCCATGGCCACAAATGATTCAGTTGATCATTTTGCGACAACTAATGGGATTATTAACCCTGATTTGATTGTTGCTGGTCAATCATTTAATGGGGCAACTGCAGCAACCGCTCAGTCAGCAACTCCACAATCAGCTGCTGCGCCAGCCCAAACTGCTTATACATCAGCACCAGCAGCCAATGAAGCATCATCAGTTGCACCAGCAGATGATACAGCAGCTAGCCAAGCTGCTGCAGACTCTGCTGCTGCTGAATCAGAGGCCGCTGCTATCCAAGCCGCAGCTTCATCGCAAGCTGCTTCTGAAGCCTATGCTGCATCAGTTGCTGCCAGTGTTGCTTCATCACAAGCTGAGGCTGCCTCAATGGCTGCTGCTGAGTCAGACGCAACAGCAGCTAGTGAAGCTGCCGCCAAAGCCGCTCAATCAGAGGCAATGGCTGCAACTGCTAAGTCAAGTGCTGCTGCGCAATCAGCTGCTTCAGTCTCATCATCAGCCGCTGCTGACAGTGCTGCTAAGGCTGCTGCTTCATCACTAGCCGCTGCTAAGCAAGCAACTGATAATCAACAAGCGACTGAAAAGTCAACAACAGCATCTTCATCAACTGCTGGTAACGTTGATAATGCCACATTTGATGCCTTAAAGTCTAAGCGTAGTGGAATGACGACTGAATGGTCATCTGACTTAGCTGCCAAAGCACAAGCACGTGCCCAACAAATTGCTAACAATGGTGGTTCAATTCCCAATGAACACTGGAGCAATGGTAACGAAGTCATTTCAATTGGTTTTGGTGCTGGCTCATCAGTTGTTGATGCTTGGTATAACGAAACAAATATGACGACTGCATCAGGAACTGGTCACCGTGACTGGGAGATGCGTGCAAGTTCAACTCACTTTGGCTTTGCACAAGTTGGTGACGTCATTGTTGGTGTTTCTAACTAATTAAATATTGCAATTAAAAACGAGGTTTGGATGTCAAAGTCCAAACCTCGTTTTCATTATTAGATGTTTTTTGTCACACTCTGTCTTAAGCCCAATTACCTTGGCGGAAAACAGGGACTAGTTGGCCATCTTGAGTGATACCGTCAATGTCCATGTCGGCGGAACCAATCATAAAGTCAACGTGTACGATTGAATCGTTTTGGCCCTTTGCTTGACGATCAGTAACTGATAGTTGGGTACCGTTCTTAATGTTTGAAGGGTAGGCAGCACCAAGTGCTAGGTGATCAGAGGCATTTTCATCAATTAAAGTCGTATAGAAAACAATGTCCGAGTTAGAGATTGGCGAATCATCTGGTACTAATGAAACTTCACCCAATGATGCAGCGCCTGCATCTGTTTGAATTAATTGTTGTAATACGTCTTGACCAGTCGTTGCTTCAGCAGCCACGACCTTGCCATCGGCAAATGTTAATTTAATATCTGTAATTAAGACACCTGAATATGATAAAGGCTTCGTTGATTGTACTGTACCGTCAATATGGCGATAGTCAGGTGACGTAAAGACTTCTTCAGTTGGCATATTTGGTACAAAACGGTTACCAGCTTTGTTGAATGATTCAGCAGCTTCCCAGACATGGTCTTCAGCTAAGCCAACAGTTAATGATGTTTTTTCAAAATGGTATTGAAGTGCCTTGAAATTTTGTTGGTTCAACCAGGCCGCTTTTTCGTTGAGCGTCTCGATATGTTCTTGCCAATCAGCAATGACATCATTATCTTCTGAAATGCGGTTGATCTTGAAAATTTCTTGCCATAATTTATCTTGCGCTTCATCAGCTACTACATCTGGAAATACTTTTTGTGACCATTCCTTACCAGCAGCAGACACAACTAGCCAGGCCACGTCATTATTCATTGTGGCTTGACGAACGGCCGTATTAGCTCTTTGATAGGCTTGTTCATAAAGTGAGACTCGATCACTAGGAACATCGCTAAAGCCATCAGGATCATTTGAAACAATGGAAATTCGTGAGGTTTGGTTAGCCATTAGAGATTCGGCACGGACAGAAACCCAAGCAGGAATATTTGTTAAGGTTGCTTCGCTGGCATGTGTCAAAAATTCGCGTTGCAAAATGGTATCTTTCCATTCAACAATGACTTGATTAGCACCTAATGCATAAGCGGCATGCATAATCCGGTGAACGAGGTCAGCTTGGTCAATCTCGGCATAGATAATGACATCTTGGCCAGGCTTCACATTAATACCAACACGGGTAATTAAATCGGCATATTTATCTAATAACTGATCGAAATGTTTAATTGTCATGATTTTTTCTCCATTTTTTAAGATAACTATCATTTTACAGGTATAGTAGGGTTTCGTCACGCTCTGTCTAAACGCGTTCCAAAAGTCTGAAGCCTTAATGTAACGACAATGGCATAATTTCGTCTCTTCGCTGCGCTTCGAGCCAAAATGACACCACCATCGTTACAACTGTCTTCAAAGCAACTTTTGTCTCGCTCTTCTTAAACGCGTTCCAAAAAATTGAAATCTCAATGTAATGCAGTTTACGCCATTCCTGTCCTCCGCTTTGCTTCGGCCAAAAATGACGCAAACAACATTACACAACGACTTCAAACCATTTTTCGTCACGCTCTGTCTAAACGCGCTCCAAAAGTCTGAAGATTCAATGTAAGAACAGAGACCTTATTCCGTCTCTTCGCTGCACTACGAGTCAAAATAAGGTCCCCATTCTTACACACCAGCTTCAAAACGACTTTTGTCACGCTCTGTCTTGAATTGTTGGTTAGTTGCAAATCGTGATATAATGCAACAAATACTTATTGAAGGAGCATAGCATGAGTCGAAAGAAGATTATGTTATCGGTACTCGGACTCGTTGTGGTCATTGTGGCTGGTTATGGTGCCATCATATGGTTTAGTGATGATCGGACGTATACGAGAGAATTAAATAAAGCCCGTGATGCCGTCGCGGTTCAGGACTGGCAGACTGCCAAGAAACATTATCAGGCGTCACGGCAGGTACGTGTTTCTGTTGAGAACCGGACCGCCAGTGAACAATTGAATGATTTAGAGCGAGCAGATGCAGCGATTAAGAAACAAAATTGGGAATCAGCCCAAAGTTTGTATCAGCGCGCGATTGATACTGATGGTGGGGTGGACTTACTAAAAAAGGCCGCTACAACAAATCAACGTTTTGTAACAGCTAAGAAGGATACTGGTAAATACCAATCATCAGCTTCGTCGTTACAAAAATCAGTGGATAAGAAAGACAGTGAGCTCAAAGACTTAAAGAAGCAAATGAGCGAGTCGACAGCTGCAGCTCAAGCGGCTCAAAGTTCAGCTGATAAGGCCTTGGCAGATGCGAAAGCAAATGCGGACGATGCTAATAAACAAGCCGCGTCAGCTGCATCAGCTTCGCAAAAAGCAGCAGATGATGCTAAGAAGGCATCAGAATCAAGTAGTAAAGATGATGATGACAAAGATAAAGACGATAAAGATTAAAAAAGTAGGTTAACGGTGTATCCTATTAATTAGGGGGTATGATTAATGACAAAGCAAACAGCTATTTTTGCAGGTGGATGTTTTTGGTGTATGGTCGAACCGTTCGAAACCTTACCAGGAATTGAAAAAGTACGATCAGGCTATACCGGTGGTACGATGGTTGATCCAACGTATGACGAGGTAGCTGCTCATATTACTGGCCATACAGAAGCAGTTAAGATTTGGTTCGATGACGACATTGTGTCATATGAGTCTTTGGTCGAACTTTATTGGCAACTGGCTGATCCAACTGATGCCATGGGACAATTTGCGGATCGTGGTGACACTTATCGACCAGTTATCTTTGTTAAGGATGACACACAACGTCAAATCGCTGAATCTTCTAAGCAGGCATTAGATTCATCCGGGCGTTTTGATCAGCCGATTGTAACAACGATCGAAGATGCTAAACCATTTTACGATGCTGAAGAAGAACATCAACAGTTTTATAAGAAAAATCCATTGCGTGAAATGATGATGATGATGCCAAGAAAGAGGTATCAGCACAAGTATTGGTCAGATAAGGAGGATGCAAATAATGGCAAAGCCTAATGAAGCAGATTTACGTGAGCAATTAACACCAGAACAATATGCTGTCACCCAAGAGGCGGCAACTGAAGCGCCATTCAATAATAAATATGATGCCTGGTTTGATGAAGGTATTTATGTTGATGTTGTGAGTGGTGAACCATTGTTTAGTTCTTTGGATAAATACGATGCTGGTTGTGGATGGCCATCATTTACAAAGCCAATCGAGAAAAAATCAGTAAAGCGCCATCTTGATACATCACGTGGGATGTATCGAACAGAAGTTAAGTCACAAAATGCTGAATCACATTTGGGTCATGTATTTACTGATGGTCCAATCGCACAGGGTGGGTTACGCTATTGTATTAATTCAGCTGCGCTAAAATTTGTGCCGGTCGCTGAATTAGCGGATCAAGGATATAGTGAGTATGAGTCACAATTTAATAAAGAATAGATATTCACTTAAGCGGCGATAAGCTGTTTTCAAGCCACTTTCATGGAGTTGTCATGAAGGTGGCTTTTGACTAGGGATTAGTTTAGAAATTGGTGGACTTAACTAAAAGGTATTTATATCGACTATATTTTTTTCATCGGGTAAAAAATTAGCGAAATTAAATTGATAAATAAAGTTATGATGGCTTTATGACTAATCAAATGGAGAGAGTGGACACAATGAATTGGTTACTTTCAAAGAAAGATGAGCATCGATTGGCACTACATCAGTACTTAATCACTCATCATAGTAAAAGCTTTTTAATTAAAGATTTGATGGCAGCGATGGGCTGGTCTCGGTACCTGACACTACAAGCTGCGCAACAGTTAAACATTGACTGTCAGGCAATTACCCAGTCATCACAAGACTTCATTATTCTGTCTGATGCTAATCGGACAATAACCTTGCATGATTTACAGTTAATTAGTAGTGCTGCCTTGAAAGGGTATTATTTACGACAATCACTAAAATTTGACCTCCTGTTGGATGTTTTTCTGGAAGGCGTCCATTCTAATGAAGTGATTGCTTTTCGTCATTCCTCTAGTACAACCGTGGTTCGGTTGGTAAAAGAAGAAGTACGTGAACAATTGTTGCAACAGGGTATTCGGATTGCGGATAATTATCAATTATTGGGTGATGAGCGCCAAATTCGGACGATGATGATTGAGCAAATCTACCTAGCTTTTGCTAATTCGCCGTTACCGTTTAGTCAAGAGACGCAACAATATGTGAAACAGGTTCAAAATGATGTGGTCCCTTTATTGACGAAGCGGGCAACGATTAAGCGTGTACTAGAAATTACGATTGGTGTCTGGCATACACGCGTGATGAACGGTCATCATATTCAATCAACGGATGAAGATTTGCTTAAACCAACCGAAGAGTTGCAATTTTCTGCCAAACAACTAATGGGACAGTTTGCCTCATATCTAAGACTACGGTTAGATCCTGAAGATACTTGGGTGGACGATGAGCTCCGTTATGGTTTGTCGGTATGTTATGCGTTGGGTATTGGGCAAACGACCGATTATTTATCGGATTTAACAGCTGATAATCAAGCAACTGTTACTTGGGTCGTTGAACGAATTGGTCGCGCTTACTGGCATTATTTTATGAAAGAACTGCCTGAAGAACAAAAACAAGCCATCAAAGCATTGATTGGGCCAGTTTTGATTCGTTTATGTTATTTCCCACCATATGATATTCAACCTTTGCCAGATGTTGATTTTCAAATGCAAACTTATCCAATTCACACGGCTTTTACGAAGCAGGTCATTCATATGTTTACGCATCGGTTTGATTATAGTGAGGAACAATTGATGGGGATGCTGTTCAATCCGTTACTAAGCACTTTTATTAAAGTGTTTACGGTGGCGGATATTTTCCCGATGATTACAGTGACGATTGATTTGATTGACATGCCCGCGTTAGAGAATTATTTAACACAAATGGTTAGTCAATGGGATACATTAAATATAAAAATCACCAATGAGTTGACCGAAGATACGGACTTTTATCTATCTAATGTGATGATTAGTCAACAAATACCCGGTTTTGCCTGGCAGACTATTCCAGAGTGGTCAGAACGTTTAGCATTACGACAAAAGATGATTGATTTGACAATGCGTCGTTTTTATAAATTGTAATACATAAGTATTAGAATTGGTGATTAATCAACGCTTTTGCTACAATTGCAATGGAGTATCATAACTAAAAAGAAATGTGGGCGATGATTTCATCAGAGTAGTTGTAAAGGGGATTATTATGAATAAAACAGCTGTTGTCAGTACTACTGTTGTGGTGATTGCGTTAGTTGTAGGTGGCGGAACCTATGCTGTCTTGCATACACCAAAGCGACAGTTTGCGTCTAACTTAGTCAAGATGACCAAAAGTAATGATAATATTGCAAATTTTCACGTAAAGGCCAATGGTACTGGTAATGATATGGGGAGTGTCAGCGGTACGCTTAAAGCAGATTCACAGAATGAAAATAAATTAGCCGTACATTTAAAAGTAACTGATAAAAATACACCAGAAGCCATGAATATTAAAATGGATAAAAAACACATTTATGTGTCTGCGGATATGCTGACAAGTTCAGTGAAAGGATATGGCTTAAAAGGTCTAACTAAAGTAACCAAATCACTGGATAAATATTGGCTTGATTCGTCTCAAAGTGAGTCGTTAAAAGATTCGTACAGCTCTATTGATACGAAAGAAGTCCGTTCAGACGCGACCGCCGTTACAGAATGGTTTAAAGATTTAGACAGTCATAAGTTCAAGAAAGTGTCTAATGGCTACAGAGTTAACTTGAATAAAGCAGATATGAAAAGTTTGATGACGAAGATTTCAAAAACAAAATCAGGTAAGGAAATCCCGAAGTCTGAATGGCAAGAGGCCAAATCAGATCTTGATCCAGTCAAAAACTTCATGCTCAAGTTAACTGTTGGTGATAAAGGAAACTCATTTGCAATTGATTTTTCGGGAAAAGAAAATAATCACAAGGAACAATTAACCGCTAAAATCAATACAAAACGAGATAATAAGTTAAAGGTAAAGATGCCTGCTAAGTCATTGATCAAGACTGAGTCACAGTTATCAGAATTACTAGAAGAAAAGATGTTAGCTTACTATAGTGATCAAATCGGCTCATCAATTGATGAATTTAATTCATCAGTTAGTTCGTCAACAGACGACGATGTTTTGGATGCGTAGTTGGTAGTAAATAAGCGATAAATAAGGAGAAATATGTATGTCTGAAAGAGTGTTGGTAACAACCACCGAAGCAATTGCAGGTTACCATGTTGTTGAAACGATGGGTGAAGTGTTTGGTTTAACAACCCGTTCACGAAATGTGGTGTCATCATTTGCTCAATCAATGAAAGCGATTGTTGGTGGTGAAATCAAAGGTTATACAAAGTTGCAAGATGCCGCCCGTAACGATGCCATTGATCGGTTGAAAACTGCTGCTGCTGAACTAGATGCCAATGCCGTTGTAATGATGCGCTTTGACTCGTCATCAGGAGCAATTGGTGATTCAGTGACAGCTTATGGGACTGCTGTAAAGATTGAGAAGGATATTGATTAAATAGAGCGAGACAAAAGTCGTTTTGAATCCGGTGTGTCATATGTTTTGTCGAAGCAAAGCGAAGGGCAGGAATGGCGTAAATTTTGTTACATTGAGGATTCAGACTTTTGGAATGCGTTTTTAATATAAATTAAAGCGTTAGTGGATTGTTGCACTAACGCTTTTTTGCTGGAAAATTCAAGTGAAACCGCCAGTTTCAGGCATTGTCACTTGGTTGTGTATAGAAAGAAATTGAGATAAACTTAGAACGTTAGTAGTAATTTTTTACATACTTATAAAAAATTTTGAGATTATAGCAATAATTCATGTTGATGGGCATTACAATGAGTTAGCGAAAAGATTGGGGTATTGGAATGGGTGAACAATTAAAATATTTAACTGTACCTGAGGTGCAGAAAATCATGTTGGCTATTCTAGCTGACATGATTAAATATTTTAATGAACATAATTACCATTATGTCTTAACGGGTGGCAGTGCCTTAGGGGCGGTCCGTCATCAAGGATTTATTCCTTGGGATGATGACGCCGATGTGGCATTGCCGAGAGATGAATACGAACAGTTTATTCGTGACTATCGACCATATAATTCACAGTATGAATTGTTGACTCCGTACAATACTGAGAATTGGCTATATGCGTATGCGCGTGTGAGTGATACGCAAACGCAAGCAGACGGTAAATGGGCATTGGTTCATAATGGTGTTTATGTGGATGTTTTTCCGATTGATGCGGTACCAAAATCCAAAGTCGGTCAAAAGATAGCGTATTATCAGATGAAATATCTCGATGTAATGCGGAATTCTACCCGGCGGATTGCTATTTCAAAACAGGAACCCGGCTGGTGGTTGAAACCACTGCTTATTAAATATGCGCAACGGCATCCGACGGGGTGGTGGGTGCAACGCATGGATAAGTTAGCGCAAAAGATGAATCAACGCCATGTTGCGCGTTCAGATATCTATAGTTTGTACATTGTCCAGGGATTGAATAAAACAAGGGAAAATTTTCCACTAGCTGTTTATCAACAACGACAGTCAGTCCCGTTTGAAGATTTAACTGTTTATATACCGGCAGATAGCCAATCTTACCTCACCCAGATGTATGGTGATTGGCGAGCTTTGCCACCGAAAAAGAAACAAAAAACGCATGCCCGTTTTTATAATAAAGGAGTAGAAGTACATGATTAGTTTATACATACTACTCATCGCTAGTGTTGTCGCCATTTTTGGGTTGTTTGTGACTATTTTTGCCCGCGTTAAGAAGATTGATCGTTCTAAGAGAATGGGGCATTTTTTCCTGACATTTGGGATAATCGTTGCCTTATTTGCCGGCTTTTCAATTAATAAAGAAAAAGAGGCACATCAAGCAGCCCAAGATCACCAAAAGAAAGTTCAAGCAGAACAAATTTATGATGCCGAACTGGTTCATTTGAGTGATAAAAAAGTGAAAATCAAAGATGGTAAAGCCAAGGTGACGATTCACGTGTCTAAGAATACAGCCGTGAAAGTATCTAGTAATCATGAACAGCTCCATGATTTAAACTACAAACCTAATAAAAGTAAAAAAGATATCAAGGTGACTTTTGTGATGCCGGGTAAGTATACGGTTAAGGCAACACGTGGTCAAAACAAAATCACGAAGCATATTACGGTTCAAAAGGATGACCAAAAAAATGTCAGTGAATCAACGAGTACTTCGACTAGTGAAGAAGCAATTGTTGAGCCATCCAGTGAAGTTGTTGAAGAACCAGCTGTGACTGAAGAAACGAGTACTGAAGAGGCAATTGATCCAGGATTGACTGAAGATAGTGCAGAAACTGATACTGCCGAAGCTGAAGTGGCACCATCTTATGATGAGACACCAAACTATACGCCAACTTGGACGCCGGATACTCCTGCAGATACGCCGGCTAGTGACACTGGTGGGGCGGCAACCGATACAGGTGCCGCTGATACTGGTACACAAGGTAGTGAAGCATCAGATGATGCGGCCGGTACAGAAGACTCAGTTGTTGATGATGGTAGCGCAGTACAATGAAGATAGGTTAGAAAAATGGTTGAAAAAAAAGTAACCGTTGCAGCAAATCATGTGACGAAGCGATTTGATTTAGCTGAACGACAATCAGATAAAGTAAAAGCTGTCTTCAAATTTTGGGGTAAAGGTATTCCTAACTTTTGGGCAGTCAAAGGTGTGTCCTTTGAAGCACATGCAGGTGAAACCATTGGGGTGATTGGGACCAATGGATCAGGTAAATCAACCTTACTAGAAATGGTAGCGGGATTGACCCAACCAACCAGTGGACAAATGACGATTAATGGGTCAACTTCAATTATTGCGATTGGGGCGGGGATGCGACCAAAATTAACTGGACGCGCCAATATTCGTTTAAAGGCCTTGATGCAAGGAATGACGGAAAAAGAAATTGAAGCCAAGATGGATGACATCATCGAGTTTTCTGAACTAGGTGACTTTATTGACCAACCGGTTAAATCATATTCATCTGGTATGAAATCCAAGCTAGGCTTTGCTATTTCAGTCTATTCCGATGCTGATATCGTCATTATTGACGAGGCCCTCTCTGTGGGTGATCCGACATTTACGCAAAAATCAATGGAACGTACAAAACGCTTTAAAGAAGAGGGTAAAACCATCTTTTTCGTGTCGCATTCCGCAGCGCAAATGCGTCAAATGGCGGACCGCGTGATTTGGATGCACTATGGTGATATCCGGATGGATGGTCCAATTGATGAAGTGATGCCGGAATATGATCGTTTCTTAAAGCATTTCAATCGTTTTTCAGAAAATGAGCGATTGGCCTATCAGAAGCGGTATAAGGAAGCACAAAAAACATTTACGCTAGGACATTTAAAGCAATTGGAACGTAATCGACAAATGTTATTGGATCCATCAACGGCTTTGAAACGACAAAAAGAAGATGAACACTCCTTTACTGAGGGCAGCGAGAAAATGGGATGGTTCACTCGTGTCTTTTTGATTGTCATTACAATATTGACGGTGGGGTTGATGAATAAGCAATTGTTAAACATGTCATGGGCCAATGTGGCAGCGCACCCGACCCATTTGATTACAAATTTTGCACCATCAAAGTTGGCTCAGTTAAACCAGCGCCATGGACGTATCGGTACCACTAATCCTGCTGAAACACCTGTTTACTCGGCAACGCAAAATACGTATACGGTAAAAGATGGTGAAACATTGGTCGGAATTGCTGAAAAAGCAAACATTTCGGTCACTGCCATTATGGAAGCTAATCAGATGATGGACCAAGTGGTTAATCCTGGGCAAGAAATTATTTTGCCGGTTGAGAGGTAGTTATTGTGAAAGATATTTTGAAAATTTTTAAGGAATTAGTAAAGAGTTGGCCAGTGGTGCAACGAATTGCTCGTTACAATAATGATCAAACTTACCGGGAAAATTATTTGGGTGATTTTTGGCATTTTGCAGACCCAGCATTGCAAATTGGTATCATGATTTTGATGTTTGCGGTTCGTAATGGTAGTGACAATGGTAATCCTCACGCTACTGGTTTAGCAGGGTATATTGCTTGGATTGCCTTAGGAATGGTCACTTACTTCTTTATGCAAGCGGCTATGCAAAAGTCGGCAAAGAGTATTCAATCACAAATTAATATGTTATCTCGTATGAAATTTTCTTTGTCCGCTATTCCAATGACGGAAATTATTACCGAGTTACGGCGTTACTTTGTCATGCTAGGTATGGCATTTTTCGCCATCTTGTTTATGAATGTTAAACCATCGATTTATTGGTTACAATTCTTTTATTACTTTTTTGCGATGATGATTTTCTTGTATGCATTATCGTTAGTGACTTCAACAATTACCGTGTTAGTACCAGACTTTTATAATGCCTATACAGCAGTCTTACGTGTAGGAATGTGGGTTTCGGGTGTGATTATTCCAGTGGATAGTCCCAAGTTCCCACTGTTGTTGTCAAATATATTGAAATTAAATCCATTGTATTACATTATTCAAGGATTTAGAGAAACGCTTTTGGAGAACCCGGTCTGGTTTTGGCATAACATAACAGCGAATCTGTTGTTCTGGGGGATTGTGATTATTCTCCTCACGGTCGGTGCACATATCCATATGCGTTTCCGTAATCGTTTCATGGACTTTGTATAAAGGAAGAAATAATGAAAAAGACACTAGGAATCATTCAAGTATTAGCAATTTTGGTTATTGGTATCATGATTGGGGCTTTTGCCGAACGCAGTCATGCGTTTGGTTATGCGGACAACACACCAATTATTCCCAATGGTACTTATAAAACATCAAATGCGAATAAGTGGCAAACAATGAAAGTTTCAGGCTCTGAAGTCAAAGATGCAAAAGGTAAGCATCTAGTAGTTGTGGACAATCGCTTTACTAATCGTACCCGTGGTCGGTTGGTCTTGGCCAGTCCTGATAAGGGTAATCGTTCATGGTCATACTATATTGCTAAGGTCAAAGAAGGTTGGCGAGTAAGTCCAATTATTAATGGTGAACCTGACCATGATTCGGACTTCATTGTTTACGTCAATTAATGTATAAGGAATTCTCATACCAGGATTAGCTCCTGGATACATATAAAAAATTAGAGGGACATTCATATGAGTAATCAAGTAAAAATCATTATCGATAAGTTAGGCACTGCTGAAGTGACAACGATTAAACATTACATGACTAATTTACGTCAGCTTATTGGCTCTGATTTCACGTTGACGATTTTAGATCCACGGTATAAAGGTGACTATAACCAGTTGATTAATGAGTATGAAAAGCTTTCGGGCGAATTCCCTAACATAAAGATTGAAAGTTTCTACGTGTCACAGTATTTGAAGAGCAATCAACGTGATAATGTCAACCAATTTACACAGGACTATATTGGTAATCAAAAGTTTACTGTTAAAAAGAAAGATGGCCAACGTCTTTTTATGCAAGATGGTGAAGTGCGAATTGCTATTATCAACAACAAAGCTGGCAAAGTAACTGCAGTTGATTTTGCTAAGCCAGGTCAAAAGAAACCACATCAACGTGTCTCGGTGAATACCTCTGGTAACATTCAGGTGTTGCGTCATTTTGATGATAAAACTCATTTGCCAGTCGTTGATGAATATTTGGATACAGACTTAAATACACAGCTAGTTGTTCACTTTGATGAACGTGGTTTACGAGCAGATTACCAACTAGTTGGGTGGAATGAACCAGTTGTATATAGTGAGGTTGATTTATATGAACAATGGTTTGGTCGTGTGATTGCACCAGACAATTATGTAATTAATATGAATCGCCACTATGATGTGTTATTTGAACATCAGCATGACGTGACTAAAGTTTTTCTAATGTAATGATTGGGTGGCATTTGAGATGGATTTGAAAAAAAAAGCAAAACGTGTAGCACATATTTCAGAAGTCGCCATGACCTATCGATACTCTGATTTGAAAAAAACACGTGAATATTATATACGTCATTATGATCAGGCAATGGTTGATGAACAGGTTGTTCTGTACGAGACTCGTGATGGGCAATCAATGACGGATTCACCGCTAGCAATTTTTCGTTATTTGAGTTCCCATGCGCAATATCAATATCTGCAACATGTGTGGGTGGTAACAGATGATAGTCAAGAAAATCTAGCAAAAATGGTTGCAAATATACCGACTGATATGCAGTCGCAGATTATTTGGGTTAAGCGTAATACCATAGCATATGCTAAATGGTTATTAAAGGCTAAGTTTCTTGTGACCAATTCAACGTTCCAGTCATTCTGGCATAAGAAACCAGAGCAAGTCTATTTAAATACATGGCATGGTACGCCATTGAAATATATGGGTTATGATATTCCCGGTTCAAAGACATCCTTAAAAAATGTGCAACGTAATTTATTAATGGCTGACTATATTATTTCACCAAACGCGCATACATCACATGTGTTTTTAGACCGTTATAAGTTAAATGGCTTGTACCAAGGTGAAGTTCTTGAAGGTGGTTATCCGCGCATTGACTTAACCTATGCTCACGAGCAAAAAAATACCTTGGCATACTTACAGCAAAGTGGTGTGCAACTAGACTTAACGCAGCCAATCGTTATGTACACACCAACTTGGAAGGGGACATCGATTACCAACCCTTCAGGTAGTATTAACCAAATTTATGAAGAGATTAAGCGATTAAAACAGTTAAACCCTGATAAAAATATCCTGGTTAAAGTACATCCATACGCTTATCCGTTGGCCAAACGTCATGAAGGTTTACGTCCATATTTAGTTTCTGATGAAGTGGATGCTAACTTGATTTTAGGGATTACGGATATCTTAATTACTGATTATTCAAGTATTTTCTTTGACTATTTAGTAACCAATAAACCAGTTATTTTTTATGCTTGGGATCATGAACTATACAGTAGTTATCGTGGTATGTATTTTGATGATAATGAGTTACCTGGTCCAATTTTAGATGATATTGAAACCGTGGGTCATGCATTACAGCATACTGACCAAATTAGTGAACGGTATCATGGTAAATATCAGCAACTTAAAGAAAAGATTGTGTCTTATGATGACGGTCAAGTCACTGCCCGTATCGTTCAAACAGTCTTTAATCAGCAATCAGTACCAGGCATAAAGCATGTCCAAGCGAGTGGTTTGAATAAGACAAAATTGCTGATTTATCCTGGCGGTATGGGAAATAATGGGATTACGACCAGTGCCATCAACTTAAGCCAAAATATTGATTATGATAAATATGATGTGACGTATTTATTGTGGGATAACGATAACGAAGAAATTATTAATAATGTCGCGCAATTAGATGAGCATGTACGTGTTATGTATCGCTTTGGTGTTACTGCCTTAACCCGTCCAGAACACCGACAAGATCGCTATATTAGTGAACATGGTATCAAACAGTGGTCTGATACCAATATTCCGAAAGCTGGGTACAAACGTGAAGCAGATCGATTATTTAATAGTGTGCAATTTGATACATTAATTGATTTTTCTGGCTACTCATTTAATGGTTTGAAGTTGTTTGTGGTGATGTCCAGAAAACAACTAGTTGTTTATCAACATAATGATTTGTATGTTGATTCGCAAAAGGTGATTAACGGTAAGCAAGTTCATGCTAAGAAGTTGGGGGCATTGTTCACGCTCTATCAAGTTTTCGATAAAATTGTTTCTGTTTCGGAAACCTTAAAGCAAATTAATGAGAAAAAGTTATCAAAATACGTCCGTCCAGAACAAATGGCAGCTGTCCCAAACTCATTGACATTACCTACGGCAGCCGATGAACAAATGCATGATTTGCCTGTGATTGAAGATTACCAAGCAGCTGCAAACATGCGTGTACAAGATACTGAGATGTATATGTCTTTGGCAGATATCGCGCAGGATAATCACATTATTAAAACAGTGAATGATGACGATCATATTCGTATTCTTGGTCGTGCCCGCATTAATCAGCGGACATTTTATAAGCTTGCAATTAATGATTTGCCAAGTGGTTGGGTCACTGCAAAGGCGATTGATGTTCATGAAGTCAATGAATTATTGTACCAAGAACCAGTACATCAAATTGGCTGGGTGTACAACAATAAACGACGTCTGTTCCAAACACCTTATTTAAAGGGGAATGACGCGAATGATGTGATTGGTCAGGCAAAATGGTTAAACCATACTTTTGTAAAAATTGTTGCGCAAGCTGAAACAGGGGACGGTCGTTATTATCAGGTACAGTTACCAAAAAATCAGCAATTAGCTTGGTTAAAGGCATCAAGTATCTTGCCAATGCAGTATTCATCACGTTTTGCCTTTTATCAATGGTTATGGAATCGTCTATCTAATAAAGTTACTGAACAAGTATATAATGTTGGTGTCAAACAGCTATTTACGATTGATCATGAAGTTATCTTGACTAACCAACCCTTAGGATTGAGCAAACGTGGTATTAAACAAAGACCATTGAAGACAGTCAATAAACTTTATTTAGCAACTGCGTTTGCGAAAACAATGACGGGTAATTATTTCAGAGTAAAAGTTGGTCAAAAACAGTGGTGGATCGCTGAACAGGATATGAATAAACAGTCTATTGATATGTTACTGACGAACAACTATCACGTCAGTTTGAATGACTATCTAGATGTACCTGTTAACCGAGCATTAATCTTTAACCATACTAGTGAGCAAATGATTCGTTCACAGTTTAATGCATTACCAAATGATTTGGTAATTACTGATGGTTATCGAACTGTTCAGTTAGTGAATAATCAACCAGTTTATCAATTATATTCTGAAAAATTTGATGAATCGGTGATGGTACCAGTAAATGAAGTATTTGTACTAGACACGACGCACTTTGACGAGGTTTATACGGTCAGCCATGACACTATTGTTGATTATCAAGTGATGCTTCTAAGTCAGGAGTTGCAAAAGTTAGCAGTAAAAGACCACATTGTTGAATTAGCGCGGGTATGGAATTGGCAAACTGAATCATTTGTGATTTATGGCCAGTTTGATAATCAGTATGGTTGGTTTGATGAATCGGTATTAACCAATGAATATGTGGCACCACTGTCTGTACAAGAAAAGTTGCTACCTGATGAACAATCTGGCGTTAAGTTAGTGGCAGATGTGTTGCCGGTTGATGAGATTCAACCAGTTGATCAGATTAATAAACCATGGATTACAAGAAAAATTTCTGTATGGGATGGTGATAAACATTACACACAGTTGACTCGACAAAATGGACAAACTATTTTGCTAGCCGATACAGGTGATGCAATATTAGCTGCGGATGCACAACATGCATTTTCAGACTCTTTGTTGTACCAAAATGGTCGTCAGTGGGCAACTTATAATCATTTCGTTTTTGTCGCTGTTGGCCGTTTATCACCTGAAAAAAACCAAACGATGCTATTAGATGCTTTTGCAAAGATTTATGCCAAACATCCGGAAGCCGAATTAATCATTATTGGTGATGGTGTTAGTCGTAACGAATTAGAAAATAAAGCTGTAGAACTGGGCATTGCCAATGTTGTCCTATTTACTGGTCAAATTGATAATCCTGCGGATTATTTGGCACTGGCCGATGTTTTCGTACATCCGTCACTGTATGAGGGTCAGCCGATGGTCTTGTTGGAAGCCTTAATGCAGCAACGGTTAATTGTGGCAACTAATATTGCTGCGAATGTGGGTGTGATAGGTAACCAAAAATACGGTTTGGTAACGCAGGATGTGGCCGCAACCTCATTTGCGCAATTAATGTTGTTTACTATGGAAGAACAAACTAAATTAGAAAAATTTGATATTAACAGTTACCAAGAGCAAGCGCGCCAAGCGTTTAATGCTATACTTAAATAATGAATACTAAGAGGAGTTAGGAACTATGAAGAGAATTATTACTTACGGAACATTTGACATGTTGCACTACGGTCACATCAATCTATTGCGTCGGGCAAAGCAATTAGGTGACTATTTAATTGTTGTGCTGTCATCAGATGAATTTAATTGGGATTCAAAGCAAAAGAAAACGTATTTTTCTTACGAAAAGCGTAAGCAATTACTAGAGGCTATTCGCTATGTTGACCTGGTCATTCCTGAGAATAGTTGGGATCAAAAAGTTTCTGATATGAAAGAATATCATGTCGATACGTTGGTTATGGGGGATGACTGGGCAGGTAAATTTGATTTTATTGAAGAACAAACAGATACAGAAGTTGTGTACTTACCACGTACCCCAGAAATTTCAACGTCACAGATTAAGAATGATTTAAACAAGAAAAAATTAGCAACAAGTGTTGATACATCATTGATTGATGTATCGGGGAACTAGTCTCTAAGTAACCAGTAGTAGGGAAGATAACTCGTATGGCAGTTAACAGCAAAGTAAAACGGTTTTTGAAGTATTTCCATATTGGGAAGTCAACTAATGACTGGAAGAATAAAAGTATCATTGTTTTTGGCGACAGTATTGTTGCCGGTCAAGAGTTAGTACGTGAAGAAACACCATATCGTGATGCGGTATACGCGAAACTGGCATCATATTATTTGCATGCACATAAGTTAGAAAATTTTGCTGAAACTGGTACGGGACAGTTTAAAGGTCAACATAATTTAGATCAATTGGCTGGATGGATGCACAGTTTTGAAGGTAGTATTCAACATTATTGCCAAGAAATTCGCCAGGCTGATGTGGTACTGATTGCTTATGGAAACAATGACTGGAAACAACCTAATCCGGATGGCTCATTACATACGTTAGATGAAGTTAAAGTGAAATTGCGTGAGAATATACAACGGATTAGACGAATTAACCATCATATTCAATTAGTTGGTGTTTTAGAAACGTTGGCATTTCGTAAGCACAAGCCTGCCTGGCATTTAGAAGGGCCAAATGGCTTTACTTATGAAGAGATGTTATCAGCATTTATTGAAATTTACCAAGAATGTCAGGTGCCGATATTTGATATTCGTGATTATCACTTAGGCAATCATATTGACGAGTATGTTGATGATCGAGATCATTTTACACTAGCAGTGCATAAACAAATTGCTAAGTGTTTGGCGGATTTCGTAAGGCATGGTTATCAATCCCCAACACAACGTTTTGGGGAAACCGTGAAGTTTGTCTTTACAGATGATTTGTTTGAAGATTCACAAATGCGACAAGAATTATTTAAACAAGTTAGAAATCAGGCTAAGCAAGGAAAATGTTCCGAAGTATTATGGTTTGGATTAGTGGCAAATTATCAAACACAATTGGATAATTTATTTGCGGAAAATGAATTACCGGCTGATTTGAAAATAACTAATATTTATCAGTACTATGCGGCACCCTTACGTTATAACGGTGAGTTAGATGAACTATCTTTGAAGGAGTCGGAGCTCTTTAACTCAAATGATATATCGTTTATACATTTTGATGGAGAAAATAAAATTTCTTTATTAAACATTGATAATACATGGTCTGATGAAGTGACTAGCCATCAATTTAATGAATCTTGGTTAGAACATTATATTTCTCTTAAAGATCAAGTTTATTTATGGCATGATAATCAATTTGTACAAGTGAATCCGATAGAGATTTAAACTAAAAATGGAGTTTTGTGGGATGAAATTTTTGAATGAACAAGGGCAAGAAATTTCGCTTAAGCGAGCAGAAAATTTGCCAGGTTATGAAGTGACATTAGCAGAAGATACTGTTATTGATTCAGCAGTAAATAATCCTTTTTTTAAAGGTATTAATGTTTTACAGTTACCAAAAAAGTTAAAAGGATTTAGGGATAACTCAGAGTTGAAAACATTATTAGCTCCGCAAAAATTAAACTCTGGATTGAAAATTATTTTAAAAGAAGATGAATGTGCAATTTTTGAACCTGCTAAAGATTTGTCTCTTAATAAGCGACTGATTTTAGTTGACCGTATTTTTGGTGGGAACCAAGTTGTTCAGCCAATGTTTATAAATTTTGGACTTAAAAATATAAAGATGAGTTCAGGTACAGTCATTGGGACTATTCTAATCCAAAAAAATAATATTGAATTGTAATATTAGAAAGCGGAGTAAAGTGATGAAAGTTGAACAAATTAAAAAAATGGTACCTAAGCCAATAAAAAAAGTTATTAAGGGTACATTAAAAAAAGAAAACTTAACTGTCGATAATGAAAAAAATTTGTCTGTAGTAAATGATAGTGTTAATGCTAAAAACTTAGATAGTACAGAGACGGAATACAAGAAACTTGTAGAAGAGAAAAAAAGTAAGCGAAAAAACAATAAAAATTTCGATATTAGGGCTACATATGTTGAGTATTTTAGAAAGCCTTTAAAAAATCAGATTATTGTTATTGGAAGTAATGGAGGGAGCTTCTCTGGAACAGTAATATCTAAATTTGCAGAAATTATTAATAGTCAGGAAATGGATGTTTTCGTTGCTTTAGATAAATTGACTGATCCATTTCCATATAAGAAAGTAAAAACAGTAAAAAAATACAGTGTTGATTTTGTAAAAGTATTAGCACAATCTAAAGTGATTTTGACTCAGGGTACATTACCATACTATTTTCAAAAACGTGAAGGACAAGATGTTGTTAATACTCTGGATGAGATTACTGAACAAATTGAAAGTGTGTCATGGCCATTAGATATATCAGGTGTTAGACTACAACATTCAGTTCTTCAATCAACTGAATTAATAGCCCTACCAGGTGTTGATGTCAGGGAGATACTTCGTGTTCTTGGTATAGAAAGAATATATCAAGGAAACGTAGTTGAAAACTATAATATGAAGAAACATTTTGAGAATAATATTCAAAAGAAAAGTGAAAAATTCCCTTTAAAGGTTCCGTATGCTATAAAGAAATATAAAAAAAGTAATTCTACCTTAAGTATTATTCTGGTTCATTTGGAAAAGCTGGAAAGCTTAGATATAGTTAATACTCTAAAAAATATTATTGGTCAAAAAGAAAATAATCAAACTAATAACTTAATTTTAGTAGATGTCGCGCCTTATATTCATAAGCAGTTGTATAAGGACGAATTCCTGCAAGAATATATGATTGGTATAAATAGAAACATAGAACCATATATGGGAAATGTTACAGAGTTATATACAGATAGTTTAGAGTACTCTAGCTTTTTTACTAATATCAAAGTAAACCTATTAAATCATGTGCAGGATGAATCTTATTCAATAACTCCCTCTGAGCCTCTTAAAATTATAGAAAAAAGTTTTAATATTACCAATGATAGACAAAATATTTTAATGTACGGTGGAGGATTTTATAACAATGGTATTACGTCATCTGTCTTGAATTTATCGAATTATATAGATTATCAAAAATATAATTTGATTATAATTGAAAAGGGTGAATTTAAAGGTTCAGATTATGATAATATACAAAGATTAAGTCCTATGACAACAGTGATCCAGCGTTTTGGAGTAAGTGTATTTGATGAAAAAGAGCAAGCGCTTCACGAATTAATTACGTTAAAATCTGGTTATGAAAATTGGATGAAAAAATTGAACCCGTTTAACCAATATAGTAGAGAAGTCAAGAGAATGACAGGAATGAATGATTTTGATTATGCTATTGATTTTGGTGGTTATAGTAGTTATTATGAAGCACTTATTTTGTCTGTGAAAGCAAGAAAACATTCTATTTTCTTGCATAATGATATGTGGGAAGAAACAAAAAGGTTCGTTGACGGTAAGTTTATAATGCATGACACACTTATACGAATCTTTAAACTATATCAATTTTTTGATCGATATGTAAGCGTATCTGAAGAGGTAATGAAGCAAAATCAAGAAAAACTTGTTGAATATACCAATAGTGGGAATTTTTTTACAGTTAATAACTTGATTAATAAAACAGATATTCAAATAAAACAATCTGCTGATAATATTGAAGCAGTTCAAATTTGGAAAGAAAATTATTATATAATACGGGATACTGAAAATAGTAAAAGTATTGAATCAGGCACATTTTTAGCTCCATCTAATCAAAAATTTACTTTTGTTATGGCGGGGAGATTATCCCCTGAAAAGGGTCATAAAAAAATGATAGACGCGGTCAAGTATGTAAAACAACATACTGGTGCGAATTTTGAAATATTAATTTTAGGTGAAGGACCATTAAAAGATGAGTTAAATAAGTACCGATTGATACAAGGAGTAGGAGAAATTGTTAAATTTGTGGGACAAGTACCTAATCCGTACTATTATTTTAAGCATGCAGATGCATTTTTAATGACTTCAGATCATGAGGGACAACCTATGGTGCTTCTCGAAGCTGCTTCGATGGGGGTACCAATACTTGCTACTGATATACCTGGGAATAGGAGTGTGGTTTCGAAGGTTGGTGGTAAGTTAGTGGATAATACTGTAGAAGAACTACAAGAAGCGATGAAGACCACTATTGAACATCCACTACAATTACAAAAACCAGAATTTAATATTGATAGTTATAATGAATTAGTGTACCACGTGCTTGAAAAAACAGTTCTAGGGGAGTAATAAATGAGTGTTTTAGACAATTTTAATATAGAGTTAAGAAAACAATTTATACAAGCACATCAAATAGAAATTGAAAAAAGGGCTAAATCTAATAAAAATTATAGAAGAATAAATGAATATAGTGAATATATATTCAGTAAAAGTCATCCTATCAAACAAAACGTTATAATGTATGATTCCTTTTTAGGTAAAAGTATGACTGATAACCCATATGCAATTTTTTTAGAGATTTTAAAAAGAGATACGGAGCATAAGTATCATCATGTCTGGATTTTAGAAAATCCAGATAATTTTCAATCAAGGAGATTTGCAGATCTAGATAATGTAGAATTTATTAGGCCATATACAAAAAAACACTTACAATACTTGGCTATAGCAAAATACTTGGTAATTAATACCTCAATGCCATATTATTTTGTGAAACGACCAGGGCAAATTATGATAAATATGTGGCATGGGACTCCTATTAAAGGTATGGGAAAGTACATGGGTGGAAGATTTGGTCAGTGGGCTAACGTTCAACGGCAGTTTTTAATGACAGACTATATGGTTCATCCTAATGTTTACACTCAAAATATTATGAATGATAGTTATGACTTAAATAAAATATATGAAGGTGTTCAACTAACTGTTGGGTATCCTAGAGTTGACTTAATTCAAAGTACTGATGTGTCAGTTTTCTCGAAATTTTTAAATACAGTTGTACCAATTGACCCTAATAAAAAAATAGTGTTGTATGCACCTACTTGGCGAGGAAATCAAGAAAGTGTTGCGAATATGACGGAAGAATTTGTTCAAAATTCTTTAGCCATTCAAAGGTCTTTGCCAGAAGGTTATCAGTTGCTAGTTAAGGCGCACCAAATTGCTTATGATAAGGCTAAGTCAGATAATAGAATTAAAAATATTTTAGTTCCAAATGATATAGATACGTCAGAATTATTGAGCATAACGGATGTTTTAATTTCAGACTATTCAAGTATTTTTTTTGATTTTCTTATAACTGGGAAACCAGTTTTCTTATACGCATATGACTTAGATTCATATATGGCCGACAGAGGGCTATTATTAGATATTAATTCCGTTCCAGGAAATGTTGTACTGACTATAGAACAACTGTCGGAATCATTAAATAATTTAGATAATTATAAGATGAATAATAGTGAAAATGTTCATGATTATGTAGCATGGCAGAATGGTAAAGCGGCATCATATATTATTGATGAATTGTTTGATGTGACAGAAAAAATAACAAATGAATATGAAGTGAAAATAGATAATGGTAAGAGTAACATTGTCATATATTTAGATGGATTTGAGGATGATGACTATTATTCTAAGGTTCAGTTCATAAATTCTTTAGTTGAAAATAATGATAATAATATTGTATTACTAACCAAAGACCATTTTAATGATGAGGAGCTATTGCAACTATCACAAATAAGAATCGCATATAGTCATATTTTTAGGTTAGGGCAGGTTAACTATTCAATTGATAACTATGTACCTTATTCTTTAGCTAATCAGGGTGATATGTCAATGTATGAGAAAGGTAGCGTTCAAAAAATATTTGAGGAAGAAATTCACAGAGTAGTACCGTTAGAAAAAATTGATCAATTTATTTATCTAGGAAAAATGATGAATGTTTTTGAAAATAATTTATTTGCATTCGGTATGCATGCCAAAAAGAAAACATATGTTAAAACAACTTCATTCTATAGTGATCAAAAAACACGTTTAGGTATATCTAAGAATGAATATATTAAAAAACATATTTTCCCGCAGTATTCCGAAGTTATCGATTTAACTTCTATAAATAGTGAACCAATTTTAATTGGGGAAAATTTTTATTTACCGCTTGTGTTTAATAATGAATATGTGAGCGCTGTTAAAATAGAAAATGGAAATAAATTATGTGTAATAGCGAATAATTTCCTAGATTTTGATGAAACATTTGGTATTTATAACTTACAACGTTTAGTTAATGAAAATTCATATGACGCGATTTATATATATGGTGATGAAGAAAAGTTCAAAGATTATTTTGACGTAGAGAAAAATATATATTTGATTGATTCGAAAAAGACCAATTTAAAAAATATTTTGCCGCTTGTCTTAAATTGTTCAGAGTTAATGCTTGATGTGAAAACAATTAATAAAAACAATAAGTCATTTTATTCATATATAATAGAGAAAACAATAAATATTACAGATATGAATGCTTAATAATACTAACTTTAATCAAAATAAATCAGATATAGGTTATTTATTAACTTTCTCTAGAAAGGGCTTCTAATGAAAAAATATTTTTTAACATCGACTGTTGAAAATTATAGAGACATGTCTATTCTTCGTGATAATAATTCAGAAGATTATATTGTGTTGCTGGATTATACGGAAGATACGTTTTCGATCCAACAGTTATTTAATGATTTTCATGACAATCATGCTCTACATATAATGGGCTGGTTAGCAGAAAATGGTGATTTCTTAGAAAAACAGTATATTGATGATTTTGATCAACAGTTCACAAAAGAAGATGGATCTGTTATTCAGAATTATGACAATGAACAGCATAAATCAGATTATTTTTATCACGATAGAATTTTACGGTTAATTGTTTTACGTGATGAAAATGAAAAAGAAAGTGAACGATTGTATCTAAATAAGCATGGAAATATTATTCTTAAGACTAAGGTTCACTGGGATAATTTTAGTAAGAAATACTTAACCGATTCCTTTGAATTTAAGTTTAATGGCCAATTGGAACAATTAGGTATGGAATCTGAGTTTATTCATTTTTTCTTGAATCATTTTTTACAATCAGATAATGACAGTTTAATTATTGACGGTAATCAGTATACGGAGACTTTAATAAATTATGAAACAAATTTACAAAAGTTTTTTTATATTAACCAAATGAATAAAAACAATCTTTTAATGATTTATGAATATGCCCATAGTGGAATAACAATATTAGTTAATTCAGATAGGGAAAAATCAAATCTTATACAACAATTTTCTTTTCCTGTGAATTCTATTATTACTTATCATGAGTTGATAAATAAAAAATATTCTATGATAAAACGTTCCTCACGCAAAGTTGTAGGTGTATTAACAGGTGGTGTTTCGCCAAAAGCAGGCGGGTTAACAGGGGCATTGTATAAACGAATAAAGTTCTTAAAAGAAATGGGCTATCAACCTTTGTTGTTAACTTTTGCGAATCAGGACTCTGTAAAATTATATGAAGACTCGGTAAAAGTAGGACGAGCTGTAAAAAATCCAGTTTATAATTTATGGTCTTTTTTAAGATCTCGGACTGTTTTTTTTGAGTCAGAACGAATGAATCCAGAGATGTTAGCAATGTTTAATCAGGAAATGTTGCGTGGTATCACTAATATATCGATTGTCGAAAAAGATAATGATATAAATGTTAAATTTTCATATATTAAAGGTAAAATTTATAGATTTAATGGCTTTTCCGATAGTAGTATCTTTTTGAAGGAAACTTTTGAAAATAACATTTTGAAGAAAAGAGAATATTATAATAAATATGGAATAAAGGTTCGGCAAACAACGCTTTTGAACGGTAAAGTTGAAAATACAGAGTCATTTTATTATGAAGGAAAGCTTTTCTTAACTACTGGCCGCATATTCAATAATGTAAGAAAGAAATATTTTACAACTTGGTATGAAATTCCAGTGATAGATGGGAAAAGAAGATTTAATGCATATTATGAGTTGCAAATTTACTTTATGTCTAGGCACTTTGCTTATGCAAATGCATTGTTATTTGTTGAACATCCTACAATATATACTGCTGTTTCAAAGTGGCAAACTAGGCACTATATTAATGTTGTTTTTCATAGTACTCATCTAACATATGGAACTAATAAATTAAAGGGTGCTTATGATAGGGTTGTTGATCAATTAAACAGAAATATTAATCAAATAATTGTACTTACTAAATCAGCTAAATCCGATTTAGATGCTAGAGTAAGTGATTCAATTAAACAAAATATAATTGTTGAACCACATACAATTGAGAAAAAGGATATCTTAGTTCCTTTTGAGAAACGACCTGATTACACAGCAATTAGTCTTGGACGTCTAGATAAGGATAAGCGTGTAAATGATGTGATTCAAGCATTTGGATCGGTTGTTAAACATTTTCCACAGGCTGAATTATTTATTTATGGTGAAGGTCCTGAAAAGAATAATTTAATTGAGCTAGTAGAAGAGTTAGGTATACAGGGTAGTGTTAAGTTTATGGGATTTACTCATGAAACAGATAATGCCTTTCAACATGCCACTGTTCATTTGTTTACTTCTAAGTTTGAAGGATTTGGATTGACGTTATTAGAAAGCTTAGCGAACGGGACGCCTAATATTTCTTATGCGGTTGATTACGGCCCACGTGAATTCGTTAATTCTGAAAGTTTAGTTTCGGATGGTGATGTAAATGAATTTAGTAATAAAATTATGGAAATTTTTAACCACCCAGAAAATAAAGTTAAACGTTCAGAAAGAGCTATAAATTTTAGTGGGAAGTATACTGATAAGGATTATTATAATCAGCTTATGCTTATTGTTGAAAAGGGTTTCGAATCTTAATTTTTAAATCTGCATTGGTGTCGAAGGAAATTTCATGAATAATAATAAACTTAGCTTTTTGTGGAGTAACGAAGCAACTTAGACATTACTAGTATTATCTGAATAAAAATATAACAAGAGAGTGAGCAAGTATATTGTGGGTAATTTATTGGAACTAATACTAATGTTGGGTAATAGTGTATAGTTTTATGAATAACACAACAATAGGTTACAGTTTATAAATAGTAGAGGAATATATGGTTAAAAATATTGCGGTTATGGGTTCTTGTTTAACAAGAGATAATTTTAATTCTAAATTTAATAGAAATTATAAATTATTCTTCAAGGTTGTGGCAGGAACACATCAGACTTCTATGTTGAGTTTGATGTCAGATCCCATAAATTTTTTAGAGAATGAAAACTTAGAGACGTTTCGTGATTTTGATAAGTGGCAATTACGTCAAGAGTTGAATAAAGAGTTTTTGTCATTACTTACAACTCAAGATGTGGATTATTTAATTTTAGATTCATGGGTAGAATTATATTACAATGTTATTAAATTGGGCGATGATAATTTTATATCAAATAATCCAAAATTTAAAGATTTAAAATTTTTCAAAGATAAACAATCAAAAATAAGCATGGTACAAGATACAGATGAATATTTAAATTTGTGGAAAAAAAAGGTGGATTTATTTTTTAAATATTTACAAGAGTATGCCCCAAATATTCAAGTAATACTTAATCAGTCAAGGTTTAGTGATACCATGGAAGATGGCACGACTATGACGGATTATCGTAAGATTCGGAAATTTATGACAGTTGATGTAAATAAGTTAAATTCATTATGGGACATGTTAGATGATTATATTATAAATAACTATGATGTGTTAGTTATAAATATGAAAGAAAAGGAATATTTTTTAGATAGGCATCATCCTTGGGGACCGTTTTATGTGCATTATACAAAGCCGTTTTATGACGATTTTCTTCATCAATTAATAAAAATTGATGAGAAACAGACATTATCAAAAATTACGGAATTAAGAAATAGGGTTATAGGATTGGAAAAAAATATCTCGAGCCTAGAATATCAATTAGAGAATGCACAACATAGCAATATCTTTACAAGAATGAAAAGGCATAAAAAATCTTAATCCTAAAGCTATATTGTATTTAACTATAAGTTATATATGAAAAACTACCATAAGGTGCTATAAGTAATCAGAATACACATTATAAAGATAATATTAAATTTAATAATAGATATTTTTATTTTTGTAAATTGGTTATTCCTTAAATAGTATTGATGAAAAAATTAATTAATTGAATGGCTTAAACACCAATTAGCTGGATTCTTTATGAGTTTGTCTGTTTTTTGTGAGTAGAAACTCTCTTTACAAGCGATTAATATGGACTAAATCCCAAAAATTAGAGGGAAGTTTAGACCACTAACTTATTGGAAAGATTGGCTCTGTGTCAGATAACCTGAAAAATGGTAAAATCGACTAATTAGGTTCTTGTATTAATAAATTCATGAAATTTGCTTTAACTTGGTGACGATTAAATAAGTGTAGACGAATTATGAAAAAGTAATTATATTGGTTACCATATCCGTAGGCCGTCCGGCCAATTTGTTTAATACGAGATTTGCTCCTTCAATACGTTCATTGGAAGAAAGAGTTGAAAAGGCATTTTTAATACCTTTGGGATGTTAATATTGCTTGATAAACTTTATAAGCTTGCTTAAAGTGGAGCGATAAAACAAGCACTAGTTGTAAAGCATCCTGAGGGTACATGTATTCATTAATTACTTTGAACCAACGATTTTGGTTTAAATCCAGTTTGGTAAGGTTGGTAATGAAGAACTGCCAATTAGATTTCAGTAATTTATAAATACGACTGTGTTTATTGTTAATGGTCTGTTGAATAGTGATTCATGTAAGTTGGATAGCTTTTCATTGCCAGTTGAATAATATGGCAACAATAAATAATTATTTTGGCATTGGGAAACATCTGTCTTAGAGGAGTACTATATTTAGCATTCATGTCTGTGATAATACACTCTACTCGTTGCCGATTAGTTAAAGCGTAATTAGACAAATGCTTTCGAATATTTGTACTGGTCCGATTTTTAAAAAGTTCAATTAAGTCACTAGTACGTCCATCAATCATTTCAAAACTATATTGATGTTTAGCGTAATGAAACTCATCAAGACAAATAACCGTTGGTAATTTTTAGAGTGTAATTTGTTTGGTAGGTCTTAGCTGCGTGATGCATTAACTGATTTACTTTACTCGTTGATAGATGCAAAGTATAGGCAGTATTTTTTCTGAAATATCACGTTTAGCCAAATCGATGATTTGTTGTAGTAAAGATCGTGAGGTTGATGACCTTTCCACAAAGTCTGGTGATTGTGCAACAAAGGTACTCCAGTAACGACGACATTGGTAATGTTGTTTCGTTAAATATAGAATTTGTTGATAACCATTAGTGGTAGGCAATTTATACTTATCGATATCAGCACCTGATAAATATAAATAACCAGTTAAATCAAAACCGCATTGTGGGCAGTGTTCAGGGGGCGTGACTAGACTGGCTTTATTATAGTTATAGTAAAACTAAATGATGATAATGCCCGTAAGGGACTAACTCATTGAAATTACCATCTTCAGAAATTATAAATTTAATATTTTTGTCTGTTGAACCAACTGAATTTAGGATAGAATCATTAATGGACATCAATAAATATCTCGTATCTGTTTTTTTCGTCGATTACATTTTGCGCTGGTATCTTATTGGTGTCTTTTTGTTTGTGAAAAAGGCAAAATAAAAAACGCGAAATTTTTAGTTTCATGTTAAAAGATAGAGTGCTAGAAGAAAAGCATGTGATTTTAACTTTTATCATATGGTATATGCTATACCAATTTAGACCAAAGTATGATAAAAACAAATATATATGATTGACCAGTTGTTAATAAAGCGAGATAATTTACTTTGTGAATATAGAAACAAAAAATTAAATATATACCATTTAATTTTTAAAGTAAAAAGGGGTAACTTATGTTTTGTGGAATTGTTGGATTTACGGGAAATAATTACCAATCAGCACCTATTCTATTAAAGGGATTACAAAAGTTAGAATATCGTGGCTATGATTCTGCTGGGTTATATGTGGCAGATCAGGCTGATGGCACGGATCAACTTGTGAAAGAGAATGGTCGTGTTTCAGAATTAGTAAAATTGGTTTCAGAAAAAAACGTCAAGGGAACTGCTGGAATTGCCCATACTCGTTGGGCAACCCATGGTAGTCCCTCGGTTGCCAATGCTCATCCACACGTTTCTGCAGACGGTCGCTTTTACTTAGTCCATAATGGTGTGATTGAAAATTATCTTGAATTAAAAGATGACTATCTAGACAACGTGACTTTCCAATCAGATACGGATACTGAGGTAGCTGTCCAATTGATTGATAAGTTTGTTAAGGAAGGGGCAACCACTTTTGAAGCTTTGAAAAAGTTGATTGCTTTGTTAGATAGTAATTCTGCTTATGGTTTCCTATTGATGGATCGTGAAGAGCCTGAGCGGATGTACGTTGCTAAGCAAAAGTCACCTTTGTTGATTGGTATTGGGGCTGATTTTAATGTCGTGACGTCCGATGCTGTAGCGATGCTTGACCAAACCCATGACTTTATTGAATTACATGACGGGGAAGTGGCTATCGTTGATCCAGATAATGTGCAATTATTTAGTGCTGCTGGTGAAACGATGGATCGTGAACCCTTCCATTTGGATATTGATGCAACCGAGACTGATAAGGGCGCTTATCCATTCTATATGTTAAAGGAAATCGATGAACAACCAGTGGTGATTCGTCACTTGATTTCACGTTACTTACCTAAGGATGGTCAGCCACAGATTGGTGAAGGTATTGTGAAGGATATGCGGGCTGCCGATCGCATTTATATTGTGGCTGCTGGTACGTCTTATCATGCTGGCTTAGTAGGTGCGCGTCTCTTCGAACGTTGGTCAGGTATTCCAACTGAAGTACATGTGTCATCAGAATTTGCCTATGAGCAACCATTATTATCAGAAAAGCCATTCTTTATTTTCTTATCACAATCGGGTGAAACTGCCGATTCACGTGAGGTTTTGCAAAACATCAATGCCCAAGGCTTTAAGTCATTGACCTTAACGAACGTTGAAAAGTCAACGCTTTGGCGCGAAGCAACGTATGCGTTACCTTTGATTGCTGGTCCCGAAATTGCGGTGGCTTCAACGAAGGCCTATGTTGCGCAAGTAACGGTCGAAGCTATTTTGGCCTATGCTTTGGCTGATCGTGAGCAATTAGATGTTGATTTAGAACAAGAATTATCAAAGATTGCGATTGCCATCCAAGGGATCATTGATGACAAAGAGCAAATTCAAGCAGTTGCTGAAGAGATGTTGGTGCCAGCACATCACGCCTTCTATATTGGCCGTGGGGTTGATTCAGCCGTCGTCCTAGAAGCTGCTTTGAAATTAAAAGAAATTTCATATGTTCAAACGGAAGGTTTCGCTGCTGGTGAGTTGAAGCACGGCACATTGGCTTTGATAGAGAAAGATACACCCGTGATTGCGATGATGACGCAACCCCGCTTGGCTGGTTTGGTTCGTGGTAACTTAGCTGAAACGCAAGCACGTGGCGCCAAGACTTATACAATTGTGACCCAAGCAGTCGCTAAGCCTGAAGATGACTTGGTTTTGCCAGATATCAATGAATTATTGACACCATTGGTTAGTGTTGTGCCAACACAATTATTGGCGTACTATACATCACTAGGCCGTGGCTTGGATGTTGATCATCCACGTAATTTGGCTAAGTCAGTTACTGTTCAATAGAACATTAAAAATAGTTTTAAAGCGTAATTTATGGTACTATCATGTAGTACTGGTTTTATTGATAATTAACTTATCAAAGGTAGAGGGGACTTTACCATATTGAAGCACCATTCAGGGACAATAGTTCTTTGTTTGGTGCTTTTTTGTTGAATTGCATGAAATATTGTATATGAATAATTGCTTTTATAAAACTAGTGTTATATAAAGTAATATTACGGGTAAAACTCAACTAAACATACTGACTTAACATATATTTACGTATATAATTAAATCAGTAATATTGAATGGATGAGGTAATATGAAGCGAACATACACATTATGGAAACGAGTTAAACATGAGCTCATCTGGCTTTTAGTGGGGCTAGCTCTTGGTGCTATTGTGGTTGGGGGTGTTGTTTGGCAAATAAATAGACACGATAGTAACTCACATACGCCAGCTGCTCAAACAGTCAAAAAAGATCAAGAAACGTTAACCATTAAATCATTAACTAAAGAGAAACAAGTTGTGTTAGTTAATTTAGGCATGTCTGAGGTCTTTAATGAGGAAAAGTCGTCACAATTGTTTGGTAAAAACATTGTGGGAACCAATAGAAAGAAATTCATGCAAGCCACTTTTGATGCGAAATTAGGTATCAATGGTAAAGACGTTGATATAGAATCTAATGGCAAGAACTCATATGTCATTACAGTGCCTAAGTTTATCTTCATTGGCTATAATAATCCTAATTTCAAATTGTTAGATGAACATAATGGTGTCTTTAGTTCATTCACGTCAGATATTAGTGAAACTGATATGATTAATAAGGTATTGAATGACAAGTCAAAACAAAAATATGTAGAAAAATACGATGGCCTATTAAAGCAATCAACCAAAGATTTCTATCGGGAACTTGCTCATAGTATTGATCCTGATGCTAAGTTGTCATTCAAGTTTTCCAATGAGTAAGGTTATATAATAGATTAGAAAAATTAGGACTAAGGGGAGACATTATGGCTCATTTAGAGGTAGACTACTATTCACAAGTTCTGGGCATGGACCGTACGATGAACGTGATTTTACCAGAATTATCAGATCATAATCCAACTTGGACTAATGAAACGTTGCAAGATATACCAGTATTATATTTATTAAATGGGATGTCTAATAACCAAACAACTTGGCAACGTCGAACTGATATTGAACGCCTAGTAAGGCAAACACCAATTGCAATTGTGATGCCTTCGACCGATTTAGCATGGTACACTAATACCAAGTATGGTCTAAATTATTTTGATGCCATAGCGCAGGAACTACCTGAGAAAGTAGCTAGTTTTTTTCCACAATTATCAACGAAAAGGTCAAAGAACTTTGTGGTCGGTTTGTCGATGGGTGGCTATGGGGCTTTCAAACTAGCCTTAGCAACTGATAAGTTCAGCTATGCGGCATCACTTTCTGGCGCACTTATTGGTGACACAGAGCCACTATTAGATTTAGAATCTTTGACTTATTGGCAAGGAATTTTTGGTGATTTGGACCAATTTAGTGGTTCGGAAAACGATATTCTAACTTTGGCAGAAAACTGCCAGAATCGGCCAAGACTGTACGACTGGGTAGGCGAACAAGACGAATTTAAGCAGATTAACGATACGGCGGTTGCGAAGTTAAAGCAATTATCATACGACGTAACCTATGAAACAGCACCAGGACGTCATGAATGGTATTACTGGGACAAGCAGATTGAACGCGTCTTGGAATGGTTACCGATTGATTATGTGCGAGAAGAACGTTTGTCTTAAAAAATAGAAAATAATTAATTGCATTCATGATTTATGTTGTTTGATAAGAGATGACAATACAAATTAAGCAAAAGAGCTAGACGTTCTATCTGGCTCTTTTTTAGGGAATACATATGATTGAATAATTGGTTTAAGAGTGGAGTAAGATGAAAAAATTTTTGAGTAGAGAAAAGTTTGTGGGACCGTCTTTTAATAGTGTCATGAAGCTATTAACTGTAGGCTTAATTTTTAGTTTTTTGACAACATTACTATTGCAATTTGCGATGCATTTTCAAGTTTGGGGGCGTTTAAATGCGCAATCGACTGACATGCATGTGGCATTACACTATGTCTTTCAATTCTTGACGCGACCACAAATGGTCTATTCGGTGTTGGCATGCTTATTGCTATTCATATTCATCGTTGTGTTAGTCAATAAATTATTTATTGGAACTGCAATTTATTCTATATTGGCGATTATTGCCATTGTTGCTGAATATATGAAAATGAGTACACGTAATGAGCCAATCATTCTCAGCGACATGGCTGAGTTAACAGCTGTGAGTGGCTTAACGAAGATGATTGATAAGGACTTGCTGGTCGGGGCGATTATTGCTATCGCAATTTTATTGGTTGGTGCAACGTTAATCGAAATATATTTACGTCGTAAGCGAGCCGGCGTATTCGCAAAATCGGTCCACAATATGATGTTTCTCCAATCTGGTAGTAGATTAGGTGTACTATTAATTTCTTTTGGTTTATTAGCCACACCTTTTGTGGTGAATGCTGATCAAAATAAGGCTATCTTGTACCACTTTGGTTATCAGCAACAAAATAATATTATGGTTGATGATGCGATGGTTAATGGACCAATCATGACATTTGTTTCGAATATTTCAAGTGTGATTATGCGTGAGCCTAATGAGTATTCGGCTAAGGAAATGACCCGAATACAGAAAAAGTACACGAATTATGCTAGTGAATTGAATAAAACGCGTCAAGATAACCTAAAAGGTCAGACCGTTATTTCTATTTTGAGTGAATCATTAACGAATCCGAATGAAGTACCAAAACTGAAGTATGAAGGTCCAGATGTTTACAAGAATATTAATCAAATCAAAAAAGATGCGGTGCTATCTGGTACCATGCTGTCTTCTGGTTATGGTGGTGGAACGGCAAATATTGAATATATGACAATTGCTGGTTTCCCTTTGGCGACATTTGCGCCAGAAATGGTTGTTCCCTATACGCAATTAGTACCATATGCGAATGAGGTACCAACGTTGCCGAACTTATTTGATCAACGTGAAGTCCTCCATCCATATCCGGGTATGTTTTATAACCGTCGTGATGCTTATAAGGATATCGGTATTCAGAAATTCTATACAACCGATGGTTTGAAGAATAAGTATCCGGACAAGTATACGGGTAAGCTATCGTCGAAAACTGATTATCCAGCTGATAAGAATGCTTACCGTTTCTTGTTAGACAAAATTGATGATACGCAAAGTAAAAAATCACAATTCTTGCAGTTAATGACTATGCAAAATCATTTGATGTATAAGGCGAATGAATATCCTGGTAGTCCATACAAGGTATTGGAACCAGCAGTTTCGAAGAACACAAAAGATCAAGTAGAAACATATATTACTGGGGTTCACGAAACCGATATAGCAACTAAAAAGATGATTGATAAGGTTGAGAACCTTGATCGTCCAGTGACGTTGGTTTTCTATGGTGATCATTGGCCAGTTGTATTTACGTTTATTGATCAAGAAGCGCAGATGAAAACTAGTCATGAAACTGACTACTTTATTTATCAAAATAAAGCGGCTCGTGATAATAGTAAAAAGTCAACTTTGCGTCAAGATGAACGTCCTTATGCATCACCAAGCGATTTCCCAGCACTATTATTGCAGGCAACGAATAGCAAGGTGACACCTTTCTTTGCCTTACAAACAAAGGTTGTTGATAAATTGCCGGTATTCGTTAATTATGCACGTGATACTTTTGTAGATAACAATGGTAAAGAGTTAAAAACAAAAGACTTATCATCGAAGCAAAAAGAATTACTACACGACTTAAAACTAGTCCAGTACGACTTAAGTGCGGGTGAGCATTATTTGAGTGGTGACTTTACACACAAAAAGTAAACTATTAAGCAACCGAGTTATGGTAGAATTCGGTTGCTTTTTTAGAAGGTTAGGGATAAAAAATGGTATAAATGGTTATATAGACAAAGTGATTTTAGGAGAATAACAGGGGGATATATTATGGCAGTCAGTCGCATGTCGTTTTATTCGGAAAAGTTAGAAATGAGTACGAGTATCAATGTTATTTTGCCGGAACATCCAACTGAATCTGGTAAGACATTATTGTTGCTGCATGGTATGGGAGAAGATGAGAACGCATGGCTAAATCAGTCGCGTCTGACGGATTATGCCAGCCAAACAGACATCACGATTATTATGCCACGCGTGGATCGTAGCTATTACACCAGTCGGGTGGGTGAAAGCCAGTATTTTGAGTATATCAGTGAGGAAGTTTTGCAACGTTGTCGAGTGTGGTTTCATTTATCAAATAAACGTGAACGGACATTCATCGCAGGGACTTCAATGGGTGGCTTTGGTGCTTTAAAGACAGGGTTAACCCATCCTGACCAATTTCAAGGTATCTTTCCATTGTCAGCAATGCCTGATATTGAACGAAAATGGCGTGAAAATCCAGAACGCGATGCTTGGTATCGTAGTTTGTTTGGCTCACCAGAGCAAGTTAGGCATTCCATTAATGATATTGCATATCTGATTACTCAGCAGTCGAAACAAGCACCGTTTATTTGGCAGTTTTGTGGTGATAAGGATCCTTTTTATGATATGAATTTGACGTTGAGTGATCAGATTGAACAGCAAGGGCTGCAACATAAATTTGTGCAAGCTGCTGGTGGGCATGAATGGCGTTTGTGGGATGGAGCTATTCAGCAGGTGATTAAGATAATTGATGAGAAACAGCCTTTTACTATACGATAATCTGTATTTTTACCTATTGATTGTTATCTATATATATGAATTTCTCCAAGCAAAACATATTTTATGCTATACTAAAAGTAAGTGGGGGTTCTATGCAGAAAGATGACAAAAAAATAAAAATAAAATTAACCGAACAATTTGAACAATCAGCACTGGTTGGTGGTACACTATGGTCAATCGGATTTTTGGGTAGGCGGATTATTAGTCAACAAAAGTACCGACAACTAAGGGTAAATGATATTTTTACAGTTGGTAAAGATATTAAAATAAGTGCTGATAGAGTGCTGCAGTCGCGGGTCAATTATCTGGTATGTGATGTTGATCGAACAACAGTAACGTTGATGAAACTAGATCATGCAGATTACCAACGATTTGTGGTAACGAAAAAATCAATTAAACGCACGTTAATTCGAAAGGATTGGTGAGCTATATGATAAAGAAAAATGTGATTATTACAGGTGCATCTGATGGTATTGGCGCAGCAGCTGCGCGGGGATTAAATCAAGCAGAGTACAATCTCTACTTAGTTGGTCGTAATAAAGCGAAGACAGCTAAGGTGGCTAATGGAGTCGATGCCCCATATTTCACTGCTGATTTTTCACAACTTGATCAGGTTCGTCATTTAGCAGAATTATTGCAACGGACTTTAGGTGATCAAAAAATTGATATTTTAGTTAATAATGCCGGTGGACTGTTTGGGACACATGCATTAACAAATGATGGCTTTGAGCGAACTGTCCAGGTGGATTACTTGGCGCCATTTTTGCTCACCCAATTATTGATGCCCAATTTTAATCCAGACCAGGCAGTCGTGATTAATACTTCAAGTATTGCTCATCAACTCTTTGGTCATATTAATTTAAATGATTTGAATAATAGTCATAAGAAATATAAAGGAACGAAAGCATATGGCGATGCCAAACTAGCAAATATTCTGTTTGCCAATGAATTGGATCGACGTTTCCATAAAAATGGTTTATCAGCCGTTTCGTTCCATCCTGGTATGATTCGCACAAACTTTGCTAATGATAAAAAGAGTTGGATGTATCGCATTTATCATACAATGTTGAATAAGGTTGTCATGCAAAGTGCACAAGAAGGTGGCGACACGTTGCGTTTCTTTATTGAAGGCACACCTGGCGAAACTTGGGAGTCAGGGGCTTATTACAATAAACGTGCAAAAGCGAAGAAAGTTAACCCACAAGTCAATGATTTGACCTTGCAACAGCAATTATGGGATAAGACGCAAAAGCTTTTACAGGATTATCTTTAATAAATATTTTTTACAAGTAGTTGAGACATTCGGTGTCTTAACTACTTTTTTTATGCCAACACGACGACGGACAGTTTATTATGATAAAATGAAGAGATATTTTTGTAACAGAAGTTTGTGAGGTGATTGGGTAAGTATGAAATATTTAAAAACATTGGTGGCCTTTAGTACGTTCTTTCTGCTGGCATTTTGTATACCTAATCACGCCATTTATGGGCAAACTAACAACACAGTTGTAAGCATGGATTTGAAACAGAATATTCAGTTACAAACTGGCAGTGATCAAATTAAAGGGACGATTTATGATGACAATGAGAAGGGGGCGGTTGCCTACACACTTGTTGTGAAGAATCAAAAAGATACTTTATTAAAGAAGACCGTTATTTTAAATCAAGCTTTTACGGCAAAACTATCACGTTCTTTACGCAAAAATGATCAAGTCACAGTAAGTTTACAAGATAAGTCAGGTCATGCTGTGGCGAATACAAAGTGGATGAAACAAGCTCAGTGGCAAGTTTTAAGTAAGCCGAAGGAAAAAATCAAGACTAGTAACTGGTCGAATGTTTTCAAAAATAGTCGAACTGCACCTAAAAAGTATCGGGTTGTACAGGCACCTGATACCGGCATGTCCTATTTAAAAAAGCCAAAGTATACTGCGGCTAAAAGTAAGTTTTCTACTCTACAAGCAAATGACCGCTCAGTATCACCTATTAAAGGTTATCAGACAGCCTTATTGTTACCGACCGTGTCAACAAAGTTAGTTAATTGGCAATTACCACAGGGGAGTGTCATGCACGGACGTTATCTGTACGTGATGTATGAGTCAGAGAAGCGAAAAAATTATGGTCGCATAGTCCGGTATGATATCCAACAATTGCAAGCGCTTGGTGTCTGGCAAACTGGTCAGGCAGATCGCCTTAGAAGCCTAGAGAAGCGAATCAATCAAAACCGTTTTGCGACAACAAATGATGATCGTTTGATTCAGGCAATTAAGGTTGGACCAGAATTTCATATGGGCCATGGTCAGGCGGTTGCCTATAATGCGAAAGATAATCACCTTTGGTTGATAACCTTAGCTAAAAAGTCACGCCAACAACGTCTTGTCAGAATTAAATTAGATACGCTATATCCGAGTGATCAGCACAAATTTACTTTCCGCGACCCTAAAAATCATCAATCATTTCATGGTGAACAAACATTCAGTATGGATGATGATGGTAATGTGGCGATGGTTAGCATGATTTCAAATAAGACGAAGAAGCAGTTAGCTGCTAAGAACATTAAGGCTGGAGATTTAATGTTGTACCGTGGTAACGTACAGCATGGTAAGTTGCAATTGCATATGTCACGAACGGTTGTCAGAAACAAGCCAGGTTACTTTGGCCAATTCCTATCCGTCAATAATCGGACGGATCAGTTATTTTATCTAACTGATGGCGCTTATTATGCCATACCTGCTTCGAAGTGGGCACGGGGTGCATTGAATAAGTCAGATATTAAAAGTGGTGTCTATGTATCGCCAAAACAAGCGACTAGAGAATTTGAATCACAGGTCTGGGACCAAAATGGTCGTTCTTATTTAATTGTTAATCGTGGTGCGGAAATAATGCATGAAATCCGTTAATTTCATCAGAATTTACATGATTACGCTTCGCCAATAACATATTTTTGTTATACTTGAAATATTAAACTTAGGGCAGAGGGCAATGGTGTAATATGGGTCGAGCACAAAAAATTAAAAATCGTATCAAAAATTCATCCTTTTTTGGAGGTGCGTACCTGATTACTGTCGGGGCTTTCGTTAAAATTCTACAATTATTTATTAGACCGAACGAAAAACAAATCTTGTTTATCTCTTATAGTGGTCGTCAATATTCAGATACACCAAAAGAAGCCTATAATATGCTACGCAATGATCCGGCATTTAAGGACTATGAACTTGTCTGGGCAATGAATAAGCCAAAAATTTATGTGCAACCGGAACTAGGACGTAAAGTTTCATCTAATTCACCGACTTTTTTCTACCATTTGTTAAGGTCTAAATATTGGGTGGCGAATTCTAGTATTGATCGTTTAATTCCATTTAGTCATAAACGAAACATTTATATTCAATTTTGGCATGGTGTACCACTGAAAAGTTTAGGCCATGCCGAAATTGGATTATCTCGATTAGTGCAATATTGGTATGATCATGTACAATTTGATTTTATGTTTACATATGGTGACTATGACCTAGAAAAATTCAAAGAGGTCTTTCCAAAAACAAAAAGATTTGTGGAGCATGGTCAGTTACGTAAAAATATTGTGACGCGCTATCGAGAAAACATTACACCAGAACGTGTAAAATATCAGCTGGGTATTAAATCAGATAAACCAATCTTGCTTTATGTGCCAACTTTTAGAGGTTATCAAGCACGTGAACAGACGACATTAACACAAGCAACTTTAGAAAAATTATCTGAAACCTATACGGTAATTTATCGGGGTCATTATTTTTCAGAGGCTGTTAAAAAAGGCAAAATCATTACGGCAGATAATTATTCATTGTATAAGTTATTTATGATTACTGATGTGTTGATTACTGATTTTTCAAGTGTGTTCTTTGATTTTGCTGTCTATGGCAAGAAAATTTTTCTCTTTCAACCGGACTTTAATGAATATCATGTCCGACGAGGTGTTTATTTAGACGCCCAAGAAGATTTAGGATTACCTGTTGCATATTCTGAGTCAGAATTGATGAACCTATTACAAGCAGATGAGTATGATTATCAAGTGCTAGCAGATATCAGCCAACAGTATAATTCACATAGTGGTGAAGAAGCAGCAACTGCATTAAAGAGTATTTTGATGCATTTATCGTGATACAATGACAAGGACGCTATCAAACTGTTGAAGTTAATAGCGCCCTTTAATTTGAAATAAAAACCAGAGAATGATTAAGGAGTAAAAAAATGCATGCTAGTGCAATAAAGAAGGGATGTTATTACCTTATTCCAGGCTTAGTTTTCGCAATTATTTTAGCCTATGTTGGCCGGTTTGGCTTTTTATATGCAGGAGCGGATTTACAATTCCATGCCAGTCGTATATTTGAATTTTATCAACATATTAAAAATGGTAATTTGATACCAGTTATCTCAACATTTTCTGCTAATCAAATTGGTAGTATCGTACCAACTATGTATCCGTCATTCCCAGTTTATATCGGGGCGGTATTGCAGTTTATTTTTCCACCAGTCACAGCAATGTATGTGTTGATGTGGGTGCAACTAATGACCCAGTTCAGTATTGCTAAATGGGTCAGTAAAGAATTAGGACTGTCATTAACAGAAAGCACTATTGCAGCGTTCATCTATACCATGGCGACGCCAACATTATCTCAAGTTATTCAACAATGGTTATTTGGTGAAGTTTGGGCGATGTCATTTATGCCATTAGTGTTACTGGGATTAATCAGATTGGCCAAGACAACGACCGACAATGTGGTTAAGTTAGACAAAAAAACTATTTCATTGTTAGTCATTGGTTTTACTTTGGTTATCTTATCTCACGTGCTATCATTTGCGATCGTTGCTGGCTATACAGCGATTTTTACGTTGTTTTTATTGATTTTCCGAAAAAATCGTTGGAATGTATTGGCTAATTTGTCAGTTGCTGCTGTGATTACGATTCTATTATCACTGGTATTCCTAATGCCGTTCATTATCGCTATGTTAGGAAATACACTGGCGACTCCAGCAGCAACAGAGTTAACTATCTGGGCAGCACCAGATTGGCATGAGTTCGTGAAAGCAACCTTTACCATTGCCGCTGATGCTCGTTTTAAAACCAACACAGTTGGGATTATCGCTTTCCTAGCCATCTTCGGTGTGGTATTAACTTGGCTTAAGCAGGATCGTTTTACAAAAATTGCGACATTAGTATCAGTCGCTGTCATTTTTAGTGGTTCAAGTTATGTTTGGAATTATTTATATGATACGAAGCTAGGTGTCATTCAATTCCCACATCGTGTCTTCATTATTGCTATCTTTTTGCTGAGTGTTAGCGCAATTTTGGCGATTCGCAATGTCATTAATAAAAAGTGGTTACAACAAACGATATATATCGGATTAGCACTATTTTCATTTGCCTTTGCCGTATTTAACATTAAATATGGCTTTGTCGATCGGGTCAATGCCTTGGCTGTGCAAACTGATTATAAATCAACAGCGAAGCATCCAGTCAGTTATGCACCCATGGCGAACTTTAAAGTAAACAATGATGACTTTGAAAATTTGATGGGTTATTGGGATACTTATGGTGCGTTTGACTACCTGCCTGAGAATGTCGATTTTAATAAATCATTACAGAAAAAGGCAATCGTTCAGAATCATGAGTTACTACAGACCAAAGCAACCTCTGAACCTAATGGCCTGACGTATCAGGCAAAGTTAGCTAAGAATACAAAAACGATCATTCCGATGGTTGGCTATCAGAGTCTAAACTATGAAATTACTGACCAAAATAATCATCAGTATCAATATAAGATAAACAAGAATAAGCAGCTGGTTATTAAGACAACGAATCGTCCAGTTAGTGAGTTGACTGTTCATGCAAAAACACCAGTAACGACGTATGTTGCTTGGGTAATTAGTTTAGCAACCGGTGCTGGATTGATCATTTATATTATCTGGGATAAACGTCGTAAAGCATAAACATAGTATTTTTAATATAAGCAAGAAAGAATTTTTCTCTTTCTTGCTTTTTTCCTTGCTAGCGCAAGTTTTGTCAGACTAGAAGTGGTGAAGTATAGATATAATTTACAAAAAATTAAGGGAGTAACGGGCATGGAAAATCATAATAATTTGTACCGAACGATGCTATTCGGACTAAGTATATTAGCAGGTGGACAACTGGGTTATGCCACAATTTCTGCTGATGATACGTCATCATCGCAGGTAACAACTAGTGAGCAGGTAACGACTAGTGAAGTGAGTACCGAATCGTCGGAACAAGCAAGTCAAAGTATTCCTGAAACGACGGCACCAGTAAGTCAAAGTACGCCGACTGTTAGTTCTAGTCAGGTAGACGAAGCGGAACCGTCTTCAAGTGAAACTGAGTCGACAGAGGAACAAGGCGGTTTAAGTGGGCGTCGTGCAACCACATCATCGACGAAAGTTGACCACAGGTCAGGTTATGTCTATGCACCGGAAGTTTCTCAAGCTAATGGTGGTTGGAACTGGTTAGAAGATGGCCAGCCATATACAGGCTTTAGAAAATATCAAGGTGCCTATTACTGGTTCCAAAATGGTGTTCGTCAGAATAACCAATGGGAAACAGCTTGGGGTCACAAATATTACGTTGGTGCGAATGGCCGAGCTGTGCAAGGTACGCAGTGGATCAATGGTAAGCGATATAACTTTGGAACTAATGGGACATTTTATTTACGAAACGATGATGTCTCAGGATATATTAACGTACCCGGTGTTGGTTGGCGTTGGCTAGAAAAGGGCCAACTTTACTCAGGATTCCGTTATTATATGGGAGCCTATTACTGGTTCCAAAACGGTGTTCGACAGAATAACCAATGGGAAACTGCCTGGGGCAATAAATACTATGTTGGTGCTGACGGTCGGGCTGTGCAAGGGTTGCGGGTTATTAATAATCAGATTTATAATTTTGGAACCAATAAGACATTTTATAAGCGAGCATTACCTTCTGGCTACGTCAATGTTTCTGGATTAGGTTGGCGTTGGATCGAAAATGAACAACTATTCACCGGATTCCGTCACTACAAAGGTTCATACTACTGGTTTGAAAATGGTGTTCGGCAGAATAATCAATGGGAGACTGCCTGGGGGAACAAATACTACGTTGGTGCTGATGGTCGCGCTGTCCAAGGTATTGTGACCATTAATGGTGTGAAGCATAATTTTGGTACCAACGGGACCTTTTATGAACGAGACATGCCTAAAAAAGTGGCAAAACCATATTATTATTCACAGTGGGATAAACGATGGTCAAATACTTGGTTAAGTGGTGGTACTTTCGGCGCAACTGGGTGTGTGCCAACTAGTGTAGCCATGGTCCTAAAGGGTTCATATGGTGTTAATGTGACGCCACGTCAAGTTGGAAATCAAGTGAGTCAGTTTCACGAGTCGTATGGTGCTTCGGGACTCGATCTAAAAACAATGGTTAATGCGTATGGGCATCAAGCACAAAGTTTAAGTACAGCTAATGCTGTGAAATCAGCCTTGAAACAAGGTAAACCAGTTATTTTCTTCGTGAACGTTGGAATTGGGCATGCTGTTGTAGGTTATGGTTACAATCAAGGAAATACGGAGATTTTTGATCCATATAATCACCAATTCTATAGTGGTTGGAATAGTGTTGATGGCATTTTGAGTAAATTATCAAAGGACTCACAGGATTGGGATGCAGGAACTCCTGCATTCGCGATTAATTAGGGGTGATCAATATGAAACGTAAACAGGTTATTTGGATCGTAACAATCGTCATTATTGTGATTGCCATTTTTGCAATGTACTTTATGTTTAACCAATCAGCGGATGAGCATACACAAGATAATGGTGCTTCTTCAAATACTTCAAGTGTAAAATCTTCTAGTCAGTCACAAGGATCAAGTGTTAGTAGTACATCGTTGTCAGGGGATGAAAGCCTGACGTTAGAGACTAGTTCAGAGACAACCAACGGTACTGATGATGAGCAATCAACGGATGATTCTCAAGTCGTAAATGTTCGCGAAGCTCGTATTAAGCTTTATGAGGCGGGAATAGATTCTTCAAGCCTCGATGATGCGACGATTACTCAGTATTGGCAAGCAGCCAAGGAACAACAGACTGATTTCCCAACATATGTTAAAAATCAGTTGAAACAGTAAGCGGACTATTTTTTTAATACATGTAAAATAACTGGTCTTATTTAGATTACCAAATATTGTAATATGATTAGGCACTTACAAAAGGTGTAATTATACAAAATATGAGGTAATTTTTTGATGCACTATTTTAAACAACTGATACTAGTTCTAATAATTAGTATCCTCGGTATTGCGGTTTTAGTACATCATGTCTATGTGAATGGTGTACCAGGCATTACAGCTGGTCAAGCAGGGACACCACGGATGGACTTTGTGGATGTGTCATCATGGAATGGTCGTTTAACAACAGCAGATTTTGACAAGATGAAACAGCACGGTGTCAAAGGAGTCGTTGTTAAATTGACGGAAGGCACTTACTATGTGAATCCAAGTGCCCGGGCCCAAATTGCGAGTGCTCAAGCAGCTGGGTTGCGCATTGCGGTTTATCATTATTCTAAGTATCGAACACCGGCTAGTGCAGTTAGTGAGGCTGATTACTTTACGACACAGGTCAAAAATTATCAGCTACCAAATCATACAGTGTTAGTTGATGACTTAGAGGATGTTGCCACTCGGCAAAGGGATGTGACGCAAAATGTACGATCATTTCGTGACCGTTTAGCGGCTAATGGGTATCCACGCTATATGTTGTATACCTCGCCCAGTTATATTGCAGAAACACAATTAAAGCCTTATCAGTTTGGCTTGCGAAACATTTGGATGGCATCATATCCATATCAACCAACGGCTAATAACCTTTGGCATACGCAGTACGGTGCGTGGCAATGGAATTCAAAAACAAGTTTTCCTGGTGTCGTGGGATTGTTTGATGTAAGCGTTGATTATGGGTCACCAATTTTACAACAAGATACCAGTGTAACAACGAATAGTAAGCAAACAGTAAATAATATTTTCTATTCATCAGGTAAACCAGCAAAGGGTTATTTAAATGATGGTACAGGTTGGTATTGGTTTGAAGGTGGTAAACGTTATACGGGCTTCCGTTACTATAAGGGAACTTATTACTGGTTTAATAAGGGCGTAAGGCAGGGCAACCAATGGCAAACGGCCTGGGGCAAGCGCTATTACGTTGGTGCTGATGGCCGAGCAGTACAAGGTATTCGTCAAATTGGTGAGTATAAGTATTACTTTGGTAATAATGGCACGCACTTTTTACGCACGAACCAGCAGGTTAAGTTAGGTAAGCAAACGTATTATGCTAATGCGCAAGGCCAACTGACACCTTGGCAAGGTTATGTCCAGTTTAATCGTGGCTGGCAATGGTTTGAAAAAGGGCTACCATACACTGGCTTCCGTTTTTACATGGGCACATATTACTGGTTTACGCATGGTTTCCGTCAACATAACCAATGGCACACGGCTTGGGGCCATCGGTACTATGTTGGTGTTGATGGTCGAGCAGTGCAAGGACATCAGAAGATAAATAATCGTGACTATTATTTTGGTAATGATGGGACCTTTTATCTGCGATAAAATAACTGATAATGGCTATTTTCAGAAGTTTTGAAAATAGCCATTTATTTATTGATAATAAGAAAAGTTCGCAAGAATTGTTAAAGTAAGCGTATAATGTTACTAGTTAAACTGAATTTAGAAAAGCAGGTTAGAATATAAATGATTACAATTAAGTCACAACGTGAAATAGATGGCATGAAAAAATCCGGTGAAATTATAGCCGGTATGCATAAAGGACTTCGTGAATTAATCAAACCAGGACTTTCAACTTGGGAAATTGAAAAATTTAGTCGTCACTATATTGAAAGCCACGGTGGTCGTGCAGCTCAAATCGGTTTTGAAGGCTTTGAGTATGCGACAACTGTTTCGGTGAATAATGAAGTGGCCCACGCTTTTCCACGTAAAAAATTAATTTTAAAAGAAGGTGACATCGTTAAAGTTGATACGGTTGTCGATTTAGACGGTTACTACTCTGACTCTGCATGGTCATACGCTGTTGGTAATGTATCAGATGAAGTAAAGCGCCTAATGGCTGTTACTAAAAAAGCTCTCTACCTAGGTATTGATCAAGCACAAGTGGGGAACCGTATCGGTGATATCGGTGCAGCTATTGATAAATATGTTACTGATGAAAATGGTTATGGTAATGTCCGTGAGTATATCGGACATGGTATTCAACCAACTATGCATGAAGAACCAGCTGTACCTCATTATGGAACAGCCGGTCATGGTTTGCGTTTAAAGCCAGGTATGACCATAACGATTGAACCAATGGTCAATCTTGGTGGTTGGAAAGTAGAAACCTCTAAGGAAGATGGTTGGACTGTTACGACTGAGGATGGTTCTTGGTCAGCACAATATGAACATGTTGTTGCGATAACCAATGATGGACCAAAGATTTTGACGTCACAAGACCCTGAATATGACGCAAAATATCTATAAAGCATTAGCAAACAAGAAGGAGGTTTCGCTGTGTCAGAAACCGGATACTTATTTACCAAACGATTTTTAGATATTTCTGTTTCACTATTCGCATTAATTATTTTATCGCCAATTTTTTTGGTAGTATCAATATTCTATTTTTTTGGTGAGAATCGTGGACCTATTTTCTATCAACAAAAGCGAATTGGACAGAATCATCATGAGTTTGGTATTTATAAATTTCGCTCAATGGTAGTGGGAGCTGAGGAAAAGCTGTATGCCAACAAAGAACTTTATGAGAAATTTGTTGAAAATGGCTATAAATTACCAACAGAAGAGGATCCTAGAATCACTAAATTTGGTGCATTTCTACGTAAAACTTCCATTGATGAATTACCCCAGTTTATAAACATTTTGAAGGGTGAAATGAGTATTGTGGGACCACGTCCCGTGGTTGCTAAAGAATTGGTAGAATATGGTCAAGATGTTGACAAATTTTTATCAGTCAAACCAGGTGCAATGGGACTTTGGCAAGCAAGTGGTCGAAGTGAAATTCAATATCCAGAACGCGCGCAACTAGAAATTGGCTATGTTGATCAAGCCGATTTGTGGTTCGATTTCAAAATTTTATTTATGACAGTCATTGCGGTCTTTAGGGGAAAAGGCGCAATGTAAATTTTAAGAATTTATGATAAAACTATAAAACTCGCTACATCTCCTGTATACTGAAACGTAGCGAGTTTTCGCATTTAACTGATTATAATTTAAGTCAGAAATTTTATACTAAGAGGAAATAGTGAAATGGACAATCAATTTACTATAACTGATTTGATCAAGCATTTATTACGCAACGCCTGGTGGATTATTGTATTAGGTATTATTTGTGGTGGTGTGATGTATGCTATGAACAAACAGCCAGCTGTGACGAGTGTTAGTGCTTCACGGGATATGTACGTTGGTAAGGATGATAGCAATGCTAAGGATCCAAATTCACGTGTCATGGGAAATTCTTGGATGCTAAAAACGTATCGTTCTATCGGTAAGGATCAGCAAATTATTGATCCCGCTGTGAAACAGTTAAAAAAGCAACATGTTAAAATTACTGCTGGCGAGTTACGTCAAGCAGTGACATTATCAACGCCTGATAGCACATTGTTAATCAAGGCAGAAGTACGCGGTGTTAAAAAGGGCAATCAAGCAGTGAAAATGGTGAATGCCTATACGGATTCATATGCTGCTAACGCGCCTAAGCTAATTTCAACTATGCCACAACCAGAATTGATGTCAGCACCTAAGAAAGCTCATGTTGATTCGATTGTGTCAGGATCACCTAAAAAGTCAGCTGTCTTTGGTTTGGCTGCTGGTCTGGCAGTAGGAATTGTATTAGCTTTCTTCACGGGTATTTTCAAAAATTTTAAAGCAACCAAAGCTTAAAAAGGGGTGAAATATGGTTAGTTGGTTAATGCCTTTTGCGATTTTGCCAAAAACATATACATTCTTTTTCTTTGATTTATTTTCTCAAATTGCTGTTGTTGTATTTGGTCTGTTTATATTAGTTAAACTATACTTACAGCCTGCACGTTTAGAGGATGTTTTACCGAAAACGACCACTTTACGTATTTGGGGTGTGTTTATTGTTGCCCAACTAATTTTAATGACCTATCAATCATTTGCAGTAGGGTCGACGACACGCATATATGGCTTACTACATGGATTAATGATGTTTATCCAGGTCATTTTGTCAATTTGGATTGCGTATACGGTTCAAAAAATGCTCATTCGTAGCTATGCAGATGCAGTAAAATTTATGAAATCGGTCATCATTACAGTAGCCGTTTATCTTGGTTTAATTGTTTTACCACAGATTCTCTATCTGTTTGGGATGACATCATTATCGCACTGGGTCAATCCAATTGCGCATCTGTTTGAGCGTCATTGGGCAAATCGCGATTTTTATGACAATGGTAGTTATGTCGCAACTTCAATGCGTGTCAATGGTTTTGAGCCAGAGGCGGCCTATTTAGCATTGTTGGTGGGGATTGCATTTAGTCCGTTCTTACTGATGTTGATACAAGAACCATTAAAAGCATTTAAAAATCGTTGGATTTACTGGACAGCACTGATATTAGGCGCTGCCAGTTTAGGTGTATTGTTGTTAGCAAAGACAACTACGGGTTTCTTGTTAATTGGTATTCTAGCGTTAGTATACTGGTTAGCGGCACCCAAAAAACAAAAGATCAGTTTATTTTTCCTAGGAATAATTGCGCTATTAGGCGTAGCGGTTGCATATGTTGCTGTACCAAGTATCCGTAGTTTGCTGAATACTTGGATTTTCCAAAAGGGTGGTACGGATAACCGTCTTGGTGGAACAATTGCTTTGATTAAAACATGGCTACAGCATCCATTATTTGGTGTTGGTTATGGCTATGAAGGACAATATATTGTAGATAACTTACCAGAGTGGTCAAAAAACAATTTTGAGTATATGCAAGTTTATCGCAAGCAAGCTTATCCAATTTTGAATGATCTTTTCGGTTGGCTAGCAAGATATGGTCTTGTCTTCTGCTTAACTTTTGCTTGGCTATTGTTTAGTCTAATTAAGCGTTCCTTAGTTATTTTGAAAGAAATAGCCGGTCAATTTGACGAGCGTAGCATGTTCTACCGTATTTCAATTAAGGCATTTTATATGACTGTGGTTGTGGTTGTGGTAGTTAGTGCAGTCACACCATCAAATGTGATGTCATGGCCGATTTTGTTAATGTTGTTCTTTTACTGGCGGGTGGTTCATATCGCTGAGAATGATGTGTTTGCAAAGGAGTCAGAAGAATGAAGATTTTAATTGCAACCCATAAACCATATCAAATTCCTGAAGTTGCAGGATATCAACCGATTATGGTTGGGTCGGCTTTACGTGATGAAGTGCCAACAGGGTATTTACGTGATGATCAAGGTGAGAATATTTCAGAGTTAAATCCATTTTTTAATGAATTAACCGCATTATATTGGGCAAAGTATAACTTGCAGCACGAAGATGTTGTTGGCCTAGCACATTATCGGCGGTATTTTGGTACAAAATCTGGTCATGATTTAGCTGATATTCTGGATCAAGAACAAATATATGCTGCATTAGAACAAGCCGATGTCTTGTTACCAAAACAACGTGATTACTACATTGAATCACAAGAAAAGCATTATTTAAATGCTCATAAAAATGAGCCTTATTTTGCCATGCAGGATGTCATTAAGGAGCAATTCCCTGAATATCTACCTGCTTTTCAACAAATGGGACAGAGTAAGAAGGCGCATCTATTTAACATGGCTATTATGAAACAGGCTGATTTTCAGTCATATACGGATTTTATGTTTGGCGTGTTAGATCAAGTTGCCCGACGGATTCCTTATGAATCATATGAGGGTCAGGACCGGCGAGTGTTCGGCTTCTTGTCAGAACGTTTGATGGATACTTGGTTATATACAAATAAAAAAACGTTCCGTGAGTTCCCGTTGGTAACAACGGAAAAGACGAATTGGATCGATAAAGGGACCCAATTTTTAAAGCGTAAGTTTTTTAAAGATACAAATAAGAAGGTTCACTTTTAAAACACAATATCCTGGATTTATGGTAAAGTAAGTTCAGGATATTTTTTATAGATATGTAGAGGAAACGAATAAATGACTTTAAATGATAAAAATTATGATTACTTAGTTGTTGGAGCCGGTCCGTTTGGAGCAATCTTTGCTTACGAGGCTGCGAAACGTGGTAAGCGTTCACTTATCATCGAAAAGCGCTCACACATCGCCGGAAACACTTATACACATACTGATCATGGGATTACTGTCCACGATTTCGGTGCTCATATTTTCCACACGGATAATAAAGAGGTTTGGGAGTACATCAATCAGTTTGCTGAATTCAATGGTTACCAAAACCAAGTGGTGGCTAACTATAAAGGTGAACTTTATAACTTGCCATTTAACATGAACACCTTCTATGAAATGTGGGGAACGAAGACACCCGCTGAAGCTAAGGCTAAGATTGAAGAACAAAAACAAGCTGCTTTAGCTGAATTAGGTGACCGCGAGCCACGTAATTTAGAAGAACAAGCCATTTCATTAATTGGTACAGATATTTACCAAAAACTAGTGAAGGGTTATACAGAAAAGCAATGGGGACGTAAAGCAACAGAACTGCCTGCATTCATCATTAAGCGTTTGCCTGTTCGTTTTATCTACGACAATAACTACTTCAACCATCGTTACCAAGGAATTCCAGTAGGTGGGTATACACAAATCTTTGAAAAGATGTTGGACAACGATTTGATCGATGTTCGTGTCAATGAAGATTTCTTTGATCACAAAGACGAATATATTGCTGAGTTCCCTCGTATCGTTTATACAGGTATGATTGATCAATTCTTTGATTACAAGTTTGGTGAGTTGGAATACCGTTCAGTTCGCTTTGAATCTGAACTAAAACAAACAGATAACTACCAAGGTAATTCGGTGATCAACTATACAGATGCAGAAACTCCGTATACACGTGTAATGGAGTGGAAGCACTTTGATGGTTTGTCAGATGATGGGGTGACAATCATTACCAAGGAGTACCCACAAGAATGGGATCGTTCTAAGGAAGCTTATTACCCTGTTAACGATGAAAAGAATACAAATCTGTATAAGGAATATGCAAAGGAAGCACGTCAGCATAAGGAACAATTTATTTTTGGTGGTCGCTTAGGCCAATATCGTTATTACGATATGGATCAAGTATTCAATGCTGCCTTCAATACAGTACGTAAAGAGTTTGATATTCCATCAGATTTTAACTTCGCACATGATGAAGAACATTAATTTTTGATAGATTAATAGATAATCAAGGCGCAATCACTCTCAGTGTATTGTGCCTTGTTTTATTTATAATAGTTTGATATACAATGACGGGAGTGACATGGAAAAGCCAGTTAACGTAAGTAAACAGCATTATTATTATTTGGACATTTTAAATATTGTCGCAACATTTGCAGTGGTATGGTTGCATACGTCGGGTTACGCTTTTAATTTTTCACCAAGTGATCCAAAATGGTATCTTAGTGTATTCATTCAGGTACTATTTATTTGGGCTGTGCCGATATTCTTTATGATATCAGGAGCTAATCTACTAAATTATCGTGAAAGATATGATACCAAGACGTTTTTGAAGAAAAGGGCTTGGCGAGTATTATTGCCATTTATTATCTGGTCCGTTATTTGGTATGCTTGGAATCATTTTATAATGGGGAATCCCGATTGGTCATTTAAGGGGCTGATTAATGGCATCGAACAGGATCAGATTCAGCCTATTTTTTGGTTCTTTTACTATATTATTCCAGTGTATATCGCTATGCCGTTTCTATCACTTTTGGCAACGAAAGCTAATAAAAAAGTCGTTGAATATATTATCTGGCTGTATATAATTGGAACTGGCATCATCAACTATGGGTATAGTTTGATACATCGGCCATTTAGTCAACTTGTATCAAATATTCCTTTAGCGTTGAGTATGGGAATTGGTATCTTTTTCGTTGGTTGGTATCTGCATAATTTTAAGACATCAGATAAACAACGGCGGATAATATACGGTCTATCTTGCCTGAGTGTGCTATTTATGTTCTTATTGACAGTTTTCCTTTCAATCAGTCATGGCGAAACTGCCCGTGAAGTGTATAACATCTTTTCAATTGGTGGTTTTATCTTGCCATTAGGAATCTGGTTATTTTTCCAACACCATTTTCCAATGACGTGGCAACCAAATCCTAGAATAGGTTTGTGGTTGAAACGACTTTCTGGGGCTTCGCTCGGCGTATATGTTGTTCACGAATTTATCATTCAAATAATGACGCATGTGCTACATATTAGTCCGGAGTCATTATTTCACTTACTCGGATTACCACTGATTGTCTGGATTATTTGTCTCATTATTATACTTATATTTAAAAAGATACCAGTCTTAAATAAAATTATTCCGTAATCAAAAGAAATGATTACAAACAGAGGATGGAACCATGCAAGTCGCTAAAAATTATTTATATAATGTGTTTTATCAGCTGCTAGTTGTTTTAGCGCCCTTAATCACGATGACCTATCTGTCGCACGTATTGGGTGCCGAAGGGATGGGGGTCCAAGCCTGGACTAACTCAATCGTCAGCTATTTTCTGTTGTTTGCGACTTTAGGGATTACACTCTATGGTCAACGCGAAATTGCTTATGTGCGCGATGACATTGACTTGCGTAACAAACGTTTTTGGGAAATTCAATTGTTGCACACCTGTGTTAGTTTGATTGCGATTATTGCTTATATTGTGTTTGTGTTTTCAATGCGCCATGTTTCGGGTGAATTTAGTCAGAATACCCATCAACTTTATTTACAAACTTGGGTCATTGTTTCTGGTTTATTAGATATCTCATGGTACTTCATGGGGTTAGAAGATTTTAGAAAAACGGTTATTCGTAATTCTTTGGTTAAAATTGCGATGGTTATTCTAATCTTTTTGGTTGTTAAATCACCTGACGATGTGAATAACTACATTTTGCTATTGGCGCTGACTCAGGTGGCTGGTAACATTACCATGTGGTTTTATATTCCGGGCCAAGTTAAATTCCCTAAGTTTAAAACATTAGAATTTAAGCGGCATATGTTGCCAACTTTGGGTTTGTTTATGCCGACAATTGCCACGCAGATTTATTTACAATTAAACAAAACCATGTTGCCATTATTCCAACCAGACTCAATCGGATTATCGGCATTCTATGAAAATGCGGATAAGATTATTAAAGTTTCGTTGGCACTGGTAACAGCGTTAGGAACGGTTATGCTGCCACGAGTAGCCAATTACTTTTCAAAGGGTAATCTTGCAGCAGTGAATAAAGCCATCTATAAGTCGATGGACTTTGTCACCGCGTTATCGGTACCGTTAATGTTTGGTATGATGGCTTTAGGTCCTAAAATGACCATTTGGTATATGGGACCATCTTTCCTACCAGCTGGTTGGACAATTTCGATTTTGTCACCGATTATTGTCCTAATTGCCTGGAGTAACGTTTTAGGAACCCAATATTTAATGCCGATTAGTCGAACAAAAGATTTTACAATGTCAGTGACGATTGGTGCATTAGTAAATATTTTGCTTAATTTTGTGACTATTCCACTTTGGAGTTTGTATGGTGCTGCGGTTGCAACTGTTTTGTCAGAAGGTGTCGTGACCTTATATCAGCTGATAGTCGTTCGTCATGACTTATCGATTAGCATGTTATTCTCCGGAACATGGAAGTATTTGGTTGCTGGAGCGATTATGTTTGCCGTTATTGTACCGATGACAATAAGGTTACAAGCAAATCCAACTGGTACGGTAGTATGTATAGTGGTTGGTGCAATTATTTATTTTGCCATCATTTTCATATTACGTGCCAAACTCGTTACGGAAAGTGTTGGTTTTGTTAAAAAATTTATAAAAGATAGGAAATAAGCGGAATTTTGCTATAATAGAATGCAGTAAGATTTCGAAAAGGGGAAGAAATGGCTAAATTATCTTTGATTGTACCGGTCTTTAATGAACAAGACACAGTAAAATTATTTTATGATGCAATAGAAGAGGAACATAAGAATTTTGCCGATTATGAATTAGAATATTGGTTCATTGATGACGGATCTACGGATAACACAATGGACGCTGTGGACAATTTGATTGCAGCAGATAGTCATGTTCACACAGTATCGTTTTCCCGTAATTTCGGTAAAGAATCAGCTTTGTACGCTGGCCTTGAACATGCAACTGGTGAATATGTTGCTGTGATGGATGTTGATTTGCAAGATCCACCATCAATGTTACCGGAAATGTTAGCTGGGGTTTCATCTGGCGAATGGGATGCAGTTGGTGCCCGTCGTACAAGTCGCGAAGGGGAACCAGTGGTTCGTTCGTGGTTCTCAAATCTGTTTTATAAATTGATCAACTCAATGTCTGATACCCATATTGTTGAAGGCGCTCGTGACTTCCGTGTCATGGGTCGACCAATGGTAGATGCTATTTTGAGCATGCAAGAGTACAATCGTTTTTCAAAGGGAATCTTCTCATGGGTTGGTTTTAAGCAAAAGTATTTGAATTATGAAAACCAAGACCGTGTTGCCGGTAAGACTTCTTGGTCTTTCTGGGGACTATTTAGATATTCTATTGAAGGATTTATTGACTTTTCACGGGCACCATTGCTGCTTGTGTCTGTGCTAGGTGGTATTGCTTTCGTTTTGGCATTGCTTGGCGCAATCCTTGTTTTCATTCGTGCACTACTATATCCTGATACGTCAGTCTTTGGTTGGCCATCAATGGTTGTTATTATCTTAGCCTTGGGTGGTATCCAACTATTGAGTCTTGGTATTGTTGGTCGGTATATTTCAAATATTTATTTAGAAGTGAAGAAGCGCCCAATCTATGTTGCTAGAAAAGTAAAGTAATCTAAGCATATTTTTAGGTCGCAAATGTATAAATGTAATGGAGCTTTTAAAAGAGGTTCTTTTATAAAAATAGTTAATAGTTGGGAGACTATCTGATATGACTGTGAGTGCGGTTGTGGTAACGTATAATCGGCTACCAATGTTAAAAGAGGTCATTGAAGCCTTACAAAATTCTGAGACGAAGGTAGATAATATCATCGTCGTTGATAACAATAGTAAAGAAGATACGCAAGAGTATCTAACCAGTTTGGGCGATGCTATTCGGTATGTCCGCCTAAAAGAAAATATCGGTGGATCCGGTGGCTTTAATAAAGGTATTCGTTACTTTATGGAAGAAACAACGGATGATTATGTCTGGTTGATGGATGATGACACAGTGCCAACACCAACAGCCCTGACTGAATTGGTCAATGCAGCTAAGAAGATTAACAACCAATTTGGTTTCTTAGCTTCTGATGTTCGTTGGACAGATAATTCACGTGCGTTGATGAACTTACCATCACCTAAGAAACGTTTCCATAAAATTTCATTACATGCAACTGAACTAGAGCCACTACGAAACGCAACCTTTGTGTCAGTGATGTTCAGCCGTGAAATGGTTGCAAATATTGGCTTGCCAATTACGGAGTTCTTTATTTGGGGTGACGACATTGAGTATACTGAGCGTTCAGCGCGTGTATTGCCTGGATATATGGTGCCAACTTCACGTGTCATCCATAAGATGGCAAATAACATTGCCTCAAATGTTTCATTAGACACAATCAATCGTGTTCCCCGTTATTTCTATGCATTTAGAAATCAAATGTATTTTAGTCGCCAACGTGGCTTCTTATTGTATATGAGAACACATCTAAAAGTCTTATATGAAATTTTTAGAGTATTTCTTAACCACAAGCCAAATATGCGTTTGCGTTTGAAAATGATTGTTAAGGGTACCGTTACGGGCTGGGTCTTCCGTCCAAAGGTTGAATTTGCTAAAAATAAAAAAGTTAATCATTAATTAGTTACAGTAGTTAACGCCGTATTTTGACGTTAACTACTGTTTTTTTAACGCTTAATTTTACTGATAAAAAGGCCAATAATATCCATTAGTATAGAAATAATGAATATCATGAGGTATTTACAATGTTAGGAATAAAAACAATTTTAGCGATTGTCGTATGTTTATTAGGAATCAATCATGGACATAACGTGATGGCACACGCGTTGTCTTTTCATACTGGCCATCCAAAACAATATCGTGTATTGACTGCTGTGCGAAAAAAGGATGAACAGTCGAATTTGCCACAATTACTTTATTTTCAGAATAAAAAAATTTGGATAGTTGGTGACTCGTTGATGGTCGGGCGGGATGGCACAAAGTTATTAAAAGAGAATTGCCCGAAATTTATTTCCCAAGTCAGCCACGCAAGAGTTAATAATGACTACTCTTTTTCTGGTGCGCAAATTAGTGGTAATCAACAGATGCGTACATTCGATCTAACCAATAACGTTTCGAAAATTATTCTGGATCCACAATTCCAGTCTGCAGATATTCTATTGTTGTCGTTAGGTGTTAATGATTTAAATTACAGTGATAATAATATTGGTTATGTGCAGCAACGACTGCAAACGAATATTATGCGATTACATTCAGCTAATTTAAATGTAAAAATTATGGGTTTATTGCCGTTTGAATCATATATGAAAGATAAAAGAAGTTATTATAGATTAGCAGAACTACGAATGGCTCTGACAGAAGTTTACCAATCTTTTGGCATACCGGTCTTGAATTGGCGACAGGCAGGATTTTCGTATGACTATTTTTCTATCAAAGATGGTGTTCATCCAAATAGTATGACTTACAAACTAATGAGCACTACTATTGTAAATTTTATGGTTTTAAACAGATCTGTCATGCCGCTGGATATATCAAATCAGTCATTATTTGTTTCGAATGGTTGGCAAACGAATGAACAAGGACAGCGACAGTATGCCAAAAACAATATTCTGTTGACCGATTGGCAAATAATCGATCAGACTGCTTACTATTTTGATCCAATTACTAAAGCGCTGAAATAAAAAATGGACAGATGGTGACAATCAACGTCTTTGTATAGGCACTGACAAAGTAGTAATAAGGCAACGGATACGCAAGATTTTGCGTAGTTCATTTTCTACAATTAGCACTTAATAATAAAGAGTGCTAAAAGGTGTTGACAAGTTAATATAAGGCGTGTACTATAATAACTGTTAGCACGAAGTAGTTGAGAGTGCTAAGAAAGGTGACGCGTATGTTAACGGAGAGACAGCGGCTAATATTAGCCACAATAATTCGCGATTACGCAAAAACCGGCAAAGCTGTTGGATCTAAAACACTGTTAAGTGAATTAGATCTAGCAGTCAGCTCAGCAACTGTGCGAAATGAAATGGCACTACTAGAGGAATTGGGATTGCTACAAAAAGAGCACACTTCATCGGGTCGCGTGCCTTCACAACGGGGCTACCGCTATTATGTTGATGAATTAATGCATCAACATCATCTATCAAGAGTTGTTCAAAAATCATTAGAACGTGTATTTAATCGAAATTTCGAAGAGATTGACGATTTGATGCAGACGATGGTAGATGAGTTAGCGAGTCTGACAGGCTATACGGTTGTTGCCCTTAAACCTGAATCAGTTGATATTCGGCTTTCAGGGTTCCGCTTAGTACCCATAAATGGCCAGCAAATCATGGCTATTATTGTTACTAATGATGGACAAGTTACGAGTCAAAGTTTTAGATTACCAGAGGGGATGTCTATTAGAAATCTTGACGATATGGTTGATTATATTAATCGAACGTTAGTTAATCAGCCCATTGTCGAAGTATTAAGGACATTAACTGGTGATTTACCTTGGCAAATGGAACGAGTTATTCGTACACCAGTTGCATTTTTACAATTGTTTGGTGACGTATTAGCACGATCGATTCATGATAACGTGTTTATCGGTGGTTATTTAAATGTTCTTGACTTCACCGTTGATTCAAGCTTGCAAGATGTTAAGCAACTATACCAGTTGCTTGATTCGGCGCAAGATATGAGACGGGTTGTTGGAACGGCTAATGATGGGGTGATCGTACAAATTGGTGATGAAAATGGTAATAATTTATTATCACCATATAGTCTTGTGTCAGCCACATATCGTGTTGCACAGTATGGTGTTGGTGCCATTGCTATTTTAGGGCCAACATCGATGCGCTATGCTGACATGGTTAGTTTGGTTGATGCGTTCCGCAGTGCTTTATCGCAACAGTTATTAGAATATTATCGTTAGTTAGAAAAGAGGTGTTGACATGTCAGAAGAAAAGAAGACTCCTGAAGAAGAAGTTGAGGTCGTCAATGAAGAAGCGGATGTTGACACTGAAGCTAAAGCTACTGAGGCTGAAGAGCCAAAGACAGAGGCAGACCAAATTTCTGAACTAGAGACAAAGGTTGCCGAAGCCGAAGACAGGTATCTACGTGCAGAAGCTGAGATGCGAAACATGCAATCTCGTTATGCGAAGGAACAAACACAAGCGGTTAAGTTTGCAAATCAAAAGTTAGCTGCTTCAGTTTTGCCAGCTGTAGATAACTTGGAGCGTGCGCTACAAGTTGAAGTCGAAGATGGTGCAGCTAAGCAAATTAAGGATGGGGTTGAGATGGTTTACAAAACGCTAATCTCAGCACTTGAAGAACATGATGTTAAGGCAGTTGGTGAAACTGGTGAAGCATTTGATCCGAACTTCCACCAAGCAATTCAATCAGTACCTGCAGATGATGATCATCCTGCCGATACAATTGCGACGGTTCTTCAAAAGGGTTATGTTTTAGCTGATCGAGTAATTCGACCAGCAATGGTAGCTGTTTATAATTAAACAACTAGTTATTAATTAATATATAAAAAATCTGATCAATAAGAGGTAAATTATTATGTCAAAGATCATTGGAATTGATTTAGGAACTACAAATTCTGCTGTTGCTGTTATGGAAGGTGGATCTCCAAAGATTATCACTAACCCAAACGGTGGTCGTACAACACCATCAGCTGTTTCATTTAAGAACGGTGAGACACAAGTTGGTGACACTGCTAAGCGTCAAGCAATTACCAACCCAGATACTGTGTTGTCAATCAAGTCACACATGGGTGAAGCTGGTTACAAGGTAACGATTGATGGTAAGGATTACACACCACAAGAAATTTCAGCAATGATTCTACAATACATCAAGAAGTATGCTGAAGATTACTTAGGTGAGACAGTTGATAAGGCTGTTATTACTGTACCTGCATACTTTAACGATGCCCAACGTCAAGCTACTAAGGATGCTGGTAAGATTGCTGGTTTGCAAGTTGAGCGTATCGTTAACGAGCCAACTGCTTCATCATTGGCATATGGTCTAGATAAGCTTGACCAAGACCAAAAGATTTTGGTTTATGATTTGGGTGGAGGAACATTTGATGTTTCTGTTCTTGAATTAGGTGATGGTGTGTTCGAAGTACTATCAACTAATGGTGATACACACCTTGGTGGTGACAACTTTGACCAAAAGGTTATTGATTGGTTAGCCGATGGCTTTAAGAAAGAAAACGGCATTGACTTAAAGAATGATAAATTAGCATTACAACGTTTGAAGGATGCTGCTGAAACTGCAAAGAAGACTTTGTCATCAGCTACTGAAGCTCAAATTGATTTGCCATTTATTACAGCTACTAACGAAGGTCCATTGCACTTGCAAACAACTTTGTCACGTGCGCAATTCAATCAATTGACAGCTGACTTGGTAAAGCGTGCCGAAGCACCTGTTCGTAGCGCTTTGAAGGATGCTGGTCTTTCAATGGGTGACATTGATAAGGTTATCCTAAACGGTGGTTCAACTCGTATTCCAGCCGTTCAAGAGTCAGTTAAGGAATTGACTGGTAAGGAACCAGATCACTCAATCAACCCTGATGAAGCTGTTGCTCTTGGTGCAGCTGTTCAAGGTGGTGTGATTACTGGTGACGTTAAGGACGTTGTTTTGCTCGATGTTACGCCATTATCATTGGGTATTGAAACAATGGGTGGTGTCTTCACAAAGTTGATTGACCGTAACACAACGATCCCAACATCAAAGTCACAAACATTCTCAACTGCTGCTGATAACCAACCAGCCGTTGATATCCATGTTTTGCAAGGTGAGCGTTCAATGGCTGCCGATAACAAGACATTGGGTCGTTTCCAATTAGCTGATATTCCTGCAGCTCCTCGTGGTGTACCACAGATCGAAGTTAAGTTCGATATTGACCGTAACGGTATTGTATCTGTTTCTGCTAAGGATTTGGGTACCAACAAGGAACAAAAGATTACCATCCAAAGTTCAGGTTCATTGTCAGAAGATGAAATTGAGCGTATGATGAATGACGCAAAGGCCAACGAAGAAGCTGACCAAAAGCGTAAGGAAGAAGCTGACTTGCGTAACGAAGTTGACCAATTGATTTTCCAATCAGAAAAGACATTGGAAGAAGCAGGCGACAAGTTGTCAGATGATGATAAGAAGCCAGTTGAAGACGGTGTTGCTGATTTGAAGGCAGCCAAGGAAGCTGACGACTTAGAAGATATGAAGGCAAAGAAGGAAGCTTTGGAGAAGGTTTCTCAAGAATTAGCCGTTAAGTTGTATCAACAAGCACAACCAGAAGGAGGCAATGACGGAGCCGCACAAGACGGTCAATCAGGTAATGATGACACTGTTGATGGTGACTTTGAAGATGTCTCAGATGATGACAAAAAGTAAAAATTAACGATCTGATCTGAACAACCCTACGTTACAGATCATACGCCCTTGTGAGAATAGCAGCTCACGGGGCGATACATATTTAAATTTTTAGGAGGACTTGCCTCATGAATAATACTGAATTATATGAGCGTTTAGGTATTGATAAAAATGCCTCACAAGATGAAATTAAGAAAGCTTACCGTAAGTTATCTAAGAAATATCACCCCGATATTAACCATGAGGCAGGTGCCGAGGAAAAATATAAGGAAGTTCAAGAAGCTTATGAGACGCTAGGTGATGAGCAAAAACGTGCCATGTACGACCAATATGGTGCTACTGACGGCCAACCTGGTGGCGGTCAAGGTGGTTTCGGCGGCTTTGGCGGTTTCGGTGGCGGCGGTGCCCAATATGGTGACTTCTCTGACCTTGGTGATATCTTTAGCCAAATGTTTGGTGGTGGCTTCCAAGATCCAAATCGCCCTCGTAAAGGACAAGATTTACAATATCGTATGAACTTGACGTTCGAAGAGGCGGTCTTTGGTAAAGATACGACAATTTCGTACACTCGTTCTACTGATGATGGTAAGCAAGAAAGTAAAGAACTGAAGGTCACTGTGCCAGCAGGAGTTGAAAATGGTCAACAAATGCGCTTATCTGGTCAAGGTGAAGCTGGCTTTAACGGCGGACCTTATGGTGATTTGTTTGTTGTATTCCATGTTGCACCATCTAAGGATGGTTTCGAGCGTGAAGGTGCTACGGTTTATTCACGAATGGGTGTTGACTTTGCTACTGCAACATTGGGTGGTGAAATTTCCGTTAAAACAGTAAACGGTGAGGTTAAACTTAAGGTACCAGCTGGAACAGCAACGGAGACTAATTTCCGATTGCGTGGTAAGGGTGCTCCTCACATGCGTAATAACAACAACAATGGTGATCACATCGTGACATTATATGTTGAAGTGCCAAAGAAATTGAACAAGGAGCAAAAGAAGGCCCTTGAAGCTTTCCGTGAGACAATGACTGGCGAGCATAAAAAAGGATTTTTCGGTTAATAAATAACCACAAGTGACCTTTGTTTAAGGTTGCTTGTTTTTTTATATGTCATAATATACTGATGGATAGGGGTGTGCGACTTGCAATTAGGGGAATTAAAAGTATCAGTAAATGGTATGTCTTTAAGTCGTCCAATTGCAACCCGCCTATTTGTCCCTAATTTTGAATCAATTAGAATCGTTGGCAAAGATGGGCACTATTTGATTTTAGAAATAGATAAGAATCAAGTAACAACAGTCAGTGATTTACAGCAGTATCAAGATGATAACTTAGAAATAGTTGTTCGTGATCGTGATCAAGTGTTACACAAAATTTACGGCTACCGCATTATTCAAGATGTTATTGTGTTGGGCTGATTGAGGAAGGAAAGTATGCAAAGACGAATCGGATGGCTTTTAGCAACAATTATCGGCATCGTTGCCATTATTGTTGTCTTAGTATTATATCGTAGTAATGAGCAGCCTACCCGTGTTCGAACGATGGCTGAGGTAAACCTAAAACATAATAAGCAACCTTTTGCAAAAAAAGGTAGTGATGATGGTAAGTATGAACCAACGAAAAAAGATTTAGCCAACAAAAACTTTGTCCAAACTGGGCAAATTAAAAAAGTCGGCCAATATCAGATTACCGAGAACGGTCTTGTTCAGAAGTGGGTCGATAGTAAAAAAGTAAATCAAACAATTACTAACGGTACGCTTGACTACAAGATTGAACAAATTAATGTCATCAAAAATACGGCTAGGACACAAAATGCTTTAGTATCTGCTAGACATACATTAAATGATCGAAATATTTCTGATAAGTTTACGACTTTGGTAATTAATTACCGAGTGACTAATAATAACGCAGTGACGGCTATAACACCGGGCATTACAGCGGTTAAGTACCCTGGTAGTACAACGATGTCAGCATTGAGTGGTATTTACAATGATGGTCAGTTAAATACGGCTGGTGTTGTGCCATATAGTACGGTTGTTACAACAACAACCGTTTTGGTACCGAAAAAGGATGTTGCGAACTTAAAGTCACTTAATGTGCAGTTTGCCACGGTAAAAGATTCTGCCGGTAACGAAATTGAAAAACCTTCTGCAGTTAATACAATTACGTTTTAACAGATTGAAACAGCTGTATTAAACCGTTGAAAAATGATAATATTATAAGTAGTATTGACCGTCGTTTTAGGCGGTTTTCTTTTTGAATAAGTTTGATACTTATCCATGAACAGACATTTAAAAAAAGATAAGGAGTTCCTAACTATGCAAATTGAGTTTCTGGGAACTGGCGCTGGTTCACCAGCACACTTTCGTAATGTAACTGGTATTGCGTTACGTTTACTTGAAGAAATTAATGAAGTATGGCTGTTTGATGTTGGTGAAGGAACCCAACGTCAAATGCTACGATCGACCATTCGTCCCCGCAAGGTAACAAAAATATTCATTACACACTTACATGGTGATCATATTTATGGCTTGCCAGGATTACTTTCGTCACGCTCATTTCAGGGTGGTGAAGATGAATTAACGATTTACGGTCCCAAAGGCATTCGACAGTTTGTTGAGGTTAGTTTACGTGTATCACAGACACGTCTAACTTACCCAATTAAATTCGTTGAATTACCAGAAACTGGTGGGGATGTTTTACAGACAGAGAAATTTACAGTATCTGCATTACCACTAGATCACCGCATCACTTCGTTTGGTTACCGGGTAACTGAACATGCACATCCAGGTGAGCTATTAGTTGAACGCTTGCGAGACCTAAATGTACCCGCTGGTCCGTTGTACGGACAGTTAAAGCAGGGTAAAGATGTAACGTTGGCTGATGGGCGTACGATTCACGGTGCAGATGTTATTGGGGATCCACAACCAGGACGTTGTGTCGCCATTATGGGTGATACTCGCAAAACAGATAATACGATGACCCTTGCAAGGAATGCAGATGTTTTGGTACATGAATCAACATATGGTAAGGGGGAAGGTAAGCAAGCCCGTAATCACTTCCATACAACGAGTGTACAAGCAGCCGCTATTGCTGATCAAGCGCAGGTGGGTCGATTGCTATTAACGCATATTTCGGCGCGCTATGCTGGTAAGGCTGCTAATGAATTGGCCTATCAAGCACGAGCTATTTTTTCTAATACTCGTGTCGTCAATGATTTTGACGTTTTTGATGTGCCATTTGGTAAGCAAGGAAATACGAAACCGATGAAATTAACCGTAACAAATGAGGTTGAGTAGCAAGGAGGCAGTATGATTAATTCACGTTATCAATGGCGTTTTCCTGAGGTAAGCAATCAAAAGGCAATTAAAACACTCAGTGAAACATTCGGCATCACTGAATTGATTGCAAAGATTTTAGTTAATCGAGGTTATGATACTGTTGAAGCTGCGAATGCCTTTTTACGACCTGAGTTGTCAGGTCTACATGATCCATTTTTACTTCATGATATGGATAAAGCGATTGAACGGTTGATGCAAGCCATTGATAGTGGTCAAAAGATTATCGTCTATGGTGATTATGATGTCGATGGTATGACGAGTACAGCCATTATGACCTGGGCATTAGAATTAATGGGCGCTAACGTCGATTATTTTGTGCCGAGTCGTTTTAGCGATGGCTATGGTCCTAATTTAGCTAATTATCAGAAGTTAGCTGCTGAAGGGATGCAGTTATTAGTGACTGTTGATAATGGGGTTTCAGGAAAAGACGAAATCGCTTGGTTAATGGCACAAGGTATTGATGTTATTGTCACTGACCATCATGAGTTGCCTGAAGAATTGCCAGTAGCGACAGCCATTGTTCATCCACGTCATCCAGAAGGTTCATATCCATTTGGTGGCCTTTCAGGAGCAGGCGTTGCTTTTAAAGTGGTGTCCGCCTTACTTGAAGAGCCTGCCGATGAGGTCTTAGACTTAGCTGCCTTAGGTACTGTTGCTGATGTCATGTCATTGACAGATGAAAACCGTATTATTGTTAAGCAAGGACTTGAGAGTCTAAAGTTAGACCCACGGCCAGGTGTAGCAGCATTACTAGCTGCTGCTGGTACTCAGTTATCGGATATTGATTCTTCAACAATTGGTTTTACAATTGCGCCTCGATTGAATGCACTCGGTCGATTAGAGAATGCAACAACTGGTGTCCAATTACTATTAATGGATGAGCTTGAAGAAGCAAAGCCTTTGGCCGATCATGTCAATGCTTTAAATCAGGAACGACAACAATTAGTCACAAAAATTACGACTGCTGCCCAAGAACAAGCGGCGCAGCTAAGCGAGGATCCTGTCCTTGTAGTTGCTGGTGAAAACTGGCATGAAGGGGTATTAGGAATTGTTGCTAGTAAATTGGTCGAACAGACTGGTAAACCAACGATTGTCTTAAATGTGAATGGTGATGAGATGAAAGGTTCTGGTCGTTCAGTGGCTGCCTTTGATTTGTTTACGGCCCTAGCCGGACATCGAGATCTAATGACGACCTTTGGTGGTCACGCCAGTGCAGCGGGGATGACCGTACCAACCAATAATTTAACAGCTTTAAGAGCTGCTTTACGTGATGAGGCAGCACAACAACAGTTAGCTACAGCGCAAAAAGCAGACATGCAAATCGCAACAACGGTAACAGCTGCCGACTTTACCAAGGAAAATTTTGATAATTTACAAGTATTAGCCCCATTTGGTGAAGGTAATCCAGAACCATTATTTATGTTGGACTTACGCGGTGTGAACCAAGTTAAGACCATGAGTGAGGGGAAGCACCTACGTTTTATTGCGCAGACAGATACTGATCAATTACCTGTCGTTGCCTTCGGCTGGGGGAACCAAGCTAGTGCACTTGCCGGTCATTTTTCTTCATTACAGATTGTTGGTACGATGAGCCAAAATTCGTATCGAGGAAATATATCATATCAATTAATGCTACGGGATATGTCAGCAAAAGGGGCGGCTATTTTAGATTGGCGAACAAGCCATCTGACAAAACAAACATTTAGTAAGCCAGTGACCTATGTCTTTTTCAAAGAAAAACATTTACAGCAGCTGGCAGCGTATGTTGATCCTGCAGCTCAGGCGTTGATGTGGCAAGATGCATTGCAAATGTCAAATATACAGACCATGGTACTAGTGGATTTGCCGGATTCATTAGATCAACTGCAAACTTTATTACAAACAAGTATACCTGGCCGACTTGCACCGATGTTTTATGTGCAATCACCAGTTTATCTCCAGAAAGTACCAAGTAAGCAAGTGTTCTCGAATGTCTATAAGTTTGTGCTTTCTTTCAAGGATATTAATTTGCAAACGCAATATGATGCGATGGTTAAGCATCTGAAAATCTCTAATATGACACTAAAACTAATTTTAAAGGTGTTTTTAGAGGCAAAATTTGTTACAATTGACAATGGTGTTTTGAATGCTGTGCCAAATCCGACACCGATGAAGTTAACACAGACTCAGACGTTTCAACGATTTATGGCGCAGCGAGATCTTGAACAACAATTAATTTACAGTACAACAGCTGAATTAGAAACTTTATTAATGAAATTAAGTAAGCAGGAGAGCTAGACTGATGTTGGATTTGAATGACTATATTGCCTCTATTCCGGATTTTCCAGAAAAGGGTATAATTTTCCGTGATATCACACCACTATGGGGAAATGCAGAAGCATATGCAGAGGCAACACATCGCATCGCGCATTTTGCAAAGATGCGTGATGTCAACGTTGTGGTTGGTCCAGAATCACGCGGCTTTTTAGTTGGGGCGCCAGTAGCTCATGAATTGGGAACTGGGATTGTCTTAGCTCGTAAGCCAGGCAAATTGCCACGGGAAACAGTTAGTGAAAATTATTCTCTAGAGTATGGTGAAGCTTCTTTGGAAATGCATAAAGATGCGATTAAACCAGGAGAGAAAGTCTTAATTACTGATGATTTACTTGCTACGGGTGGTACAATTGCTGCTACCATTAAATTGGTTGAATCATTAGGTGGTGAAGTTGCAGGGCTAGCATTTATGATTGAATTGAATGACTTACATGGTCGTGAAAAGCTTGCAGGTTATGATATTTTGTCATTAATGGATTACTAAAATAAGAAAAATTTATGTTTGGTTTTTGGAATATAATTTATAATACTTTTAAGTAATTAAGGGAGCCGGGTTTATATTTATCCGACTCCTTTATGTTTTTATATGGGAGCATCTGGAATGGTGATGAATAGTAAAGATAAAGATAGAACGGTACAAATACTGGCAGGTTTGGCAATTATAATGTTGATTTTTATTAGCATTATCAATCCACAAGATCATAGTATTTTGTATAATTTTTTCACATGGTTAACTTGGCCAACAATTTTCTTTATTGCTGGTTATTATATCAATATTAATTTAAAAATTGGACAATCTATTGTCTTAGCGATTAAACGTTATTTAATACCGTATCTGGTGGTTGGTTTATTAATGATCGTTATTAATAAAGTAGTTCAGCTCCTGCAATTAAACACGTGGGTCAATGCACCATTTCCGGCAATGCGTACTGGATTGAAGGCTCTCTTATATGGTAACGGCACACCTGTTACAACTATTTTTGGCTTTTTCGATACAGGAATTGGGTTACTTTGGTTACTAATGGCGTTGTTTGTCGGTACGATTTTAACGGTTCTTATTGCTAAAGTTAAAAAAGTGCCATTGGCAATTTTAATTGTTATTTTGTTAGCTGGTGTTGGGTTTTACCTTGCAACTTTCATTCAAATCCCTTGGTCACTAGAACCAGCATTTATTGCTTTGCCTTTTATGTTGTTTGGTCTTTATTATCATAGATTAGTTAATTGGTCAGCGGGTATTGCAACTATTTTGGCGGCATTGCTAGTAAATCTGACAATGTCAGCTTCAACAGGCTTGACCATGGAAGTTGCCTACACACCATTTTGGATTTTGGGTACGTTAACTGCCTTGATCAGCTTGGCTGGATTAGTTGTGATAGCTAATAAACTTGTAAATAGTACGCTACTAGCTAAACTAGCAAACTTATTTATCAATATTGGTAGCTACTTTAGTTTAAGCCTCGCTGTGTTCATATTTATTAAAACAATGATACCGATGAATAATTACATTGGTCGTATATTACCTGCCGGAATGATTAGCTTTATCATTATCTGGTTACTCATGTTAATTATTAGCTTCGTCATTAAGCTCGGTATTGTTAAAACCGTAAATGTCGTTCGTGATCAAAAAGGTGATTGATATGAAAAAGTTTTTAAGTAAGCAACAGTTTAATGGTCCAACATTCAATAATTGGATGAAATTTTTACTTATTGGGCTGTCTTTAAGTGTCTTAACGACTGTTGTTTTACAATTTGCAATGTATTTTCAAGTGTGGGGGCGTTTTGATCAGACCTTAGATTTGGGCCAAGCTATTTGGACATCTCTTAAGTTTCTAATACGCCCACAAGCATTATTTACGATTCTTGCTTGTTTGATTTTATTTGTGTTTATTGTCGTTCTGGTAAACCGTTTATTTGTCGGTATGGCCATTTACTTGACGTTAGCAGTTGTGACATTTGTGGCGGAATACATGAAGATGAAGTCACGAAATGAACCTATTTTATTTAGTGATATGTCAGAAGTTACTGCTGTTGGCGGCTTGACACAAATGGTTGATAAGAACCTATTGATCATTGCGATTGTTGGCATTGTTATTGTTTTTGTTGGTGCCGGGTTACTCGAATTTTGGGTTCATCGTAAAAAGGCTGGCCGTTTCGCGGCATCTATTCAGCGAATGATGATTAAACAAACAGGTACACGTATCGCGGTACTATTAGCAACATTTCTAACGTTGGCAGCGCCTTTTGTCGCCAATGCCGATCAGAATCGTGCGATATTGGATCATTTTAAATATCAGTGGCAGAGTTTTAATACTGGTGAAGATGCGATGCTGAATGGACCTGTCATGACTTTTGTATCTAACATTTCAAGTGTTATTATGCGAGAACCAGCTGGTTATTCAGAAAAATCAATGGCTGCATTAGAAAAGAAATATACAAAATATTCTGACTCGTTAAATAAAACTAGGCAGGATAATCTTAAGGGACAAACGGTGGCTTATGTCTTAAGTGAGTCACTGACAAATCCTGATGAAGTTCCTGGATTAAAATATAAAGGGACTGATGTATTTAAAAATATTAAACAAATACAAAAGGATTCTGTTTTCTCTGGTAGAATGTTGTCTTCAGGTTACGGTGGTGGAACTGCGAATATCGAGTATATGACTTTGGCAGGCTTCCCGTTAGCAACCTTTGCACCAGAAATGGTGGTACCTTATACGCAATTAGTACCGGTTGCTAATGAAATACCAACGATTACCAACTTGTTCCAAAATCGTGAAGTGATTCATCCTTATGTTGGTACTTTCTATAATCGTCGTGATGCTTATAAAAAGATTGGTATCCAAAAGTTCTATACAACCGATGGCAAGCAATATAAGTATCCAGACAAGTATACGAAGCCTGTTGGTTCTAAGGATAATTATCCTGCCGATAAATCTTCTTATGCCTACTTAACAAAGAAAATTACATCAGCGAATAAGAACAAATCACAGTTCTTACAGTTGATGACAATGCAGAATCATATGCCTTATTCTGCTAACCAGTATCCTGATAGTAATTACAAGATGTCAGAACCAGCGGTTTCAGGTAATACAAAGGAAACGGTCGAGAGTTATATTGCAGGTGTGCATTACACTGACGTAGCCACTAAGAATTTGGTTAATAAACTAGAAAACATTTCTCGTCCAGTGACCCTAGTCTTTTATGGCGATCATTGGCCAGGCGTGTTCACATTTGTTAATCAGGATAAGCAACTAGAGCGTTCTCATGAGACGGACTACTTTATTTACCAAAATAAGGCTGCTCGTGAAAAGAGTAAGGCAACGACAAATCAAAACCAGCGTGCCTATGCATCACCAAGTGATTTCCCAGCGTTGGCATTAGAGGCAACGAATAGTAAATTAACACCATTCTATGCTTTGCAAACCAAGGTAACGAAAGAATTACCAGCATTCGCAAACTATACACGTGGTAAATTTGTTGATAATAATGGTCATACCTTAAAAACAAAAGATTTAACTAAGAAGCAGAAAAAGTTACTACATGAATTTAAGTTAGTGCAATATGACTTGAGTTCAGGCGAACATTATCTGTCAAAGAGTTTTACTAAAAAATAAAATAAAGCATCTTGTCAAAAACGCAAGCTACATGAAGTAGGGCGTACTCGAGACAAGATGCTTTTTATTTTTAGGCTTTTTGAAGGGGAAAGTTACGGTCGACTAATAAGTTATAAATAAACTTTATTTTGAGTAAGGTCCATGTGAAGCATGTTGTATATAGAATTCTTAATAGCATTAATCCTAGGTAAGCAAATAGACTGTAGTCTGAGAACCAGGCCTGTGACTCTAAAAAGTTCATGACTTCAGTGTCTAATAAGCCAATATCAAGGGAATGGACACATAGTAGCACTAATGAATACTGACCAACATAACTAAGACCTTTAGCAATTTGATGCCAATGCTTTTCAATAAAAAATGCGATACCTAATAGCACAATGGCGCTCCCAAAACCACCAAGAACTGCGATAAACATATTATCAGCCAAACCACGGTTTAATTCATAGCTACCGCTCGTTGCACTCAGAATCCAACAAATAAGTGAAATTAATAGTATGTATGGATTAGCAAAAATAGTTTTTTGTGAATATTGCTTAATAAGTTTTGCTAACCAGTAACCAAATAGGTAATAAATTTGAACTTCCAAAGCTGCTTGTAGTGACCAGGGAAAGTAAACGACCTGAGCTAATGAATAACCCAATCCAAATAGTATAATAACAAACGTGAAACGGATAATTTCTTTATTAGACTTCATTAACCAATGGAAAATAATGTTGGCAATGAACATGGTTGGTAAGAACCAAACAGCGCCGGCGTGAGAACTCAGTTCAAAACCAAATGGCGATTGACCTGTTGCGCCATTACCATATATAAGTGGGATAAGGGTTTGAAAGTTTAGATAGTGAACGTGTTGGACGATTTCGCCCAAAGCTGTTCGTAAGGTTATATAGAGTAAGGTAACGATGAAAAAGGGAATTAGCAGTGTATTAACACCCGTTTGAACAACATCTTTGATCCTTTTTGAATGATAGAAGTAACCTGAAATGATAAAGAATATCGGCAAATTAGCTGCAAATATAAAATTAGATTGCCAGGTGTCCCATAGACCGGTCATGGAATGACCGATAATTACGAGATAAATCGCTATGGCACGCGCAATATCAAAGGAGAGATTTCTTTTAGAGGCTGTCATATAATTACCTTTCTGAAATAAAATTACCAAAAATAATATTATCATCTAACTGACACATTAACAATTGGTCAGAGTGATGGTACATGTCAGTATATAGATAATCAAAGGCCATACTGCGGAAGCATTCCGAAGTATGGCCTTTATAGTAAAGTAGTCAGTCGATTGACTTATTTTGTAAGAAATATAAATTTAGGAAATTTAGGAATTCTTGTTATTAACCAAATAGCAATGAATGAAACACATAATACTAATAGCGTCAATAGAATCGTGCTTAATAATCCTGAATGAAAAACATTAAAAGATAAAATAAAATCCAAAATAGCGTAGTGCACAATATAGACACCAAATGTTAATCCGCTGAGGGTAGTAATAAACTTTTTTGAATTTTTTGCATGAGATAATACACGTTCAAATATAGCGTCTAATTTTTTAATAACTAGTATGAAAAAACATCCTGGTATAAATACCCATGCTTGTGTGTACCAAATCGTAGGCATCATACCAGCAGATGATAATTGTTTTGTGTTTACGATAAACAAAACAAAGCTTAATAGGGCACAGACGCCTATGAACGAAAAAGATTTCTTTGACGTAGAAATCTCATTTAAATAACTACCGAATACCAATAAGGCTAGCATGATAAAGACTAGTCCCCACGAGCCACTCATGTTCCATTGGAATGGTACGTATTGATGTCGTGTAAAATTAGCAACTAGTGTACCAGTTCCTAATAATATTGTTCCGGTTAAGAATATACTAACTAAATACTTACTAAAGGTTTGTTTTGCGATAGAAAATATAGGAATTAGAACATAAATTATCGGTAACAGTTGAATGTACCACATTTGAGGCATTGGTCGCCTTTGAAAAGTTAGATTTTGAATTAGTGAAGGGATAGATTTATTATCTAAAATAAAATATGTATATAGGGAGAGAAGCACAGTCCATAAAATAGCTGAATAAACCATCGGCATCATATTGTGATGTGTAAATTTATCGATAGAACTGCTTGTCGTATAGTTTCTGTTTAACATTAAGTAGCCAGAAATAATTAAAAATAAAGGCACGCCCATACGTCCTATTAATTGTAGAAGAACAGTCAGCTTTGTTATTGGGGTTTGGTTTAAGTTTTCATTGACATGGTTTAAAATCACACATATTATAGCGACTAATCGTGCAATATCTAACCATACATAACGCTTTTTTATCATTGCAAGTTAATTTCCTCTACTTTCAATTAAACATACATTTAGCCCCAATATTGGGAATGTTCGATATTAGTAAATATTATCATTTAACAACCTCATTAACAATTAGTCAGGGTGAAGAAGGCATGTTAAAATTAGATAATTCATATATATGATAGGGGAGTGTTAAATGAAAACTGAACGTGAAATTATGCTGTCAGCGCAACTGTATGCATCAGCTGATAAAGAACTAATTGCCTTGCGGAAGGCATGTAAACGTCGCGTTGCCTTGTACAATCAGGTAGCTCATGAGGAGGAAGATCAGGTACAGGGTTTATTAGCAGACATGCTGGGTGCCGTTGGTGAGGGAAGCTATATTGAGCCAGACGTTTATATTGATTATGGTAAGAATGTTTATGTTGGTGAGGCTTTCTATGGTAATACCGGATTAACTATTCTAGATACATGTGAAGTACATATTGGTGATCATGTGATGATTGGACCACGAGTTAGCCTCATCACGGCTGGGCATCCGATTGATTCAGGGGTGCGGAATCGTGGCCTAGAGTTTGGTAAGCCAATTACCATTGGAGATAATGTTTGGATTGGCGCTAATGTCTTTATTGGGCCAGGTGTCACTATCGGGGATAATGCTATTATTGGTGGCGGTGCTGTGGTTGTGAAAGATATTCCAGCCAATGCAGTCGCCGTCGGAAATCCGGCAAAAGTTATGCGTGACATTACATCCGATGATAAAGACTATTGGGAACAACAAGAGCAAGCTTATTATGATAATCGTGACAAGTAAATTTTAGGACTCTGGTAATAGTGACATACTGTTACCAGAGTCTTTTTTTCACAAATACGTACTTTTTTGGTTTAATAAAAAGTATGTAGTAAATAGCATAAAAATATTAGTTATTGTGTAGCTGGTATTTGGAACGGAGAAGAAAATGACAACCAATGAACTATTGATTCGTTTGTTATTAGCAACACTGGCAGGATTGCTAATTGGGATTGAACGGCAGACTAGGTCAAAATCTGCGGGCCTCCGAACGCATGCTATTGTCAGTTTAGGGGCCGCCCTAATGATGATTGTGTCTCAGTATGGCTTTGCTGCTGTCTTAGGAAATGCTAATGTGAATTTGGATCCATCGCGTATTGCGGCCCAAATCGTTAGTGGAATCAGTTTTCTGGGTGCCGGCATGATTATTGTGCGTAGCCCAGACTTTAATGTAATCGGTGGTCTAACCACGGCAGCGGGAATTTGGACAACTGCTGGTGTGGGGATGGCAATTGGTGCTGGTTTATACGAGGTGGGATTTGCTGCAACATTTATTATTGTTGTTTTGCAGTTAGCATTTCATTATTTTAATGACTTTAATTTACGCCAATCTTTTTCTATTCGAGTTTATTTAACAACAATTGACGACGTCAAAAAGTTACGTGATTATTTGACATCAGAAAATATTTCCAGCAAAGTATCGCGACTAAAAAAGTCGGAAACCGGTTTGACGATTGACTTGACTGTCACGACGCCACGAAATTATTCATTAGAGGATATTGGTCAGATAATGGCAGCTACTGACATTGATTTGAGTTGGGAGCTGGGATTATAGACAGGATAAAGGCTAATTAACATAATCACGATAGACGCCAATGACACGGCCGATAATGGTTGGGTTTGCCATCGTAACGGGTTTTAGATTACTATTCTCCGGCTGTAATCGACAATGATTACCTTCTTTAAAGTAGCGGTATACATTTGTTTCATCATTGATTTTAACAACGACGATATCACCATCAAAGGCAGTTTGTTGTTTTTTAACCATCAAATAGTCATTATTTAAAATACCAATATTAAGCATGCTATTACTATGTTGTTGCTGGATAAAAACATCTTCATCAAAAGAAAACAAATGTTGGGCCGTTTTTTCAGTGATTGATAGATCCATTTCAGGATCATGATGACCATGCTTTAATAAGGCGATACCTTGCGGAGTAACTTTGATTGCTCGGGTTTTCTCGGCATCTTTTGTAATCAGACCTTTCTTTTGTAGACGTTCTAAGTGTCCATGGACTGTTGAAGATGATGCTAAACTAACCTTTGCACCAATTTCACGAATGGTAGGCGGATAACCATTGGTTAGTTGTTTGTCATAAATGAATTGCAATATTTCTAATTGTTTTCTTGGCTTCTGTGGCATATGGGGTAGCTCCTTTGTCATTAAAGAATATTGTACGATAAATATCTGGTTGCGGAAACATTAGTTAACCTGAATATTCTTCAGTAAAATATGTTAAAATGGTAACATTAAATTCAAAAAAAGGTGGAAATAACATGGCTGAGACAGATCACATGATGGCTGTTCGTTCACGAATTAACGAACTAGCCGCAAAAGCAAAATCTCCAGAGGGATTAACAGAGGATGAAGTTGCGGAACGTGCGGATTTGCGGGCTGAATTTTTGGATAATTTTAGAAAGTCTTTCCGTTCTCAAGTAGAAATGCTACAAGTTTATGATGAGAATGGTAAAGAAGTAACCCCTGAAAAGGTGAAAAAGATGCAGCGTGATAAGGGATTACGCGGTAATTAATTGTTCAGGCAACTAGTCAAATAGCGGATAGTTCGCTATAATGGTACTTGAATATAATTTTGGAGTAATAAAATGAGCACAACAATTTGGATTTTTATTGTCGTTCTTGCCGCGATAGTTGGCGCTGTCGCTGGTTTCTTCATCGCACGTCGCTCAATGGAGACGTACATTAAGAACAATCCGCCAATTTCAGAAGAAATGATGAAATCTATGATGACATCAATGGGTCAAAAGCCTTCACAAAAGCGTTTGAACCAAATGATGGCACAAATGAAAAACCAAGTACAAACTTCTTCAAAAAAGAAGTAAGTGACGATAAAAAGTTGAGTTATAAATGCTCAACTTTTTTTGTTATGGCAATTAATAAAAAAGCAACGGGGTTGGAACATACTAGTGTTCTAACCCCGTTACTTTTTTAGTGGCATCCTTATTTAATTTCAGTTTTTTTCTTTGGATTTGGATCAACGTAAACCCAATCAGGATCGATTTCATCATCCAACTTATTAAAGGCGGCTTGTAGATTATCACCTAACTCAGCTGTGGTTTCTTCGTTTATTTTGACACGTTTGTCAACATAAATGGGGTCACCGAATGCCATGGTGACATTTTTACGCTTGAATAACCCTGAAAACTTTAGCGGTCCTTGGTAGACAATTGGTACTAAAGGTGCACCAGAAAGTTTTGCAATCATTAATGCGCCACCTTTCATTTCTTCGGAATGACGGCTACCAGAAGGGAACATAATTAGACTGAGTTCAGTCTTTTTTAGGTTCTTTACTGGTGTTTTGATTGCTGATGGACCTGGATGGTCGCGATCGACCGAAAAAGCATTGGCATGGACAAGAATCCAGCGTAAAATAGGATTCTTGAAAAGCTCTTTTTTAGCCATAAAACTAAATTTACGTGGCCGACCTGCCAGAGCGAAGAATAGGGGCTCCCACCAAGTACGGTGTGGACCCACTAAAATATAGTTGCCCTCAGGTAGTTTGTCTGTGCCCAGCAGTTTGTAACGACCGTTGATCAGCCAAACGATTCCTGCAACGACATAACGTATGAATGAATAGAACATGTTGTTCATCCTCCCTAATAATAACGCCTTATTATCCCACACAGTAGGCGCTTTTGGCAAACGGAGACCAACATAAGGAGAAGAAATTATGAAAGTTGAACTGTTACCTGACGAACGTATCGATATGTTATATAACGATGACGTACATATTATTCAAAGTAAATCGGTCTTTTCATTTTCACTGGATGCCGTATTACTAGCTAACTTTGCTGAACCACGTAAGAATGGCCGGGGGTTAACCGTTGATCTTGGTGCTGGCAATGGCGCTGTGTCATTGTTTATGGCTCACAAGCTTGCTGGTCAAATTGTTGGCGTAGAAATTCAGGAACGTCTAGCCGGTATGGCGCAGCGATCGGTTAAAATGAACGATTTGACTGATAAAATTCAAATTATGAATGCTGACATGCGGGATATTTTTAGTGATATTCGTCCAGGGTCAGCAGATATGGTGGTATCAAATCCGCCTTACTTTATGGTAGATAATGATCATACGGTCATGCACGAAAATAAACATTATGCCATTGCCCGGCATGAATTGATGGCAGATTTGGATCTGGTAACATATACGGCAAAAAAGTTGTTGAAGAACAAAGCCCATTTTTTTATGGTTCATCGACCAGATCGTTTATTTGAAATTTTAGCGTCATTACAGAAAAATCATTTATCACCTAAACAGATTCAATTTGTTTATCCTAAAGTGGGTGAAGCAGCCAATATTGTATTGATTGATGCAATCAAAGATGGCAAGTTGACCGGGGCCAAAATTTTACCACCAATTGTGACGCATAATGCCGATGACACTTATACAGATGCCGTCTGGTCAATCTATGAAGGGCGTCAGCAGCATGAATAAACCTTATTACATGTATGTCCTGTTAACAGCAGATAATATGTTGTATTGTGGTTTTACGGACGATGTCGGTAAAAGACTTGCGACGCATGAAGCAGGCAAGGGTGCCAAATTTACTAGGCCCGCTAAACGGCATCCATTAACACTTGTTTACGCTGAAGCATTTACCAAGAAACACGATGCGTTACATGCAGAAGCGATGTTTAAAAAATTAACTCGTAAGCAGAAAGAAGATTTTTTGCAAGATCATGGTGTATCACTTGCTAAGAAAACTTTTAATTGACATATTGCGTAAAAGTGAGTAACATTAGTTATTGGTTTTATACCAAAAAAATACGCACTAGTTCTCAATAGTTTGACGGGTGCCCCTTTACCGGGTCGCCAGGCTACATGCGAGGCTAGGTGGAAAAAACATTTGGAGGCAGATACTCATGGCAGTAATCTCAATGAAGCAATTGCTTGAAGCTGGTGTACACTTCGGACACCAAACTCGTCGCTGGAACCCAAAGATGTCAGATTACATCTTTACGGAACGTAACGGCATTTACATTATCGATTTGCAAAAGACAGTTAAGTTGGTTGACCAAGCATATAACTATGTTCGCGATGCAGCTGCTGATGGTGCAACGGTATTGTTCGTTGGTACTAAGAAGCAAGCACAAGACTCAATTGCTGAAGAAGCAACTCGTGCAAACATGTTCTACGTTAACCACCGTTGGTTAGGTGGAACTTTGACTAACTGGAAGACTATCCAAGCTCGTATTGCCCGTCTAAAGGAATTGCGTGCAATGGAAGACGACGGTACTTTCGAACGTTTGCCAAAGAAGGAAGTTTCTTTGCTAATCAAGCAACGTGAGAAGTTGGACAAGTTCTTGGGTGGTATTGCTGATATGCCTAAGATTCCTGATTTGATGTTCATCGTTGATCCTCACAAGGAACAATTGGCTGTGCAAGAAGCACACAAGTTGAACATTCCTATCGTGGCTATGGTCGACACTAATGCTGACCCTGATCAAATTGACGTTAAGATTCCATCAAACGATGATGCAATCCGTGCCGTACGTTTGATTACTTCAAAGATGGCAGATGCTATCATCGAAGGTAACCAAGGTGAAGATTCTGTTGATGAAGCTGAATTTGCAGCTGAAGGTGACAAGCCTGCATCAATCGAAGAATTAACTGACCTTGTAGAAGGTAAGAAGAACTAATTATCTTTTGCTAAGTGACAAAAAGCTTATTCCTATTATGGGAATAAGCTTTTTTTGCGCTCTAGGCAAAACTCATGTAAAATGGTACTAGATATCTAATAAGTGTATAGAAAATCATCATATTTTCGTGTATACTAGTTGAGATAAGATTTAGCATATACAAGGAGACCATAAAATGGCTATTACTGCTTCACAAGTTAAAGAATTACGTGACAAGACCGGCGTTGGTATGATGGATGCCAAGAAGGCATTGGTTCAAACTGAAGGTGATATGGACAAGGCTATCGATGCTTTGCGTGAAAAGGGAATGGCAAAGGCTGCTAAGAAGGCCGATGCTGTTGCTGCTGAAGGTATGACTTACGTTGTTTCAAAGGACAACAAGGCTGCCATCATTGAATTGAACTCACAAACTGACTTTGTTGCTGGCAATGCAGAATTTAACGAGTTGCTACATGCTGTTGCAAATGCAATTGTTGAATTTGCACCTGCAAATGTTGAAGAAGCTTTGGCATTGAAGGTATCTGATGATCAAACTGTTAACGACATGATTATTCACACGACACAAATTACTGGTGAGAAGATCACACTACGTCGCTTTGCAGTTGTTGAAAAGGCCGAGGGCCAAGTATTCGGAACATACTCACACATGGGTGGTCGTATTTCATCACTTGTTTTGATGGATGGTTCTGATGAACAAGTTGCTAAGGATGTTGCTATGCACGTTGCTGCTATTGCACCAAAGTACGTTTCATCTGAAGATGTTCCTGCTGAAGTTGTGGAGCACGAAAAGGCTGTGCAATTGAAGTCAGATGATCTAGCAGGTAAGCCAGATAACATCAAGGAAAAGATGGTCGAAGGTCGTTTGCACAAGTTCTTGGCCGAAATTGCATTGGTTGACCAACCATTCGTTAAGGGTGATGGTAAGGAAACTGTCGCTAAGTACGTTGAGAGCAAGAACAGCAAGGTAGTTTCATTCGTTCGTTACGAAGTTGGTGAAGGAATCGAAAAGGCTGCTAATGATTTTGCTGCTGAAGTTGCAGCACAAATGGGCTAATAGAGACCGAGGCGATTAGAATAATGGCAGATGTAAAGTACAAACGAGTATTGTTAAAGTTATCAGGAGAGGCATTGTCTGGTGAACGCGGCTATGGCATTGATCCAGAAACGGTTAACAATATCGCAGCGGAAATCAAAGAAGTTTATGGACTAGGTGTTGAAATTGCAATCGTTGTTGGCGGTGGTAATTTATGGCGTGGTGAAGCAGGTGCAAAGTTGGGAATGGAACGTGCACAAGCTGACTATGTTGGTATGTTAGGAACCACCATGAACGCCTTGGCATTGCAAGATGCACTTGAATCACACGATGTTCCAACACGTGTACAAACTGCTATTGAAATGCGTCAAGTTGCTGAGCCCTATGTCCGTCGTAAGGCAGTTCGTCACTTGGAAAAGGGACGCGTTGTGATTTTTGGTGCCGGTACTGGTTCACCATACTTCTCAACGGATACAACGGCTGCTTTGCGTGCCGCCGAGATTAATGCTGAGGCTATTCTAATGGCTAAAAATGGTGTTGATGGTGTATACAGTGATGATCCTCGTAAGAATCCAGAAGCAACAATGTTTGAAAAGCTAACGCATAAAGAGATTATTGCTAAGGGTCTGAAGGTAATGGACTCTACTGCATCAACATTATCAATGGACAACGATATTAATCTGGTGATTTTTAATATGAACACATCTGGCAATATTAAACGTGTTGTCTTAGGTGAGAATATCGGAACGACCGTGGAGGTAGATTAGAATTATGGCTAATGCAATTATTGAATCAGCAAAAGAACGTATGGACAAAGCTGGCGATGCATTACGTCGTGAGTTAGGTAACATCCGTGCAGGTGTTGCTAATCCATCAATTCTACGTAATATTACGGCAGAATACTATGGGGCAGAGACACCACTTAATCAATTAGCATCGGTAACGGTACCTGAAGCACGTGTATTGTTGATTACACCTTTTGATAAGACAGCTTTAAAGGGAATTGAGCAAGCTATTTTTGCTTCTGATTTGGGATTAACACCAGCAAACGATGGTTCAGTCATTCGTTTGGTTATTCCTGCATTAACTGAGGAAACTCGTAAAGACTTAGCTAAAGAAGTTAAAGCAGAATCAGAAAAAGCAAAGGTTGCCGTTCGAAATGTTCGTCGTGATGCGATGGATGATGCTAAAAAGGCATTAAAGAACAACGACTTGTCTGAAGATGAAGCACATAGCGTTGAAGATAACATTCAAAAAGCAACAGATGCTGCTATTAAGAATGTTGACGAGATTGCTGCTGATAAAGAAAAAGAATTGTTGACGATTTAGTCAATAATTAATTTCCAAAAAGAATTGGGGACAATTGTTCTCAATTCTTTTTTATTTTTTAATAAATTCATTGCTTATTTAACGATTTATTTGTGTATAATGCTTTATAGGTGGAATATACTACACAAAATAACGCCTGTTTTCAGGAGTAGGAATGCCAGCAATTTTTATAGGTGGCAATTAGGGAGGATAGCTCATGGATGACGAGCAAAAAGTATCTCGCTCAACACGTAATAATAAAAAAGGCAAAAAGAAATCGCATAAGGTACGAAATACGATTCTAAGCATTTTGTTATTATTGATATTAGCGGTAGCTGGTTTACTTGGTTATGCATACATGCAAACCAAAGGTGCTGTTGATAAGGCCTATGTTGCGCCGAATATCAAAAAAGCACGTGACGTTTCAGGTGTTCTTAAGAAGGGTAAGCCCATTTCAATTTTGTTATTGGGTACCGATACGGGGGAATTAAATCGTAATTATAAAGGTCGTACCGATTCTATGATGGTTTTGACAATCAATCCAAAAACAAATAAAACAACGATTATGTCAATTCCTCGTGATACGTTGATTGCGATTGATGGTTATGAAAATACATTCCCACAAAAAATCAACTCGGCTTATTCATATGGCTCAGCAGCCACAACGATTAAGACTGTTCAGAAGTGGCTAAATGTCCCAATTGATTATTATGCTTTGGTCAACATGGGTGGTATGGAGAAGGTTGTTAACAAAATTGGTGGTGTAAAAGTAAATTCACCATTAACCTTTGATTTTAACCCAGACACAGCCCATGCTACTGGTAACAATGTTTACAGCTTTACTGAGGGATCAAGTACTTATTCGCATAATGGGCAAACATACTCAAAGATGAATGGTAAGGCAGCGCTAGCATTTTCGCGTATGCGTTATGATGATCCGAAGGGCGACTATGGTCGCCAAATTCGTCAGCGATTAGTTCTGCAGGGAATTATTGAAGCTGCCAAGGATAATCCAACAAAGTTATTGGACTCTGGCTTCTTAAATTCAGTTTCTTCATCAACGCAAACTGACTTAACTTACAATGATATGATTACCATTGCGCGTAAGTATGCGAAGGCAGCTGGCAATATCTCTAATGATAATATTCAAGGAGATAGTTACAGTTTGTCATCTGGTTCGACTGAAGTTGTATCGAGTGATGAGAAACAACGGGCAACAAATGTCTTACGTAAATCATTGGATCTAAAATCCGCTAAAACTGGACCACTATATGGTGGTAATGTTTCAGTGTCTGAAATGAATTCACTTGGTGTACCAACAAATTAATATATTTTAGTGCGAGACAAAGTAGTTGGAACAAAACAATGTTCCAACTACTTTTTTATTTGTCTATACCACTGAATGTTAGCATTGTTAACATAATTCCTGACGACCTTTCGAGATGTGCTTATACTGATGTTATTATTTCAAGAAAGCGCAGGTGATAAAAATGAATGGTGCAGACGTTGCATGGGTATTAATTAGCGCAGGGTTAGTTTGGTTGATGGTGCCAGGATTGGCATTGTTTTATGGTGGCTTGTCAGAAACACGGACAACAGTTAACACATTGGCGATGGTGATGATTGCAATTGCCGTTGGTGGCGTCATTTGGTTTACAGTCGGTTACTCATTAGCATTTAGTGGGTCAGGTCCAATTATTGGTAACCTAGATGCAGCATTTTTACATGATGTTTCGATGACCAAGGGTACACGTGACTTAGGAATATCTGACGGACTATTTGCTCTCTTCCAGGGGATGTTCCCGATGATTACCATGGCCATTATTGCTGGCTCAGTAGTTGGTCGGATGAACTTTAAGGCATTTATCCTATTTCTAATTGCCTGGATGTTACTCGTTTATATACCTTTGGCACACATGATTTGGGGTGGTGGTATTCTAGCCCAACATGGCGCCCTTGATTTTGCTGGTGGCGATGTGGTTCATATTTCATCAGGTGTATCTGGTTTGGTGTTAGCCCTGATGATTGGCAAGCGGCGGGTAAATACTGACACAACTGGTAATAACCTAATGGCAACGGTTATCGGCGGTGGCTTGCTTTGGTTTGGATGGTTCGGATTTAATGCTGGATCAGCTTTAGCTGCGGATGGGGTAGCCATTGTTGCTTTTACTAATACTAATATCGCCGCAGCATTTGCGATGTTGACATGGGTTATTCTTGATTTTATTTTATTCAAGCGTGTTCGAATTTCCGGGGCAATTTCCGGTGGTGTTGCTGGACTAGTTGTTATTACACCAGGTGCTGGCTTTGTACAACCAGTTGGTGCCATGTTTATGGGCGTGCTAGTTGCTATTGGTGCTTACTTTGCAACAACCGTTATGAAATATCGATTGGGTTATGATGATACCCTTGATGCATTTGGTCTGCATGGTGTCGGTGGTGTCATTGGTGGTATTTTAACAGGAGTCTTTGCCTCGAAACCTTTAGCTGGGGTATCAGTTAGTTGGCAAGTCATGGGAACACAACTTGGGGCTATCTTAGTAACGATTATTGCCGTTGTCATCCTAACGTTCATTATTGCTAAGTTGGTGAATTTGATAACACCGTTACGAGTTGATGAAGCTATTGAGGAAGATGGACTGGATTATGACCTGCATGGTGAAGTTAATGCTTAATTTATTGACTTTTTAAGGTAAATAGTTTAATATTAGTCCGCAAGTTAATATTACAGAAATGTAAAGACTATCTTTACATGGAATAAATACTAAGGGAGGTAAATTTATGTTTGGAATTAATATGTTGAACAAAAAAGTTGATTGCGCTGTTCGTGCATATAAAAACATGGATATTCAGCGCCACCCGGATAAGTGCCATCATCATCACGATATGCACTAATTAGGCGATGATTAACTGGGCTCTGACCACTATTGGTCACTTGAGCTGAATATTTAAGAGACTGGAACAACAGGTAATGTTCCAGTTTTTTTTATGTTTAAAAATCTTCGGCTATAATTAAGGGAGATTTAAGCATAAATAATCCAAGAATCAAAGACTATACCAATTTATACCAAAAGACAATGTTAAACGTTATAAAGTCATTGACGGATATTAAGCAACGCGTGATAATGGTCATTGAACTTAAAATAATAAACAAAAAATACTATACCATTAGTGAAAACGTTGTATTAGTAGTATAAGGAGAAAAACATGTTCTGTGGAATTGTTGGATTTACGGGAAATAATTACCAATCAGCACCTATTCTATTAAAGGGATTACAAAAGTTAGAATATCGTGGCTATGATTCTGCTGGTTTATACGTGGCAGATCAGGCTGATGGCACGGATCAACTTGTGAAAGAGAATGGTCGTGTTTCAGAATTAGTAAAATTGGTTTCAGAAAAAAACGTCAAAGGAACTGCTGGGATTGCGCACACTCGTTGGGCAACCCATGGTAGTCCCTCGGTTGCCAATGCTCATCCACACGTTTCTGCAGACGGTCGCTTTTACTTAGTCCATAATGGTGTGATTGAAAATTACCTTGAATTAAAAGATGACTATCTAGCCAACGTGACTTTCCAATCAGACACGGATACTGAAGTTGCTGTCCAATTGATTGATAAGTTTGTTAAGGAGGGGGCAACCACTTTTGAAGCTTTGAAAAAGTTGATTGCTTTGTTAGATAGTAATTCTGCTTATGGTTTCCTATTGATGGATCGTGAAGAGCCTGAGCGGATGTACGTTGCTAAGCAAAAGTCACCTTTGTTGATTGGTATTGGGGCTGATTTTAATGTTGTGACGTCAGATGCTGTAGCGATGCTTGACCAAACCCATGACTTTATTGAATTACATGACGGGGAAGTGGCTATCGTTGATCCAGATAATGTGCAATTATTTAGTGCTGCTGGTGAAGCGATGGATCGTGAACCTTTCCATTTGGATATTGATGCAACCGAGACTGATAAGGGTGCTTATCCATTCTATATGTTAAAGGAAATTGATGAACAACCAGTGGTGATTCGTCACTTGATCTCACGTTACTTACCTAAGGATGGTCAGCCACAAATTGGTGAAGGTATTGTGAAGGATATGCGAGCTGCCGACCGCATTTATATTGTGGCTGCTGGTACGTCTTATCATGCTGGATTAGTGGGTGCTCGTTTGTTCGAACGTTGGTCAGGTATTCCAACTGAAGTACATGTATCATCAGAATTCGCCTACGAGCAACCATTATTATCAGAAAATCCATTCTTTATTTTCTTATCACAATCGGGTGAAACTGCCGATTCACGCGAGGTTTTGCAAAATATCAATGCCCAAGGCTTTAAGTCATTGACCTTAACGAACGTTGAAAAGTCAACGCTTTGGCGTGAAGCAACGTATGCGTTACCTTTGATTGCTGGTCCCGAAATAGCGGTGGCTTCAACGAAGGCCTATGTTGCGCAAGTAACGGTCGAAGCTATTTTGGCCTATGCTTTGGCTGATCGTGAGCAATTAGATGTTGATTTAGAACAAGAATTATCAAAGATTGCGATTGCCATCCAAGGGATCATTGATGACAAAGAGCAAATTCAAGCAGTTGCCGAAGAGATGTTGGTGCCAGCACATCACGCCTTTTATATTGGTCGTGGGGTTGATTCAGCCGTCGTCCTAGAAGCTGCTTTGAAATTAAAAGAAATTTCATATGTTCAAACGGAAGGCTTCGCTGCTGGTGAGTTGAAGCACGGAACATTAGCTTTGATCGAGGAAGATACACCCGTGATTGCGATGATGACGCAACCACGCTTGGCTGGTTTGGTTCGTGGTAACTTAGCTGAAACGCAAGCACGTGGCGCTAAGACTTATACGATTGTGAGTCAAGCAGTCGCTAAGCCTGAAGATGACTTGATTCTGCCAGATATCAATGAATTATTGACACCATTGGTTAGTGTTGTGCCAACACAATTATTGGCGTACTATACATCACTAGGCCGTGGCTTGGATGTTGATCATCCACGTAATTTGGCTAAGTCAGTTACTGTTCAATAGAAAAATTATTAAACGTTGATTTGTTTAGACAAATCAGCGTTTTTTATCATTGTATGACGTGTACAATAGAGGATAGGAAAAATGGTTTGGAGGACTAACAATGTATAAAAATTTAGTTACACATAATGGGAAGTTTCATGCTGATGATGTCTTTGCGAGTGTCATTATGACACGTCTTTTTCCGACACTAACAATTGTTAGAACTCGTGATGAAACAATGACTGGTGATCAAAGCAATTTTGTGTACGACGTTGGTGGTGGTGAGTTTGACCATCATGGGATTGATGATACACGTCAGCATGATAACGGTGTACCCATGGCTGCTTTTGGTTTGATTTGGCAACAATTTGGGAAACAATACATTGCTGATTTAAATCCAGACTTGGCACCGACAATAACGCAAGCAGTGTATGAGAAAATTGATAGTCATTTCATTGTTGGTATCGATGCCTTAGACAATGGCGTGTCAGCATATCAAAGTGAGGTATTCACCGTACCCGATATCATTAATGATTTTTATGAAGAAGATGATGAAGCCAATAGTTTTGACCGTGCGTTGGCTTTCGCAAAAATGATTTTAGAGAACCGTGTGAAGAAAACGGTTGCCAAAGAAATTGCCCAACAAGATGTGATTGCACAAGCGACTTTTGTGTCGGACCAAATTTTATTCGTCCCAATTTCAGGCCCATGGAAAGACTACGCAGAACAGTTTGATCAATTAGTATTTGCTGTTTTGCCTCGTAAGGATGGTAATTGGATGATTCAAGGTGTTCCAGCTGCCCATGGTAGCTTTGAAGTGAAGCACGCAATTCCTCAAATAAAAGAAGAGGGCATTGTTTTTATTCATCGGACAGGGTTCATGGCTGTGGTAGACACAGCGGAACACGCGTTACAATTGGCTAAAGATGTTTTGAACGGTCGTGAATCTTAATGGATAAATGAATGCTTATTCATTTATAAAAAGTGACTACTTACGGTACAAGTCGTAAAAAAGTTAGGGTGTCTGGTATACTTAGTAATAGTAGAAAAGAGGAGGCCAAACATGAAAATAAATAAGATGCCATCGGAATTTATTGATGCCTTACCGATTTTGGAAACAATCGAAAAGGCAGGTTATGAGGCATATTTTGTTGGTGGATCGGTGCGAGACACAATGCTCAGTAAACCAATTCATGACGTTGATATTGCGACCTCGGCTTACCCTGAAGAAATTAAGAAGATATTTAAACGTACGGTAGATACCGGTATTGAGCATGGTACAGTGATGATCTTAGACCATGGTACCGGCTATGAAACAACGACCTTTCGAACAGAATCAACTTACACCGATTTTCGTCGACCAGATGAGGTGAAATTTGTCAGGTCTTTAGATGAGGATTTAAAGCGCCGTGATTTTACGGTCAATGCTTTAGCCTTAACAAAAGACGGCGAAGTGATTGATTTGTTTGGCGGTGTTCAAGACATGTCAGCACAGGTATTACGTGCGGTTGGTAAACCAGAGGAACGCTTTCATGAGGATGCACTTCGGATGATGCGCGCTGTTAGGTTTGCTGCTCAGTTAGATTTTAAGATTGATGATGCAACACAAAAAGCGATTGCAGAAAATGCGCCTTTGTTAGCAAATATTGCCGTAGAACGGACCAATGTAGAATTTACAAAACTTATGCAGGGAACTTCAGCTAGTTATGGATTAATTGAGATGATTAAGAGTGGTTTGGTTAATTTTATGCCTGGCTTAGCAAATACTGATCAGGACCTAGCTGCGTATGCTGAATTATTACAAAATGCGCAACCCACCGATGATAACCAGGCTTGGTCATTATTGTCATTTGAGTTAGGATTAAGCCCCAAGGATACTGGTGAGTTTTTAAAGTTATGGAAGCAACCAAATGATATGATTCAAACGGCCAAATCAGTCATTACGTTGATGAATAAGTTACGATTAGGTGATGTTAGTGATTGGGATCTATATCAAACGCAAGATGCTATTACGACAGCACTAGCAACGATTAGGCTAAGTGAAGTTACAGCTAACGTTGAAGACTTATCTGTTCGTTATCAGGCACTACCTATTAAGCATAAAAAAGAGTTAGCAATCAATGGTGGCGAATTATTGAAAAGCTTGCACCTGACACCTGGGCCACTGTTTGGTAAGATATTGGCAGATTTAGAACACTTGGTTGTTATTGGCGAACAGGTGAATGACAAAGAAGCCTTGCTACAGGCTGCGGCTGACATTGTAGAGAAAGAGAAGAAATAATATAAAATGAAGCAATTAAGGGCAACAAATCTGCATAGTGTTTATGGTGAAAAAACACTGTTAGACAAAGTGTCATTTTTGGTGGAGACTGGCGATCGCGTCGGCATTGTTGGTGTAAATGGGACTGGTAAAACAACCCTATTAAATGCGATTGCAGAAATTGTACCAGCAGATAATGGGAACATAGATACACCGAAGGATTACACAATTGGTTACTTACAACAAGAGCCACCGCTAGATGATAATAAAAAGGTGATGGATGCTATTTTTAGTGGTGCGCAACCGGTTTTCCAACTCATTCGTGATTATCAATCGGCATTAGCTGAATATTCAGAAAATCCAACAGACGAAAAGAAATTGTCTCGTTATACCAAATTAGAGCAGCAGATGACCCAGCAAGATGCTTGGTTGGCTGAGTCAGAAGTGAAAAATATCCTGACACAATTGCATTTACCTAACTTAGACTTGCAAATTTCAGCACTTTCAGGTGGGCAGCGTAAACGTGTTGGTCTGGCACAAGTGCTGATTCAAGCACCTGATTTATTGTTGTTAGACGAGCCAACTAATCACCTTGATTTTGACTCAATCGCTTGGTTGGAAAAGTATCTGGCTAATTATCGTGGTGCTGTAATGACAGTGACTCATGATCGTTACTTCTTAGATAGCGTCACTAATCGTATTTTTGAATTATCATTTGGTAAGTTGTATGAGTATCAGGGTAATTATGAAAAGTATGTCACTGCTAAGGCCGAACGTGTCAGTGCGGAAGCAGTTGCTGAGCATAAGTCAGCACAACTGTATAAAAAAGAACTAGCTTGGATGCATGCAGGGGCCAAAGCGCGTTCGACTAAACAAAAAGCACGTGAAAATGCCTTTGCAGAATTGGAAGCCCAACAAGGCACCCGTCAAGTTGAAGGCGAAGTTTCGGTCAATCTTGGTCAAACGCGTTTAGGTAAAAAAGTCATTAACATTGAAAATGCTAATTTAGCCTTTGATCAATTGACTATTTTAAAAGATTTTAGTGAGCTAGTGCAGGGAAATGAACGGATTGGTATTACGGGTCCTAACGGATCTGGTAAATCAACGCTTTTAAATGCGATTGCGGGACAGCAACCGTTAGATAGTGGTGTGATTGAAATAGGTGAAACAGTTAAAATGGCTTACTACACACAAATTACCGAGCCAATTCCCGAAGATAAGCGTGTGCTTGCTTATTTGAGTGAAGTTGCTGAAGAAGTGGTGGATCAGGATGGTAACCATATCTCAGCAGCCGAGTTATTGGAACAGTTCTTGTTCCCACCATTTATGCATGGGACGCTGATCCGTCAACTTTCTGGTGGTGAAAAGCGACGCCTATATTTGTTGAAATTATTGATTCAACAGCCTAATGTGTTACTACTTGATGAGCCAACAAATGACTTGGATATTGGGACATTAACGGTGTTAGAAGATTATCTACAATCATTTGCTGGAACTGTTATTACAGTTTCCCACGATCGCTATTTCTTAGATAAGATTGCTGACAAGCTTTGGATTTTTAAAGGTCAAGGTGACATCGATCGCTATAATGGTCGTTTTAGCGATTATTTGGCCACGTATGGCGCACCTACGCTTGCTACAACAAAAGAGAGTAAATCGTCTGTTGTTACAGAAGACAAAGCTGATAAAGCGCCAACGCCCAAGAAGAAAAAATTAACTTGGAACGAAAAGAAAGAATGGTCAACGATTGAGGATGATATTGCTCAGTTAGAGACGAAGGTCAGTGATATTGAAGAAGAAATGAATGTGAGCGGTGATGATTTCACAAAACTGGCTGATTTACAAAAAGAATTAGATGAAACTAATGATGCATTAGAAGCAAAGATGACACGATGGGAAGAATTATCTGAACTTGTAGAAGGTGGTGCATAAAATGGCTGAGCAAAACTTGATTTGGGCACAAACTTTAGACGGTACAATTGCAATTGATGGCCAGGTTCCTTGGCATCAAAAAGCAGATTTGCATTTTTTTAAACAAGCAACGGTGCATGAGGTGGCTTTGATGGGACGTCATACGATGGCTAGTTTTCATGGGCGTCCATTACCGGACCGCTTAAACGTTGTCTTAACGCACAATCAAGGTTTGGAAGTGCCTGACGGATTTCGAAAGGTTTACAGCATCGCTGAAGCTGAAAAACTTGCTGATGATGCTGGCTTAAAATTACAAGTTATTGGTGGCAAGCCAATTTATGAAACCTTCATGGCCACAGCCGATGCCTTATATGTGACATATTTACAGACTGACTTGTCTGGGGATGTTAAGATGCCACCGGTCGATACGACTGTGTGGCAAGGTGAGGTCATTGACCAAGGCCCTGCCGATGCTGATAATGATTATGATTGGCAGTTGATGAAATATACGCGACGTTAGTTCACTGTGAATTAATTAACATGTGACAAACTAACCATGGGGGCGTAAAATAAGAGTGTAAAACATTTTGGCGGTATGCTAAGAGGTGTCAATATGAAGTATATTGTAGTTTTTGTTTGGACATTTATTTTGGGAGAAGTTCTTGGCTACATTGGTAGTGCGCTTGAAAGTGCAACTTATGATGCAACCATGACTTCTTTGTTCTCAGTGGTTATCGGTATGATTGGAACAATTGCTTATGTGGCAATTTCAAAATCTGCTGCACCTCATGCAGACAAATAATGATCATTAACAAAATAAGTAAGAAGGAGATCACTGTCACAGGTGGTCTTTTTTATTTTTAATGGCTATAATGAAATTAAGTTAAAATAAACATTCATCAATTGGAAGTTTTAAAGAAGGAGGCTATTATGGTACCACTGCAAACCATGACGGCATTTAGTTTGTTGCGGAGCCCGATGACCCCTCAACAATTGATAAAGGCTGCCCAAGAAAAAGGCTATCAGGCAGTTGCCTTGACGGATTATAACGTGCTGTATGGTATGTATGATTTCTATCAAGCAGCAAAAAAAGCTGGCATGCAACCGATTTTAGGTTTGACTGCAGAACTGGTTGGCATGCAGTCTTCACAAACGTATCCAATCGTTTTTCTAGTTGAAAACCAAATTGGTTATCACAATTTATTGCAGATTAGTAGTGTCATTAATACACAAGATGATCAACCGACGTTAAAGGAATTAAAGCCATATTTGGCTGGATTATATATTATCTTGCCAAGTATGGGTGAACTAACGGTCGTGCTCGGTACTGAACCAGATAGAGCAACAAACTTAGTTGAAAAGGTGATTTCATTAACTGATACAACACATGTTTTCTTAGGTGTTTCATTGAATTTACGTGAAGATACGATGCAATCAATGAAAGAACTAGCGAACCAGACTGGTACCCGAATAGTTGCCAGTGAGACGGTCTTATATCCTAATGCGTCTGATCAATTTTCAGCCCAAGTGATTCAAAAATTGGGTCAGGGAGAGATTATTGCTAATGTTGGCTTGGCGCAAAAGCAGGCAGCAACAGCTTATTTAAAAGAAAGTGTCGATTGGTCTAACGAATATGAACGTCGCGGGTTATCTGAAGCAGTCACGAACACAGATTGGATAGCAGCGCACAGCGAGGTTACACTTGAACAGTCAGCAGTGACGGTACCAAAGTATGCCACACCACAGGGTCAATCTTCTAAAGATTATTTGGCTGAATTAGCCACAACGGGACTAACGAATCGATTACATAATTTGGATATTAATCCGGCGCCATACGAAGCGCGATTAAAAGAAGAACTACGAATTATTAATGAACTGGGCTTTGCGGATTATTTCTTGATTATTTGGGATGTTTTAAATTATGCGCACAAAAAATCGATTCGTACTGGTCCGGGACGTGGTTCAGCTGCTGGATCGTTAGTCGCCTATGTGCTATGGATTACGGACGTTGATCCGATTGCTTATGATTTGCTTTTTGAACGTTTTCTTAATCCGGAACGTCATCAAATGCCAGATATTGATATTGATATTCCTGATAATCGCCGTGAAGAGATTTTGGAATACTTACATGAACATTATGGTCATGAACGGGTGGCGCAAATTATTACGTTTTCAACCATGGCTCAGCGGGCAGTTATTCGTGATGTTGCCCGAGTTTTTGGCTTGAATCCCACACAAATCGATAATCTATCAAAAGCAATGCCAAGAGGGACGGCAAGCTTACAGGCTTCATACGAAGATTCTTTACCATTCCGTAATGCTTTATTAGATTTGCCTGTTGACGGTGAATTGTTGTATCAAACAGCTTTAAAACTAGAAGGTTTACCACGTAACGCGTCATTACATGCGGCCGGGGTTGTGTTATCCGCTGAACCACTGGCCAATTACATGCCGGTGCAGCTTGGTGATGATGGTCGCTTAGTCACACAACTTCCCAAAGGACCTGTTGAGGCGCTTGGCTTGTTGAAAATGGACTTTTTGGCGTTATCTAATTTGAATATATTGGATATTGCTATTCGTGAAATCCAAAAGATTCCTGATCATGAATCATTTAACATTGCAACTGTCTCGTTGGATGATTCAGCCACATTAAAGCTATTTCAAAATGGTTTGACTAATGGTGTTTTCCAATTTGAATCAGGTGGTATGAAAAATATTTTACGTCAGTTACTTCCTGATAGTTTTGAGGATATCGTGGCCGCAAATGCGCTGTTTAGACCAGGTCCCATGCAAAACATTCCACATTTCGTTGCGCGTAAGCATCAAAAAGAAAAACAAGATGTGCCTGATGCCAGTATGGCCGAAATTTTAGCACCTACTTATGGCATCATTGTCTATCAAGAACAAGTTATGCGTGTTGCTGAGCGTTTTGCTGGTTTCTCATTGGGGGAAGCCGATTTGCTCCGGCGTGCTATGTCAAAAAAAGATCATGATAAAATTGCTGCCATGAAGTCGAATTTTATTGATGGTGCGATGGCGTTACACCATGAGCAACAGGTTGCTGAGCAAGTATTTAGCTATATTGAAACCTTTGCACAATACGGTTTTAATCGCTCACACGCGGTTGCTTACTCGAAGCTGGCTTTTCAACTGGCATATATTAAGACCCATTTCCCAGCCGCTTTTTATAAAGCGGTGTTGAATGATTCAATTGCTGATCATAAAAAAATTGGTATTTATATTTCTGAAGCAAAATTGCGTCATGTGACTATTTTACGCCCCAGTTTGAATCATTCTTGGCAAGGTTACAGTATGAACAAGCAAGGTGAACTCCAAATGGGGTTGGCATCTATTAGTGGCTTGCGTCGCGATTTTCGGGAGGCGCTGATTCAAGAACGACAAGAGGGTGGTCAGTATCGTGATTTAACGAATTTTATTGGCCGTTTACCAAGCAAATATCGTAAAGTTTCTCAGTTAGAACCATTGATTTATGCGGGTGCTTTAGATGGTTTTGGCTTTAACCGCAAAACCCTCTTAGGTTCTATGCAAGGCTATATTGATGCCATTGGACTTGCTGGTGAATCAATGTCATTATTTGAATCACTAACACCGAAAATGCATGAAGTTGATGAATTTCCATTGAATGAGAAGTTAGGTTATGAGCATGATTATTTAGGAGTGTATTTAAGTGGTCATCCGATTGAACCCTATTTAGCTGCCTTACCTGATTCTCAAAGGACTGATGTTGCTAATTTGACAGTGGGGCTGTCTGCGGCCACAGTTATCATTTATATTCAAAATATTAAGAAAATTCGGACCAAAAAGGGTGATCCGATGGCATTTGTAGATGGTATTGACTTAACGGGAACACTATCGATTACCATTTTCCCAAAACTATTCAAAGAAATTTCACCATTGTTAGTTAATGAAAAAGTCTTATTAATTACTGGAAAAATTGAACAGCAGCGTGGTCGAGATGCTTTACAGATGATTGCTAATCGCATCGTGAGTGGTGATGAACTTTTGGCACGGACACCAAATTCTGCGGAAATGACGCCAACTGGTCAATGGTACTTGAGGATTATGGCATCGGCTGAAGATGCAGGTGTGATGCCGATGTTGCAAAATACTTTACAACAACACCGTGGTATTAATCCGGTGTTACTTGTTTTTGAACGCAATCACCGCAAAATTGCCTTGGATGAAACCTACTGGCTAGCTGATGATGAAAAAACTACAGCAGCGATGCAGGCACTTTTGGGGAAAAATAATGTTGTATTTAAAAAAACACCCTAATTTTTTGGAGAATTATTAAAATTTAAAGCAAAATACAATACAAACAGCTATGAAATGCGTTAGAATAAATTAACTATTCAGAGTGATAGATGAAAGATACGATGCTGCGGGTATGAATCCCAATCGGCGTGAATCTAAAAACAAAGGATGATTTTTATGGCAGAAGCAAAAAAATTAACGGCACAGGATGTGCATGACTTAATCGCAGATTATATGAACGATGAGCATGTTAAGAAAGTTGATAAGGCTTATCAGTTTGCCATCCACTTGCATCAAGAACAGAAGCGTAAATCTGGTGAACCATACATTATTCATCCAATTCAGGTAGCAGGGATATTGGCTGAATTACATATGGATCCTGATACGGTAGTTGCAGGTTATCTGCATGATGTCGTTGAGGACACCACGGCAACGCTGGCGGATGTTGAACAGGCTTTTGGGCATGATGTTGCCGTTATTGTTGACGGTGTTTCGAAATTATCACGAATTAAATATAAGTCCTCACGAGAACAATTAGCTGAAAATCATCGTAAATTGTTACTCGCAATGTCACATGATATTCGTGTCATCATTGTTAAATTGGCAGATCGTTTGCATAATATGCGAACCTTATCTGCATTAAGAGAAGAGAAGCAGCGAAGAATTGCCGCTGAGACACTTGAAATTTATGCGCCATTGGCTGATCGGCTTGGAATTATGACCATCAAGTGGGAGTTAGAGGATATGGCCTTACGCTATCTTAACTTTGATGCCTACCATGATATTGCCAAGTCGATGAACTTGCGTCGTCAGGAACGTTTGGAAATTGTTGATGAAGCGGTTGATGAAATTAAACATTCGATTACCGACTTACATTTAGCAAATACCGAAGTTTATGGTCGACCAAAACATATTTATTCAATTTACCGGAAGATGGTTGATAAGAATAAACGCTTCGAAGAAATTTATGATTTATTAGCTATTCGTGTATTAGTTGATACGATTCCTGAAACGTATGCGGTATTAGGGGCAATTCATGCTCGCTGGACACCGATGCCTGGTAGATTTAAGGATTATATTGCGTTACCAAAGGCGAATGGGTACCAATCATTGCACACTTCAGTAATTGGCCCAGGTGGTCGGCCACTGGAAGTACAAATTCGTACGTACAAAATGCATGAAATTGCTGAATATGGTATTGCGGCACATTGGGCTTACAAAGAAGGTAACTTTGCTGGTGCCGATGTGCAAAATGCAGACCAGCAGAAGTTAAATGTGATTCAAGGTATTTTAGAATTACAAGATGATGCCCAAGATGCTGATGACTTTATGGAGTCAGTGAAGGGTGATTTATTTACTGATCGTATCTTCGTGTTCACACCTAAAGGGGATGTTATCGAAATGCCTAAGGACGCTGGTCCCCTAGACATGGCATATACGATTCATACAAATGTTGGTAATCATACCGTGGGTGCGAAAGTGAATGATCGAATGGTCCCATTAGATTTTCCAATCAAGACGGGTGATATCGTGGAAATTTTGACCTCACCCAATGCGCAGCCCAATCGTGATTGGTTGACGATGGTTTCTACTCGGCGTGCCCGTAACAAAATTAGACAATACTTCCGTAAGCAAGATAAAGACGACAATATTGCAGCTGGTAAAAAGATGGTGGCTGACTGGTTAGAGGATGAAGGTTATAATGTTGAAGAATTAATGCAGCCTGAGAATGAGACCCGTGCCGCTGAGAAGTTACATTATTTGGCTGTTGATGACATGTATGCATCACTAGGATTTGGTGATATCAAACCACAAGGTGTGGCTAATCGTTTTTCTGAAGAGAAACGTGCTGCTGTAGAAGCTGCTCGTCAAGAAGCTGAACAAAAAGCTATTTTAGAGCACCATCAAACCCTTGAGAAGGAAACAAAAGCAGCTAAGAACCAGTCACATCGTGAAGATCGAATCGTGATTCAAGGTGTTGATAATATGTTGGTCCGTTTGGGGCATTGTTGTACACCAATACCTGGTGATGAAGTCATTGGTTATGTTACCAAGGGACGTGGTGTGTCAGTTCATCGCTTGAGTTGCCCTAATTTGAAAGCCGCTGAAGTTCAAGGTAACCGTTTGGTTGATGTGGCGTGGGAGAATCCTGAAGGTAACAATAAAACCGAATATGATGCCGACCTACAAGTTTCAGCGACAAATCGCAATCGATTGCTGAATGATGTGATTCGGATGGTCAATAATACGACCCGTTCACTAAATTCTGTGAATGGTCGGGTCGATCATAACAATGATGTGCGTATTTCGCTTAGTATTGGTGTCAGGAATTTAGAGCAACTTGAATCAATTATGACCAATATTCGAGATGTTAAAGATGTTTATGAAGTAAAGCGAGTATTCAAGTAATGAAAGTAGTACTACAAAGAGCAAAATCTGCTAGTGTATCGATTAATGAGGCTGTTGTTGGTCAAATTGGTACGGGATACGTATTGTTAGTTGGTATCGCCGATAGTGATACCGAGGCTGAATTAGATTACCTAGTGAGAAAAATAACGAAATTAAGGGTTTTTGAAGATGAAGCTGGTAAGATGAACTTGTCGATTGGAGATGTTGGTGGACAAATTCTATCAATATCACAATTTACATTGTACGCTGACACAAAGAAGGGAAATCGCCCTAGTTTTACTAAGGCGGGTGCTCCTGATTTTGCTGATAAGATGTACCAGTTATTTAATAAAAAACTTGCCGATACCGGGCTGACCGTGGCAACCGGTGAGTTTGGTGCAAATATGCAAGTTCAATTAATAAATGATGGGCCAGTCACAATCATCTTTGATACTGAAAATAAGTGAAATGCGTGAATTTAAATAGAAAATACTAGCAAAAAGGAATAAAAACGTGTAGTATTTGTTTCATATTTAAGGTACATGTAAACTGTGCTATGGTATAATATTTATATAAAAAGTAACTATTGTGAAGGGAGTAACATTATGGCAGAAAAGTTAATCCAATTGCGCGTTGAGGACAACGTCAAAGACAAAGCAGATGAAATTTTCAAGTCACAAGGTTTAACCACGCAGACGGCAATTAAAATCTTCTTGACACAGGTTGCGAACACTGGTGAATCACCATTTAGCAATTTGTTTTCACGTAATTTATCAAAGTAAAAGTAAATAGAATTTCGGTTGGGCGTATGCTTCAAGTTCCTGGGTGGGTAACCAGTTAGGATTGAAGTATACGCTTTTTTTGGAGGTTGATATGGGAATAGTGGTACAATTGATCATCTTAATTGTCGGGACTATTATTTTAGGTCGTGTTGGTCAAAAATTGGGTTTTGCAGAAGTTGTTGGACAATTGGTTGCGGGAATCATTATGGGACCCGCAATATTACATTGGGTGGCAACAGGTGAAGTTATTTCTTCTTTATCAGAATTAGGTGTCCTATTATTGATGTTCACAGCAGGGCTAGAAACCGATGTTGGTCAGTTACGACGTAATTTAACAGGGGCGACATTAACAGCTGTGATGGGTGTAGTGGTGCCATTGTTATTATTTACAGTTGTTGCCTTGATATTAGGTTATCATTACGATATTGCGATTTTTTGGGGAATTGTCTTTGCAGCGACATCGATTTCAATAACCATTAGTGTTCTTGGTGAAGCCGGCCAACTGGGGTCACAAGTTGGGGCAGTCGTATTGGGTGCTGCTGTTTTGGATGATATGCTGGCTTTATTATTAGTTGGTGCCTATGTATTAGTATTTGGTGGTGAAGGATTAAGTATATCGACTTTATTACCAATTATTGTGTTTATTATTGGGCTTATAGTCAATCGCTTGGCCAGTTCCGGAAAAATTTTGAAATATTCAAATTTATTAGGCGTTTGGTTCTTCTTCCCAATCTTTTTTGGCTCAATTGGTTTGAACATCTCATTGAATGGTCTGCAGAAAACTTGGCCACTAATCATCGTGTTAACGGTGTTAGCAGTGGCGACAAAGTATTATGGTGCACAATGGGGGGCAAGAATTGCTAAATTAGATAAACCAGCTGCACGAGCAGTCGGTGCAGGGATGGTTTCTAGAGGAGAAATGGGCTTGGTTGTTGCGCAAATTGGGTTAAGTGCAAACCTAATTGCTAAAAATATTTTTGGTGATATGGTCATCGTGATTATTGTTTCAACAATTATTGCTCCGTTGATGCTACGACCATTGTTGAAGAAAATATAAATAAACATATAAAAGAGGTTGGGACAAAAGAAATGTCCCAACCTCTATTTGTTAAAAATGAACGAATTATAAGCCGATAAATTTTATAGCTTAAACGTGTTCCCAAACGACTTTTGTCTCGCTCTCTCAATTACAGTGGATCAATATCATAACGCTTTGATCGTAATTCGCGCTTTTGTGCTTTGGTTGGCATATACAGGAAGTCAAAATAAGCAGCACGCCAATCATCAAATGATGTAGCTAATGTTGCAATATCTTCAGGGATTTCTTGCCGGGGCACACGATCAAGATCAGGATGCTCGGCAAAATAATTGTCTAACCAGTTGTTGATTTTTTCATGTCCTGCATTTTCAGCCTCAACATTAAACCAATTTGTTGGTTCTGGTTTGATTAGTTGGTCATTAACATCAAATAGTTCCATTGTGCCGTGCACTTTAAATGGGCGAATCAAGGTAACTTCCGGATTGAATTTCCAAACAAAGTTACCAGGTGCAGTTTCTTGAACATCTTCTAACTGTACAACGGCCCCAGCCATGTTTGATGGCAATCCAGCTTCCTTCAGGGCATATGACGTGACTACTAAATCACCTCGGTGTTCAGTACCAAATGAATAGACGACACCAATTTTGGCGCCCACAAGAATGTCGATTAATACTTGGGGCTCCATACCAATTGCTTTCATAAATGATTAAACTCACTTTCAAATTATTAATAACTATTTTAGCAAAAAATATCATTTTTGGTGAGATAAACAAGAGAATCTAGTTTACATATATCATATCGATGACATATCTGTTAAGATAATTAGATATAGTAAGCAAGATTACTGGCGCTATGATGCTGGTTATGAATAACCTTTACCAGTGCTGTGGCATCGGACTTATATAATATAGATGCAGCTGACGTAAAAGGATGGAGAGAAAATGACACATAAACTTGGAGAAGTTGTTACAGCTAAAGTAACTGACGAAAATGATCGTTATTACTATGCACAAATCGATGGTGAAACATACGAAATTGATAAAACAGAACTAAAGAAACCATTAAAGGTTGGTGGTTTAGTTTCAGGATTCGCCTATGAAAATGAAAAACACCAATTAGAAATAACCAAGAATCTACCAGAAGTTCGATTAGGACATTATGCTTGGGGAACGGTTACGGATATTCGTCGTGATTTGGGAGTCTTTGTTGATATTGGCTTGCCTAATAAAGATGTCGTGGTTTCATTAGATGAATTACCAACAATTAAGGAATTATGGCCACAACGTGGTGATAAGTTGATGGTTACACTTCGCATTGATAAAAAAGACCGTCTTTGGGGTGAACTAGTGTCTTCAGATATTTTGCAGGCGGTGCGAATTCCAGCAAAGCCAGATATGCATAACAAGCAAGTACAAGCAACCGCCTATCGTTTGAAAAAGGTGGGTACATTGGTTGTGACATCGGATTACCACTTTGGCTTTATTCATCCGGATGAGCGTCAACGTGAACCACGCTTGGGTGAGGTTGTATCGGCACGAGTGATTGGTGTACGACCAGATGGTGTGTTGAACCTGTCGTTACGTCCACGAGCATATGAGGCTATTCCTGAAGATGCCCAAATGTTACTTACGTTATTAGAACGTTCAACAACACATAGCCTACCGTTCACAGATAAATCTGATCCAAAGGCTATTAAGAAATACTTCGGTATGTCAAAGTCACAATTCAAACGTGCAGTTGGTCGTCTATACAAGGAACGTCGGATTACACAAAATGAAAATGGACTTTTCTTAATAGAAGAAAGTGAAGGCGAATAGCATGAGAGTGCAGGTAGGACCATTTGAGGATGTTTTGGTTGACTACCTTCATTATTTAACCGTTGAACGTGGTTTATCAGCCAATACGAAACATTCGTACCAACAAGACCTTGTGCAGTTTTTTCAATACTTAATTGCTGAGAAGTATGATAATTTAGCATCGGTTGATCGATTTATTATCATGACTTTTCTAGGACAGTTAGAACAAAAGGGTAAGTCGCGTAACACGGTTATTCGGATGGTGTCCACGTTACGTAAATTTTTTGAATTTGCGCAACTGAACAAATTGATAACCAGTAATCCAATGGAACAAGTTGATTCGCCGAAAAAGGCACAACACTTACCTGCTGTATTGACTTTGGAAGAGGTTGAAGCTCTGTTACAAGTACCTGATATAAAGACACCACTTGGTTTGCGCAATCGAACCATTCTTGAGGTCATGTATGCAACCGGACTACGTGTCAGTGAGTTGGTTAATTTGCGCTTAGATAACTTACATTTGGATTTGGGACTTATTCAAACGGTTGGTAAGGGTGATAAAGAGCGTATCGTTCCTATTGGGGATGTTGCTGTTAAATGGTTAGAAGACTATTTAAATAATAGTCGGCCATTGTTAGGTAAACAACAAGATTCACATATCATTTTTCTAAATGACCATGGTCATCAATTAACACGGCAAGGCGTTTGGAAATTAATTAAGCAATGGGTCAAACAGGCGGGCATTACAAAAGATGTTTCGCCGCATACGTTGCGCCATTCATTTGCTACCCATATCTTAGAAAATGGTGCGGATTTACGAATTGTCCAAGAATTATTGGGTCATGCTGATATTTCGACGACACAGATTTATACTCATATCTCAAACAAAAGATTAACTGAGGTATATGAGAAAGCACATCCTCGTGCTTAATTTAGATTGATTGGAGGAAATGATGTTAATTATTGTACGTAAAGATCAATCGAAAATTGTTATGGGTTTGCTATCCTATAGTCCAAATTTGGCAGATATTGTCACCGTGCAACGTGAATACGATTGGTATCAATCTGATGATAGCCGAGATATTTTACTGTGGCGTGATGAAAATACACATCACTTCACGGTATTGCTCGGGGTTGCGAGTGTTTACAATTCAGTTGTGATTCGGCGGATTGTGTTTAGTCCGGAAGTACGACCTGACCAAAAGTTAGAACTTGGTAGTAAGATATATCAAGCATTGCAATATCAATACCCAGATCAAGTAATCATGGGATCAATTGCGACGCAAAAATATGTGACGAAATGGCGAGACATGCAATGAGTGAAGAACTAACATATCATTTGGCGGATTTTGATGGTCCATTGGATCTATTACTACATCTTATCCGTGTGAATGAAATGGATATCATGGATATTCCGATTGTGGAAATTACGGCACAGTATTTGGTGTTCTTACATGCAGAACAAGAGCGTAATTTAGATGTTGCTGGTGAGTTTTTAGTGATGGCTGCGACGTTAATGTCAATTAAGGCCAGTTACTTACTACCTAAGACTGATACCTTTCAATATGATGAAGAATTAGCGGAATTTGTTACTGAAGAAGAAGATCCACGAGAGGCATTAATGACGCAATTGATTGAGTATCAACGATACCAACAAGCGGCCGGTGATTTACGTGTTCGGGAAGAAGAGCGCCAGCTACAGTTTTCTAGAGCACCTATGCCAATTCCAGATGATATCGAAGGGGCCCCTTTGCCAGAAGGGTTAGAGTTACATGACTTACAGGATGCGTTTAATCGTCTGGTAAAGAAGCGCTACCGAAAGCAAGTACAGCCACGTTCGGTGAAAAGTGATAATTGGTCAGTTCAACAACAAATGACTAAAATTATGGTACAAATAGACAACAATCAGGTTGTGACGTTTGAGCAGCTTTTTGCGGAGGATGCAGGAAAAGATGAGTTGGTGACAACATTTATGGCAATGTTAGAACTTGTTCGCCATCAGCATTTGGCTATTATGCAAAATAAATTATTTGGTAATATTGATATTTCACGAGGTAATATACCTTATCATCAAGAAAATAGAGAGGATGAAGAAGCTGATGCAGAATAGCTTACAGCAAATTGAAGGGTTATTATTTGTTGCAGGGGATGAAGGCATTTCGGTGGCCGAGCTGTCAGCAGCTACACAATTCCAAAAACCAGCAGTGACTGGATTACTAGAAGAATTAGCAACTAAGTACGCTGAGGATGATAGTTGTGCATTTCAAATTCTTAAAACAGATGATCGTTATCAAATAGTAACAAAGACCAATTTATCAGAAACTATTCATCGGTTTTTTACAGCACCGTTGACGACCGCATTATCACAAGCCTCACTGGAAGTATTAGCAATCATTGCCTATAAACAGCCAGTGACGCGTATTGAAGTAGATGAAATTCGTGGTGTCCAATCACAGTCAACGATTCAAAAATTGGTTCTGCGTAATTTAGTTACTGGCAAAGGACGTGCTGACGAGCCTGGTCGGCCGATTTTATATGTTACAACAAGTTATTTCCTAAATTATTTTGGATTAACAAGTTTGGATGAGCTGCCACCATTGGTTACAGCGAAGGCACTAGAAGATTTAGAAAGTCAGCAAGGAGTTACCATACCGTTATTACCATCAGAAGAACAACAATCTTCATTTGATATCACAATTGCTGAATTAACAGATCAATCAGAAAGTAATGAGGAAAAATAATGGCAGAACGATTACAAAAGGTCATGGCTCAGGCAGGGGTGGCATCACGACGCGCTTCTGAGAAGTTGATTACTGAGGGTCAAGTGACCGTTAATGGACAGGTAATTCGAGAACTAGGTACAAAAGTAGAACCCAGCGATCATATTGAAGTGAATGGCACCCCCATTGATTCAAAAGAGAAATTAGTTTATTTCTTATTGGATAAACCACGTGGTGTTGTCACAACTAATTCCGATGATAAAGGTCGTCAAACGGTAACAGATATTGTCGATGAACCAGAACGTGTTTATCCAGTAGGTCGTTTGGACTATGATACAACGGGTGCTTTGTTGCTGACGAATGATGGTGACTTGGCCAACAAGTTGATGCATCCAAAGTATCGAATTGATAAAGTCTATGTTGCTAAAGTCAAGGGAATTCCAACAAATGACGAGTTAGAGAAATTACGACACGGTGTGACAGTGAAAACGGTCCAAAAAGGTCGTCATTATACCTTTAAAGCAGCCCCAGCTCATGCAGAAATTTTATCAAGTGATAAGAAAAAGCATACAGCTATCGTGAAGTTAACAATTCATGAAGGAAAGTATCATCAAGTAAAAGAGATGTTAAGAACTGTCGGTCATGAGGTGATTAAGTTAACTCGTGAGCGTTACGGTATGCTTGACTTAACTGGTTTGACGCCAGGGGAGTATCGACCACTACGGCATGAAGAAGTGCAGGCCTTAAAGTCTGGTCGGCAATTCCGTAAGTCGGCAGGACGTTGGTAAAAGGCTGATTGAATGTCTATTGACATTTATATATTAGAAAGTTATTATAATATTATAACTAAATATCTTCAGGGCAGGGTGTAATTCCCGACCGGCGGTAATTTCGTTTTGACGAAAAAGTCCGCGACCCACAGTTTTGTGGTTGATATGGTGTGAATCCATAACCGACAGTAAAGTCTGGTATGCAGAAGAATTAATGAATTTGACTGATAGAGTCGGTTTTATTTGTGTCGCCCTGGCATAAATAAAACCGTCTTTTTTTCAGTGCGGAGGATTAGGTAGTAACATGAATAAAACGCGTCACTTAACGATCATTGCTTTATTGTCGGCAATATCATTTGTTTTAATGATTTTCCCACAATTTCCAATCTTGCCCGGAGCAAGCTTTTTGAAAATTGACTTTTCGATTGTTCCTGTATTGCTGGGAACTTTACTCTTAGGATTGAAACAGGGCTATACGATTTTAATTCTAAGGTCAGTTTTGAAATTACTGCTTAATAATGAGGGCCCCGGCGATTTGATTGGTATACCAATGAATATTATGGGGATGGCTGTCTTTATGACGATAATTGTGCTAGTCATGCGACGTACGAAATTGTCAAAAGGACAATTTATGTGGGGGATCGTATTAGGAACAATAGGCTTAACCATTGTGATGGTCATTTTAAACTATATTTATGCGGTGCCACTATATGCCATATTTGCAAATTTTGATATTAAAGCAACGATTGGTATGGGACGTTATCTTCTTTGGATGGTCGTGCCTTTCAACTTAATTGAAGGGATTATTCTGGGTGTGGTCTCAGGTGCTGTCTTTTTCTCATTCCAACGTGTATTAAGTAATATGCATTCACAATTAAATTAAAGCATGTGGCTTGCACTTATAACGCTATTTTCTTAAACTAGTCATTAGTAATAGCGAGAGGTGGACCATGTTGTGATAACTGATTTTTTGATCACCCTATTTTCGTCGGTACAACCACGGCGACATCGGGTGATTTTTGGTTTATTAAGGCGTCGTTTAACAGTGTCAACAGAATACTGGGGATTACGCTACCAATTGTTGCCATTTGTTGGTCTGTTTCCTCAATTAGAAAAGACAACTTTTGATGAACAAATTGCAAAGCTCATCAAGAATGGTTTGCTTATTGAACAGCAGCCAAATTCTGGTCAGTTATTGTTGACAGATAAGGGGGTAGTTGCCCAGCAGGAATATCATAAGCATCACTATCAATTGCAGTATATGCCATTAACAACGCAACCTTTAGCAAATGTTCGTCAGTTTCGGGAAGTATTCTGGTTGGCAAATCAAATTATTTCGGAAACAGCTTATCATAATAAGCGCTACTATCCGTTACAAATTGATGTTAAAACCAAAATGTTAGTGAAAAAATGGTATCGTCAGACTGATAAATCGCATTTGATCGATAACTGGCTGATGGCTCTAACCCAATTTTTAAAACAATTAGATCAGCAAACAGCCAATCAATTTGTGGCGACTTGGGTTGGCCATCAACTGCCAGGGCGGAATGCTGATCAATTAGGGTTACCAGCAACATGGACGGCTACCGACTTTTATCTGTGGGAATTTGATTTATTTATTTTTTGGAGTCAAACCTTACTTCAGTCCGATAGTAACAGTGAACTAAAAAAATTGTGGCAACTGACACAACAGCAACAGAATTTGTCGCCAAGTGTGCAACTAACATGTCAACAGGTTCACCAGGGATTATCAATAGCAACAATTAGTCAGCAACGGCGCTTGAAAATCGGTACGGTACGAGAACATTTGTTAACGGCAGCGGTGTGGTTACCTAAAACAGATTTTCCGTATGACTTATTTTTAACACCGGAAACGTTGCGATATTTACAGGAACATTTAGCTGGTAATATTGATGATTGGCAGTTTGCTGATATTCGAACATCAGATAATCCGGATGAATTTTTCGTTTTTCGATTATATGAAATTTATTTGACCAAACAGGGAGCGTAAACCATGGCAATGATTAACTTAGATAAAATTTTACAAGCTAAGTTTGGTTTCAAAACTTTTAAAACTGGTCAAAAGGAAATTTTAACTGCCTTGTTAGCCAAGCAATCGACGCTAGCAATTTTACCAACTGGTGGTGGTAAAACACTGATTTATCAAATGATGGGTGCTGTTCGAGACGGTTTAGTGATCATCGTGACACCATTGCTGTCTTTAATGCAGGACCAAGTGGCTCGTTTGAATTACCTTGGTGAAAAAAATGTGATTGCTTTGAACTCAACATTGACATTTGAAAATAAAAAGAATGTCCTAAAGCACTTAAAACAATACCATTTCTTGTTCATTTCACCTGAAATGTTAAACCAAGAGCAGGTGCAAATATCATTAAAACAAGTGCCAATTAATTTGATGGTTATTGACGAGGTTCATACCATGGTGACATGGGGACAAGATTTTCGACCGGACTATCTCGCGTTACCAACCATTCATAAGCAACTTGATCAACCGCAGTTACTGTTACTAACGGCAACGGCAACGCCAAGTATGATAACTGCAATTATTGAAAATTTCCGTTCTGTACCGGAAAAGTGGTTTGTCTATCAACAACCTGTTGATCGGCCAAATATATTTTTGCATACTGAGAAATTGGCAAATGAGTTTGAGAAAAAACAACGATTAAAGTATTTGCTACAGACAACGAGTGGACCAGGGGTCGTTTATTTTACTTCACGTAAGCTAGCAACAAGTATGGCTGAATGGTTAACTAGTGAAACTGGGCAGCGTGTTGTTGCCTATCATGCGGGGATGAGCGCGATGGCTAGATACCGTGTACAACAACAGTTTATGCAAGGTGAAATCGATGTTATTACAGCGACTTCAGCATTTGGTATGGGGATCGATAAAGAAAATATTCGCTTTGTCATTCATTATCATTTGAGTAATGATCTTTCAAATTATTTGCAAGAAATTGGTCGTGCGGGTCGTGATGGTCAACAATCGGTGGCAATTCTATTATATGTTCCTGGCGATGAAAGCATTCAGTTTAATTTGATTGATCAAACGATTCCAGATTCATATGCAATCAAAAGTTATGTTGAACAGTCTGAGGTGACCATATTAAACCATGAACAGATAAGGCTATTAGATTTTTATAAATCTAATCAGCTCACAACGGTTGAAATTAGTCGGATTTTTGATAATCGGCGGCGCATCAGACAGAATAATTTGTTATCAATGATCAATTATGCAAAATCTGACGGTCAGTTGCGTCATCAAATCAGCGACTATTTTGGTAATGAAACAGATGGTTTATCGCAAACTGACGAAAGTGTGGGTGTGACAGACTGGCATCCAAAAGAATTGCACTTAGAAAGAAAAGAAGATGGCAAACATCAGTTAAAGGTGTTAAATTGGTCTGAACAGCTAAAAAAACTATTTAATTTACAGTAAAGATTAGGTGTGACACTAACTATTTTAAGGCGGTTAGTGTATTATTAAAGATAGTAAAAAAAGATAGTAAGGAGAGCCACCAATCATGACCGAAAAAAAGGATAAACAACAGCCATGGGAGGCATCTTTTAAAGATGATACAACCAAGCAGTATTCAAGAACGCAAAACCGGCGTAAATCGAAACGTGTTAGTATGGTTGTCGGGATTTTGGTATTGATTGTTATTGTGTTGTCTTTTGTTCCTGTATATAAATATCTACAAGAACTAAATAAACCTGCTGATAACACAACAAATACTGAGCTGCCAGTTGCTTCATCAACAAAAACAACAACATCAACGAATAAAGTAACCGATACAGCGAAGTCAGAATCAAAGGCTAAGGTTGCCGCATCTAAGTCATCGAGTGAGGCAGCAGCTAAATCTTCATCCGAAGCAGCGGCTGCAAAGTCTTCATCCGAAGCGGCCGAGGCAGCATCATCGAGTGAGGCGGCAGCAGCCAAATCTTCATCAGAGGCAGAAGCAGCAGCAAAGTCTTCATCCGAAGCAGCGGCATCATCTGAAGAAGAAGGGCAAACAGTATCATTTGATTCTGGTACCTTATATAGCTTTGCCCGTGCCAATAATACAACTCCTGAAGAGTTATATAGTTTGAATCCCGGGTTAACATCAAGCAATTATGCGACTTTCTACGGTAAGGGCTTGAAGGTCAAGTAGAAGTTTTCAAGTACAATAATAAATTTTAAATATAATCGAGTTGGGACATAGTAAATGTCGCAACTTTTTTTATTAAATATGCCTAGTGTTTCCACCGAATTAGGCGTAAAATAGAATAGTAATAAATTGAATAAGGATGTGAATCATGAACCCAATTCAGATTGCAATTGATGGACCAGCTTCGGCTGGCAAGTCAACGATTGCTAAAATCTTGGCTACTGACTTGAATTTTGTATATGTTGATACAGGAGCGATGTATAGAACTGTTACCCTTGCTGCCATTAGAGCAGGTATTAAGTTGACCGATGAGGCAGCGGTCGTCGCATTATTGCCAGAGATCGATATTTCATTTAAGCCAGGTAACCCAGTACAGCGTGTCTTCTTAAATGATGAAGAAGTAACCGATGATATTCGATCAGTTGAAGTGACAGCAAATGTCTCAGCTGTTTCAGCCTATGGGGATGTCCGTACGGCAATGACAGACTTACAGCGTGATATAGCGGCCGCTGGTGGTGTTGTCATGGATGGTCGTGATATTGGTACAACGGTATTGCCGGATGCTGAAGTGAAGATTTTCTTAATTGCTTCTGTCCATGAGCGAGCAGTTCGTCGCTTTAAGGAAAATCAAGCAAAAGGGATGGCTACCACATTAGAAGAATTGGAAACGGCGATTGAGAAAAGAGATTATTTAGATTCTCATCGCGAAATATCGCCGTTGCAGAAAGCATCTGATGCGACAGAATTAGATACTACTGGATTGTCAATCCAAGAAGTAGTAGCTGAAGTAAAGCGCATTATTGAAAATAAATTACGAAATTAATAATCACAACTCAAAAAGATGTAAAAAACACTGGTAATATATATCAAGATTAGGTATAATAACCATTAGAGTCGTGTGACCAGGAGGATATATTGTAATGAACGAAGAGAACAACGAGCTATTGGCAGCTCTTGACAGCGTAGCCGAAGTTAAAGTTGGCGATGTAGTTAAGGGTGAAGTCTTGGCAATTGATGATAATCGTCAAGTTATCGTAGGTATTGAAGGTGCCGGTGTTGAAGGTGTAATTCCTTTGCGCGAATTGACAACTGACCGCGATGCGGACGTAAATGACCTTGTCAAGGTCGGAGACGTGTTGGATTTGGTAGTAGTATCTACTATCGGTTCTGACAAGGAAGGTGGATCATACCTATTGTCAAAGCGTCGTCTTGAAGCTCGTCGTGCTTGGGAAGAAATCGCAAGCAAGCACAGTGTTGACGACATTGTGGAAGCACCAGTAACGCAAGCCGTTAAGGGTGGTTTGGTTGTTGATGTTGAAGGTGTACGTGGATTCGTACCTGCTTCAATGATTGAGAACCGTTTCGTGCAAGATTTGAACCAATACAAGGGTCAAACTATCCGTGCAAAGATTATTGAAATCAACGCAGCAGATAGCCGTTTGATCTTGTCACGTCGTGAAGTTTTGAATGAAGAGCGTTCAGCTGCTTTGGCACGCATCTTTGATGAACTTTCAGTTGGTGATGTAATTGAAGGTAAAGTTGCTCGTATGACTAACTTTGGTGCATTTATTGACCTTGGTGGTGTTGATGGATTGGTACACGTATCTGAAATCTCACACGAACGCGTTTCACAACCTTCAGACGTTTTGTCAGTTGGTGAAGAAGTTAAGGTTAAGGTTTTGGGCTTGGATCCAGAACGTGAGCGTATCTCATTGTCAATTAAGGCTACTCAACCAGGACCTTGGGATACAGCAGCTGAAAAAGCACCAGCTGGTACAGTTCTAGAGGGAACTGTTAAGCGTGTGGTTGACTTTGGTGCATTCGTTGAAGTGTTCCCAGGCGTTGAAGGTTTGGTTCACGTTTCACAAATCTCACACAAGCACATTGCTAACCCTAGTGATGTATTGACAGCCGGTGACAAGGTTCAAGTTAAGGTTTTGGATGTTAACCCAGAACGTCAACGTTTGTCATTGTCAATCAAGGCTTTGGAAGAAGCACCTGCACGCGAGGAAAATGATCGCCCTCGTCGTTCACGTCGCCCTCGCCAATCAGCACCAACTAACTACTCAACTTCTGAAGAAGAAGGTTCAGCAACGTTAGGTGATGCATTTGGTGACATCTTCAAAGATTTCGACTAAGCATTAGAATAGTTTAAAACAGTTAGAGGCTGGGACAGATGTTGTCTCAGCCTCTAATTTTTGTTTCGTATTAATTCATGTTAATATTAAACATAGAGTATACAAATTAACGCGAATTACAATAAATTATGTAATTCAGAAAAGAGGATAATATGGGATTTCCTGTTGTGGCTGTTGTTGGTCGTCCAAATGTTGGTAAATCAACAATTTTTAACCGCATCGCGGGTGACCGAATTTCAATTGTCGAGGATACGCCAGGTATTACACGTGATCGTATTTATACACGTGCGGAATGGTTGACTAATGAATTTCGGTTAATTGATACCGGTGGAATTGACATGGGCGATGAACCATTTATGTCACAAATTGTTCAACAAGCTGAAATTGCGATTGATGAAGCAGATGTTATTGTTTTCATGGTTTCGGCTCGCGAAGGATTAACTGAAGCTGATGAACGTGTGGCTAAAATGTTGTATCGATCAAAAAAGCCAGTTGTTTTGGCAGTTAATAAGGTTGATAATATTGAACAGCGTTCAGAAATTTATGAGTTTTACGCATTAGGATTTGGTGATCCATATCCAATTTCTGGTGCACATGGTACCGGATTAGGTGATTTGTTGGATCAAGTTGTGGCTAATTTCCCAGATGTAGAAGCACCAGAAGAAGATGATGCGGTACGCTTTTCATTTATTGGTCGTCCAAATGTCGGGAAGTCATCATTAGTGAATGCGATGTTAGGTGAGGAACGGGTCATCGTGTCAGATATTTCTGGTACAACGCGTGATGCCATCGATACCCGATTTACTTCAGAAGATGGTGACGAATTTGTTATGGTCGATACGGCGGGAATTCGTAAACGTGGGAAGGTTTACGAATCTACTGAAAAGTACTCAGTCATGCGTGCAATGCGTGCAATTGACGATTCAAATGTCGTGTTAGTTGTCTTAAATGCGGAAGAAGGTATCCGTGAGCAAGATAAGCACGTGGCCGGCTATGCGCATGAAGCGGGTCGAGCCGTTATTATTGTTGTAAATAAGTGGGATACGCTTGAAAAAGATAATCACACAATGACGGATTTTGAAAATCAAATTCGTCAAGAATTCCAATATCTATCATATGCACCGATTGTCTTTGTGTCAGCTTTGACAAAGCAACGTTTGAATAAATTACCAGCACTAATTAAGCAAGTAAATGATAACCATCGAAAGAGAATTCAATCGGCTACGTTGAACGAAGTTATTTCAGATGCTTTGGCATTAAATCCAACATCAACAGTTAATGGTAAGCGTTTGCGTGTTTATTATGCAACGCAAGTAGCTATCCAACCGCCAACTTTTGTTGTTTTTGTCAATAATCCTGAGTTAATGCATTTTTCATATGAACGTTTCTTAGAGAATCAAATCCGTAAATCATTTGACTTTACTGGAACGCCAATTCACTTGATTAAAAGAGCACGTAAATAAAAATAAACTTAATATTGCATACTTTGCCTTAAATTTTATAAAAATATTTAAGGATATGACAAAAACCTTGCTATATCAACGTTTAAAGGCATTTTTTACTTGTAAGAACCACATAATTATGATATTCTAAGTATCGAAATCTAATTACAGATTCAATTTTAATTTATTGGCAAAATGCCAATATACCTATGCAGGAGGAAAACTAAATGGCTAACAAGCAAGAATTAGTAACTGATGTTGCAACTGCAACTGGTTTGACAAAGAAGGATGCAACTGCTGCAGTTGATGCAGTATTCGCTTCAATCCAAGATACTTTGGCAAAGGGTGAAAAGGTCCAATTAATTGGCTTTGGTAACTTTGAAGTACGTTCTCGTGCAGCTCGTAAGGGTCGCAACCCACAAACTGGTGAGGAAATCGAGATTGCTGCATCAAAGATTCCTGCATTCAAGCCTGGTAAGGCATTGAAGGATGCAATCAAATAAGTTGTATTGAAAAAGAAGTGGTGTTTAACACTACTTCTTTTTTTGTCGTTTTTAGATCAAATCCTCAGTTATTTGAAACACGTTTATGCTCTCAAATAAAGCTACGCATTCAATATGTATGTGTTTACCGTCGTTAATTTGTGCTAAACTTAAATTTAATTAATTATTGTAAAAGAGGTATTGCGATGGGAGTAGGGAAAATTATAACAATCGCTGGTTCGGATATTTTAGCTGGTGGTGGGGTCCAAGCTGATTTAGCAACATTTAATGAATATGGGTTGTTTGGTTTAAGTGCCATTACAAGTATTGTGACAGTTAATCAAGCTGATTTTGATATTTATGATGTGCCAGTATCTGTGTTGGCCAAGCAATTAACTTCTCTGAGTCAATTTACAGATATTAAGGGTATCAAAGTGGGATTGTTACCGTCTGTTGCTCATATTGATCTAGTCAGCCAATTTATCAAACAATATGCTGGCCAAGTACCGGTTGTTATTGATCCGGTGATGGCGTTTAAAGAAACTGATTCAGTTAATGCGGCAAAATTAGCCACTGCTATCAAGCAAAAATTATTACCACTGGCAACAGTCGTGACACCCAACTTGATTGAAGCTGAGTTATTAACGGAACAATCAATTCGTTCTGAAGCAGATTTATTAACGGCTGCTAAGATGCTCCATACAATGGGACCACAAATCGTGGTGGTCAAGGGTGGTGTGCGTTTACTTGGTGATATGGCAATCGATGCGGTTGTTTCCGATAATACGGAAAAGATGATGCAATTACCAAAAATTGCGCAACCGTATAATAATGGGGCTGGCTGTACATTTTCAGCAGCCATTGCCAGTCAGATATCGCAAGATGTACCAGTAATAACGGCAATTGACGATGCCAAGGATTTTGTACATGATGGTATTTTGCACGGAGTTCGTTTGAATGATGATTTTAAAGTAGGTAATGTTTGGCAGGCAGCGCGCCGCCATAAGGGGTAGATGAAATGAAAACAAAGCAAATTACTATCGGAGCGGTGTTGATTGCTATCAACATTGTATTAAGTTATGTCGCCAAATTACCAACGCCAACAGGATTCGTTTCTTTAGTAGAAACTGGTATTTTTATTGGTGCTTGGCATTTTGGTCCTAAAATGGGATTAGCCGTTGGTGGGTTAACTGGATTTTTACTAGACTTATTTGCTGGCTATCCACAATGGATGCTTTTTTCATTACTTATCCATGGTGGAGAAGGTTGGGTAATTGGACATTATAACGTTGATAAAACAGTGGGTATCCGTGTTTTAGGTAACATTTTAGGTGGTATTACCATGGTTGTGGGTTACTGGTTAGCTGGTAGTTTCTTACTATGGGTCACTGGTGGGTCAAAAATGTCATTACAGGCTGCAACGTTGGCTGGCCTAACAGATGTGCCAGCAAATATTTTCCAGGTTTTGGTTGGATTTATCTTAGCACTTATTGTAAGCGTACCATTACGAAAGTGGATACGTTAATTTAATTATTAAGCGTAATAGGCTGGGTTATTTCCCAGTCTGTTTTTGTTTCCGACAAAATAGTCATTAATTGTTAGATTAGAGGGAATTTTGATTATGAAATTTTTACATACAGCCGATTGGCATATTGGTAAAGAGTTAGGGGGCTATTCACTATTAGCCGAACAGCAAGTTGCTTATCAACAAATTAGGGATTTAGCAATTCAAGAAAAAGTTGATGGTGTGATTATTGCTGGTGACTTATATGACCGCGGTATTGCGCCAATTTCAGCAGTTAATAGTTTAGAGAGCATGCTGAAAGATTTAAATATAACATTTAAAATGCCGGTCTATGCTGTTTCCGGAAATCATGATGGTGCCACACGATTGGGTGCTGGGCGAGAATGGCGGGAAAAGAGTCAATTATATTTAAATACAACGCTGGCTGATTCTTTTACACCTATTGAAACCAAAGATACACAAGTATTCTTGTTACCATTTATTGAGCCTTCAACGGCTCGGGTGCATTACGGCATAACAGAAGATGAAACAGCACATTATCAAACAATCAATCAAGTCATGCCCCGTATTGTTAACGAAATGGTTGCCAAATTTAAACCAGCAATGAATCATGTGCTGGTGACCCATTATTATGTTGTGGGTAGTAAAAATCAGGATTATGAATTCACTAGTGAAACTAACTCACAAGTTGGTGGTTTACGTGGCTTGGATGATCAATTATTTAAGGATTTTGACTATGTTGCATTGGGTCATCTACATTTAAAACAAGCGAGTCCTAGTGATGTTGTGCAATATTCGGGTTCACCAATCAAATTTAATACGAAAGAAGCCCAATCAGAAAAGGGCGTTTATCTTGTTGAAATCAACGATCATCAAGTGAAAACAAAGTGGGAACCATTAGTCCCTAAGAAGGATTTGATTTTACTGACTGGAACCTTTGATGAATTAGTGACACCAAGTTTTTATCAACAGTATGAACGAGCACATAAAAACTACTTTAGTATTAAGATTCAAGGGACGGTCACATCGCCCAATGCGCGGGCAATGCTGGCTGAAATTTATGGTGATGTTGTCGAAGTGCAATATGACTTACCTAAGTTAATGCAGAGTGAAACAAGTATTCCAGAAATTAGTGATGGTAATGAAGCTGATGATAAAATGATTGCTAATTTTTATGAGTTTGTGACTGGTGAACAACTGAATGATAATCAAAAGAAGCTTATTGATGAGACCTTGAGTGACTTACACCAACAGGAGGAAGATAATTAATATGCGTCCTATCAAATTACAATTGAACAATTTCGGACCTTATGATCATGCCACGATTGATTTTTCAAATTTCACTGAATCTAAACTATTTTTAATTACTGGCGATACGGGTGCTGGTAAGACAACTATTTTTGACGGTATGACCTATGCCTTGTTTGGTGAAGGAACTGGTGAACGACGTCCGGAAGATATGCGTAGTGAATTTGCTGATACGAATTCAGAAACTAAGGTCGTTTTTTGGTTTGAACATAATGGCCGTTTCTATGAAATTAAGCGTACGCCCACACAGTCATTAAAAAAGAAGCGCGGTGCAAAATCAGATTTTGATTTAACCGAACATAAAGCAACGGTTTCATTGATGGAAGTTGATGATGTCCTCGCAACACCAATTGCTGCACTCGGCGACAAAGCAACCGTTGTTAATGACCACGTCAAAGAATTACTACACTTAAATGCTGAACAGTTTCGTAAAATAATTTTATTACCACAAGATAAATTTCGAGAATTTTTAAGTGCCCAAAGTGATGATAAAAAGGTCATTTTACGTCAACTATTTGGAACGGCAATCTTTGACCAGTTTACGGATAAATTGAAACAACAACAAAAAACATCTGATAGTCAACTGGAACAACTTGCTTTCCAACGTGACGATAAGTTAAAACAAATTGACTGGCAACAGGATGATATTGAGACTATTGCACCAACTGCAGCAGAAAAGTTGACGCTTTTATCTCATATGAATCAAGCAATGCGCATTGATTTAACTGAACAAGAGAACGACTTGACGAAAGCACGTGAGCAATTAAAAGTTCTACAGCAACGGCAGCAAGAAGGTCAACGCGTTGAAAATTTATATACTCAATTAACGCAAAAGAATCAGTTATTGCAAGAAAAATATACACAGAAACCGGTCATTGAAAAAAAGAAAACTTGGTGGCAAACTTTGCGTTGGGCCGAATCGCAACGTGAAATCGTTGATAAGCAACAACGACTTGCTAAACAATTAGCTGATGAATCAGATAGTAAGCAACAAGTGACAACAGCAAGCAATCAGCTAAAACATAGCCAAACTGTGTTGGTAGATCGACAAACAACACTGTATAAACAAAAGGAAAGTATCGCTAACAAGCGCATTGTTTTACAACAAATTCAAAATGATTTACTACCTAAATCTCGTCAATTGACTAAAGCTCAAGATAAGCAAGCACAAGTTATTGCGAAAATTGCATCAGCTGAACAAACTAATCAAAAATTAAATGACCAATTACAGGTCACTGAAAATGAATTAACAGATAAACAAAAGCAGTTGGCTGATAAACAGCAAATTATCGTTAATGAAATTAGTCTGACAAAGCTAACTTCGCAGATACAAAATATGGCAGAGCGGGTTAGTGACTATGAGTCACGACAATCAGCCTTAGAGTCAGCGGAATTACAAGCAGCAAAATTAGCAGAACAAGTTACAAAGTCAAAAGAGCATCAATCCTTACAATTGCAAAAATTAAAAGAGCAAGAATCATTACGTCGTGATATCTTGATTCAGCAATTAAAACAAGAGTTAAAGGTCGGTGAGCCTTGCTTGATTTGTGGTCAAATTTATCAAGGTCAGCAGCATGAGCATAATCAAGCAGCAACGACAACCTACGCAGATTTAAAAACGGCTATTCAAGCGGTTGAACAGACAGAGCGTTCAGTTAGAGATGCTGCTGCAGATCTATCTAAAGTAATGACGGCTTATGAAACGAAATTGGCTGATATTAAAAGTGAAAAGGAATGGTTAGATTCACGACAAAGTAAAATTAATCAGACTTATGAACAGATAAAGGCCGATTGGGAATCAGTGTTCGCTTCTTTTAATGAAACTTTTAGTGAATTGCCAACGATATTTGATAAAGTACAGGTTAACAAAAAAACACAACTAGCTTTAGCTTTCATGCGTGATACTAAAAAGCAAGTGACATCCTTAGAAAAAGAAGTTGTCAATAAACAACAACAGCTGCAAGCGGCTAAAGAAGATTTGGTAGAAAATAAGCAAATTCTTGTATCGCAACAACAAAATAAGCAAGAATTGACTGATGAAATTACGCAATTAACAGCATCGACCAGGCAATTATTGTCAGTGACCGAGTATGAGCAGAAAGTTCAGCAACTTCAGCATGAGATTAAAAAATATGAAGAAACTGACAATGAGCTACGTGAGCAATTGTTAAGAAATGAAAATAGTCAACAGGAGAAACAGCAACAGTTAGCAAGCATCCAACAAAAATTGGCGCAAATTCAAGCTGATTTAACGCAAGAACAGCAACGTTTAGCAACGGTTATTAGTGAGGGACCAGTTGCAGACCAAGCTGGATTTGATGAATTAATGGGACGTTTAGACCAAGATCCCGATGAAATCAATCAGTTGCATAATGCCGTTATGGCTTACCAGACAAGTATCAAAAGCTTAACGGCAGAAGTCGACGATTTGAAAAAACAAATTGGTAATAAAACCTTGCCGGATTTAGAGAAGTTGCAAATGCTGGTTAATGAACAGCAAGCTTCTGTTGAACAACAAGTGGCTGACTATACGGCAAAGGAAGCTCAGTTAACGCAACAGGTACAGAGTGAATATTCTGTACAAACACTACAAGAGCAATGGGCAGCTCAACAATCTGCAGGTAGAGATTTGTTTACCTTAAAAGAAGCCGTTGATGGTAATAATGATAAACGGCTACGCCTTGAAACCTTTATTTTGCGACGCTTTTTATATGACGTATTAGAGTATGCTAATGCCCATTATATAGGTGTCTTGTCGGCTGGAAGATATCAATTTATTTTGTCAAATCGACAGGCTGGCCGAGCCAATCAAAACGGTTTGGATATTGATATTTATGACCAAGATGGTGGCCAAATTAGGGCAACAAGTACGCTATCAGGTGGTGAATCATTCATTGCCGCACTTTCGATTGCACTTTCGATGGCTGAAATCGTGCAGCATCGTGCGGGTGGTGCCAAAATCGATGCACTCTTTATTGATGAAGGGTTCGGCTCATTGGATGAACAGACACTTTCGCAAGCGATGGAAGCCTTAAGTATGGTTGAGCAAAGTGGCCGATTGGTAGGAATTATTTCTCATGTTAGTTCCATGAAACAGCAGATACCGCAACAATTATCAGTTAAGAAACTTGGGAATGGTCGTAGTAAATTAACATTGCATATTCTTTAATTAAATTGTAGTTATACAAAAGGTGGTTGAGACAAGATAAATGTCTCAACCACCTTTTGTGCTAAAAATACCAACCATAGGGGACTTCTTTACGAATTTGGTCAATTGCTAATTGGTGTTGCTGATTGTACATTTTAGGTTGTTTAGCTAGTGGTACGAACTCTAATGATAGTGTTTCGTCGCCATCAGCAATTAGCTTGCCACCAGTTTTTTCAACTTCGAACAGGAACATTGGAATCTGGGCTTTGTCACCTGATTGAAAGGTGTGGTGAAAATTGGTATCGACACCAATCAAGGCAGTAATCTTAACGTCAATGCCAGCTTCTTCCTTAAATTCACGAATGAGTGATGTCGGAGCTGATTCGCCTAAATTTTGCATACCACCAACGAGACTCCAACCAACCTCGCCATCACCGCGTTGTTCCATTAATACTTTTTGACGCGTATCGTCGAATAAAATACCAGCCACACCGGGCATAATAATTTCTTCATGACCAATTTTGTGACGTAAGTCCTTAAAGTAGTCTTCCATAACCATATAAAATAATTCCCCCTGAATGCTTTGTTGTGCTCATCATAGCATACCGAGGGGAAACTTAAAAAAGCCTGACGTTATGGTACAATTAAGTTATCTATTTTTTATGAGGAGAAATGCATGATTACATCATTTTTAGTTCTGGAAATTACAGCAATTGCGACATTTCTATGGGCAAAAAAACTAAAACTTAGCAAATTAGACTGGTTGGCAGTTGGTATTGTCACCATTATCAATGTTATTTTTATTTATTGGTGGATGCCGGTACCAACACTATCACAATTAGTGATCCCAGTAGCGCTTGAAACCACATTGGTTAGTATTTGGGCGGTTATTACAGGCACATCATCAGTATTGGTTGAACGCGTAGTAAATGGTAAACGTTCTTTTAGCTTACAAGGGATAAACTTCTGGCCATTTGTTATTCCGTTTATTGCTATTGGTATATCTGTATCTGCCGGTGTCTCAAAGGCACTGACTGAACGACCAATGTATCATTCTGTACAAGCAAAGCATCATAAAGAAGCCCCTTTGACTAAGGATGATCAACCAATTGCTCTGTCAGCACAAGCTGCCGAAAATATGATGAAAAAGGCATTTTCACAAGCACCAGATTCATCAATGTATGAATTGGGTGATTTATCAGCACAATATATTAAAGGTAAGCCTTACTATGTGGCTCCGGTAGAATTTAATGGTTTTGTATCATGGTTTATGAATCGCGAATTACCGGGTTACTTTGTGACATCAGCAACCGATATTAACGACACGGCCCATTTTGTGAAGAAGGATATGGCTTATTCTGAAACCAGTTGGTTTTCACATAGTATTGCTCGTAAAATTTATATGGCAAACCCACGTTATCAACAAGTAGGTGAGCCGATTTTAGAAGTTGATAATAATGGCAAAACTTATTGGGTACAAACACTATTGCGTGTCCGCTGGGCTGGTCAATTGTTATTTGATAATATTCACGTATCAATTACTAGTGCAGATACTGGAAAAACAAAAGTGTATAAAACGAGCGACTTACCAAAATGGGTAGATGTTGGTGTTTCACCAGAGGCAGCGACATTAATGAATCGAACTTATGGTAATCCGTATGCCTTTAACTTCCGTCATAAAAATCAAATCAAGCCAACTGAAAATGGGTCTGAAAGTGGTGTGACACCAATGTTTAATGTTAATGGCTCATTATCATATTTTGATGATTTTACAACGGTACGTTCAAATGCCGATTCAGATAAGGGTTATTCATTAGTGGATACGCGAACGGGTCAATTACGCTTCTACACTGGTAAAAATGTAGGTATTATGGATTCTGAAGGGGCAATGAAGGTTGCCAAACAGCTGCATCCCCAAAATAAGTGGCATGGTTCAAATCCTGTGATTATGAACGTTGATGGTACACCAACTTGGGTCATTTCAATGATGGATAATAATGAACGTTTCCGTGAATATGCCTATATCAAGGGAGCTGACCAAAACATTATTGGTGAAGGTGCGAATGCATCAGATGCACTGGCAGCTTACCGTAATGCACTTGCCGGTAGTGCTCAAACAGCAGCGGCTAGTGATGCAAAAGCCAAAGTCAAAAAGGCTAGCGGCAAGGTTGAACGAGTGAATACCAATGCAACGTTAGATAATAAGCAAGTTGTTGTCTTTAAGCTGGTCGATGATGATATACTATATACTTTGGATCCGTCACAGAAGCAAACAGCTTTGTTGATGCAAACAGGTGATCAGGTTAATCTAAAGGCTAAATCTGTTAAGGGAGCCACGGTAGCGAATGTGGTCTCACTTAAAAATGAGTCACTGAAATAGAAAGAACATGACATTATGGGAAAAGGAACAATTAAATCAAATGATTTTGCTCGTGGTGCGGCAAAAAAGGGTCAGGTAACGGCTGATCAAAAGAAATCAGCACGACAGGCTTTGCTTGCACAAGCAAAGAAAAAGGCTCAAGCAAACAAACATTAATTTTTAAGAAAGGATGCTGCTATGGCAAGTTTTGCAGAACGAATGCTTGATGAATTATCAAGTGGACAATTAGAGGCGGCAAAGAAATCTTTTGCCTCTGCTTTGCGTTATGATGATGATGATACGATTTATTCATTGGCTGAGGAGCTTTATGGGTTAGGATTTTCTAACCAAGCCCAGCGTGCGTATAAAAAATTATTAGCTAAATACCCGGATGAAGATCAATTACGGACGTCTTTGGCTGACATTGCCATTGATGAAGATGATACGGACCAGGCACTCATGTACCTATCAGAGATTTCAGAGGATTCAACAGCTTATATTGAATCCTTATTAGTCGCTGCAGATTTGTATCAGTCAGAAGGATTGGTAGAAGCTGCGGAAGGTAAGTTATTGGCTGCATATCAGCAGGATTCAGAAGAACCAATCATTCAGTTTGCGCTTGCAGAATTTTATTTTGCCACTGCAAAATATCAATTGGCCATTCCATATTATCGACAACTAATTAAAAATGGTGAACGGTATTTCTCTGGCTTGGATATTGTGTCGCGAATCGGTGTGGCTTACGCATTAGTGGGAAACTTCGACAATGCGCTGGGGTACCTTGAACAAATCAAAGATGCAGATATGACGCCAGATGTGCGTTTCCAACTTGGTTTAACTTATGCAACAAATCCAGAGAATCAACAAAAAGCGATTAAAACTTTTACTGAGTTACGTGAAATTGATTCATCATATGCTGGTTTGTATGAACCACTGGCGCAGTTATATTTGAATACGCATGAGCCTAAAAAAGCATTGGTGACATATCAAGAAGGCATTGCGGTCGACCCATTTAATGCTAAGTTCTATCAAGAAGGTGCTAAAATCGCTGCTGAGCTGGATGAAAATGAACAAGCGAATGCCCTTTATAAAGAGGGATTGGAAAATAATCCAGCCGACTCTGTTCTGGTTACCAGCTATTCTGATTTCTTGGTGAAAACTGGAAATGATATTGATAACATTAATCTATTGAATGATTTCTTTAACAATGATGATACGGATGTAAATCCACAACTTTATTGGAATTTGGCCCAAAGTTACACAGCCTTAGAAGATTTTGAAATGGCTACTAAGTATTGGCGTGCTGCATTGCCATTCTTTATGGATCAACCAGACTTTTTGAAACCAGCTTATTATTATTTCAGAGGTGAAGGTGAACGTGAGCTTGCCTTACAAGCGTTGCAACAATACGTCAAATTAGTACCTGAGGATTACGACATGGTCGCTACTTTACAAGACGAATTTTAACAATATAGCATACAGTTCTAATGGGATTATAGACATTAGAACTGTATGCTATTTTTATATGTTTTAGGCTGTTTGTCACGGTGTGTTTAACAATGTATAATATGATTATTAGAAATTAATAAGATATAGAAATGAGGACGGACAATGGACGCTTGGCATTTGTCAAAACGTTTAGCAGCAGTGGCTGATTTTGTACCCGATGGCGCTAGAATTGCAGATATTGGGTCAGATCATGCTTATCTGCCTGCAAATTTATTATTAAATAAACATATTTCATTTGCCATTGCTGGGGAAGTTGCACCTGGTCCCTTGGCAAATGTTGAAAACGAAATAGCACGTCATGGTTTACATGATGTATTGATGCCACGGCTTGCCAATGGTTTAGCGGCAATTAAAACTAGTGATTTAGTTGATACCGTCGTTATTGCCGGTATGGGTGGTCGTTTGATTTGTCAAATTTTAACCGAGGGTGAATTAGATAAATTCCGCTATCATCGGCTCGTTTTGCAACCAAACATTGATATCGATTTGGTTAGATCATGGTTATCTGAAAATGGTTATCAACTAGTCGATGAGGCGGTCGTTGCAGATGATGGCCATTACTATGAAATATTGGTTGCAGAACCGGGAAACGTCACTTATTCACTGCGCGAATTGAAGTTTGGTCCCTATAATTTAACTGAACCGTCATCAGTTTGGTTAGAAAAATGGCAGCGTGAAGCCATGCGTATTCGAAATATTATGCGCAAGCTTGAGTCCGCTGATCAATCAGAAAGTGACACTTACCAAGAATATGCAAAAGAATTGCAAACGATAATGGAGGCAATTGCTTATGCTAGCATGTGATTTAATAGCAAAGATTGAGGACTATGCACCAAAGTCTTTAGCTTGGGAAAAAGATCCAATTGGATTACAGTTAGGTAATCCGAAAAAAGAAATTCATCGGGTGATGACAACGTTAGATGTTCGCCCGGAGGTGGTGCAGGAGGCGATTGATCAGCAAGTCGATTTTATTTTTTCTCACCATCCTATGATGTTTCATCCTGCTAAAAATTTAGACTTATCGGTTCCGCAGAATGCGATGTATGCTGATTTGATTAAACATGACATTGTTGTTTATGCTGCGCATACAAACTTAGATGCTGCCGTGAATGGCATGAATGACTGGTTGGCGGCAGCATTACAATTAAATGATGTGCAACCCCTCATCCCCAATGATGATGGTCAGACTGGCTTAGGTAGAATCGGCCAGTTGACCGAACCGCAAACTGTGGCCACATATGCGGGTTTTGTGCGTGATTTATTCCAGGTGAAAGCGGTGCGTGTCATCGCTAATGATTTACAACGCCCAATCCAAAGAATTGCTGTCTTAGGTGGCGATGGTGGTGATGAATATCCACAAGCATTGGCTGCTGGTGCAGATGCTTACGTCACAGCGGATTTTTACTACCATACAGCTCATGATGTTTTAGCAGATGATTTTGTTGTGATTGATCCAAATCACCACATGGAAGCCATTGCTAAACAACACATGGTTAACTTAATTAAAGATTGGCAAACAGAGAATAGCTGGCATTTAGAAACAGTGTTTGCATCAACGACTAATACCGATCCATATACTTATATTTAATAACAGAGGTGTAACATGACAGAAGAACTTTATCCTAATTTAGTTGATCGTTTTATCGATTACGTTAAAATCAATACCCAATCAAATGAAAATTCAACAACGATTCCATCTGATCCAAAAGAAGTGGCTTTTCTAAAAGATTTAGCTGCTGAGTTAAAGACAATTGGTTTGGAAAATGTCCGGACAATGCCTGATGGTTATGTTTTTGCCGAACTAGCTAGCAATATAGCTAAGGAAGTACCAACAATTGGTTTTATTTCACATGTTGATACAGCAGACTTTAATTCGGAAAATGTGCAACCACAATTTGTGACTGATTATGATGGTCAATCGGAAATCAAGCTGAATGACGGTTATTCATTAACAACAGCAGATTTCCCATCATTAAAGAAGTATGCGGGACATACCTTGATTACATCAGATGGTACAACCCTTTTGGGAGCAGACGATAAAGCGGGAGTTGCAGAGATTGTCTCAGCAGCTGAATACTTTATTGCTCATCCAGAATTAGAACATGGTAAGCTGGTCTTTGCTTTCGGACCTGACGAGGAAATCGGTGTCGGGGCTGATAATTTCCACGTAGCAGAGTTTGGGGCTGATTTTGCCTATACCGTTGATGGTGGACCGCTTGGTGAACTTGAATGGGAAACTTTTTCGGCTGCGTCAGCAGTTGTTGAAATTCAAGGACGTAATGTTCATCCTGGAACAGCTAAGGATACGATGGTCAATGCCTTGCAAGTTGCTATTGATGTTCATAACGCTTTGCCAGCGGGGGATCGTCCTGAATTAACGGCTGGACGTGAAGGGTTCTTCCATTTACTAAATCTAGCAGGTACGCCTGAAGATGCTCGTATGGATTACATCATTCGTGACCATGATCGTCAACAATTTGAAGCGCGTAAAACATTAATGACCGAGATTGTTGATCGGTTGAATAACCAACTGGGTGTTGATCGTATTAAGTTGACACTAAAGGACCAATACTACAATATGGGAGAGATTCTTAAGGACGATATGACGCCGGTTGATTTAGCGGCTGAAGCTATGCGTGATTTGAAGATTGATCCAATTATTGAGCCGATTCGTGGTGGAACTGATGGTTCAAAGATTACATTCCTAGGGCTACCAACACCTAACTTGTTTGCTGGTGGTGAAAATATGCACGGTCGTTACGAGTATGTTTCGACGACGGTGATGTCGCAGGCAACTGATACAATTATTAAAATTGCTACTTTAAACGCTGAAAAATAGGCTAAGTAAACTTTAAGTTATCAATGATAAACTTTTACTCACAAGATTGGGGGTTTTAGATGCTTTTTTTAATTATTATGTTAATCATTGGCCTTTGGTGGTGGAAGAGTTCACGTCGAATAAAGCAAACCATCGCTAAAGTGCAAGAACAATCATCTGTTCAAGGTAAACAACAAGCAACGCATGGTGCAAATGTTTTCGATGGTGAATTTGAAGAAATTAAGACGAATCACCGTCCATAAATATTAAAATGAAATTAGTGCAACATGGATTGCTATTAATAAAATAAGACTAATTTAGGCGTCATATACTATATTTTATGGTATATGGCGCTTTTTTCTGCTACACTAAATGATAAACATCATTATTTTAATGAGATGTTTATCATAAATCAGGGTGTTAAGGGGAGTTCAATCAAATGGAAAAGTTGTTGATTGCAAACCGAGGTGAAATTGCTGTCCGTTTAATACGTGCAGCGAAAGAACTCGGAATCAAGACAGTTGCTATCTTTGCAAAAGAAGATGAATTTGCTGTTCATCGTTTCAAAGCTGATGAAGCTTATCAAGTTGGTGCGGGTAAAGCACCAATTGCAGCCTATTTAGATATTGCTGATATTATCCGCATTGCAAAGCAAGCAGGTGTAGATGCAATCCATCCTGGATATGGTTTTCTATCAGAAAACGACGAATTTGCTGCTGCTGTAGAAGCGGCTGGCATTAAGTTTGTTGGTCCTAAGTCTGCGCATTTAAAGATGTTTGGTGACAAAATCGTTGCTAAACAAATTGCAACTAAGGCTGATGTGCCGACAGTACCAGGTACAGATCATCCAGTAGCTAACGTGCAAGAAGCGTTAGCCTTTGGTAAGGAGCATGGTTATCCACTATTTGTTAAGTCAGCGGCCGGTGGTGGTGGTCGTGGGATGCGTGTTGTTGACCATGAGGAAGAATTAAAAGAGGCCTTTGAGCGCGCAGCATCTGAAGCCAAACAAAGTTTTGGTAAGCCAGATATTTATTTGGAAAAGTATTTGCGCGATCCGCAACACGTTGAAATTCAAATTTTGGCAGATGAACAAGGTGAAGTGATGCATTTGTTTGAGCGTGATTCATCTATTCAACGTCGTCACCAAAAGATTATTGAATTTGCCCCAGCTGTTTCAGTTTCAGTGGCTATGCGACAACGCATTCAAAATGCTGCCTTACGGTTGATGCGCAGTGTTGATTATCAAAGTGCTGGTACCGTTGAATTCTTAGTTGAGGGTGATGACTTTTACTTTATTGAAGTTAATCCACGTGTCCAAGTTGAACACACAGTAACTGAAGAAGTGACCGGTGTTGATATTGTTAAGTCACAATTATTGATTGCCCAAGGTTATGGATTGCATGAAGCACCGGTAAACATCCCTGAACAGGATCAATTGCAAGCAGTTGGTGTGGCTATTCAGTCACGTATTACTACCGAAGATCCAGCCAATAATTTCATGCCTGATACTGGAAAAATTGATTGGTATCGTTCACCCGGTGGAACAGGTGTTCGTCTAGATGCTGGTAATGTTTATGCCGGCGCTACGGTAACTCCTTATTTCGATTCATTACTAGTTAAGTTAGTAACACATGGTTCGGACTTTGCAGCTGCAGTTGATAAAATGAAGCGCGCATTGAGCGAATTTGTTATTCGTGGTGTTAAAACGAATATTCCATTCCTAAAGAACGTTTTTGCTCATCCAACATTTAGAGCAGCAGCGGCACCAACGACATTCGTTGACAATCATGCCGAATTATTTGAAATTTTGCCAGATAAGGATCCTGAACGTAAGGTCTTGCGGTATGTTGCTGAAACAACGGTTAATGGATTCCCAGGATTGGATCATGATCGACCAAAGATTTATACGTCAACCCATTATGAGCCAACTCAGGCAACGACATTACCTAATGACTTAGTAACCGCCAAGGATGTTTTGGATGCTAAAGGTCCTGATGGCGTGGTTGATTGGTTAAAGCAACAAGATAAAGTATTGCTGACTGATACAACGATGCGTGATGCACATCAATCATTATTTGCGACACGCTTACGAACAAAAGATATGGCGTCAATTGCAGCAGATTCACAGTTAGCCTTACCAAATCTATTCTCAAGTGAGATGTGGGGTGGTGCAACTTTCGATACTGCTTACCGTTTCTTGGGTGAGGATCCTTGGGAGCGTTTGCGCATATTGCGTAAGAAAATGCCTCGGACATTAACACAGATGTTGTTCCGTGGTTCGAATGCGGTTGGTTATCAAAATTATCCAGATAATGTTTTGGAAGAATTTATTAAATTATCTGCTACCAATGGTATGGATGTTTTCCGTATTTTCGATAGTCTTAACTGGCTGCCACAAATGGAAAAGTCAATCCAATACGTACGTGATAATAATAAACTTGCCGAAGTTGCGATGGCTTACACGGGTGATATTTTAGATACCTCGAGAACAAAGTACAACTTGAAGTACTATACAGACTTTGCTCAAGAATTAGTGGCACAAGGGGCCCATATTATTGCTATTAAGGATATGGCTGCATTGTTAAAGCCTGAAGCAGCCTATCAATTAGTTAGTGCACTAAAGGATAAAGTCGATGTACCAATTCATCTACACACCCACGATACCACTGGTAATGGTATCTATACGTATGCCCGTGCGGTTGATGCGGGGGTAGATGTTGTGGATGTTGCAATGTCAACATTTTCTGGTGCAACATCACAACCTTCTATGGGTGCATTGTACTATTCACTGACTGGACATGATCGTCAACCAGAGTTAGATATTCATGCAGCTAATCGAATCAATGACTATTGGGCTGGTGTACGTCCATACTACCGTGACTTCATGAGTGAAACGCCTGGTACTCAGACAGATATTTTTGAAGTTGAAATGCCAGGTGGTCAATATTCTAATTTGCAACAGCAAGCCCAAGCATTACGTTTAGGTGACCGTTGGAATGAAGTGAAGAAGATGTATGTGACAGTTAATAAGATGTTTGGGGATATTATCAAGGTAACTCCTTCATCTAAGGTCGTTGGTGACATGGCATTGTTCATGGTACAAAATGATCTAACACCTGAAAAGGTATTAGCAGAGGGTCAATCAATTGATTTTCCACAATCTGTCGTTGACTTCTTTGCTGGTGACTTGGGTCAACCAGTTGGTGGCTTCCCAGAAGATTTGCAGAAGGTTGTTTTGAAAGGCCGTAAGCCGATTACGGTACGTCCTGGTAAGTTAACCGCACCAGCTGACTTTGCAACCGAAGAGGCCACGTTGAAGGAAAAGTTACATCGACAACCAACGGCTGAAGAGGTTATTTCATATATTCTTTATCCAAAGGTATTTTTGGATTATATGGCTAACAATGATAAGTTCGGTCCAGTAACGGTGCTAGATACACCAACATTCTTCCAAGGTATGCGTCTGGGAGAACGTATTGATGTTAAGATGGGCGAAGGTCAAACGGTTATCTTCCAGCTTGAAGAAATCGGGGAACCAAACGTTGATGGTGTCCGGACCTTATACTTTGATGTTAATGGTACGCCACTAGAAATTGACGTACAGGATGCTAGTGTGCAAACGACAACGGTTGTTCGTCGTAAGGCAGAACCATCAAATGAACATGAACTTGGTGCAACCATGGCTGGAAGTGTCGTCTCAGTTAATGTAGAAAATGGTCAAGCAGTTAAACAAGGTGAGACGTTACTTGTTACTGAAGCGATGAAGATGGAGACATCTATTCAAGCACCATTTAATGGAACAATCAAGCATATTTATGTGACTGCCGAAGATATGGTTGACGGTGGTGATCTATTGTTGGAGATTGAACCAAACTAAAATTTCATAGCTATAAAGAGTAAAAAGTACCCATTAGTTACTAACGGAAACAGGCTTGCTGCTTGGCAAGAAATTCGTTATATTGGTGTTAGGGCTTTTTGCTCTTTTTATTTATCAAAAAATAGCAAATTAAGGAGATAATCATGCAGCCGTGGTGGCAGAAAAAAATTACTGTAGGAGCGGGGATGGTTGGTAGCCTACTATTAATCCTACAGAGTGTTTTAGGAACAATTGTTTGGCCAACGTATAAAATCAGCCAATTTCCTTTAGCCATGTTAACGGCCAAGGGGACTTCTTACGAATACGCGTTTAAAACGTTACAATTAGTTGCTGGTAGTTTAGTATTAGTTACTTTAATCGCACTGATTAAATATGCGGTAGCAACAGAGAAAACCATGTTTAGCCGAGATTTAAAGCTGTTAGCTATCATTTGGTTACTTTGGTTACTCGTTCAGTTTCTTTGGCCAATTACCTTAGATGTTGCGATTACAACGACACCAGTATCAATGCGTGATATTGTTTCTGGTTTATTAATTATCGTCATGGCACTGGCTCTGATTCAATTAGGTAGGTCTGCTAGGAAAAATAATTTTGAATCATTGCGCAATGCATTGACATTACTTGGTATATTATATGTTTTGTTTAATTTTCTAGCGTACGTCGTTACGGTCATTGGCTGGCCAATATATGGCTTTTTAGATGTTATTGCAAATGATATTTTGGCAGTTGCGATGGGATTTTTGAGTTGGTACTTTATGCGACTAGCTGAGTCTTAATGTTAGCAGGCATGTTTAAATTTTTTAGGATAAAATACTTGCTATTTACCGAAAAAGTGTGTAATATAAATATTTGTAATTTACTAGCTATATTGTAACGGCGCAAGCTTGGGGATTAGCCCAATGCAGCTAATCCTGTCGTTCAAATTAGTGGTGGGGGGCACCCCGCAAATAAATTCAAGGAGTTATGTTAATGCGCATTAACATTTTATTAGAAGCCGCCGAAACTGGTGAGCGTATCTACTTGACTTCTAAGAACCGTCGTAACACGCCAGACCGTTTGGAGTTAAAGAAGTATTCTCCAAAGTTGCGTCGTGTTACTGTGTTCAAGGAGGTAAAGTAATCATGGCTAAAAAGTCAAAGATCGCTAAGGAAATGAAGATTGAAGCAACTGTAGAGAAGTACGCTGCAAAGCGTGCCGAACTAAAGGCTGCTGGTGATTACGTTGGGTTGTCAAAGTTGCCTCGCAACGCTTCACCTGTTCGTATCCACCGTCGTGACAAAATTGATGGTCGTCCACGTGCATACATGCGTGACTTTGGTATGTCACGTTTGAAGTTCCGTGAATTGGCACACAAGGGTCAAATTCCTGGTGTTAAGAAGGCTTCATGGTAAAATTTTTACCATAAAGCATTAAAAGAGTATCACTTTATTGTGATACTCTTTTTTTGTGTATACATAAATATTTTTAAGCAAGTGGCCAGCAAAACTTGACAATAGGGTATACAATGGAGATATATTTTTATTGTGAGGTGTGAAAGGAATGTTACAAAAAAAGGTTTTAAATAAACTTCTTGCAAGTGCGTTTGATGTGCCAGTAATGGTGACATACTGGGACGGTAAGACTGAAAATTATGGTGAAGGTTTACCGCAAATTCATATCACATTTAATAAGAAACTTGATTTAAAACGTATGGCTAAGGTGCCAACGTTAGAATTAGCCGAAGCCTATATGAAGCGCGATATTGAAATCGATGGTAGCATTCAGGAACTGGTTACTGCGGCATACCGTCAGGCAGATAGTTTTTTGACAGATCAAAGTGGTTTTACTGGATCTTTGATTAGCAAATTTACATCTTCGCATGATAAAGAAACATCAAAAGAAGATATTCAAAGTCACTATGACATAGGGAATGATTTTTATAAAAAGTGGCTAGATAGCACAATGACCTATTCATGTGCTTATTGGGCGCGTGATGATATGACGCTTGAAGAAGCACAAATCGCCAAGGTACATCATATTTTAGATAAATTACATGCTGAACCTGGTAAAACATTGCTTGATATCGGTTCTGGATGGGGAACTCTTATTATTACAGCTGCCCAAGAGTATGGATTGGATAGCTATGGTGTCACGTTATCTCAGGAGCAATATGATTATACAATGACACGTGTGAAAGAATTGGGCTTGGAAGATAAAGTACACGTGCTGTTACAGGATTATCGCGATATTGATCAACAATTTGACTACATAACGTCAGTTGGTATGTTTGAGCACGTTGGTAAAGATAATTTAGCAGAGTACTTTAAAGACGTTGAGAAGTACTTAGTTCCAAATGGTCGTGCATTGATCCACGGTATCACTGGCCAACATTATGGAGCAGGTGTGGATCCATTTATTGAAAAGTATATTTTCCCAGGTGGCTATATTCCGAATGTCGTTGAAAACCTTACCCATGTATTGGATGCAGGATTGCAATTGGATGATCTTGAGCCACTACGTCGTCACTATCAAAAAACACTAGAACATTGGGCTGATAATTATCATAAAGTGTTCGATGAAACTGTTAGTGAATATGGTGAAGAGTTTGCACGCATGTGGGATCTATACTTACAAGCTTGTGCAGCATCATTTGAGGCTGGTAACATTGATGTCATGCAGTTCTTGCTGACAAAGGGTGCGGCAGGTCATGATTTGCCAATGAACCGTGCCTTTATGACGGCTAGAGATTAAATATATAGTAAAATAGTTTAAAATAGGTGATTAGTGTATAAAATGATAACTAATCACTTATTTTTATTGGAAAATTCCGCGATCGATGTATAAAAATGATAAGGGAAACAACGTATGAAAGCACTTGTTTATAAAATTCTTAACGACCGCACTTTGTGGGTAACAACAGTTTTGCTCATTTTGACATTGTTTGTGGGCCATATTCAGCTTGACGATATTGATATTCAAACAATTCTTTCATTGCTTTCATTAATGATTTTAATCAGTTTATATGAAGGAGAAGGATTGTTAAAGTACGTTGCGCTTACAATTATTAAGAAGTGTCAAACAACTCGTCAGGTGCAGCTCACAATTTTTCTATTGGTGTTTTTTAGTGCAATGTTTTTAACGAATGATGTGGCCATCATAACTTTTATTCCGATATTTGTTGTCATTGCTCAAAAAATACATATTAATGCCGTCTTACCGATTATCTTATTAACTGTATTTGCTAATTTAGGTAGTGCAGTAACCCCATTTGGTAATCCACAGAATATTTACTTAGCTAGCCATTATCAGCTACAAATTGGTGATTTTTTTCAGATGTCATGGCCGTTAGGATTAATTAGTTTCTTATTTGTTCTGTTTAGTAGTCTATTTTTTCGATCATCAAATCTGGAACTGGAACAATTAACGCTTGACTTGCCTGCTATACGTCCCAAACAGACCAAGTTATTGATTGCAGGTAGTTTTGTTGTTTTAGCTGGATTGTTGCATCTATTGCCAATTATGGTTTCATTAGTTGTTAGTGTTCTATTAACATTGGTTATTAACAAAAAACGCTTTTTACAAGTAGACTATGAACTGAACCCCGTAAGTTGGAGTAATTTCCAAAACTTACGGGGTTTTACTATGTTTTCAAAAGAAGTACAAATTGAAGCTGTCACAATGTATCTACAAGGTATTCCGCCTTATAAAATACGGAAAAAATTTGGCATTAAAGGCACAGACACCATTCGTAACTGGGTTACTAATATCAAGGAACTTGGTATCTATGGAGTAAACAACGCTAGTCGAAGTAAGACAAATTATCAATATTCCTTTAAAATCAAGGTAATTAAATGGCGCCTTGATCACAAAGCTTCGCTTCCGGTAACTGCTAAAAAATTTCATATTCGTA
>NZ_JAMXDB010000020.1 GCF_024718545.1 Weissella fangxianensis
CAGTTTGGCCGGACGGCCTACGGCTATGGTAACCCACATAATTACTTTTTCAGAATTCGTCTACAACTATTTAATCGTCACCAAATTAAAGTAAACTTCATGAACTTATTAACACAAAAAACGACCATGAATCTGACATAATCTGTCAGATTCACAGTCGCTTTTCACAAACCTAATTAATCGATTTTACTGTTTTTCACGCTATTTGACACAGAGCCCTTTTTGTTTAGCATGTATTTATTATAAGCTTGTAAGTTTTATAGCATAAACGCGTTCCAAAAGTCTGAAGCCTTTTGGAACGCGCTCTTTTTTATTAGTTTGTGTGAAATAAACGCTTCATTCTAGCAGAAGCTGGCGAGAAGAATTCAGCAATTGCCAAATAATCATCAACCAAGTCAACTAATAGACTTTCACGATAATGTGGTAACTCACTTGTAGCTCCCCACATATGCTTCAAAATAATATCTTTTTCCATTGGAGAAAGATTGGTTATTTTTTCGGCATTACGCAAGGCAACTCGTGGATGAATAAACGCATGTGATCCTAGTTCAAACTTTGTTTCACGCCAATCATAGAAAAACAAATCATGTAAGATTCCTGCACGCGCAACTGCGGTAGCATTTAAGCCAAAGCGTAAAGCTAAACGATAACTAACATAAGAAACCGTAATACAGTGTGTTAATCGATCTGAGTGGTGATGTTGTGTATAATTTGCCATCTCCTGTACTTGTGGATGTGACAATAAATCTTTCACAATATCACTATATACTTTATCTTTTTGCCAATCTAACATTGCTCTTCCCCCTCGCACAAACTTAGATTACTTTAAAAAACTTTAACGAGCCTTTAATGCAAACATCGCAACCCCTGCTGCAACTGCCACATTTAATGATTCTGCCTGACCAGATATCGGAATATATAGATTCTGAGTGGTCATTTGGGCCAATTCCGGTTGCATACCTTGCCCTTCATTGCCCATAATCAAAGCAAATTGTGTTTGTGCCGGTATCGTAAAGACATCTGCAGCTTCCGGATCTAACTGGGTACCATAGACATTCATACCATTCTGTGTAAACGAAGCAGTCCAGTCGGTTAAGTCACCAGTTGTCGTTGTTAAATGAAATTGTGATCCTTGCATAGCACGTAATGCTTTAGGTGAGTATGGATCAACCGACCCATGTCCAAAGACGACCCCGTCAAAGCCAGCCGCATCTGCTGTCCTAACCATCGTACCAACATTACCAGGGTCTTGAATCGCATCCAAGAATAACCAGGCACCATCATGAATAAACTGTGGTTCACGCGTTGCATTAGGCAATGAAACCTCGGCAAAAATACCTTGGGGTGTCACCAAATCAGATAGCTTTTTCGCAATTTCTTCTGTAATTTCAAAAACGGGTACACCTAGTGGTAATTCCTCCTGGTGTTCTGCTAGTTGTTCTGCCGTTCCCATAACTGCGTGTAATTTACCATCATGTGTAATTGCTTCTTGTACTAAATGCCAACCATCAAGTAAATACGTATCACTTGCTAGGCGACCTTTTTTAGTCTGTAACTTCTGCCATGTTTTGACACGGCTGTTCTTTGTTGATTTAATAGTTTCCATATATATCATTATACGCTAAAAACTATTTTATTGCCTATGTTATAATTCATAGAGAGATTTAAATTAGCTATTTACTGAAGAAAGAAGGATAACATGCCCGTTTTAGATTTAAATGACACGGCAGCTGTCAAAAAATATGAAGAGTTTGTGCAACATTCACCTTATGGTCAAGTCGGACAAGATTTAGGTTGGGCAAAAATTAAAAATAATTGGGAACCCCGCTATGCTTATGTGACGGATGAATCTGGCAATATCATCGCCGCAATCTCAATGTTATTGACCCAAACAAAATTAGGCAAAAAATTTGCTTATGCTTCAAAAGGTCCTGTGATGGATATTACTGACTTTGATTTATTAGAAAAGTTAATGGTTGAAGCAAAAAAGGCCATCGCTGATGATGATGCCTATGTGATTCGAATGGATCCAGAGGTTGTCTATTCAGATGAACTAAACGAACAACTACAAGCTCGCGGATTTGAAACTCGTAATCGTAATGTTGCTAATGAAGGGATGCACGCAACAATTCAACCACGACTAAACATGGTCTTGGACTTAAAGGCAAAGCCAGATGCCAAAGAAACTTTTGATTTGTATCCCTCAAAAACAAAATCAAAGTTAAAGCGACCAATGCGTGATGGCGTAACCGTTCGTTATGGTAGTGATGCCGCTGCAATGGATGCTTTTTATGAAACTTACGTCAACATGGCCAACCGTCATGGCATTACATATCGTCCAAAAGATTACTTTGAACGAATGCGTGATGCTTTTGGCGATAGCGATATCATGCGTGTTTATATCGCTGAACGTGAAGGTGAATTATTGTCAACTGGTATCGGCTTTAAATACGGCCGTAAAATCTGGTATATGTATGCAGGATCAAATGATGGTCCTACTTACTACGCCCCTTACGCTGTACAAACTGCCATGATTCAATGGGCGCTTGATGAGGGTGTTGAATTATATGACATGGGTGGTATTGAATCACAATCAACAGATGATGGACTTTATGTCTTTAAGCACACCTTTATTAAAGCTGATCCACTAGAATACATTGGTGAAATCGACTTAGTGCTTGATGAAGATGCTTATACTGAATTAGTACGTAAATAAGAGTGCGACAAAAGTCGTTTTGAAACATGTTTAAACATAAATAGACCGGGACAAAAGTCCCGGTCTATTTATGTTTTATTATATTATTCTGGATTTTGTTCTGCTAAACGCCAACGTAAATAAGCATTAATAAATGGGTCTAAATCCCCATCCATGACTGCTTGCGGATTTCCCGACTCAAAACCATCACGATGGTCTTTAACCATCCGATATGGCTGAAAAACATACGAACGAATCTGTGATCCCCAACCATTTTCTAAATGGTCACCAGCAATCGCTGCACGTTCTTGTTCTTTTTTATCCATTTCTAACTGATATAGTTTTGCTCGTAACATGGCGTACGCTGTATCTTTGTTTTGGAATTGCGAACGCTGTTGTTGTGAAGCAACCACGATTCCCGTTGGAATATGGGTCAAACGAACAGCAGAAGATGTCTTGTTAATGTGCTGACCACCTGCACCTGATGCTCGATAAACATCCATCTTTACGTCCGCTGGATTGATATCAACTTCGACTGAATCATCTAATTCTGGCATCACATCGATTGAAACGAACGATGTGTGACGACGACCAGCCGAATCAAATGGTGAAATACGTACAAAGCGGTGAACACCACGTTCGGAACGAAGATATCCATAGGCGTTATGACCGGTAATCATTAAGGTTACCGAATCGACACCAGCGACATCCCCCGGATGATAGTCCATAATATCAACTTTAAAACCATGCTGCTCAGCCCAACGTGTATACATACGTTGTAGATTAGCTCCCCAATCCGCCGACTCCGTACCACCTGAACCAGGATGAATTTCCAAAATCGCATTATTTTTATCATAAGGTTCATTGAGTAATTGCGTTAAACGATAGGCAGACAAATCGTCACTTAGCTTTTCCAAATCAGCCGCCATTTCTGTTGCCATATCCTCATCATAGCTTTCACTTAATAAGTCTATTGCTGCCTCGACATCTTCAGCGCTGTTTGCTAGCTTTAAATAATTGTCGCGACGTCCTTTTAAGACGTTATTCTCGTCAATAACTTTTTGTGCAGCGACATTATCTTGCCAAAAGTCAGGTTCAACCATTTTCGCTTCATTAGCCGCAATTTCATCATTCAATGCCTCTAAGTCTAACGAGGCGCCAAACTTATCTATCTCTGCTGACATGTCAGCTAATCTGCGACGTGCTTCAGATATTTCCATTATTTCCTCCCTGCAAGAATTCACAAATGAATGTCAGGCCTATCTGCGCGCAGAATTTAATGTCTGCTTACACATCAAAAGCCCGCAACCCAACAATTACTACCGTCAGATTCCGGGCTCACCCAACCAAGACATCATTCATCAATCTTGATTGTAAGATTTTGTTTCAATAAATGTCTGCTTAACGCACATTTTGACGGATTTCTGACTTCATAAATAGTCGCGTAACATCATATTCAACGCCCGCAATCATCTCATCGAACATACGGAACCCTTCGTTTTGGTACTCGATCAATGGGTTCAACTGTCCATAGCCACGTAGCTGAATAGAGTCACGTAATTGATTCATTGCTTCCATATGATCCGTCCATTGCGAATCAACCACACGTAAAATAACGACACGGGTAAATTGCAATAACCGTTCCTCATCATCCCCAAGGGCGTGACGCTTTTCGTCATACATTTCCTTGGCACGACGATAGATTTCATTCTCAATTTCTTGGGCTGACTTACCTTGTAAATCAGCAACTGTGATTGAATCAACAGGAACGATCGTTGACTGAGCAAATTCAACAATTGAATCAAGATGCCAGTCCTTTGGCTTACCGTTTGTTTGGTTCTTAACTACCCGATGTATCGTACGCTCAACCATTGGTAATAGGACATCACGTAATGATTTTTCTTCGTCGATAACCTGGTTTCGGTTTGAATAAAAGGCGTTACGTTGTTGTGACATCACATCATCGTACTGCAACACATGCTTACGAGAGTCATAGTTATTTCCCTCAACACGCTTTTGAGCAGATTCAACAGAACGAGTAATCAGCCTGTTACGAATAACTGCGTCCTCATCACCCATATTCATGCTTTCCATCAAATTCTTAATACGCTCACCACCGAAACGAATCATCAAATCATCTTCTAGTGACAAGAAGAATTGTGAGTATCCCTTGTCACCTTGACGTCCAGAACGACCACGCAATTGGTTATCAATTCGACGAGATTCATGTCGTTCAGTACCAATAACGGCTAGTCCACCTATATCAGCAACACCCGGGCCTAATTTAATATCGGTACCACGACCAGCCATGTTGGTGGCAATTGTCACGGCGCCACGTTGACCAGCATTTGCAATAATTTCAGCTTCACGCGCATGGTTCTTGGCGTTCAACACATTATGTGGAATGCCTGCTTTATCCAATAATTGCGATAACAATTCTGATGTTTCAACAGCCACCGTACCAATCAAAATTGGTTGACCTTTGTCATGTAGTTTAATTACCAAATCTAGTACCGCATTAAACTTTGAACGCAAGTTAGGGTACAACAAATCTGGTTCATCAACACGTTGAATTGGCTTGTTAGTTGGAATCGTTGTGATTTCCATATTGTAAATCTCACGGAATTCGTCCGCCTCAGTCTTAGCTGTACCAGTCATACCTGATAACTTACTGTATTGACGGAACAAGTTTTGATAAGTAATTGACGCCATGGCACGGTTATCTTCTTGAATTTGTACCTGTTCTTTAGCTTCCAAAGCTTGGTGCAAACCATCAGAGAAACGACGACCTTCTTGAATACGACCAGAAAACGCATCAACTAAAACAACTTCACCATCACGGACAACATAATCCTTGTTATTAAACATGGTGTAATTAGCACGCAAAGCTTGATCAATATGATGGGTCAAGGCCACATTTCCTTTGCCATAAAGGTTTTCTAGATTGAAATATTTTTCACCTTTGGCAATTCCTGTATCATTCAACAAAACTGACTTTGATTCGTGATCAACTTTAAAATCTTCGTCTTCAGTTAATGACTTTGCAAAACGGTCGGCACGAATATACAGCTGCGTACTCGTTTGGGCTGGTGCCCCAGAAATAATCAATGGTGTACGCGCCTCATCAATCAAAATTGAATCAGTCTCATCGACTAAGGCAAAATTCAAGCCACGCTGAACACGATCTTCCTTGCGTGCAACCATGTTGTCACGTAGATAATCGAACCCAATCTCTGAGTTTGTTGTATACGTGATATCGCAAAGATAAGCTGCTCGTTTTTCATCTGGTGATAACTCCGTTAAGTTAATACCAACAGTAAGTCCGAGCCACTTGTATAGTTGCCCCATTTCTTCACCATCTCGTTGTGTTAGGTATTCGTTAACCGTCACAACATGAACACCCTTTTCAGGTAAGGCGTTCAAATAAACAGCCATGGTCGCAGTCAGTGTCTTTCCTTCACCAGTCTTCATTTCGGCGATATTACCACCATGTAGGACTGCAGAACCCATAATCTGGACACGGAATGGGTATAATCCCAAAACACGTTTTGCACCTTCACGTACAACCGCAAAGGCTTCTGGTAAAATATCGTCCAACGTTTGACCCTGCTTTAATAGGTCACGAAAATATGGTGTTTTTGCTTGTAATTCTTCATCAGATAAGGCTGCCATTTCGTCAGCATGGGCTTCCACTTTATCAGCCAAGCGACCCAAGCGACGTAATTTTCCTTTATCACTTTCAATAATTGTACGTAATGGATTAGCCATTTTTATCTTCCCTCTCATCGGTCATTATTAGCTATTTATCTCTAATTATACTAAGTAACATTCTAACATACTGACGAACATAGTTACATGACTTTTAAGCAAAAAGAGAATGAGCCAAAAGGGGCTGGAACAATCATTTTGTCCCAACCCCTTTTCAAAAATTTTTATTATAAGAACTCACGAATATTTGCTAAGGTTTGTTCACGACCTAACAACTCAAGCAATTCTCCTAGATTTGGACCCTGCTCTTCACGAGTTGTCGCAATACGCAATGGATTCCATAGCGCGCGACCCTTAACGTCCATTCCATGTTGAATTTCACGAACTGCATGTAAGATAGCAGTTGCTGTAAAGACTGGCATCTTTTCAATCTTATCAATGAACAGCTTCAACATATCATTAACATTATCTGCCTTCATCCATTCCTTTGCTGAATCAGGAATATCAGCAGCTGCTGGCATCTCAAAGAATACCGGTTTGATCAATGGCACGATTTGAGCAGTATAAGAAACACCATCCATATAGATGTTCATAACTGAACGTAACCATTGTAGTCTCTCAGCCGTCAATTCTGCTGGATCAACAAGCTTTGAGTAAACCAATTGTTCAATTAGCTTATCAAATACCATGTTTTGATCGGCAGTCTTAATCCATTGATTGTTGACCCACTCTAACTTTTTGTTATCAAACTTAGCTGGTGACTTTGATAGACGGTTTTCATCGAAAATCTTAACCAATTGTTTTCTGTTAAAGATTTCCTTTTCACCAACTGGTGACCAACCAAGTAGAACGATAAAGTTCAACAAAGCTTCTGGTAGATAACCTAATGCGCGATATTGTTCGATAAATTGCAAAACAGTTTCATCACGCTTTGACAACTTCTTACCAGTATCTGCATTGATGATCAAAGTCATGTGACCAAAGATTGGTGCTTCCCAATCAAAGGCATCATAAATCATCAATTGCTTAGGTGTGTTTGACACATGATCATCCCCACGTAATACGTGAGAAATTTCCATCATGTGGTCATCAACAACAACGGCAAAGTTGTATGTTGGCATCCCATCAGCTTTTTGAATGACCCAGTCTCCACCAACCGTCGATGAATTAATTGAAATAGGTCCCTTAACAATGTCATCCCAAGCGTAATCTTTATCCTCAGGAACACGGAAACGAACGACATATGGTAGTCCCTTAGCTTCGGCATCAGTTTGGAAAGCAGCAACTTCTTCATCAGTCATGCCTTCGTACTCATATACATAGTGTGGTGCTTCTTTGGCAGCAACCTGTGCTTCACGTTCAGCAGCTAATTCTTCTGAGGTTTTAAATGAGCGGTATGCTAAACCACGATCCACCAAATCTTGAATAAGTGGCTTGTAGATTGATAGACGCTCAGATTGACGATAAGGGCCATACTTTCCTGGATTAGCTGGAGACTCATCCCAGTCCAAACCAAGCCAAGTCAAATTATCCAACTGTGACTTTTCACCATCTGCAATATTACGAGTCTGATCTGTATCCTCAATACGGATAATAAATTCACCATTGTGGTGACGGGCAAATAGCCAGTTAAATAATGCAGTACGGGCATTTCCAATATGTAAATGTCCAGTTGGTGACGGTGCGTAACGCACTCGAATTTTTTTCTCGGTAGTCTCAGCCATGCTAATCGACACTCCTCTTTATCTTGTATTTCTAAATATATACCGACTACTAATATACCGCGCTTTCCCGCACGTTTCAACGTGTTCTACACAATAAATGACTAATTTTTGAAAATTACCTGCTATTTTTCGATAACCGTCCCAAAAATCATCCGACCAGCATCAGTCTGCAAAGCCGATGTTACTTCAATAGTAACCGTTTGTTGTAAATACTTACGTCCTTCTTCGGCTACGACCATTGTACCATCATCCAAGTAACCAACAGCTTGTTGACGTTCAGTACCTTTCTTGACCAATAACACAGATAAGTGGTCACCAACTGCAACGCGTGGCCGTAATGCACCCGCTAACTCATTAATATTCAAAACTTGTACATTTTGAAACTTAGTGACCTTATTTAAGTTATAATCGTTTGTTACCAAGATACCATTGATGTCTTCTGCCAATCGAATCAGCTTTTCATCAACCTCAGAAATATCCTCGTAATCACCTTCCCACATTTCAACTGGTACATAATTGCTTTCACGAAGTTCATTTAAGACATCGAGTCCGCGCCGACCACGGACACGTTTCAACGATTCTCCAGCATCAGCAATATACTGTAATTCATAAAGCACGAAATTAGGTACTAATAAAGTCCCTTCGACAAATCCGGTTTTAGCAAGATCAAGAATACGACCATCAATCAAAATATTCGTATCTAAAATTTTGTAGTGATGATAATTAGTCTCATCGTCCGTTAAAACATCGCCACGTCCAGCTTCATCTGGACGAACTTTTTTCATACGTCCCGTCAATGTTGGTAATAGCTTACGCCACTCGTCAATTCTGGTCGTTCCCAATCGGAATCCGAAATAGCCTAACAATGCCATAACAATAACTGGCACCACACCACTTAGGAAAAAGTTATCCATATGTTGTAGAGGGACTGTAATCACGACCGCAATGACTAAACCAATCAAAGTTGTCAATGAGCCAATTAATAATAGTAATGGTGATTGCTTGTTTAAATAATTTTCAATGCGGTGAATCATCTGATCAATTGGTCGCCATAGTGGCAAACTTAATAAATAAAAAATAATAGCACCTAGAATAAAATTGACAATAACATTATTAATCCATATCTGTTCCGCTAAATTAAAAATATCCCAGATTACTGGCAGTAATGTGATTGCGATTGCCCCACCAGCAAGTAAGAAAACACCTTGAATAATTCGCTTTCGTAACATTTAATTCTCCTTTCTGCATTATGCTAATGCGGTTTTTAATGCCTCTGACAACGTCTTAGTGGCAATAATTTGAATGCCCTCAACGTCCGCTAATTGTGCTGCAACGTGTTTAGGAACAAAGACGCGCTTGAAACCAAGTTTTTTAGCTTCATTAACTCGTTCAACAACATTAGGAACGCGTCTGATTTCACCCGTCAAGCCAATTTCACCAATAAAAGCATCTGTTGATCGTGTTTGTACATCATTATAACTTGATGCAATCGCAATCGCGACTGCTAAGTCAATCGCTGGCTCATCAAGTCGGACGCCCCCAGCAGCACGTACGTAGGCATCTTGATTTTGTAATAGCAAATTAGCTCGTTTTTCTAGCACTGCCATTAACAATGACACCCGATTTCGGTCAATCCCAGAAGCCGTCCGCTGCGCATTGCCAAATACCGTCGGCGTCACCAACGCCTGGACCTCAACTAAAATAGGGCGTGTTCCTTCCATAGCAACAACTACGGCCGAACCGCTCGCATCGGCTAATCGCTCTTCTAAAAACAAATCTGACGGGTTCGCAACTTCAACTAATCCACCATGTTGCATATCAAAAACACCCAATTCATTTGTTGACCCAAAACGATTCTTTACAGCGCGAAGTAGTCTGAAACTCCGCTGGTTGTCACCCTCAAAATACAAGACGGTATCAACCATATGTTCAAGAATTTTCGGACCAGCAATGGCCCCTTCTTTAGTAACATGGCCAACAATGAAAATTGTAATATTATTGGTTTTAGCAATCTGCAATAGCTCTGCTGTGGTTTCGCGAATTTGTGAAACTGAACCAACTGATGAACTAATGTCAGGTTCCTGCATCGTTTGGATGGAGTCGATCACAACAAATTCTGGTTGCGCTTCATCAATGGCTTGTCTAATTTGCTTCATATCCGTTTCTGGAAATAGCAAAAAATCTGAATCACCACGCACCCCTAATCTTTCGGCACGTAATTTTATTTGTGATGCACTTTCCTCACCAGCAATATACAAAATTTTCTTTCCTAAATTGGCCAATTGCCCTGAAATTTGTAGTAATAACGTGGATTTACCAATACCCGGATCACCACCTATCAATACCATGGAACCTGGTACGATTCCCCCTCCAAGGACACGATTAAACTCCTCATTGTCTGTTTTAATGCGTGGTGTCTCTTCAATATTGACTTCATCTAAGCGTTCAACCTTCGCCACTTGACCAGCTAAATTAACACGTGACTTGCGGTCCACCTTTTCTGGTTGCATGACCTCTTCGACAAATGTTCCCCAAGCACCACAATTGGCACATCGTCCCATATAACGTTGTGAGACAAAACCACAATTTGAGCAAACGAATTGGGTTTTCGTTTTTGCCATGATTCACCTCCTCTATTTAATTCCAGAGCTACCGAAACCACCCTGACGTGTTTTTTTGATTTGTTTCTGATCATCATCAGTTACTAGGAAAGGCATAAAAATACCCTGTCCAATCCTTTCACCTTTTTTAATCGTCACATCATGAAGGCCAAAGTTAATCATTTGGATAAAAATTTCGCCTTCATTTTTAGGATTATCAACATAATCAGCATCAATAATTCCCACACCATTCGGCAAAATCAGATGACGCTTCAATGGATTTGACGAACGATTAGCAATCATCAAATATTCGTCATCACCCATATAGGCTTTAATACCAGTTGGTATCAATAATGGTTTGATTATTTTTGATGCTTGTTCATCATCGGTAGTTGCTATGACATCATTATGTCTGATCTGCCATAAAACTTTCAAAAATGGTAAGCGCCAAATAGATGGCAACGTAAAATCCTCAGCTGCCTGGAAATCATAGCCAGCAGCGTGTTCTGTACTTCGACTTGGCAAACTTAAATTGGCGTTTGCATACTTCTTAACGACAGCAAATCCTCGTTTCATTTCAATCCCTCTCAAATAAATTCTCAAAACTAAGTATAACTTAATTTCAAGAAAATTAAAAAGCACTCGTCAAAATAACGGGTGCTTTCAAAACAAATTTAATCTTTATAAGCAATTTTTTGATATTCTGGGTTTTTGAAAAATGCTTGTCGCGCGTAAGTGCATACTGGCTTCAGTTGTACGCCCGCTTTCTCAGCGCGTGTGACGACCTCTGCTAACAGTTGTCCAGCAATACCTTGTCCACGTAACTCTGGATCGACATACGTATGATCAATTGACCAGACCGCGCCTCCTAGAATCTCGGGGAACAATATTTCTGCATCTACAATACCATCTGTTTCATGAAATAGGCGTCCGGGTTCATAAGTAAATTCCATATCGAAACCTCCTGACTCTATTATAACTAAAATACACCACCATTGTTGTTTAAACTATCTGATAGCACCCACAAAGTCTGGCAACCACTTTTGTGAAATAGTCTTAGTTGTCACTTTTTCCGTAAACACATCAACCGTGACATATTTGCCGCCACCAATATAGATACCAGCGGTTGTTGGTAATAATGCACTTCCCCAGACCAATAAATCACCTGGAATGGCTTCTGAAACTTTGAATTTCGTGACGGTTTTCATTTGCTCACTAATTTCATGTGGAAAGCCAACACCAGCAATTTTGTTGAATACATACTGAATTAAGCCACCCGTATCAAAACCGTTTTCTATACTTTGACCATCCTTTAAATAAGGTACACCCATGACATCATCTAAAACCACTGTTAAACGCTCACAAATATCTTCCATAAGCATTTGTAACATCGTTCTTTGAATACGTGCCCCGGTTGTTTTACGGGCAAAGTTTGAAGCGGTAATTTGTACTGGTTTTTCCGCAAGTGGCGGTTCAAATAAAATTTCTGCATCCGCTTGATCGAAATCATTGAAATGCACAACACGTCCCGGTTCAATCTTAAATGGCATCCGTCGATCACTCCTTTAGTTATACAAAAAAAGACCCGCTAGCGAGTCCTTTAAATAATTGCTTTTTATTGGTGAATAAATTGCACACCAGCAGTTGAAATAGTACGTTCGTTGAATGCCTTTCCTGCATAGTTCGCTTCTGAGATAGTAATTGTACCATCAGAGTTTACAGAATCAACAACAGCAACGTGACCGTATGAGCTAGCTCCACCAACACCTGGTGCAAATAATGCAACAGATCCAACAGATGCTGATGAGTTTACAGTGTGACCTGCAGCAGTGGCTGATGCACCCCATGCTGAAGCGTTACCCCAGTGATTACCAACCCAGCTCAAATCACCCTTAACAAACCATGTGCATTGTCCTGAAGGGTATGTGTTGCCGGCAGTATCTGCTGAAACAACTGACTTGTTTGCTGTAGAAGCAGTTGCGGCAAGCTTTTGTGGCTGAGCAGTAGCTTGTGATGCTGATTGTGCGGCCGCTGAACTTGCTGCGGCTTGTGATGCTTGAGCTGCTGAACTTGCGGCTGCAGCTGAACTTGCAGCAGCTTGTGATGCTTGAGCTGCTGATTGTGCAGCGGCTGAGCTTGCTGCGGCTTGTGATGCATTAGCAGCTGATTGTGCAGCGGCTGCTTCTGATGCATTAGCAGTTGATGTTGCAGCTGATTGTGCAGCGGCTGACTTTGCGGCTGCTTCTGATGCATTAGCAGTTGATGTTGCAGCTGATTGTGCAGCGGCTGACTTTGCGGCTGCTTCTGATGCATTAGCAGTTGATGTTGCAACTGATTGTGCGGCGGCTGACTTTGCGGCTGCTTCTGATGCATTAGCAGTTGATGTTGCAACTGATTGTGCGGCGGCTGACTTTGCGGCTGCTCCTGATGCGTTAGCAGTTGATGTTGCAACTGATTGTGCGGCGGCTGACTTTGCTGTAGCTTGTGATGCGTTAGCAGTTGATGCTGCGGCTGGCTTTGCAGCTACTGAACTTGCTGCTGGGGCACTAACAGTTGCCTTAGTTGCTGAAGCTGTAAGGTTAAGTGAGTCACCAACAAAGATAGTTGATGAAGCTTGCAAACCTTCATTAGCTGACAACAATTCTGACAAAGTCATACCATTAGCATTAGCAATTGCCCATAGAGTATCACCAGACTTTACAGTGTATGATGATCCCTTTGCAACTTTCTTTGGTGCTGCTGAAGATGCTGTTGATTCTGCTGATGTTGATGATGAACCTGGTAATTCAATTTTGTCACCAGTAATGATCATGTTAGCGTCAGCAATTTTGTTTGCTGAAACTAATTCATCAACAGATACATGATGAGCTGCTGCAATAGCATACAATGTATCCCCAGATTTAACAGTAACAGAATCGGCTGAAGCTACGACTGAGCTTCCAGCCAAGGCAGCTGCTGCTCCGGCAGTTGCTAATAGCGTATTTTTTACAGATGCGTGCATATTAAGTACCCCTTCGAACTTATTGTTTATATATATTAGAAATTGCCCACCAGAACATTTCTTAAGATTTTCTTTATTTTTACTACAATCATCATTGTACGTTAGAGACTTTTCAAATAGTTTCATTTAATGTTTCATTTATGTTACACAGCATAAAAAACTTAATTTTCGCTTTATTTTATGCGCATTTTACTTAATTGAAAAATTCAACGACTTGATTATTGTACAAAAAAGACAGCAATTGTAGTTGCTGTCTTGCTGATATTTATATTTTTTTAAACTTATTATGAATTTTGTACAGTATTCTTCATTTCTTCAATCACAATATTGTCATCCACTAACTTAGTAGTCAGCTGTTTAACGTCTGGATTATCAAGATAAAAGTCTGCGATTTGATCCTCTAGACGCTCTTGGATAACTCGACGCAATGGCCGTGCCCCCATTTCTGGATTATAACCTAGGTCGACAATCTTCTGCTTGACATCATCAGTAACAGTAAGATGTAGATCTTTTTCTGCAATGGCGACATTCATATCAGCAATCATTAAGTCAACGATCTTTAACAAGTTATCCTTAGATAACGCATTAAACTCAACGATGCCATCAAAACGATTCAAAAATTCAGGCTTGAAATATGGTGCCAAACGTTCTAGTAATCGTGAAGTACCATGTTCATGCTCTGGGTCAAATCCAACCTTCGTATCCTTGACACCAGTACCCGCATTTGAAGTCATAATAATGATTGTATCCTTAAATGAAACAATGTGACCCTGTGCATCAGTTAAACGACCATCATCAAGAATCTGCAGGAACATATTCATAACATCAGGATGGGCCTTTTCAACCTCATCTAGCAAAATTAGTGAATATGGGCGACGGCGAACTGCTTCGGTCAATTGACCAGCTTCTTCATAACCAACATAACCTGCTGGGGCACCAATCAACTTTGAAACCGAATGCTTCTCCATGTATTCAGACATATCGAAACGTACCATACTATCAGTTGTACCAAATAATTCCTTAGCTAATTGCTTAGCAGTCTCAGTCTTACCAACACCAGTTGGTCCTACAAATAAGAAGCTTCCAATTGGACGTCCCGTTTTATTAAAGCCAACCCGGTTACGACGAATTGCTCGGGCAATCTTTTCCGTGGCTTCATCTTGACCAATAACATGTTCAGCCAAATTGCCGCCTAGATTACGTAGTTGTGTTTGCTCTGACTCAGCTAATTCTCCAACTGGAATACCTGTCTTTTCTTCAACAATCTTTTGGATGTCTTCAACCGTAACTGTTTGTGCCGCTTCATTCTGCGGTGCTTGCTGTTTAACAGCCTGTAATTGTAGTTCTAGATTGTTAACCTGGTCACGTAACTTACTAGCTCTTTCATAATCCTCTTGCTCGATAGCTGATTGCTTTTGTGCCTCCGTGGAATGAATCTTATTCTCCAATTCCTTTGGATCCGCAATTTTCACTGACAAGTTCTTTCTTGAACCGGCTTCATCAATTAAATCAATTGCCTTATCAGGTAGAAAACGTTCTGAAATGTATCGGTTTGAAAGGTTTACGGCAGCCTCCAAAGCCTCATCGGCATACTTGACCTTATGATAATCTTCATATCGTGAACGGATTCCCTGAATAATTTGTAGCGCTTCTTCAGTTGACGGCTCATTAACCTGCACTGTTTGGAAACGACGAGCAATCGCTGCATCCTTTTCAATCTTACGATATTCATTAAGCGTTGTTGCTCCAATTAACTGGAATTCACCACGCGCTAGGGCAGGCTTCAAAATGTTACCGGCATCCATTGAACCTTCGCCAGCAGTTCCGGCCCCCATAATTTCATGAATTTCATCAATAAATAGGATAACGTCGTCCCGCTTTGAAACTTCGTCCATCAATTTTTGCATACGCTCTTCAAATTGACCACGGACACCCGTCCCTTGGACAAGAGAAACAACATCTAGACGAATAACTTCCTTACCTTGTAATTTTCCGGGTACCTTTGCGTTGACAATTGCCTGTGCCAGCCCTTCGACAACGGCAGTTTTCCCAACACCAGCTTCACCAATCAATACTGGATTATTCTTCGTACGGCGGTTAAGTACTTCAATAACACGTGCGATTTCGTCGTCTCGTCCAATCACTGGATCAAACTTACCCTTGCGTGCCATTTCCGTCAGGTTAATACCATATTGATCAAGTAAACCATTCCCTTGACCATTATTATCGCTCCCGCCACCTTGGCCCATCTGTGTACGTGGTCCTTGTTGTGAACGCTGTGCTTGTTGTGTCCTTGCAGCTTCGTTATTCATCATACGAAATATATCATCAAAACTTGAAAAACCAAATGGATCTTGTGCCATAATACGGCCTCCTTACATTCTTTTTTATATTCATTATTCCCAGTAGTTTCAGCATCAGATCTTATTTGACCTTTGTTGACCTTGCTTACATCATCTATATTAGCACTCTACCACCGAGAGTGCAAATGTTATTTTGCATTTTTTTAGACAAAAAAGAATGAATTTTAGTTTACATAAAAATTCATTCTCTATCATTCTTTTATTTATTAATTAATATTTAATTACTAATTTTCCTAGCATATCACCAGCAGAAACTTTTTGTTGTGCTGCCAGCACCGTGGCAGCTGAGAAACCATCAATGGTTTGTGTAATCGTCGATTGCACATCCCCCGCATCGACTAATTCAGAAAGCAATGCTAAAGCATCCCCTTGACTGGCGATATTCTGCCCAGCATTTGTCTTCGCAAACATAAATTCCCAATCTAATGATGCTGCATTGTTTTTAATGAGACCAACTGGCAAAGGTTGTGTCGATTGTACAATGGCGCCAATATGCCCATAGCTTCCCACTAACTTTGCTGCCGCTTCAAAGTGCTGGTCTAATGAATGCAGTACAGCAATATAAGGAATTTCAGGGAACCCAAGACGCTTCACCTCAGATGCATAGTCCTCTCGATGATTAACAACAAAATCAGCCCCTAGTTGTTTGACCCATTCAATCGTTTCGTCACGCGAAGCTGTAGCAATCACCGTCATTCCCAGCCATTTTGCTAATTGAATCATAATCGACCCAACACCACCAGCACCATTAATAATCAATAAAGTTTTCCCTGACGCTGCACCAGGAGCCATAGAAATGCCAAATTTATCAGCAAGCATCTCGTATGCTGTCAAAAAGGTTAACGGTAATGCTGCCGCTTCAACATCTGACAAATCATCAGGCGTTTTAGCAACCAATTTTTCATTAACTGCTTCATATTCAGCATTAGAACCAGTACGTCCCAATTCTCCGGCAAAAAATACTCGGTCACCAACCTGATACTTTTTTACATCAGTACCAGTTGAAACCACTTCACCAACACCATCAAAACCAAGGACACGTTCTTCCTTTGCCGCCATAGCTAATTCAAGCTGCTTAACATCCACAGGATTCATACCAGATGCAGCGATTTTTACAAGCACATCATGACTATCAACATTTGGCAACGGAATTTCTTTTTCCAGCAACGGGTTGTCTTCATCAAGCGTCGTAACGACCGCTTTCATTAATTTTGTCATAATTTACTCCCTTAAATAATAGATACCAAGATTTCCTTACCTACATGATACTATGGTGGTTAAAAAATAGCGATAACAACACACTCAGGTGTTATTACCGCTAATTAATGATTAATCTTGTGAACCTTCTGCCGCTGCAACACCTTCTTTTAGGCCGTCCATATCAACATGGTGCTCACGGAATTCTTTATTATCAATTGGCAAATGCAATTCATAATTATCGAAAATCGTTAGGTCTCCTTCAAGTTGCTCAGCATCAAAGCCAAGGACATGTCCACCAAACGTCCGATCATCACTCAAGAAATGTACATGCCAACCAGCAGCGACAGTTCCTTGATACAACTCTGGTGAATAATAACCAACTAGTGTTCCAGTAACATCAGTCTGTTCAAACTCACGTTGTGTTTTTGTGATTTCAGATAATGATGGGTATGGTCGTTCAGACTTTGGTGCAGACCTAACCTTCATATATGAAAAGCTGCCGCGTAAGATAACCCCAGAAAATGTATTCTCTAATTCGCGGTCATCAATCAACGACACCATTTCCGACATATTTCCAGCGCTAAACTTCACCGTTTCTGAAGGATCATCGGCATGATGTACGGTTGCAAATGGTACCGTTTTATCCATATCGGTCACGTGATGAATAACACCTTCACCATCCATATAGTAAACCTCGCCATCAACCATAATCATCTCACCATCAAGTCCATCGAACGTACCGATTCCTGTATCGCCATGCTCTTTTAATTCAGCTAAGGTAGCTGATCCACCAAGCACCTTACCCATTAAAGCTGCTAGTGTACTGTGTTGATATACTGTTGACATATCTACTCTCCTTTTCCTTAACGTAAGAAAGCTGAGACAAAAGAAAATGTCCCAGCCTCCTGCACCTATAATTCGTCAGTTTTTATTTGATAAATATCAGGCATAACCGTGATTCAAAACGCCTTTTGTCTCACTATCTTCTATTCGCCATCATCAATTAATTGTGACATTAATTCATAATTATGTGAATAATCTACCGGAATCTCAACAACAACTGGTCCCTCAGTTGCGAAGGCCTCATCCAATACGTCATTCAATTGCTCAGGCTTATCGACGCGCAATCCCTTAGCGCCAGCTGATTCAGCAAACTTCACAATATCAATATCAGAGAACTTTACTCCGGCTGACTCACCGTTGTACTTAACCTCTTCTTGGAATTTAACCATATCATAGTGGTAATTATCTTGCCAAACGATGTGAACAGTATTCAAGTGCAATTGCACAGCAGTTGCTAATTCCATTCCTGAGAAGAAGAAACCACCATCACCCGAAATAGATACTGCCTTAGCATTTGGACGTACCATTGCAGCTGCCATAGCCCATGGTAAGCCAACTCCTAATGTTTGCATACCATTTGAAATCAAGAAATGACGAGGAACATATGACTTAAAGTGACGACCTAACCACAAGTAGTGGGAACCGATATCAGAAGTTAATGTCATTTCATCTGTCATGTGTGCTTGCAATGCTTTAATGATACTCAATGGATGGTTCAAATCTGCTTGAGCAGGTGTATATGTTGGTTCAGCTGCTGCATGCAAATCAGCCTTTAGTGCAGCTAATTTGTCTTGAGATTCAGCAGGTAACTCATAGCCATTGATTTGCTCTTTCAAAGCGCTCAAAGTATCAGCCAATGTACCAACTAACTGACGTTCTGGGGTAAAGTGATTATCAATTTGAACAGCCTGCGTATCCATTGCGACAATACGCAAATCAGCACTCTTGTTCCAATTACGTGGTTCATACTCAATTGCATCATAACCCACTGTGATCACTAAGTCAGATTGAGCCAATAGACGGTCACCAACTTGATTGCGGAAGAAACCAACCCGGCCAAAGAACGTTTGCTCTTCTAGCTCACGTGAAATAACTCCTGCACCTTGATAAGTTTCAACAACTGGCAAAGTTGTTTGCTCTAGCAATGCATGCAATGTAGCCGTTGTCGCATCATCTGAGCCACGAGCACCAACTAACAAAACTGGTAACTTAGCGGCTTTAACTTGCTCAGCTAACCAAGCAATATCATCTGCAGCTGCTGCGCCATACGTAGCTGGTTTAACAACTGGCAATGCATCCATGTCAACTTCGGCTTCATCAACGTCTTGTGGTAATGAAACAAAGGCAGCACCTGGTTTAGGACCATTCGCAGCTGCGACAGCATTAGAAATAATTTCTGAAATGTTATTTGGATCTTGAATTTCAACTGAATAGTTTGTAATTGGCGCAAACAAAGTTGCTGATGGCGTGCTTTGGTGTGTTAAGCGATACAAATCTTTACGTTGTACCTGACCACCAATTGCCAAAACAGGATCATTTTCAGCAGTTGCCGTCATCAATCCTGAGGCCAAGTTACCCACACCCGGACCTGAAGTAACAGCAACAACACCAGTTTTACCAGTGATACGCGCAAACGCTTGTGCCATGAACACAGCATTCTGTTCATGACGAGTAACAATTAGCTTAGGTGCTTTTGTTCCCTCTGCTGGATGTTCAAGCTTTTCAAATAAGCGATCAATCTTAGCACCAGGGATTCCAAACACTAAATCAACACCATGGTTGTTTAGGCTGTCGACCACTAAGTCGGCACCGGTCTTCTTCTCTTCAGACATGTACTCTACCTCTTTAAAATATATTGCAAATAAGCATCAATGCTTATATTGTAGCGCGTTCTCAATGTATTTTGTAGCAAAAAGGAACCGTCATTCTGACTAAAAATGTAGCTCATTTTTTCACAAGGCGTATGAAATTAGACATTGTAACGCTTACACAATTTGTGAAATTTTATTTGAATTTTTATAGCATGCAAAAAAGCGTTAGCTATTTCTCATCAAAATAACTAACGCTTTCCGCATCTGTAAAACTGGGCATACTGGATTCGAACCAGTGCATGATGGCACCAGAAACCATTGCCTTACCGCTTGGCTAATGCCCAAAAAACAACTATTCAATCATACAACACACCCTGAATAAATACAAGGCCAATAATATAAAAAAATATTTTTCAAATATATATTATCTGATTGTCAGTCGTGTCATTAATAACACTTCGCCAAGCATACCACGAAATCATCTATCAGTCAGCACTTTATCATCAAATTTAAGCATGTATTTGAGAATTTCAGTAGCCCGCTCTTCACCCAAAGTAACTAGCCAACCATCAAAACGCAGTTCAATATGTTGCGTCAGTTCCCGTTCTACTTCTTGACCACGCTTTGTTAAATGCAATAACATACGCCGACGATCAGTCACATCTGCTTCTTGCCAAATATATTGTTTTCGCAACAGCATACGAATTTGTCGAGATACTGCTGCACGAGTCACTTGACGTTTTGCTACAATATCTGTCAATGTTAGGCCATCATGTTGAGCTACGCCTTGCATAATGAGATATTGTTCAAATGATAAGTCATACAATGCTGCCGGTTCATCGACCATCTCATTCAGGTACTTTATCGTCGATAAATAAGCGTTGATATACTTCGCAACTAAGTTCATTTTTCTTCTCCAAAAGAATATTTTCCTACTATATAGACTATTTTATAAAATAAGCAACATTCTTTCAGACTAATTTTTTTAAAAAAAGAGATTAGCACGCTAATTGCTAATCTCTAATAGTATTTATGATTAACGAACAATCATAACGGTTACTGGCGCGTTATTTGCAACATAACTTGATTGTGAACCAAAGTACTTTTCAGTACCCTGCTGTGAGTGCGAGCCAATCACGACCATATCTGGTTTAACAACGGGGATGACATCTTTCACAATAACTTCTCCGGGCTCACCTTCAGCAATACGTGTATCAACATCAGTTACCCCGTTTTCAACAGCCATTTCACGGTAACGTTCCAACGCGCGTTGCACATCATCTTCAGCGGCACTACTACGTTCCTTTGAAAAGAAGTCAAAAACATTTAACTGTTCTTTTTCAAAAATAGAAATAATCGTTAACTTGGCGCCGTCCTCTTTTGCCTGATGAATCCCATTAACTAAGGCCATTTGCCCAAGGTTTGAATCATCAACCGCTACAAGAATGTGTTTGAATTGTTTTCCTATTGCCATTTTTACTCTCCTCTACGTATATAATCGTCATAACAATCAAGCATATTGACCATTATTACATTTACCGATAAATTCCCCGATTATCAACTTGTTTAATCCACCCAAATTACTAGCTGATCAAACCGCCAAACTTGGACCATCACTTTGCTGTAACGGATCCTCTACTGAAAAAATAACCTCAGTAAATATGCCTCCTTGTTTTTTGGTACACCTAATTATCTATCTAGCCGCACAAAAAGTAAAGTTATTACCAGACTTTTATTGCCTTAATAATCCTTTATAAAAAGGCGATAACTTGACAAAAAGTAAAAAATAATGTAATTTAGAACAGTTGAAAAAATAAGATTATTAAACACTGCCTTCTTTCTAACACGGCGGTGTAAGGGAGGATATTACTATGGCAGTTCCTGCACGTAAAGTTTCAAAGCACGCAAAGCGCACTCGTCGCGGCGGTCAAGGCGGATTGAAGACGCCAGCTATTCACATGAACGAAAATGGTGTGTACGTACGTAACCACCACGTTGCTGCTGATGGCACTTACAACGGTAAGCAAGTTGTTTCACCTAAGTAAGTTCATTTATTAATCTATTTTTGGATAGATAAAAATAAACGATTATTAAGACGGAGAATGGATTTAACCATTCTCTGTTTTTTTATTTTACCGGGTTTTTAGCCCTTTTCATACCTGACCGTAAAATCATACCAGTCTGATGCTAAAAGTACTTAGAACGCGGCTACAAGTCACCTATCAACGTCTTTGTCTTTGTAATAACATACCGGATACAAGCAGCTTAAAAGTCATTTTGAAACTGTTCCCCCACATCACTTGCAATATTTTTAAAACAAAAAGACCGGAACATTCATTATGTTCCAGTCTTTTTATAATATTAAATTTCTTGCTTAAAGTCTTCTGGCTTGTAAAGCTTGAACACCTTTGTAAATAATAGATCAACAACAATTCCAGCGATGATTGGAATAATCGCCCAAACTAAGATAGCTGGCATAACACCAATTGTACTTGTTTGGAATACCTTATCGGCAGCATCACGTACAACTGACTGAATTGGTGAAACAAATCCGATCCAACCGAATCCGGCTGAAGTTGGTGTTCCTTGAACGTTCAAGAAACTAATTGGCAATGCTGAAAGTCCAGCAGCAACCATGAATGAGAATAACATGATTGGCTTCTTAAACACTGAAGGCATCATTCCCTTCATAGCTCCTAAGAAGATAGCAACTGTCGTTCCAACCTTGTTAACTCTAATTGAGTTAATCAATAGGACAACGGTCGTTGCAACAATTCCAACACCAGCAGCCGCTGATCCCAGTCCAGATAATGTAATTGCCAAAGCAATACCAACAGTTGAAACAGGTGTGACGATAATAACCGCGAATGCCATGGCAATAATAATTGTCATTGGCAATGGTTGCAAATCAGTTGCTAATTGCACCATCTTTCCAATCCAAGTTGTTACTTCACCAACATAAGGTGCGATTTCTTTACCAATTAATCCAACACCCCCACCTACAATGATAGGACTTAGGATAATTGCTAATGAACCGAATCCCCATAGATATTTAGCAATCAACCAAATAACAAGGACACCGATCGCTGAAACAATCATGGCATTGATCACATCTCCAGCTCCAGATGCCATGTACACTGTACTAGGCGAGGTTGTTGTCACACCAGTAATTGGATTCTTAAATCCTGCTGGCACCGAAGCCCAATTGATCGAACCACAGGCAACTCCAACCGCAATGGCCATAACTCCAACATCTAGAGACTTCATGTTAAATTGCATGGCAATTGCCAAACCAATCAACATTGGGAGAAATGACGAGAATAACGTCAAGATTGCACTTAAGTCAACCGCCCATCCCATGCCGCTCTGTACAAACGGACGAATAACGTACTTCAAAACAGCTGATGGTAAAACACCAATCAAAATACCTTGAGCAGAACCAGACAATACTTTAAAGAAAAAATCTTTAAACTTTAGTTCATAAGAACCGTCAAAAACTGCGCTAGCCATAATATTCAATTACCTTTCTAATCTAATGTGACAATGTCACATACCTACTCACAGTAATAAAATCCCACAATCATCACTGTAAAAATTAACTATTAATACTTAACTTCGTTTGGTGTCTCTTCACCCTTGATAAAGGCTAATGAGGCATCCATTGATTGCGTAACCATCTCATAAACGGCCTTAGTTGTATAGAAGGCTGTGTGAGGTGTTACCAAAACGTTCTCACGAGCAATCAAGTCTGCAATCTTAGCATCTGGGAATTCTTTGTCTGACCAGTCACTGTTGAACAAGCCAACTTCCTTCTCATAAACGTCCATTGCAAGACCAAAAATCTTACCTGAATCTAAGCCATCAACAATGGCATCGATATCCATCAAGTCACCACGAGAAACATTGATCAATACCACATCATCCTTCATCTTTGCAATTGATTCCGCATTAATCATGTGGTAATTTTCTGGCAAACTTGGCACGTGAAGTGAAATCACATCAGCTTGTGCGTACAATTCGTCCAATGTGTCAACGTAAATACCTTCTGCTTCAAGCTCAGGGTTACGGTAAACATCATAAGCAACGATCTTAGCACCGAAGCCCTTCAAAATATTGATCAAAACACGTCCAATGTGTCCTGTACCAATAATTCCGAATGTTTGCATGCGAACTTCACGACCAATTGTTGGTGCCCAACGCAAGTCATGGTTAGCAATCTTGTTATCTAATGCCTTTGTCTGGCGTAGCACACGTGCCCCTTGAATAGCTGCGTGCTCAGCAATTGCATTAGGTGAATAAACAGCAACGTTTGAAATTGAGAAGTCAAAACGACGAGCTGTATCAAAATCAATGTTATCTGTACCAACATTACGTAATGACATTTTGTTAATGCCTAATTCGTGCAAAGCGGTCAACGTCTCAGGTGTGTATGATAATTGTTGGTAAACATCAACTGCATCTGCGCCCTTAGCTAATTGAGCAGTTTCTGGATCCAATAACTTATCAGTAAAGTCTACTTCTACTTCTGGGTGGTTTGATTCCCACTCACGTAGTGCGGCTTGCTCATCTTTTCGAATACCATATGCAAAAATTTTCATTGTTCTATTTCCTCCAAAGCATGTCTTAACACTTTTAATTATAAATACATTTGTGAAATGTTCAACACAACAGCCAAAAATAAATAAAATGTGTCGTTTCAATATGGGACAAATCACTTTATTTATAGCTAAAATAGAATATATATATTTAATTTAAAGCGCTTACACAATGTGCATATGTTCACAATAAGGAAGTATTAAATTTTGTCACCAAAGTACTTCCTCGATACAATGATATGATGTAAACCTTGTTCTGTCAATAAAGAAAGCGCTTACTAAAAAGTTTGTGAAATTAACGTCCGTTCGTCAATTACAAAACACATGATAACCTTTTCATCTTTAAAAATCGTCTAAGAGCTCATGCCGTCACATATTAACTATATCAATTGTCCCCTGTAACAATCACATTACGAAACATTCCTAACCCTCTCTCGGTTAACGGTTTCTAAATAATCGGCTAGATATACACAAAAAATACCGATAACTAATTATGAAAAATTAGCTATCGGTACTAAATATTTCAAACCTATCCTTAAGGAAAGATTCTAATTACTAATATTAAATTTTACACTAAGAGCCATTTTTTATGACTTATCCTTAGCACTAGTCATAATCTTATCAATCAAGCCATACTCAAGTGACTCTTCAGCATCTAGCCAGTGATCACGTTCAGTATCCTTTTCAACTTCTTCAAATGGTCGACCAGTATTGTCCGCCAAAATTTGGTTCAACTTCTTACGAGTCTTCAAAATTTCTTTGGCAGCAATGGCAATTTCAGTTTGTTGTCCTTGCGCACCACCTGATGGTTGGTGAATCATAAACTGTGAATTAGGCAAAATGAATCGCTTACCCTTAGCACCTGAAGATGCTAAGACAGAAGCCATTGATGCTGCCAGTCCAATTGTAATTGTTTGAACATCAGCACTAATGAAATTCATCGTGTCATAAATAGCCATACCAGCATTAACTTCTCCACCTGGAGAATTGATATACATATAAATGTCCTTGTCTGGATCTTGGGCATCTAAGAATAGCAACTGTGCAATAATTGCGGTTGCCATTTGCGATTCAATTTCACCGTTAACCATAATTATACGGTCAATTAATAAACGTGAAAAAATATCATATGAACGCTCACCATGTGATGATTGTTCAATAACATATGGAATTGGTGTCATTTTTTATTTCCTCCTAGTGTTCAAAATCAAGAACATATTACCATTTTATCATTTCGTCAAGAATGGTCAAACCCTATTTAACTAATTATCATTTCCTCGTTGCAGCTCTTTTGGAATTTGTCCTGTGTCTCTGATTTCATCAGCCATTTTTGTTAATTTTCGTAAACGATGATTAACACCGGATTTCGAAATTTCACCTGATGGCACATACTTTCCGAGTGCTGACAACGGATCTTCACGATGCGCTAAGCGAACTTCAGCAATTTCACGTAGTTTCTCTGGGAAACGTCCCAACCCAATTTCTTCATCTAAAAACAAAATATCATCAATTTGTTTTTGACTCGCATTAACTGTTTTATCCAAATTCGCATTTTCAGCATTGACCAACCGATTAACGGAATTACGCATATCACGAATAATGCGTACATCTTCCATACGAAACATTGCATTTGTTGCACCGATAACTTTCATCATGTCACCAATTTTTTCAGCTTCCTTCAAGTACACGATGAATCCTGAACGGCGTTCAACCACTTTAGCATTCAAATCAAATCGGTTCATTAGATTTGATAACTGCGTAGCTTGTTCTTCATATAAAGAATATATCTCTAAATGATAACGGCTAGTTTCTGGGTTATTCACCGAACCAGCAGCCAAAAAAGCCCCACGTAGATAAGAACGTGCTTTGCCTTCTGGCTCTAGCCACTCATCAGGAACAGTCGGTAGTAATTCGAATCCTTCAAAGATATGCAAATCATCAAGTAATTCGTTAACACCTTTCGTAATACGAACGACATACAAATTATTTTTCTTCAATTTCATTTGACGACGAACAGAAATTTCGGATGGCAAACGATAGAATTTTTGCAATAACCCCAAAATCCGTCGTGCCGTGGCCGCATTTTCGGTTTGCACATTAAGGGTGAAATGCTGATTCTTCAATCCCAATGAGCCATTCATCCGTAACAAAGCAGATAATTCAGCCTTTGCATTATCTGGATTACTAATTTCCAAGGTGGTTAATTCTTTTTTAACATCACTCGCAAATGACATTAATGCCACCTCCCACTATATTTATTCCAATTAATTTGTCGCTAATTGCATAATTAATTGTGCGACAGCATCCCCATCATGGAACGCCCCTTCATCTCGTAAAGCTAATAGGTCGCCCAAAACCGGTTCAGCTCCTAATTCTTGCACAGATTCTGGATCTGAATGTACTTGATATGAAATTTCATTCCAACGTTGCCAATCAATATAATCGTCAGGAACCTTACCAGTATTCATAATCACAGCATCTACGATACGTTCCCCAACATGTTTATTGATTGCATTCACATGATCTGCGTCCGTAAAATTATCTGTTTCCCCTTTTTGGGTCATGATATTAGCAATATACACAACCTTAGCACGGGTTGAACGTAACGCCTCTGCTACATTGGGCACCATTAAATTAGGTAGTACACTCGTAAACAAGCTACCTGGACCAAGCACAACCACATCTGCTTCTAAAATGGCATTGATAACTTGGCTAGGTGACTGCACAATATGCGTAGCCGGTTCTTCTTGAGCAGTGACCCAGATATGATCAATAGCTTTATGAGCAGCCGTGATTTCAGCTTCGCCCGCTAACTCTGTCCCATCCGAGAAACTCGCATGCAATACCAGTGGTTCATTTGCCACCGGATACACATGGCCACGAACTTGCATAATTTTTGTTAGTAGTTGTATCCCATCAAAAATATCATGTTCTTTTTCTGCCATTGCCGCAATAATCAAATTTCCTAAAGAATGATGGGCAAGCATATCATCTTCGGGTTTAAAACGATACTGGAAAATATCCAATAAACTGGTTGGTAACTCCGATAATGTCGCCACCACATTACGGATATCTCCAGGTGGTACCATTTTTAGATAATGGCGTAATGTCCCCGAAGAACCACCATCATCAGCGACCGTAATAATTGCTGTTAAATCGTTCTCATATTTCTTTAAACCATTTAACACGACCGGTTGACCAGAGCCGCCACCAATCACAACTATTTTCGGTACACGCTTAACTGTATATTTTTCTGTCATGACCGGTTAGTGCTCTCCTTTCGGCGTTCAATATCACGATGGCTCTCATTGACCACCCAGTCTCCGGACAAGTCCTCATGTAACCGATGGGCAAATGCAACCGAACGATGCTGCCCACCTGTACAACCGAAAGCAATCGTCAAGGTACTTTTACCTTCAGCCTTATACCTTGGTAATAGCCATTTAATTTGCTCACTAACCCGTTGGTAGAACTCCTTTGCATCATCTGTTTGCCAAACGTATTTAGCTACAGACTCATCCAACCCGGTTAGTTGACGTAAATCTTCTTTATAATAGGGATTAGGTAAGAAGCGAACGTCAAATACTAAATCAGCATCCACTGCAATACCATACTTAAAGCCAAAACTCATTACCTGAATGGCAAACGTACCCGCTTGGTCTTTTTCGGAACCAAAATGTGCTTGAATATAATTTCGCAATTGTCTAGGTGCATAATCATCCGTATGAATAATTTCACTCGCTAAGTCACGAATGCCAGCTAGTTGTTCTCTTTCTAGTTGAATACCATATAAAGTACCACCTTCACCAGATAAGGGATGTGAACGGCGCGTTTCTTTATAACGGGCCACTAATTCACCATCAGAAGCATCGATATAAACGATCTTCATATCATATTTGTCATAACTGTTTTTTCTTAATTGACGAACTTCATGATCCAGGTCCTCAAAAAAACTTTGTGATCGTAGATCAATCATAACTGCTGCACGTTGAATCGTGTCTTCATCCGAAATCATTTGCCAAAACTTGGGTAACATTGCAGGTGGCAAATTCTGCACGGTAAAATAACCAAGATCTTCAAATGCCTGAATGGCAACCGTTTTACCAGCACCACTCATACCAGTGACAATAATTAATTCTTTCTTGCTCATTTGGCTGCCCTCCTCTTAATTTGTCTTATCCATTGTATCATCTTTAAGATACACCCGGTTATCTCATGAATGAAAAAGAAAATGTTCAAAGGACCATTTTAGAAACAATCTATTCCGTACTTTATACCACTTTTAGCAAAAAGGCTGGAACATTTTCTCTTGTTCCAGCCTGCTAATATATTTACTTTCTATTTGTTTGATGACTTGCTTCATGCAAGACTTTCAACGCACGCTTGCGAGTCTTAATATTAGGGCTCTTCATTTTACGTCGAGCTGATGCAACATCCAATTTTTCTGCCATGATCGTTACCTCTCAATACGTCATTTTTAACTTACAAAATATAAGTATACGTACCCTGTTTTAAAATTGCAAGCATCCACTACTTTGTATCATTGGCGCGTTGTCGATCACGTGCCATAATTGGTCCTAAATATTGCCCCGTATACGAACCAGGCGTCGCAGCAATTTGTTCAGGTGTCCCGGTCACTAGAATATCACCACCACCTTCACCACCTTCTGGTCCCATATCGATTAACCAGTCAGCAGTTTTAATAACGTCCAGATTGTGTTCAATAATCAAAACTGAATTACCGCCATCAACTAATCGCTGCAAAACATCTAACAATCTTGAAATATCAGCAACATGTAACCCAGTCGTTGGCTCATCTAGAATATAAAAAGTTTTACCAGTTGAACGACGTTGTAATTCAGAAGCCAACTTCATTCGTTGCGCTTCACCACCTGACAAAGTTGTTGCTGATTGTCCTAACTTCACATACCCTAAGCCAACGTCAACCATTGTTTGTAACTTACGACGAATCTTAGGAATTGCCGCAAAGAAGTCAACCGCTTGTTCAGCAGTAAGATTTAAGACATCGGCAATGGTCAAACCACGATAAGTGACTTCAAGGGTTTCCGAATTATAGCGTGTACCACCACACACTTCACAAGTAACGTACACATCAGGCAAAAAGTTCATTTCAATCTTAATGACCCCATCACCTTTACATGCTTCACAACGTCCTCCCTTAGTATTGAAAGAGAAGCGTCCCTTCTTGTAACCACGCATTTTTGCTTCATTAGTCTGAGCAAACAATGCTCGAATATCGTCAAAGACACCTGTATAAGTGGCTGGATTCGAACGCGGCGTCCGGCCAATTGGACTTTGATCAATATCAACAATCTTATCAATATTCTCATAACCCGTTATGTGACGATACTTACCTGGTTTTTCTGAGTTATGATTAAGTTCCATTTTCAAAGCACGTTTAAGAATCGTGTTAACTAATGTTGACTTACCTGATCCTGAAACACCGGTCACCACGGTAAATTTTCCTAGTGGGAAATCCACTTTGATATTCTTTAGATTATTTTCCGCAGCCCCTGAAATCGTTATTTTCTGACCATTTCCTTGACGACGACTATCAGGAACGGGAATAAACTTTTTACCAGCAAGATATTGTCCAGTCAATGATTGGGAGTTCTTCTCAATCTCATCTGGCGTACCTGTGGCCATAATTTCACCACCATGTTCACCAGCCCCTGGTCCGACATCAATAATATAATCGGCTGCCCGCATCGTATCTTCATCGTGTTCCACAACAATCAATGTATTCCCTAAATCACGCATTTGCTGCAAAGAATGAATCAAACGGTCATTATCACGCTGATGCAAACCAATTGAAGGCTCATCTAAGACATACATGACACCAGAAAGATTTGACCCAATCTGAGTTGCTAAACGAATTCGTTGGGCTTCACCACCAGATAACGTTCTAGCCGAACGTGATAGGGTCAAATATTCCAAGCCCACGTTTTTCAAGAAACGTAGCCGGTCTTTAATCTCCTTAACTATCGGTGCGGCAACTTCTTGATCTTGTTGACCAAATGAGAGTTGCTCGAAAAATGTCAATTCATGATCAATTGATTGTTCAGAAATCTGACCAATATTTTGGCCACCAACTTTAACGGACAAAGCCCCTTCATTTAAACGGTAACCGTGACAAGCTTGGCAAGTTAACTCATCCATATAACTACGCATTTGTTCACGAGTAAAGTCAGAATTTGATTCACGATAGCGTCGACTAATATTGTTCATAACACCTTCGAAGACAACATCTACATCACGTACACCACCAAAGTCATTCTCATAGTGGAAATGGAAAGTTTTCTCACCCGAACCATACAAGATGGTTTCACGCTGCTCATCCGTTAGTTCTTCAAAAGGAACATCCATCGGAATATTAACTGACTCTGCAAACTGTCGTAACATCTCTGGATAATATGATGATGAAATCGGATTCCAAGCATCGATAGCACCTTCAGCTAAGGTTTTACTTTGGTCCGGCACGACACGGTCAATATCCACCTCTAATGTGATTCCTAAACCACCACAGACTGGACAAGCACCAAGTGGCGCATTAAATGAAAACAGTTGGGGTTCAAGCTTACCAACTGCAAAGTTTTTCAGCGGACCAGTATAGTGATCTGAATACGTCAGTTGTTGCTCTTCACCTCTCACGACGTCGACTGTCACAAGTCCTTCCGCTAAACGCATGGCAGATTCAAAAGACTCAAAGAGACGGGCACGCGAACTATCACGTAGGATAATGCGATCAACAACAATGGCAATATCATGGTATTTATTTTTGTTTAGCTCAATATCATCAGTAACTTCATGCATTTCACCGTCAACAATGAAACGAACAAACCCTTCTTTTTGAATTCGCTCAAATGCCGTTGCATGTGACCCACGCTTATGGCGAATTATTGGTGCCAGGATTTGCAATCGACTACCTTCAGGCAAACGTTCTGACAGGTCATTCAACATTTGGTCGATGGATTTTTTTACGATTGTGCCATCTGCTGCGGCATCAGGTTGGCCGACACGGGCAAACAATAGACGATAGTAATCATTAATTTCTGTCACCGTCCCCACCGTTGATCGCGGATTCTTGGAAGTTGTCTTTTGATCAATTGAAATAGCCGGACTCAAACCATCGATTGCATCAACGTCTGGTTTATCCATTTGCCCTAAAAATTGACGAGCATATGCTGATAAACTTTCAACATACCGTCTTTGTCCCTCAGCGTATAATGTATCGAATGCTAGTGAACTCTTCCCAGAACCTGATAGTCCTGTCATGACAATAAACTTGTCTCTTGGAATATCTACATCTACGTTCTTTAAATTATGAGCGCGCGCGCCATGAATTTTTATCCAATCATTGACCATAAAACGTCTCCTTTGATCTCAATTATGCTAATTGTATTATAACCCTTTTGACAACCACATTGTTAGTTAAAACTTAACAAAATGACAGAACGTTAATTTTAACAATATTTATCTTATAATTCGGCCTATTTTTTACCTTTTTTTGGTCACCCAATCTAATTTCACGTATAATGGAGCATAGTATTTAACTATTGGAGGTTGTCAACTCATGAATCACAAAGCTGCCAAAGCTTGGTCTTTACGCTGGATTGCGCAACACCTTGCATCACTCGTGTTATTGATTGGTGCTGTATTGGCTGCTGCAGCTGCTTTAACAGTGCTAGTTATTGCGGTTGAGGAAGTTATCGCACTTGTCTTTGCACAACGATTCATCAACACTTATACCAATGTGTATGGCAACGCTTGGACAACGATTGCCTGGCACTTTGTTATCGTATTTTCACTGGTCACTTTCTGGTCAGCTGTTGATACGTTTATTCCAGAACCGACAGAAAAATAAAATTAACAAGGGAACGTGCAGAAAAAGGCTTCAGTCTTCTCCCGCATGAACTGAACCCCGTAAGTTGGAGTAATTTCCAAAACTTACGGGGTTTTACTATGTTTTCAAAAGAAGTACAAATTGAAGCTGTCACAATGTATCTACAAGGTATTCCGCCTTATAAAATACGGAA
>NZ_JAMXDB010000021.1 GCF_024718545.1 Weissella fangxianensis
CCGTATTTTATAAGGCGGAATACCTTGTAGATACATTGTGACAGCTTCAATTTGTACTTCTTTTGAAAACATAGTAAAACCCCGTAAGTTTTGGAAATTACTCCAACTTACGGGGTTCAGTTCACCTCAGCTTTTTAATCAATTAGTTTATGTTCCACATGAAACATTTTATAGTAATTAGTTACTCGATTACATCTAGTTCATAGTTTTTAAAGTAGTACTTGCGGTCTTTTTCGCCAATTGGGCGAACTGCTTTACAAGGTGAGCCATAAGCAACAACATTGGCACCAATATCACGAGTAACGACACTGCCAGCGCCGATGACAGAGTTATCTCCGATAGTAACATCCGGCAAGATTTGAACGCCCGAACCAATCCAAACGTTTTTTCCGATGTAGACGGGAAAGTTATAAACAAAGTTATGCTCACGTAGAATAGGTAATACTGGATGACCAGCGGTAGAAATGATGACGTTGGGGGCAATCATTGTGTGATTGCCAATGTAAATATCCACATCATCAACCAAGCAAAGATTGAGGTTAATGTAGCCCCCGCACCGATATGCACGTTTTTACCACCCCAATTTGCATGTAATGGCGTTTCAATATGACAATCTGGACCGATTTCACTGAACATTTGCTTGGCCAGACGTTTTTTTTGTCTAATTCGGTTGGGCGCGTTTGATTATAGTCGTATAGTAATTCCAGATATTCAGCCTGCTTTCCCATCAGTGTGGGGTCATCATAATGATAAGGCAGTGAGTTGGCTTTTCTTTTTTATTATTCATTTTAAAATTCCAATCTGAAACGGGCTTATTTCTGCTAAAATACAATGATTTGATTTAGTTGATTGGCTTTGTATAGGTTATATAATACTTGTTATTAAGCGGATTTTATATGATAATTCCAACTAAAAATATGAATATTTGGTTTTAAAAAGTGAGGTGAACACATGCGACAAACCTTAGTGATTTTACCCCTATTTTGTGAAAGCATTGGCTATGATTGGCAACAAGATGTAGTGGCCCGTCCCGAGGGTCATCAATATTATCATTGGTTACAAACGGATAGTGGCGGGGGGAATGATAGAGGTTGATGGTGAAAGAATGTCATTGCCTGCACATAGTGGCATACTAATTGCGCATCAATATTATCCAAAAAATGCGGGAGGTGTTCCTAGTGATTGGAAAACTAGCTTTATTGTTTTTTCAGGAACGCTGGCTGCTGAGTTAGGTGCATTTTTAGGACTTGATCACTATCTTTATTTACCGAATTTATCGAATAACCTATGTTATTTTTTGAAGGCAAATTATGATAAGTTTGAAAGTGATGAGCTACAAGAAACGTTCATGCAATCAACCCTTATTTATGATTTTTTGATGTATATGAAAAAAGACAGTTATCGACCTAAACCTCATATGAATGATCTTAGCATGTTAACAAGAATTAGAGACTATATACAACAACATTATGATGAGCCCTTAACTAATGAAACGTTGACAAACATTAGTGGGTACTCGACATCCTATCAAAATAAGATATTCCGCCAACAATATGGTATGACGCCATTAGCGTATTTAGCAAATATCAATTAAAAATGGCCAATAGTATGTTGATGTTGCAACCAGAGGAGCAGGTACAAACAGTTGCGGACAATTGTGGGTATCATGACATTTCACATTTTATTCAGGCGTTTAAAGGTGAAACTGGGTTTACCCCGTTGCAGTTTAAGAAGCAATTTTTGGGGCAAAATTAAAAGGAGATTGGGACAAAACGGTTGTCTCAATCTCCTTTTGTTTAAAATAAGCCTGTAGCTTTTACAGCATAAACGCGTTCTGAAAGACTGAAGATGTAAGGTAAGATAATTTACGTCATTCCTGTACGGCTCAAAATGACGCAAACTACGTTACAACCAGTTTTAAAGCGCCTTTTGTCTCGTTTTAAATTTATTGATAAACTTTTTTCAGATTATCCAAATCTTGCGTAGATAGGGTTGTTTTACCTTGATCAACTGGATACATCACTGAATCTTTATTTTGCGTATGATCTAGGCCAAGCGCATGGCCAATCTCATGAATTGCGGCCGATAATCTAGCCGGGTAAGCGGTGTTAAGCGTCGCTTTACCGTGATTATAATCAGAGCTGACTAAGCCATATTGTGAATAGATTTTTGGACCACCAACACCTAGCTCTTGCATATTATTTTCATCACTGACGGTTTTATTGTAGATACCGAGACGCAAGGTGTTTTTTGAATCATCTTGTTCCTCGGCAGTTAGTTTTACAATCCCTGTTTGATTGTAGACATCAATGGCTTGTAAAAAGATTTGGCGAGTCGCTTCTGGCACATCATCATCAAAATAGTATCTGTATGTATTTGATAATTCTTTATCAACAACGATTGATTCTAAACCAGATGCTGACTTTGATTCAGAGCTTTGCGTATCTGAATGGGTTTCAGTTTTACTGTCGACTAAAAAGGGAATTTTTTCTGACCAGTTTTTTAAGTCAACGGTTAGTGTGGTGAGTTGATTATTGATTTGTTGGATAACCGTGGGGGTTGTTGCCCAATTGTAGACAAGGACGGCGGCAATAATTAAAAAAATACTTTTTAAGAATTTCAATGTGGACTCCTTTCTAGTGGTGTTTAGTTGATGCTTCTTAAGCTATGTTACATAATAACATACCAAATTAAGGGTTACCTTATAGTGAAGAGATTTTGAAACTAAAGAGGTTGGGACAAAACAACGGTCCCAACCTCTTTGTGTTAAGAATGACGCAAATCACGTTATACACCAGCTTCAGAGCGACTTTTGTCTCACTCTCATGTATTTCGTATTAACTATAGAAAAGCTTTAAATTAATGTCCTGATTATAATTCCCAAATCCTTTACCAAATAAAGTACAGCCACCTTGGTTCTCAGAATCCGTTTTGATTGCAAAACGAATTTTAAATGTTTGTCGAGAAATATCAAGATCAGACAAAGAGATAGAGGTAAATGGTTGACCGTCTAAATATGTGCCATGGTTCGTGATGCGCAGAATTTTCTGTATACCATATTGATTAACGTTGTCTGGCACCCATTCAGGGGTGTACTTACCACGGATATCGGAAAAATCACCAGGACTTGTCCAAGTACCAATCTCAACATCATTGATGTAGAACGTAATGTCTGATGGCCAGACATTATTTGAAAATGGAAATTCCGAACCTAATTCTACAGACATATCTAACATTTCAAGATGTTCATTTTTTTCTAAAAAGTTAGGTGATTGATATTCAATGAAGCCATTAGAAAACCAAATCATCCCAGCATAAATTCGTTGTGGATCCATAAAATAGGCGGGATTGTCTACTTTACCGATGTAGGCATCTTGTCCTGCTAAACCACAAGAGGGTTCCACGGAAAAATCTGTGTATTGTCCAACGGGAATGTTGGTTTCATGAATATCAAAAGATGGATAAATGCGCTCTGGAAATCTGACCGATATATTATCCACTTTTAACATAGAAAGTTTATTATGACCGTCTTTTGCAAAAGCAATAATACCCGCATCTGCTAAAGTTTGCAGATGCTTGAGCGTAATCGTTGTGCTAATGCCAAGATGATCAGCAATATCGCGAACATTAAGCTTCTCATGAGATAAAATTTGAATAATTTTTAAGCGCATTGGATTTGCAAGTGCTTTATAAACGGGTAATGAATTTTCAGAAATATCTAGTTGCATGGGCGAACTCCTCGAATAATGAAAACGTTGTTTGTTTATTAAACAATAACATAAATGTTTCTTTTGAGTGAATAAAAAAACTTATTTAGGGTTCTTACATTAACAAATACATTATTTATAACATGAAATTAGCAGAAAAGATTAACAAAAAGGTATTGAAAGCGCTTGCAACGTGATTTAAAATAAACGTGTTGAGAAATAAATCACATAATAAAAAGGTGGTAAAAAATGGCTAATAATTATATCAACCCGTTAATTATTCAACGGGCTGATCCATATATTTATAAACACACAGACGGGTATTACTATTTTACTGCATCTGTCCCTGCCTATAATTTAATCGAAATTCGCCGTGCGAAAACAATTAATGGATTAGCACATGCGATGCCAAGGACTGTTTGGCGTAAACATGACCAGGGTGAAATGAGTCAATTGATTTGGGCGCCAGAAATACATTATATTAATAACAAATGGTATATCTATTTTGCTGCGACAGATACAACTGAGTTCGATGAATTAGGTATGTTTACTCATCGCATGTATTGCATTGCATGTGATAACGACGACCCAATGGTAGGTGAAGAGGTCTGGCATGAAAAAGGACAAATTGTGACTGATAAGGACACTTTTAGTTTAGATGCGACGACCTTTACTCATAATGACAAGCTCTATTATGTTTGGGCGCAAAAAGATAAAGGAATTAAGGGGAATTCTAATCTATACATTGCTGAAATGAGCAATCCGTGGACGCTTAAAACGCAACCAGTCATGCTTTCAAAACCGGAATTTGATTGGGAAACAAAAATCTTTTCCGTGAACGAAGGACCAGCCGTCTTGAAACGAAATGGAAAAATTTTTATTACCTTTTCTGGTTCGGCAACTGACGAAAATTATGCGATGGGGATGCTATGGATAGATGATAGCGAAGATGTATTGGATGCAGATAAATGGCACAAACTTGACCATGCTATTTTCCAATCAGATATGGACAATGGCCTATACGGTCCCGGACATAATTCATTTACCGTCGCAGAAGATGGTGAAACAGATTTATTAGTTTATCACGTACGAAATTACTTAGATATTAAGGGTGATCCACTATACGATCCTAATCGCCATACGATGGTTCAGCCGTTTACCTGGAATAGAGATGGTTTTCCAGAATTTGGTAAGCCAGTACCGTTTTCATTTGATTAGAAAATACAGAGGGGAGTAATAACATGAGCAACATGGTAAAAGAAAGTCGCCATTTTTGGGGATTTGCGCTTTCAGAATTTAGTTATTTCTTTGTTTGGGCCATAACCTATGGATTCCTGACACTATGGCTAGAGAAAGTTGCTAACGTAACTGGTGCACAGGCAGGAGTTATCTTTTCATTGATGGCAGGTATGTCGTTAGTGTTCCAACCTATCTTTGGCGTTGTTTCTGATAAGTTAGTCTTTAGAAAGAACTTATTGTTAACAATTTCGATTGCGGCAATTTTAACCGGACCATATTTCCAATGGTTGTTTATGCCACTTTTCAACATTAGCCAATTCTAGTATCTGTGATTACAGGTGTCTTCTTGGCCTTTGTTTTAAATGGTGGTGTTTCAGTTATTGAGCAATATGTTGAACGTGCTTCAATAGCAAATAAGTTTGAATATGGTCATGCTCGCATGGGTGGATCAGTTGCCGGTGTCGTTGCTGCGATTGTAGCAGGTCGTTTAATTCTGTGGGAACCAAATTCAATTTGGTGGGCGACATCAGCAGCAGCCGTAATTTTGACATTATTATTGGTATTTTCAACTAAGATAAATTTTGAAAATGCTGCAGCAGTTATGGGTGATAATAAAGATGACAAGATGACCAAAAAAGATATCTTCTCGATCTTTAAATTACGTAACTTTTGGATTTTAGCTTTGTTCTATATGGGTGCTTCGGCTTTATTTGATGTTTTTGATCAACAATTTATTGTTTTCTTCAAAACTTTTTTTGAAACAGATGCACAAGGGACCATGGTTTATTCGTACATGGCTTCTGCTCAAACTGCATTAGAATTGGTTCTGATGATTCCAATGCCTTATATTATCAACAAGATTGGTGCCCGTAATGGATTGATTATTTATGGATTCTTAACTTGTATACGAATCGTTGGTTCGGCATTATCACCTTCATGGATCTGGATCGTGTTCTTCCGTTTGTTGGCTGGACTTGAAATGCCATTATTGCTTGTGTCAATTATGAAGTACATTGCCGAAGCATTTGATATTCGTTTGTATGCAATCATTTATGCTTTAGCATCAAATTTTGCTAAGCAAATCTCTGTGTTCATTTTCTCTTCTGCTGCTGGATCAATGTATGATTCAATTGGATATCAACATACGTATCTTATCTTAGGTGGTATCGTGTTTGTGATTACATTGATTGCAGCTACTTTCCTTGAAAAAGGGCAGAAATTGACCACGGTTAAGCATTCTGATGATGTTGCCGAAGAATGACACTGTATATGAACAAACGTTATAAATATTTATTTTTCAATAATTGTTTAGAGGGGGAAATATGAAAGCAACGTTATCGGTTGATCTAACGAATCAAATTTCAGAAATTGATCCCAGATTGTGGGGTTCCTTTACGGAACATCTTGGACGCAGTGTTTATGAAGGTATTTATCAACCTAATCATGAAACGGCTGACGAAGATGGCTTTCGAAAAGATGTTATTGAAGCAGTGAAGAAGTTGAAAGTACCGCTTATTCGTTATCCAGGTGGAAATTTTGTGTCTGGTTATAATTGGCAAGATGGTATTGGCCCTAAAGATGAACGGCCAGTGCGCCTTGATTTAGCTTGGCGTAGTTTGGAAACTAATCAATTTGGTCTGCATGAATTTATTAAATGGTGTAAAAAGGTTAATGCTGCCCCTGATATGGCGGTAAATCTTGGTACACGAGGAATTGATGAAGCACGAAATTTAGTTGAGTACTGTAATTTTCCCAAAGGTACGTATTGGAGTGATTTACGGCGTAAGAATGGTGCTGAAGAGCCTTTTAATATTAAAGTTTGGTCAGTTGGAAACGAGATGGATGGTGATTGGCAAATTGGGCATCAAACGGCACATGAATATGGTCGTTTAGTTCATGAAACTGCCAAAGCCATGCGTTTGGTTGATCCGAGTGTTGAGTTAGTTGCTTGTGGAAGCTCAAATCATCAAAATGAAACCTATGGTAGCTGGGAAGAAACGGTTTTAGATAACGCGTATGATGATGTCGATTATTTATCTTTGCATCAATATTATGATAATTATGAAGATGACTTGTCAGAGTTCCTAGGTAAATCAGTTGATTTTGATAATTTTATTTCAGAAGTTATTGCCATTAGCGATGCTGTGAAAGCCCGTAAACATAGTCATAAGCAAATTAACTTAGCTTTTGATGAGTGGAATGTATGGTATCACTCAGTAGGAGCAGATGACGAGCAAGAACCATGGACGCAAGCACCTCATTTGTTGGAAGATCATTATGATTTTGAAGATGCGTTATTGGTAGGAAGCTTAGCGATTACGCTATTGAAGCATGCTGATCGAGTTAAAATTGGTTGTTTGGCACAATTGGTTAATGTGATTGCGCCGATTATGACGAATACTGATGGATCACCATCTGTTTGGTATCAAACAATTTTCTACCCATTTATGCAAGTATCAAATTACGGTCAAGGGATTGCCTTAACACCAAAACAAACGGTACCAACGTATCAAGCAAAAGAATATGAGGTACCTTACGTAGATTCGATCGCTGTTTATAATCCAGAGACAGCAGAAGTAGTTGTTTTCATTGTTAATAAGGCAAGTGAACAAACGGCATTCACTTTGGACATAGATAGTGCGAAACTGGGTGAAGTTGTTGCAGCAACACAATTTGCTGGCTATGATATTCATCAAACGAATGAAGACCAATCTATGAATCTACAAGATTTGAAGGATGTCAATATCGTTGGCAACCAAGTTAATGCACAACTAGAACCACTTTCTTGGAATATGATCCGTATTAAGGCTGAGGCATAACCTGCATGTAATTTTGCCTGGATCCTTTTAAAACTTAAAAAGAAGAATATAGATATTTTATAATCATAAAACAATAAAAAGAAGATAAACCTAAATGAAAGTAGTTAAGGTTTATCTTCTTTTTAGTTATCGTTTTAAAAGGTGACAGTAAACAAGTTAAGTAGTTATAGAGACTCTTAGTGTTTCATGTAAGAAGAAATAGCGATGAAAATAATATCAATAATGATAATTAGAAGTAGGAATATAATCAGGCGTGCGTGTTTTTTCATTGGTTAGTCTCCTCTTTGTAAATCGTTAAATTTTTTTCTATATGAGTCTAGGTTTCGGGTAATTGGTATTTCGGGGTCAAAATTACTACCGTCGAGAAATTTTTTAGCATAAGCTTTTCTGTATTCTGATGGCGTTAATGATGTATTCTGTTTAAAGCTTTTCATAAAGCGCTTATCATCAGAATAGTAAGATAAACTAGCAACTTGTTTGATAGACAATTTTGTACGCAATAAAAGTTCCTGGGCTCGCTTGAGTTTGAGCTGATTAATATATTGAATAACTGTTAAATCAGTTTCGTTTTTAAATATACGGACGAGATAATGTGTATTTAGATTAAAGGAATTAGCGACATCACTTACTTTGAGGCTGCCTGTAAGATTGGCTTTGATCCAATTTTTTATTTCTTCAACGCGCTCGGCTTTAAACGAAGTAGACGTATCTTGAATTTGTTTATAGAATTGCTCGGATAATTCAATAAGGAGCGTCGTTAAGATATAATCCGTGGACATGGGCGTAAAATAATTACTTTGAGATACATCTAGTATTTCGTTGGCTAAAACAAAAATTTGTGCCATATCATCCACTTTAAATTGAATGGGTAAGACAATTTGGTCAGTTTTAAATACGTTCTGTGATAAGCAGCTCGTATGATCTTCTAGCTCAATTGTTTCGAATTGTGGGGCTTTTACAAAAAAATGGAACCAAAAATATTCAGTATCAGCGGGAGATTCTTTATATCCTTCTAAATGATGATAGGGTGGTAAGGTGAAAATTTCATTTTCATGTATATCATATAATTTGTCATCAATTTTTAAATGAAGTACTCCTTTGATAATGATGATGACTTCAAAATTGCCATCATGGTACATATATTTATGTTTCCAATGTTCTTTTGTGTGAAATTTACCAGAAGATATGTGCAAAACTGGTTCATTCACAGGAAGGCAAGATATTGTATACATAGTATTAACCTCATCTGTTACGTTGTGTAAAGACCATTTATTAAATAGATGATAAAATGACACCTTTCGTATAGAATACACCATTTATCAAAATTGTGAAAGCGATTACAATAAATGGTGTAATTGATAAATAATTATAACTTTTAAAAATTAGAAGGGTGGAAATATTTTGAGTACATTCATTGTAGAGACTGAAACGGCTAAATTAGGATTTGAAATTTTAGAAAATAATAAGATTGTTTTGGTGACTGTTAATTCTAACGATTTATCAGAATCTGATTTAGAACTAAAAAAACATATGACGTTAACAGAGATTCAAATTACAGGAAAGAATTTCCATCACAAGGGGCTTAGTTTTGTTGATACTAATCCAGGCAGGGATTTACAGTATGTTGATCATGCGGTTCATGAGAATGCAGCCGGTAAATTAGTGATTATTCAACAGGTTGATGCTGATAAACAAATCGCAGTCACTAATTATTATCAACTATATCGAAATACAGCGATTATCAAATCATGGGTCGATGTAAAAAATATTGGTCAGGAAGACTTGGGCGTTGAATATGTTTCTTCTTTTGCATTAACTGGTATTAATCAAGCTGATGATTTGAACGGGAATTATTCTGAGGATAATGTATTTTATTTACCACATAATAATTGGACTGCTGAAGCACAGTGGAAATCAGAAACCTTAAAGTCGGCAGGGTTAGATTACTGGGTAGATGGTGAAAAAGGTCAGGCATCTACAAAACGGATAAGCATTACTAATAATTCATCATGGTCGGCATCAGAATATTCACCAAATGGTATTTTAGTTAATACAAAAACGAAGCAAAGTGCAATTTGGCAGATTGAAAACAATGGTGCTTGGCACTATGAATTAAGTGATATTGGTAAGGGTGATTTATTGACCATTCGTTTATCTGGTCCTGAGGAATTAGATAATCATTGGTGGAAAAATCTAAAACCTGATGAAACATTTACGACTGCACAAGTTGCGTTTGGACAAATGATGGGCGATGCAGAAGATGCAATCGATGAAATGACAATCTATCGTCGCAATATCCGGCGTGATAATGTTGATAATGAAAAATTACCAGTAATTTTTAATGATTATATGAATGGCTTATCAGGCGATCCAACGACTGATAAAGAGATTCCCTTAATTGATGCAGCTAAAAAAGTAGGGACTGAGTATTTCGTCATTGACTGTGGTTGGTATGCACCTGGATACTGGTGGGATAGTGTTGGTGAATGGCAACCATCTGAAGAACGCTTTCCAGGTGGTATTGAAAAACTCATTCAATATATCAAAGATCAAGGGATGACACCTGGACTATGGTTAGAGATTGAGGTTGTTGGTATCAATTCACCATTAGCTAATAAATTGCCAGATGAATGGTTCTTTACGCGTCATGGTAAGAGAGTGGTTGATGCAGACCGTTACCATCTTGATTTCACAAATAAAGACGTTCGAAAGTTTGCTGATGAGGTGGTTGACCGCTTAGTAAAACAGTACGGTGTCGGTTATATTAAGATGGATTATAATATTACAACTGGTATTGGAACGGAACAAAATGCTGATAGTTATGGGGATGGATTATTGGCGCACAACAGAGCCTATTTGCAGTGGATTGACACAGTCTTTGAACGTTATCCTGATTTAGTTATTGAAAATTGCGGTAGTGGTGGTATGCGTCATGATTATGCCATGTTACAACGACACAGTATTCAATCGATGACTGACCAAACGGATTATGTACGAAATGGTAATATTGCATCCGTTGGTGCTTCTGTTGTTTCGCCTGAGCAATGCGCTATTTGGTCATATCCTCTGAAGTCGGGGGATGATGAAGAAGTTATTTTTAATATGGTTAATACGATGTTAGTCCGTATTCATCAAAGTGGTTTGCTGAATGAAGTAACAGGTCATCGTTTAGAACTTGTTAAAGAAGGCATTGCTACCTATAAAACGTATCGTGAAAAAATCCCTGAAATGTTGCCTATTTGGCCAGAGGGGTTAGGACAATTAGATGATGGGTGGTTTAGCTATGGCTTAAAGGGTGAGCATGAATTATATCTGGCTGTATGGCGTGGAAATTCTACTTCGTCAACTTACCAGTTAAATCTGGAGAAATATGGTGATGTAGATAAAGTTGAGCAAATTTATCCATCCGATGAATCTAATAGTACGTTTACGTATGATAGTACATCAATACATCTTTCATTTGAGCAGCAAAAAATAGCACGCTTATATCATGTGACTTTAAAATAAATAATTAAATAATGACAAATAGTGATGAATTTTCTTTGTGAACATTCGTCACTATTTTTATTGATAAACGTGATTATTATCTAAATATTACTTAAAAATAAAGTGTACTTTTTGCCACCAAATCTATACTTTGCGACGTTGTAACCGCTTTCCTTAGGTCTTATTATAAGAATGTGCACAGATATATTGAATCGATTCTGTTTATCGAACATTTTGGATATTATAGGAAACAAGAGAGAAAATAAAATGGTAGAAAAGAATATTAATAATCCCGATCTTGTTAAATATCCCAAGGGATCAACTAGAGAAAAAGTTGGGATTCTAGAGCGGGGTAGTTACGCGAATCTTGATTTTGCGGGACAATTGGTTGCGACTATTGTAAATAGTTATTTAATGTATTTCTTCACCGATGTCGCGATGATTTCAGCTGCTGCAACAGGAACAATTTTAATGGTTGCGCGCTTCGTTGATGCAATTGCTGCACCAGTTTGGGGAACGTTAATTGATATGACGCATAGTAAGCATGGGAAAGCCCGGCCATATTTCCTTTGGCTAGCTATTCCTTATGCTGCTAGTGGTATCCTATTATTCTGGGCACCAAGCTTAAGTATGACCGGTAGGATTTGGTACTGTGCGATCGTCTATATGATTTACGGCATTCTCTATTTGGGAATTAACGCACCTGTTACGACAGTGTTACCATTAATTTCATCTAAGCCAAAAGAACGTGTTGTTCTGAATTCTTGGCGAATGGCCGGATCAAATATTGGTGTCTTTGTTGTTAATTCATTAACGTTGCCTTTGGTTGCTTTTTTCGGACAAGGAAATGATGTTCTCGGATTTAGAATTTTTGTTGTTATTTTTGCAATTTTGAATGTACTAGGTACGCTATATTCGTTCTATCATGTTCGTGAACGTGTTGTTGTACCAAATAGTCAAAAGGTTAACCTAGCACAAAGTATCCATGCAATGAAAGGAAATTGGCCTTGGTTCATTATTGTTGCAGGTAACTTCTTGTTCTGGGTCGCACAACAAGGAAGACAACAATCTATGGTTTATTACTTTACGTACTATTTCCATAGTAAAGATATGGTTACTTTGTTTAATTCAATTGCGATTATCCAAGTACTAGGAGTTATTTCAATTCCATTCTTGAACAAAATTCTATCAAAAAGTAATATATGGGCGCTAGGACTTGCATTAGCTGTCGCTGGACAAGTTATCATTACTATATCAGGATTAAATGTAGCAGGTGTTATAACTGGATGGCTACTTGCAAATATTGGATCAGGTATTGCTGTTTCAATGCCATTCGCTATGTTAGGTTCATCTGTTGATTATGGTGAATGGAAGAATGGCATTAATGCTGCTGGAATTTTGACAACAGTGGGTTCAGCATTCTGTATGTCAATGGGAATGGGATTCGCTGGTGCCTTGAATGGTAAAATCATGGCAGCCTTTGGTTATGTGGCAGGTCAGTCACAAACGCTAAATGCACTTACTGGAATTAAGATTTCATTTAATTGGGTAACAATCATTGTGTATGGATTGGCCATTATTCCAGCTCTTATGTACAAAAAGTATGAAAATATGGAGTCAACAATTACTGACGAATTAGCAAAGACTCGTGAGTAAAGCTAATCTTAGAAACTAAACTTAGAAAGAAATATAAACTTAAAAAAGTAAAAACAGATAGGCAATTGAAGCCTATCTGTTTTTGTATAAACTGGACATTTTGACACTAAATATATACTCCTTGACATTGTAACCGCTTTCTTTTTGCAATATTATGAAATTGTACACAAGTAAAATTATATATTCATGAAGCTTATAAAGTAGATGAAATGTTAGAGGTGAAAACTAATGAAAGACTTTAGAACATTTGCAACTGTACCTCCAAAGGGATGGAACAGCTGGGATAGCTATGGTGCTTCGGTTCGTGAAGAAGAAATAAAGCAGAATGCGGACTATATGAGTGAGCATTTGAAAGAGTTTGGCTGGGAGTATATAACAGTTGATATTCAATGGTATGAGCCAACTGCTAATTCATCCAAATATCATGATTTTGCAAACTTGGTCATGGACAAGTATGCAAGGCTATTGCCTGATGAAAAAAGATTCCCTTCAGCTAGCGATGGTAGAGGATTTAAACCACTTGCTGATTATGTACATAATTTGGGTCTAAAATTTGGTATTCACATTATGCGTGGTATACCAAGGCAGGCAGTGTATGAAGACTTGCCGATTAAAGGAACAGCAAAAACAGCTAAGGATGTTGCGTTAAATAATATTTGTCCTTGGAATTCAGATATGTATGGTGTCGATGTTGAGTTATCAGAAGGACAAGCATATTATGACTCTATCATTGAACTCTATGCTAGTTGGGGCGTTGATTTTATAAAGTGTGATGATATCGCAAATTCTGTGATATATAATGGCACGCATAAAAAAGAAATTGAGGCTTTACGACAAGCAATTGATAAAAGTGGACGTGATATGGTGTTGTCATTATCGCCCGGACCAGCGCCATTGGATAATGGTTCGTTTCTACAGCGTAATGCAAATATGTGGCGTATCACAGATGATTTCTGGGATCAGTGGTCACTATTGTTGAATATGTTTGATCGAGCTGAAAGGTGGTCAGCCTTATCAAGGCCAGGAACTTGGCCAGATTGTGACATGTTACCACTGGGACATATTGGTATTCGTTCAGTTGATGGGCCTGGAGGCAATCGCCAAACACGATTTACAAAGGCTGAACAAAGAACAATGATGTCACTTTGGTCAATGATGCAATCACCATTAATTATGGGTGGTGAATTAACAGACTTAGATGAATGGACAAAATCACTCTTAACGAATGCGGAATTACTAAAGATGGATAATAACATATCTGAAAAATATCAAACGTACAGAGATAATAATAAAATTGTTTGGTACAGTAAGAGTAAGGAAAATGACTATTATGCTATATTCAATATATCTGACAAGGTTATTGAATTAAGTAATGAGGAGCTTAACGAGCTAAATGTTCCTAATGCTGGATATGAAATTTGGCAAGAAAAAGACGTTAACTTGTCAGATCTTAAGGTGATTAAAATAGATTCACATGATGTTTTTTTGCTAAAAGTGTAGCGCCAGCGATAGTGGTTTTTAAAAAGTTTAAATGCATAAAATCCCAGATAATTATAGCCTGTGAGCCGGTAATTATCTGGGATTTTTACCTTTAAGCATGAGTAAGAGCTGAGTCGTTCAATGTTTTACCTTTAGTATAATTAGCTTCGCGTTCGTTTTGGGGCATCATACTGCCACCAGTTGCCCAAACGATATGAGTTGCGTTAGGAGAATTGAAGGTAGGCATATTGTTGATTGTCGGTGCGATACCAGTAAAGCCAGCTGCAGCAGAAGGTTCAACTGTAATATCTTGTGTATCTTGTAGTAGGGCGACGTATCGGTAAATGTCTTCATCAAGGAAAGTGACACTGCCAAATAGTAACGTGCGCATAACCTTACCAGCTAAGCGTGACGGGCGACCAACTGCCAGACCGTCAGCTGCAGTTAGACCATCCAAGCCAATATCATAAACTGAGATGTGGTTATTGAGTTTTGTCATCATGCCAAGCGTTACAGAAGGTACATGGGTCGGTTCGCAGAAAATTGCGTGAACATGTGGACCTAAGATAGCCTTTAGTCCGAAAGTCACACCACTAGGGCTACCACCAACGCCGGCTGGTAGGTATACGATAACAGGATGTTCTTGATCAACTTTAATTTGTTGTTCCTTTAGTTGTTTCTGTAAGCGTACGGCTGCAACGGCATAACCTAAAAATAAATCGTTAGATCCTTCATCATCGACAAAGTGAATACTAGGGTCTAATGCAGCATCAGCACGAGCTTTTGGAATGATTGCTGAAAAGTTAGTATTAAATTCTTTAACTGTTACGCCATTCTCGCGTAGTTTATCTTTTTTCCATTGACGAGCATCGTGTGACATATAAACGGTGGTTTTAAAACCAAATGTGGCTGCCATAATCCCAACACTTAATGCCAAATTGCCAGTTGAAGCAACAATGACGCCGTATTTAGAAAATAACTGATGAAATTCAGTAGAAGCTAACGCGGCATAATTATCTGTGTTAGCTAACCTACCATTGGAGATGGCGATTTCTTCAGCAAATTTTAGAACTTCATAGATGCCACCACGAGATTTAATTGAGCCTGAAATTGGTAATTGATTATCAGCTTTTAAAAACAAATGACCAGCTAGTTTCTGCTGTGTTTGATGTTCCCAAGATTTATGCATGTTCTTTAATGGTATTAAGGGTGATTCGATAATACCATTTGTAGCAGCAGTTTCCGGGAAAACTTTGGCTAAGTAAGGGGCAAAACGTTCTAAACGAGCGGTAGCATCAAAAATGTCAGCTTTTGAAAACGGCAGGTCAGCTGTCTGGTTATAGTCGGGATTACGCCAAAAAGTCGGCTTTGTGGTGATTAAATCTTGAATTTGTGGATAGTCTGTTGTTAGCGTTTCTAAGTTCATGTACCAGTCATCCTTTCGTCTTTAAATTTAAAATTATTATAGCGCAATCGGGTGGTAACTATACCAATTATGTCAGCTAAAGCGACACGCAATCGGTTTGCTTTGTCGTCCAGTATTAAAAAAGCGCTAGGTTATTCTCATTTATTATTGTAGAATTATGATAATCTGATGAAAATGAAGGTGATTGACATGAAGTCAAACCGCCATATGGATAATGTTTCACGAGTGGTTGTGAAAATAGGCACGAGTTCTTTAATGCATGTGAATGGTAAATTGAATTTGCGGGCGATTGATCAGTTAAGTTATACCTTAACGGGTTTGGTTAACGAAGGTAAACAGGTTATTCTCGTTAGCTCAGGTGTTATTGGTGCTGGGATGGGTCGAGTAGGCTTGACTAAACGACCGGAACAAATTCAAAAGCAACAAGCTTTGGCTTCAATTGGGCAAAGTGAATTGATGACGGTGTATCAACAACGATTTGCAGCTTACGGTCAACAAATTAGCCAGGTATTATTAACGCACGACGTCTTAGACTATCCACAGAGTAGAGCATATGTCCATAATACAATGGAGCAACTATTAGACTGGGGAATCATTCCGATAGTTAATGAAAATGATACGGTGGCGGTTGATGAATTGGATCATCGTACTACTTTTGGTGATAACGACCAATTATCTGCAATTGTTGCGGTGCGATCGCATGCGGATCTATTAATTATGCTGTCAGATATTGATGGCTTTTATACTGGTAACCCGCATCAGGATACTGAAGCAAAATTGATTAGAGAACTGCATGAAGTAACTGATGACTCATTGAAAGGAGCTGGTGGTGCAGATACGGTATTTGGCACAGGTGGTATGGCGACAAAGTTAAAAGCGGCAGCTGAAATTTTAGCGCATCATCAGATGATGGTTTTAGCAAATGGTGCCAATCCGTCGATTATTTTTAATATTTGAATGGCGAGGAAATTGGCACGCTTTTTATATCAAAAGATATGAGTGAGGGAATGGATGATGACAGAACTGTTGAATAAAATTGGGCAACAAGCCCAAATAGCCGCCCAAACATTGGCGCAAGTGTCTACATCTACTAAAAATCAAGTTTTGCGCGCTATGGCTGACGCTTTGGAGGAAAGGGCCCCGGAAATTTTGGCGGCTAACCAAGAGGACTTAGCAGACACGACCGGCTTAGAAGATAAATTCATTGACCGTTTAACACTAACTGCAGATCGTTTGGCGGGTATTGCGGATGGCGTACGAAAAGTAGCCGATTTATCAGATCCATTAGGAAATATCGAGCGGGGATGGACGACTGACTCGGGTCTAGAAATTAGTCAAAAACGCGTACCGCTTGGTGTGGTCGGTATTATTTATGAAGCACGCCCAAATGTGACCGTGGATTCGGCGGTGCTTTGCTTTAAATCAGGCAATGCCGTTATCTTACGTGGTGGCAAGGAAGCATTGCAAACCAATATTAAGATGGCTGTGATTCTACGTGAGGTTTTGGGCACATTTAATTTACCAAAGGATATCGTTCAAGTTGTGGCGGAGACATCACATGAACTAGCGCAACAATTTATGCGTCTCAATGAGTATATTGATGTGTTGATTCCACGGGGATCAGCTCGTTTAATTCAGACAGTTGTGGCACATGCAACGGTACCGGTTATTGAAACGGGTGCTGGTAATTGCCATATTTATGTGGATGAAACGGCTGATTTTCAGATGGCAACGGACATTGTTATTAATGCCAAAACGCAACGACCATCAGTTTGCAATGCGACTGAAAAGCTGCTGGTTAATACGGCAATTGCGACTGATTTCTTACCACAAATTGCAAAGGCATTGGCTAATAGCCATGTAGAGATTCGTGGTGATGAACGAACTTGTCAAATTTTGGGTGATCAGGTGCGACCAGCTCAGCCAGCGGATTGGGATACTGAATATAATGATTATATTATTGCAATTAAGGTGGTCGATGGATTAGATGAGGCTATCAATCATATTAATCTGCATAATACCAAACATTCGGAGGCAATTATCACGACTGACTATGAACATAGTCAACGGTTTACGCAACAAGTTGATGCAGCGTGTGTTTATGTGAATGCGTCAACGCGTTTCACGGATGGTTTTGAATTTGGTTTCGGTGCTGAGATTGGTATTTCAACACAAAAGCTTCATGCACGTGGACCAATGGGCTTGAAAGAATTGACGACAACCAAGTATGTCATTTTAGGGCAAGGACAAATTAGAGAATAAAAAAGCGACAGGACACTGGTAATTCAGTATCCTGTCGCTTTTATTTTAATACTTATTAACGAGTAGGATCTATTCCCACTCAACAGTTGCAGGTGGCTTGGCTGTAATATCATAGACTACGCGGTTAACGTGGTCTGTTTCATTGACAATGCGACGAGAAATTTCTTCTAATACGTCCCATGGCAACTTAGCAAAGTCAGCCGTCATACCATCAACTGAAGTGATAGCACGAATAGCAATTGTGTGGTCATAAGTACGACCGTCACCCATGACACCGACTGAACGGACACCTGGCAAAACGGTGAAGTATTGCCAAACTTCACTATCCAGCCCTTGCTTAGCAATTTCGTCACGCAAGATAGCATCAGATTCACGGACGATTTCTAGCTTATCCTCTGTGACTTCACCAAGTACACGGATTCCAAGACCTGGTCCAGGGAATGGTTGACGCCAAACAAGTTCGTGTGGCATGCCAAGCTTTTCACCAAGTAGACGAACTTCATCTTTAAACAATTTGTTCAAAGGTTCAATCAATTGGAATTGAATGTCTTCTGGTAGTCCACCAACATTGTGATGAGACTTGATCGTTTGTGCTGTATCAGTACCAGACTCAATAACGTCAGTATATAACGTACCTTGTGCCAAGAAGTCGATACCATCTAACTTAACAGCTTCTTCGTCAAAGACACGAATAAATTCGTTACCGATGATTTTACGCTTTTGTTCAGGGTCAGTAACACCAGCTAGCTTATTCAAGAAACGTCCTTGCGCATCAACTTTGATGATGTTTAGACCAAACTTACCACCAAGGGCGTCCATCACTTCATCGGCTTCATTCTTACGTAGCAAAACATGGTCTACGAAAATTGATGTCAATTGATTACCGATGGCCTTGTGTAGCAAAACACCAACGACAGATGAGTCAACACCACCTGAAAGACCTAGTAATACGCGTTTGTCACCGACCGTTTCGCGGATTTTAGCTATTTGCTCGTCAATGAAGTCATCCATTGACCAGTCACGATTTGCGTGGACAGCATGATCGATAAAGTTTTCCAAAATTTTCATACCATAAACGGTGTGGCGAACTTCTGCGTGGAATTGAACACCATATAGTTGACGCTCAGGGTTTTCCATCGCAGCAATTGGTGTGCTATCAGAAGTGGCGACGGCAGTGAACCCATCGGGTACTGCGCTAACAGAATCACCGTGTGACATCAAAACAGTTTGTTCTGCTGGTGTTTCAGCAAATAGTGTTGAGTGCTCATCAGTAACCTTCAAAACGGTTTCACCATATTCGGATGTGCCACTTGCGGGTTGCACTTTACCACCAGGCAACATGTGTGCCATTAGTTGCATACCATAGCAAACACCTAAAATAGGGATGTTAAGATTGAAAATTTCTGGATCGATAGAAAATGCACCGTCAGCATAAACGGAATTAGGACCACCCGAGAAAATTAGGCCTTTGGGTTTTAGTTCTTTAATTTCAGCTGCGGTAATAGAGTGTGGCTTTAATTCAGAATATACCCCCAATTCACGAATACGTCGTGAAATCAGTTGGTTATATTGAGAACCAAAGTCCAAAACAAGAATACTATCGTGTGTATCTGTGTTGGCCATGATATCCCCCATTTAAATTGATAATTCTATTATACGTAATTTGTGACAAATTTCAATGATGGTTTATGCTAATGTTCGTTATTGAGCAAAATCCTTTCGAGGAATTTTTCTAATAAATGCATTTGGCAAAACGAATATTTTTTAATCTAATTTTCATTTAGTAAAACGTTTATTTGTATTTTATATTTATGTAAAAATTAGCTTGCAATCCGCCTTTTAGACCGCTATAGTAGTTAAAATTATATATTCTTAAAGGACTCTTAAATGAGTGGTTGGGTTGAGGGCTTAATACTTGGAGGTATTTCAAAATGGTTTCACGTCGATTGATGATTGCTGGTGGTGTGGTGGTAGTTGCCATCGCTGGTATTGGCTTAGCATCGATGAATGGTGGTCAAGCACAAAGTAAAAATCAGTTTACCGCAGCGATGATTTCTGATACAAATGGCGTCAATGATAAAGGATTCAACCAAAGTGCTTGGGAAGGCTTGCAAAAATGGGGTAAGCAAAATAATTTGACCAAGGGTAAAGATGGTTATAATTATTTTCAACCCAAGTCAGTTGCTGACTATGATACGCAATTGACGCAAGCGGCAACGGCCAAATATGATTTGGTAGCTGCAATCGGAAACACGTTTAAAGACTCGATTGAAACAGTTGCCGATAAGCAACCAAAAACAAAGTTTGTGTTGGTGGATGAACAAGCTGATAAAAAGTATAAGAATGTTGCTTCAGTTAAATTTCATTCTGAACAATCATCTTATTTGGTTGGTGTAGCAGCTGCCAAGAAGGCGCAAGCAGTTGGTGATAAAACAGTTGGCTTTATTGGTGGAATGCGTAATTCGGTGATTGAATCATTTTTAGCAGGTTATCAAGCTGGTGTGAAATCTGTTGATCCAAGTATTAAGGTGGATGCAACTTATGCAGGGACATTCTCTGATCCAGCAAAAGGACAAACAATAGCTAAGGCAAAAATTGCGCAAGGTGAACACGTGATCTTCCAAGCAGCTGGCGGTGTTGGTAATGGTGTTTTCCAAGCGGCTAAAGATCAAAGTGCCACATTAGTTTCCGGTTCAAAAGAAAAGGTCTGGGTGATTGGTGTCGATCTGGATCAAACTAATATGGGTGATTATAAGACTAAAGATGGTAAGAAGGATAATCTGACCCTGACGTCCTCATTGACTGGGATTGGACGTGGTGTGCAATTGATTGCTAAAGATGCCCAACATGATAAATTCCCGGGTGGTAAGACTGTGTATTATGGCTTGAAAGAAGGCGGTGTTGGTGTCGTCACAAAAAACTTAAATGACGATGAGAAACAATCAGTTGATGCAGCCAAAGATAAGATTATTAATGGTGATATTAAAGTATCAGCAACGCCAACAAAATAGTTAAGTAAAGTATTGATGGCAAAACAGGTTGGGGCAAAATGTCTCAACCTGTTTTGTTTAAAAATGTTAATTTTGAGTGCAATTTTTTCAATATAGATGCTATATTTTTTGAGCAGGTGTTGCGAAAAATAGGACAAGTTTAAGTATAATGAATTACGGTGGTTATATCGGAAAAAATTATGATAGTCTAGATAAGGAACACATTACTATGAATACGAAAAGAAATACATTGAGTGTTAAAAAAATACGTCAGATGATTGGTGATGAAGCTGGCCTTGATTGGGTAGCTGATCAATTAACGGCGGTAGCACAAATGTATCAAGTTTATGAATCTGCGCAGCATGAAATTTCAACGAAATTAGAAAATTTAGATGCAGAATTCGAAGTTAACTATAATCATAACCCGATTCATCATATTGATGGTCGGATGAAAGACCCACAAAGTTTGATTGGCAAAATTCAAAAAAAGGGTCTTGATCGGTCAGTTGACGCAATTAAAAATAATATCTTTGATATTGCTGGGCTACGTGTTATCACAAGTTATATAGATGATATTTACACAGTTGAAAAATTACTTTCACAACAAGATGATATCGAAGTAATTAGACGCAAGGATTATATTAAAAATCCAAAAGAAAGTGGTTATCGGAGCTTACATTTGGTTGTCAAAGTGCCGGTATTCAGAGCAAATGATGTGGAAAAGGTCCCCGTTGAAATCCAAATTCGAACGATTGGTATGGATATGTGGGCAAGTCTTGAACATGAATTACGTTATAAGACTGATATTGATCGTGCAGAAGAGTTTGCAGTTAATTTAGTAGATAATGCCAACGCATTATTTGAGATTGAACAGAACTTTCAAGAAATACATCATCAACTATAAAGAAAAGAGCTATTGTAGAACGAATTATGGAAAAGAAACAAACAAAAAAATATAATAATTACCAAAAGTCTCATAAAGGGGCCAATGTTTCACGTGGAACAAAAAAGCGCAATAATGCACCAGTGCAAGTTTCAATTGGTGACCAATTGCTAATTACTATCAAGCGTTTAGGTATTAATGGTGAGGGAATTGGTTACTATAAGCGAAAGATTACTTTTATTCCCGGTGCTTTACCAGGTGAAGTGGTTGAAGTTGAAGTAACGAATGTAACGGAAAAATTTATTGAAGCAACTATTCATAAGTTTAAGCAAAAGTCAAAGCAACGTGTGACACCAGTTGATAATCAAGATGTCGGTGGCTTTGAGTTGGAGCACTTGGCATATCCAGGTCAACTTGCCTTTAAACAAGATGTGATTCGACAAGCGTTAGAAAAATATAAACCAGCTGGTTATGCACATTATAAGTTGTTGCCAACGATTGGGATGGATGATCCACAAGGCTATCGTAATAAAGCCCAATTTCCAGTGCGTGAGGTGGATGGTAAATTAGCTGTTGGGATGTATAAGCGTCATTCACATAAATTAGTCGATTTGCCTGTTGTTACAACACAACATCCAGCAACGTTAAAGGTTGTTCGTGGTGTGCGTGATATTTTGGCTGATATGCAGTTACCAATTTATAATGAGCGCAAACGCAAAGGTGTTATCAAAACATTGATTGCGCGTGTTTCTGAATCAACAGGGGATGTTCAGCTGACAATTGTCACAAATGGGCGATCATTGCCTGACGCTGATGAATTGATTCGTCGCATTCATGAAGCGTTGCCTGAGGTCGTATCGATTCATCAAAATATCAATCGCGGTCAGTCTTCATTAATTTGGGGAGATGATACTCGTCAAATTTGGGGAGATGATTATATTACTGAAGACATTAATGGTAAAACATTTAAGCTATCACCACGCGCATTTTTGCAACTGAATCCACGTCAAACACGACGCTTGTATCAAGAAGCAATTAAAGCATTGGACTTAACGCAAGCTGATAAATTAATTGATGCTTATTCAGGCGTTGGTACAATTGGTATTTCATTAGCTGACCATGCTGGTGAGGTACGTGGTATGGATACCATTGAAGAGTCAATTGATGATGCTAATGAGAATGTTGTAGATAATCAGGTAACGAATGCAACTTATTATGTTGGGGCAGCTGAAGAGTTGATTCCGCAATGGGCACGCGAAGGCTGGGTTGCCGATGCAATGGTGGTTGATCCACCACGTACAGGTTTAGATAGTGCACTGCGGCAAACTATCTTAGAAACAAAACCAGAAAAATTTGTCTATGTTTCATGTAATGCTTCGACCCTTGCACGTGATTTAGTTGATTTGGCAAAGGTTTATCGGGTTGATTATATTCAGTCTATTGATATGTTCCCACAAACGGCACGTTGGGAAGGTATCGTGAAATTTACAAAGAAGTAAGCTATAAAATTTATAAGCTTATAATTAATTTATTTTTAGAAAAAAGGCTGGAACATTTTTTGTTCCAGCCTTTGTGTTATAAATGTGAGTAAAATGAGACTTTTTTAATTTTATTATTGACTTTTCATTATCGCAGAATTACCATTGTATGAGTGAACATGATGATTAGGTGAGTAGCCTGTGATGGATACGCAAAGCGAGTTGTAGATGGTGGAAGGCAACCGGTTCAGCAGGTGAATTTGGCCTAGGAGTGGATGAAATTATGAGTAGTAGTAACTATAAGTAATTTACGGTGATGACCGATATCTCATACAAGTATGTTTGTCATACTTGGTAAGCAGGTTGTAGTGATACAGTCTGAAATACGGGTGGTAACACGATTTTTATCGTCCCGTCGTTCCATAGAGGGACGACGGGACTTTTTTATATCAAAGGAGCAATATGACAACGATAAATTTTTCGTCTTTGCAATTACCAGATGGTGAAATTGCGTTAGATGAGCAGACACTAAAAAAATATGGTTCAAATAACTTTACGCAAGAAATTACAACTGAAGTACTCCCCGATGCTGTCGTGTTTGCGGAAACAGTTGCAGATGTACAAGCAACTATTCGATTTGCGGCAGCTAATCAAATTGCGGTTGTACCTCAAGGCGCGAAAACGTCGATTGTGAATAGTGCTGCTGGTTTGTCAGGTAGCTTGATTTTGAATTTATCACGCATGAATCACATTTTATCAATTGAACCAGAAAATCAAGTTGCTGTTGTTGAACCCGGTGTCTTAAATGGTGACTTAGATGGTGACTTAGATGCAGAGACGCGTAAGGTTGGTTATTTCTTTTCACCAGATCCAGGGTCAAAGCGTATCAGTTCAGTTGGTGGCAATATTGCCACCAATGCTGGGGGAATGTCATCCGTTAAGTACGGCACAACCAAGCAGTCTGTGTTGGGCCTAAAAGTTGTTTTGGCTAATGGTGAACTCGTAACACTTGGTGGGAAGACTTTTAAGAATAATGCTGCCTACGACCTAGCTGATTTACTAGTTGGGTCAGAAGGAACGTTGGGGGTTATTGTCGAGGCCATTGTCCGCATCGTTCCGATACCATCAGGTAATTCAATTACTGGGTTAGCAACTTTTCCAACGATTCACGAGTTGATGCGTGCGGTACAAGCGGTACAGGCAAGTGGTGTTAATCCATCAATGTTAGAGATTTTGAACCGTGTTTCTATTGAAGCGCTAGATGAGTATGAACATAGTCATTTAGGTAGCCATGGTGAGCAGGCGTTATTAATTTTCCAAATTGATGTTGCAGTAGCTGGTGTGTTAGAGAAACTTCATAAATTATTGCAAGAATATGGCGCAACCAAGATTGATGTCACTGAGGACGCTGGTAGGACAGCAGAAATCATTAAGATTCGCCAAGACATATTCGCAGCAGGTGCCCAATATGGTCGCTTGATTGTTGAAGATATTGCGGTGCCATTGGGACAACTAGCGAAAGTGGCAGATAAGGCTGAAGAACTAGCTGACAAATATCAACAACGCTTATTGTTATTAGGACATGCAGGGGATGGAAACTTACATCCTGATATCATCTTAGAAGATAAAGATGGTGATTTACCTGAAGGCACACAAAAGTTTATTGATGAGTTGTTGGAATTTGTTATTCAGGTCAATGGAACCGTTAGTGCTGAACATGGGATTGGTAGCTTGAAAAATGCTTGGGTACCAAAACAATTGGATGAAAATGTTAGAGTCTTACAAAAGCAGGTGAAAAAAGCATTCGATCCAGCAGGAATTTTAAATCCAGGTCGTAAAATATAGAAAAATTAGGAGAACGAACATGGGAGTAAATAAACGTGTTGCAGCAGTGAAGCCAAATGCTATTCGTGCATTTGATGATGAAACCAGTGGTGTTGAAGGTATTCTGAAATTAACATTAGGGGAACCAGATTTTACAGTACCAGAACATGTTAAAAAAGCAGCGATTGCTAGTATTGAGGCAGACGACTCACATTACGCACCTGCTGCAGGCTCAGTTGCGTTACGAAAAGCCATTCAACATTTTATGGCAGATCGTTACGGGTTATCATATGATATCGATTCTGAAATCATTGTGACCTTAGGAGCAACTGAAGGTATTTATGATACCTTTACGGCCTTTGTTAATGAAGGTGATAAGGTATTACTTCCAGCGCCTAATTTTTCGATGTATGATCCAACAATTGAATTGTCTGGCGGTGAGGTTGTCTATGTCGATACATCTGACACAGGCTTTTTACTAACTCCTGAGCAACTGCAATCAGCAATTGATGAGTATGGTGACAAATTAACAACAGTTCTATTGAATTATCCAGCAAATCCAACCGGGGTTACCTATACCGCGGAACAATTAGCTGCACTAGCTGATGTGTTACGAGAAACAGATATCACTGTGATTGCTGATGAAATTTATTCTGAATTAACTTACAATGCACCACATACATCAATTGCTAGATTCTTGCCAGAACAAACGGTTATTTTGAATGGGGTATCAAAATCACACGCAATGACTGGTTATCGTATTGGTTTTATTGTTGGTCCTAAGCGTTTAGTGCAACCAGCTGCAGTATTACACCAATTTACAGTTACCGCTGCATCAAATCCAGCGATGGCCGGAGCGGCAGAAGCGTTGGGATCAGCACAAGGAAAGTTAGATTCTAAGTCAATGCGTGAAGCTTATCGTGAGCGTCGGGACTACCTGGTACCAGCTTTGCGCAAATTGGGATTTGAAATGCCACAACCAAATGGTGCATTCTACGTTTTTGCTAAGATACCAGCGGCATATGAGCAGGACGATTATGCTTTTAGTGTTGATCTAGCAAAACGCGGTAAATTGGCCGTTATTCCAGGATCGGTATTTAATACTGGTGGTGAAGGTTACATTCGTATTAGTTATGCGGCATCATTGGATAGTCTTCATGAAGCAGTGAAGCGCATCAGTGAATTTTTTGAAAATTATTAAGCAAGTGAAACATAATGGGGGAACGCAATGACACGTAAAGTTGGAATTATTGGTTTGGGGCACGTTGGGGCAGCAGTTGCCCACAGTTTGACAGCACAAGGTGCAGTAGATGAATTTGTATTTATCGACGTCAATGAGGATAAGGCAAACGCAGAAGCATTAGATTTTGAAGATGCCATGGCAAACTTGGAATATAACGCAAACTATGTGGTTAATGATTGGTCAGCATTAGCAGATGCCGATGTGGTTGTTTCGTCAGTTGGTAAGATTTCATTGCAAGAGACCATTACCACCGATGATCGTTTTGTTGAATTACAATATAACAAACTACAAATTGCAGAAATCTCTAAGCAGTTAGTCGCATCTGGATTTCATGGTATTTTAGCTGTGATCACAAACCCAGTTGATGTGATTACGACTATGTATCAACATTATACTGGTTTCCCAAAGGAACGAGTGATTGGAACAGGAACACTTTTGGATACAGCTCGTATGCATCGTGCCGTGGGAAAGGCATTGGGTGTGCATCCTAAATCGGTTCGTGGTTATAATGTCGGTGAACATGGGGATTCACAGTTTACAGCTTGGTCAACAGTTACCGTAAAAGACAAGCCAATTACCGCATATGATTTACAATTATCAGAATTAAATGATGAGGTCAAAGCGGGTGGATACACCGTTTATCATGGTAAAAAGTTCACTAGTTATGGCGTTGCGAGTGCAGCTAGTCGTTTAACTAAGGCGATTTTGACTGACAGCCATGAAGAGTTACCGGTATCAAATTACCGACCTGAATATGGTGTTTATGTTTCGTATCCAGTTATTGTTGGTCGTGACGGCGTTGTTGATCATGTTTCATTAGACTTGCCATCTGATGAGCAAGCGAAATTAGATGCTTCAGCAGGATTTATTCGTGAACGTTATGAAGAAGTGATTGCTGAGTTGGATAAATAATAGATAGTATAGGTATTTAGGTCCTCCCGAGTTAAGTTTAGATAACTTGGGAGGATATTTTTGTTAATAATAAGGACGTTGATGATCCCTTTTTGTGCATTTCATTTAAAAAAAATTACCAATTATTCTAAATAATCAACCATGTATTCATTGTTGAAAAATGAACGACATTAAGTGTGTATAATTACAGATAATCTATTGAAAGGGGAATAATCGTATGAAAGTGAATTTTTTTATCGATGAAAATCAGTCGGAATATGTTGATTTTCATGTAAAAAAGTTAACCCCAGCGATGCAGTTAGTGGTAGATGAATTACAGAAACAGGACCTTGTGCTTTGGGGGTATCAAGAAAAAATAGTTACGCCTCTAAAATTGGACGATATAATCAGAATTAGAACGGAATCTGCTGAAGTCTATGCACAAGACATGGGAGGCGTTTATAAAGTAAAACAGCGCATTTATCAACTTGTAGAACTTTTACCAGATGATTTTATTCAAATTTCAAGTGGCGAAATTGTAAATTTTAATTTTATTGACCATTTGAAGTTAAGTGGGAAAGGGAATATCGTTTTAATTTTAAATAACGGGGATGAGACCTATGTTTCTAGACGTTATGTTTCTAAGATAAAGAGGAGGTTGGGGATATGATAAAGCGAATAACTAACCGGTTTTTTCTAGGGATACCATTTGGTATTACGTTGGGCTTAATTATAACGATAGTGTTTGCTTATTTGACTAATCAGACATTTTACCAAATGATAGTTAATCGTTTTGGTAATTATGCGAACAATTCGCTTGATAATTTAACGATTACTGTTATTTTATGGGCTTTGTTGGGATCTTTATTTTTTGTAGCTGCTTTAATATTTACTATTGAATATTGGAGCTTTGTAAAAAAAGTTATTGTTCATTTTTTTGTGACTATTTCTGTTTTTATGGTAATTGCCTATGCACTAGCGTGGTATTCATTAAGTGTTGGCGGATTCATGGACCAAATAATTACTTTTATTGTTATCTATGTATTGTTCTTTATACATGACATGGTACAAGCTAAGCGTAACGTTACGGCAATTAATAACAAACTAAAAAGAGAAGATAACAGTTAATTCAAAATAAAAAAATTAGGCGATAAATTGTCATTCTTGGAACAATTTATCGCCTATTTTTAGTGATCAGAGTTATTTAGCTTTAAAAAAAGTTTCTTGTGAAAATAATGGTGTGACCATATTTTGTAAGATATTCATAAATTCATCTGCAGATTCTTTAAAGTCTGATTTGATCCATTCAACAATTAAACTAATAATCATCCCCGTTATTGCAGCAGATGCATAGTGCTCGGAAATGGGAAGATATTGGGTAATGTCATTTTTTTGCCAAATCTCTCTATCAGCAGTAATCAGCTTATTTATGAAGGAAGGATCTCCGCTTGGCGCCAATAATGCTGAAAATTTATCCCGATTATTGTAAATATAGCGGACCATTTCTCGATAGTAGTTATGTAGGCGATCCTGACTAACATCAGTTCTTTTAGCGAGATCTGGTGCTTTTTCAGTGACATTTTTAAATTCACTAATTAACGAGTTCTCGACTGTGTCTAATAGTTCGTATTTATTAGCATAGTATTTATACAAAGTCGCACGGTTAACATGAGCTTTGTCGATGATTTGTTGAATCGTAATTTTCGCAAAACCTTCTGCTAGTAATAATTTCCAAAAAGCGTGTTCAATGGCATATTTACTTTTTTTAATGCGTAAATCTGTTTTAATTGTCATATTGTCCCCCCGTTACCAATAATAAACTTTTATGTTGTTTTTGTTGGTTGAAGCCTTGATACATGACAATTATACTATAAGTAGTTAATCAGTTATTCACTTTAATATTTCCAAAAAGGGGTGTATAAGTATGTCAAAAGTTGAAACAATGCATTATCGTATTTTAAAGAAAAATCATGACAAGATGATTCAAGCTTTAGTAAAAGCCTTAGATTATCAGAAGGCTAATCCTAGTTTGATTAACTATTCTTTGTCGCGAACTTGGTTCCGTCCAGCACCAGATAATTCAGAGCAAGAAATTTGGATGCTCATGGATGAATCAAGCAATCATGAGAAATATGCAGAAACAATGCAGACAGCTGAAAGTGATTTGACAGCTGGAGATTTTCGTCAACAATTTATTGATATGGTTATACCAGATAAACCTTTTTCAGGTGAAGAAGCAGGTTTAAAACATATTGTTTGGCAAGAAATACCAGAGTTACATGTTGAATTACACGAAAATGATTAACTAAAGCAAAAATGTTAGCATGAACTGAACCCCAAAAATTGGAGAGAAGTTTAAGCAACTAACTGGTCGGAAAGATTTCGGTATTGAACCGGAGTTTTTCCGGCCAGTTTTGTTTTAATCCGTTTATTATTGTAGTAATAGATATA